>CAKRMH010000009.1 GCA_934364805.1 uncultured Lachnospiraceae bacterium
CGATAGTGGCGTAGTTGGTAACGCGCGACCTTGCCAAGGTCGAGACCGCGGGTTCGAGCCCCGTCTATCGCTCTTAATAAAAGGACGTGTGAAAAAACGAAAGTTTTTTACACGTCCTTTTTCTGTTATCCGTATTTTGCTTCTGTTTCTCCGTAATTCGCATATAAAATACCGATTTCCCCTACAGTCACCGCCAAATACCACCGTACGCAAACCCAATTCTCCGTAAACATGAAAAAATCCATGATCACACCGACAATTTTTACATATTTGACGGTGTAATCATGCCAAATGACCTGTCTACGGAGAATTGGCGTTATTTATGAGGTATTTTTCTATTATTTTAGGTGTAGGGGAGCTTTTTCTTCGAATTACGGAGAATGGAACTGTCATGTACAGGTATAAAGTTTTATTTCTCCGGAAAATCTCTTGTAATGTTCTGCAGCCAGGTTCCCTTTTTATAATGATAAAATATGAATGGCATCTTCACGAATTCATCCAGACACAGGATGAAATAAACCGTTATTGGTGAAAGCTTCCATACAAAAGCAGCCAGGAAGCCGGCCGGCACCATAACGCCCCACATGCAGATGATATCGCAGATCAGTCCATATCTGGAATCGCCGCCTGCACGGAAAACTCCACAGATCAGGCAGGTATTGATCAGCTGCCCGATCAGATAATAGCAGGAAATAAAAAGCATCTGTTCCAGATATACATTGGCTGTATCCGATAAAGATACCATGGTAAAAATAAGCGGGCGGGCAAGATAAAGCAGAATTGCTCCTGCGGCACCGCTGATCAGTGTGACCCGGATCAGCCTCGATGCATCTTCTCTGGCGCGGTCCATTGCGCCTTCCCCGATCGTCTTTCCAAGGATGATCGCACCACCATATGCGATTCCGTACCCAACGACCGCAAACAGATCACGGACAACCGTTACTACCGAGTTGGCTGCAACGATATCCTCATTCAGATGTCCCATGATAACGGTGTACAACAGAAATGCGACACCCCAGACACATTCATTTGCAACCGCAGGCAGGGAATATTTCAGGAAATCCCGGAACAGAAGCGGCTCTGAATAAAAAAGACTGCCGATATGAAAATGCACCTCTTTCTGCCTCTGGTTATCAATAACACAGACGACCACCTCAAATGCCCTTGCAATTGTTGTTGCAAATGCAACACCGATCAGTCCAAGCTTCGGAATCCCCAGAAGCCCGAAAATAAAACATGCGTTTAATATGATATTCACAAGTACCGCACATACGCTGGTGATCGTCGAGAATTTCACGCGTTCTATACTTCTCATCATGCACAGATACATCTGCGAAAATCCCATAAGCACATAGCTTACGCCAAGGATACGAAGATACCTGCTTCCCAGCGTGATCAGATTGGTATCATTCGTAAAAATATGCATGATCTGCGAAGGAAGCACAATTGCAGCCACGCAGAAAAGCATGGAGATCGGCACAGAAAAACGCAGTGCGATCCCGAGAATGTGTTCAATCGTTCTTGTATCCTTTTTGCCCCAGTACTGGGATACGAGCATCGCAATTCCGGAGCCAAGTCCTGTAATAAAAATATTCAGAATAAACATGACCTGGTTTGCAAGCGAGACAGCTGCGATCGCTGACTGGCTGACATAACCAAGCATGAGCACATCCACCGAATTCACCATGGCACTGATCAGATTCTGAATTGCGATCGGCAGCACAAGTACAAAAAGCTGTCGGTAAAAAGCTGGTATTTCTCTTTTTATCATATGTAAAAGTCCCCCTGTTTCTCCCTGTCTATATCGTTATGATAAGCCATACACTTCGGAATGACAAGCCACCTCTTGACAATCTTATCAGAAAGTGTATACTTCTCTTTGTAAAATTGAACAGGGGAGCTTATGTCTGTAGGCTGAGAGGAAGTCATCAACTTCGACCCATATACCTGATTTGGATAATGCCAACGTAGGAACGTAGAATATGAATTTACGGGAGATGTTAAGGCATCTCCCTTTTTTATTGCGTCAACAGGTACTTCAAACCACCGATTTTACATCATAATTTCATATGGATAAACGAGAGTGAACAGAGTTCATGAAGGGGTGCACCACCGCGGGTGTATTTTTTCGTGAACTCTTTTTTGATGGAAAAGTCAATAAAGAACAACATGCCGTGTTCCATCCCTCATTTATCCGGAAAGGAGGAACCGTGGTCAGAATCAACGGAAAAGACGCTCCGGATGCTGTTTCTTTGTCTGTTCTCGAGTATCTGGAGCAGAGCAGCTACAAACTGCAGCATGTGGTGGTGGAGCTAAACGAGGAAATCCTGCCAAAGGAAGCCTATGACAAGACCATCCTAAACGATGGCGATGTTCTTGAGATCCTAAGCTTCATGGGCGGTGGATCGGGTGCATAATACTGTATTACACACCATTTCATAATGCGGATGAGGCGCAGGTCCTCATATCATTATTTAAAAATTATCAGAAAAGAGGAAATCATTATGAGCAGCACAAACGATAAACTGATTCTTGGAGGACACGAATTTACCTCCCGTTTTATTCTTGGATCCGGCAAATTTTCCCTGGATCTCGTAAAAGCATGCATTGAAAAAGCCGATGCACAGATCATCACCCTGGCTCTCCGCAGAGCAAACGAAGGCGGTCTTGCCAATATCTTAGACTATATTCCAGACAATGTAACATTACTTCCAAACACTTCCGGCGCAAGAAATGCCGATGAGGCTGTCCGCATCGCCAGACTTTCCCGTGAACTCGGATGCGGTGATTTTGTCAAGGTCGAGATCATGCATGATTCCAAATATCTGCTTCCGGACAACTATGAAACGATCCGTGCAACCGAGATTCTTGCAAAAGAAGGCTTTATTGTAATGCCTTACATGTATCCGGATTTAAATGTTGCCCGCGAACTCGTCAATGCAGGCGCTGCAAGCATCATGCCACTCGGTGCACCGATCGGCTCCAACAAAGGGATCTGCACCAAAGAATTTATTCAGATCCTGATCGACGAGATCGATCTTCCGATCATTGTAGATGCCGGAATCGGCCGTCCATCCCAGGCATGCGAAGCCATGGAAATGGGTGCTTCCGCAGTTATGGCAAACACAGCAGTCGCTACTGCCGGTGATGTTGAAGTGATGGCAGAAGCCTTCAAAAAGGCAATCGAAGCCGGAAGAAGTGCTTATCTGGCCGGATTCGGACGCACGCTGTCAAAAGGTGCAAGCGCATCCTCACCGCTCACCGGATTTTTACATGACTAATCACGCACAGAAAGGAAAAAGAAATGACTGCAAAAGACGAGCATTTTAATGACAGTATCGTAAATGAAGTGATCCTTGAAGATATGAAGAAAAACCGGATTGATCACATGAAATACCTTCCGGGAATGGAGGTTCTTGAATCCGATGTCATGGATCAGGTCATTACGGCAATGGACGCATACGACTATGATCAGTACACACAGGCAGATGTAAGAGCTGCACTCGCACATGACAACCGCACTCCGGAGGATTTCAAAGCACTCCTGTCCCCTGCTGCACTCCCGCTTCTCGAGGAGATCGCACAGGCTGCACAGCTTGAGACCAGAAAACATTTTGGAAACAGCGTTTATATGTTCACTCCGATCTACATCTCCAATTACTGCGAAAACTATTGTATCTATTGTGGATTCAACTGCCACAATAAGATCAACCGTGCCAGATTAAATGCAGATGAGATCGACCGTGAAATGGAAGCGATCGCCAGAACCGGACTTCAGGAGATTCTGATTCTGACCGGTGAAAGCCGCAGCATGTCCGATGTCGAATACATCGGCGAGGCATGTAAAATCGCAAGAAAATACTTCAAAGTCATTGGTCTTGAAGTTTATCCAATGAATTCCGATGAATATGCATATCTGCATGAATGCGGTGCCGACTATGTGACCGTTTTCCAGGAAAGCTATAATTCCGACAAATATGAGACTCTGCATCTTGCCGGACACAAGCGTATTTTTCCATACCGTGTCAATGCACAGGAGCGTGCGTTAAAAGGCGGTATGCGCGGTGTCGGCTTTGCCGCACTTTTAGGTCTCGACGACTTCCGCAAGGATGCGTTTGCCACCGGATACCATGCATATCTTCTCCAGAAGAAATATCCACATGCTGAGATCGCATTCTCCTGTCCGCGTCTGCGTCCGATCATCAACAACGACCGGATCAATCCAAAAGATGTACACGAAAGACAGCTGCTTCAGGTAGTCTGCGCTTACCGTCTGTTTATGCCATTTGCAAGCATCACGGTATCCACGCGTGAAAACGCCAGAGTACGTGATAATCTTGTAAGCATTGCGGCAACCAAGATCTCTGCCGGTGTAAGCACAGGAATCGGAAGCCATGTAGACGATATTGAGGATAAAGGAGATGACCAGTTTGAGATCTCCGATGGAAGAAGCGTGGACGAAGTATACAATGCACTTCTTGCACATGATCTCCAGCCGGTCATGAGTGATTATATTTATGTATAATAATGATGTAAAAATCACAGGAACTGACGGATTCTGCTCTGGAACTAAACATTTGTGTTCCGGGGCAGATCTCTCACACATCATCGCTGTTTCCAACCGCCATCTGTGTGAAAGGCCTTACCTAAAGCAGGTTGCCCGCATCTGCAGCCAACACCCAGAAGCATTTATATTAAGAGAAAAAGATCTGCCGGAAGAAGAATATCTTCTCCTGGCAGATCAGGTAATGGAACTATGCAGACAATATGAAGTTCCGTGCATAATCCACAATTTTTTGTCCGTCGCACGAAGACTGGATAGTTCCTCCATCCATCTTCCGCTTCCGGTGCTCCGGGAGCATCCCGATGCCGCAGACGAATTCCGCTGTGTCGGTACTTCTGTGCATTCTCTTTCCGATGCACTCGAAGCTGAAAAACTGGGTGCTTCCTATATAACGGCAGGACATATTTATGCGACCGACTGCAAAAAGGGACTTCCTCCAAGAGGACTTTCCTTTCTGCAGGATGTCTGTTCCCATGTCACGATCCCGGTTTATGCAATCGGCGGAATCCACCTTGGTACACCGCAGATCACAGAAGTCATGGATTGTGGTGCTGCGGGCGCCTGCATCATGTCGCAGATGATGCGGATCTGAGGACGCTGTGATACGGTCTCTATTCTGCTGACGATGACGCAGCTGTTGCGGTACGGACTCTATTCTGCTGATGACTCCGCAGCTGTTGCGGTACGGACTCTATTCTCCTGACGACGGCGCAGCTGTTGCGGTACGGACTCTATTCTCCTGACGACGGTGCTTCATCATCTCCGAATTCGCCCAGCAGCCGAATCGGGCGTGGCGCCCCCAAAAGCTGCACCGGGCGGTTCTTCTGTGCTTTTGCCTTCTTGCGGAACTCCGGACTGTTCATACGGTTTCTTATATTCTCCATCCGGGTATCCAATGCTGCACTGATCTGTGCACATTCCTGCAATTCAATTGCCAGCTGCTCCGCCTCATCGGCCGGAATATCTTTCTTATAACGAAGCTTATGCTCCAGACTTGCCCAGAAATCCATAGCGATCGTGCGGAGCTGGACCTCAACTTTCATCGGACGTTTCTCATTTTCCAGGAAAATCGGGATCTCAACGATCAGATGAAGGCTGCGGTAGCCGCTCTCCTTCGGGTTCTTAATGTAGTCCTTCCGCTCGATCAGGGTAACATCATCCTGCTGCAGCAGACAATCTGCCAGCATGTAAATATCCTCCGGGAAAGAGCACACAACTCTTACACCGGCGATATCCTTGATCTGTTCCTCGATTGCATCAAGGTTAAGCGGAATATTTTTTCTCCGCACTTTTTTTAAAATGCTGTCCATGGACTTGGTACGACTTTTGATGGATTCGATCGGGTTACGGTCATACTGTAAGGAAAATTGTTCATTCAATACCTTAAACTTCGTCTCTACCTCCATGATCGCACAGCGGTAATACGCCATTCTGCTTTCAATCGGTTCTATGTTTTCCTGCATCATATCCAGGAATTCGTCAGATAATAAGCTGTCGCGGATAAACTGCTCCTTCGCCTGCTCAAAGTACTTTTCTATTTTCATGCTGCTGCCTCTCCAATACTTTTTCTCTTTCGATGCCTCTATTATATCGTTTTTCAGCAGCGTCGTGTATAAAGATTGCATGAAAATTTTATGAATTATTATGTGCTGTAGCGACAAAGCATCTGTTCCAGCTGACCTGTCATGTCATTCTTCTGGACTCTCACTTCGATCGGTTTCGTCAGATCCAGGCTGAATACCCCAAGCAGCGATTTGCCATCCACTTCATAGCGCCCGGAGATCAGATCGATCTCACCTTCACACGACTGTATATTATTAACAAATTCTTTGACTTTTTCCACAGAATCGAGTCTGATATACATACTTACCCACCGTACTTTCTTTTTTTTCACTACGTATTCAATATATGCCGGCAGGCATCTATGTATGACAGTTTTTTTCATAAATAATAAAAGAAGCATTTTCATTTCGAAAATGCTTCCCTCAATATGATGTTATTTCTGATTCATGTTATTTGTAATTTAAGGATTTCGTTTTGGCATGTTTTGTTTATAGGACTTAGTCTTTAAATAAATCGGTAGAGTAATAACGGTCTCCGCTGTCCGGAAGAAGTGCAACTACGGTCTTGCCTTCGAATTCCGGTCTCTTTGCTACCTGGATTGCAGCCCAGAGTGCAGCACCGGAAGAAATTCCAACAAGTACGCCCTCTTCTTTTGCGATCTCTTTTCCAAATGCAAATGCATCGTCATTTGCTACCGGAATGATCTCATCATATACTTCAGTGTTCAGTGTATTTGGCACAAATCCTGCTCCAATTCCCTGGATCTTATGTGGTCCGGCGTTCTCTCCAGATAAAACTGCAGATGTTGCAGGCTCTACAGCAACGATCTTTACGTCAGATTTCTTGGATTTTAAATACTCACCGACACCGGTGATCGTTCCACCAGTACCAACACCAGCAACAAAAGCATCGACTGCTCCGTCTGTGTCAGCCCAGATCTCAGGACCAGTTGTTTTGCGGTGTGCAGCCGGGTTTGCCGGGTTTTCAAACTGCTCCGGGATAAAGCTTTCCGGAATCTCTTTATGAAGCTCTTCTGCCTTGGCAATTGCACCTTTCATTCCCTTGGTTCCATCTGTCAGTACAAGCTCTGCTCCATATGCTTTTATGATGTTTCTGCGCTCGATGCTCATGGTCTCCGGAAGCACGATGATGATCTTATAGCCTTTTGCTGCTGCAATTGCTGCAAGACCTATACCGGTGTTACCAGAAGTTGGCTCAATGATCGTATAACCTGGTTTTAGTTTACCGTCCGCTTCTGCCTGCTCGATCATTTCCTTTGCAATACGGTCTTTTACGCTTCCTGCCGGGTTAAAATACTCCAGTTTTGCTAAGAGTTTTGCCTTTAAACCGTATTTCTCTTCCATATGTGTAAATTCTACTAATGGTGTGTTTCCAATGAGCCCGATCGCTCCCTGATAAATATTTGACATTTTGTTCCTCCTTACTGTACTGCTTTGAAGGCTTCGTCAAGGTCTTCAATGATATCATCGATATTCTCTGTTCCGATAGACAGACGGATGGTGTTCGGTTTGATTCCCTGATCTGCAAGTTCTGCCTCATTCAGCTCAGAATGTGTGGTAGATGCCGGATGGATCGCAAGGGATTTTACATCTGCTACGTTTGCAAGCAGAGAGAATAACTCAAGGTTATCAATGAAATCCTGTGCTTTCTTTGCATCACCCTTGATCTCGAATGTAAAGATGGATCCACCGCCATTCGGGAAGTATTTCTTATATAATCTCTGCTGTTCCGGATCGTCGGATACAGATGGATGATGAACAGCCTCTACCTGTGGGTTTTTAGACAGGTAATCAACAACTTTTAATGCATTCTCTACATGTCTTTCCACGCGGAGTGATAATGTCTCTAATCCCTGAAGGAAGATCCAGTTGTGGATTGGAGAAAGGGTTGCTCCGGTATCTCTTAAGAGGATTGCACGGATTCTTGTAACGAATGCTGCAGGTCCAGCTGCATCTACGAAGCTGATTCCATGGTAACTTGGGTTTGGCTCAGTAAACTGTGGGAATTTACCGGATGCTTTCCAATCGAATTTACCACTATCTACGATAATACCACCAATCGTCGTTCCATGTCCACCGATAAACTTGGTTGCCGAATGTACAACGATATCTGCGCCATATTCGATCGGGCGCACCAGATAAGGTGTTGCAAATGTACTGTCGATCACAAGCGGAATGTTATGCGCATGCGCAATCTTAGCGATTCCTTCGATATCTGCAACTTCTGAGTTTGGATTACCAAGTGTCTCGATGTAAAGTGCTTTTGTGTTGTCCTGGATTGCATTCTCGAATGCACTGAGGTCTAACGGATCAACGAATGTAGTTGTAATCCCATAATCTACAAAGGTGTGTGCCAGAAGGTTGTATGTACCACCGTAAATGTTCTTTGCTGCAACAATGTGATCTCCTGCTACTGCAAGGTTCTGGATGGTATAAGAAACTGCTGCTGCTCCGGATGCTACTGCAAGTGCTGCAACTCCACCTTCAAGTGCTGCAAATCTTTTCTCGAATACATCCTCTGTCGGATTGGTAAGTCTTCCGTAGATGTTTCCTGCATCTTTTAATGCGAAACGATCCGCTGCATGCTGCGAGTTATGGAATACGAAGGATGATGTCTGGTAGATCGGAACTGCTCTTGCATCCGTTACCGGATCTGCATTCTCCTGTCCAACGTGTAACTGTAATGTTTCAAATTTTAAATTTCTATCTGCGTAATGTTTTTTTGCCATGTTTATTGTCCTCTCTTTCTTTCTGCTCTTATCTCCTGTTTTCCTATTTTGTTACTAGGAATTTTTTGTTGTACTTATCATATCCTACAATTCCTACTAAGTCAATATGTTTTTAATGAATTCGCTATCTTCTTTTCTTATAGCCAGTTATTATCCTGCCCTCTGTTGTCTGTTTTTCATCTGACCTTATTTTTTTGTACGGAATTGGGTATATACATATGTTCAATTTCGTATATGATAGATTTTAAAATTCAAAAGCAACAAAAGGAGTTTTATATTATGCGAAATGAAAAAGTTTACAAACTGACACTTACTGCATTAATGGCAGCGTTATCATACGTTGTTTTCACATTCCTGCAGATCAAAGTTACCCTTCCTGGTGGAGATGCGACTTCCTTCCATCTTGGAAATGCGGTGTGCGTACTTGGAGCCCTTCTCCTTGGCGGCGTTTACGGCGGTATCGGCGGTGCGATCGGAATGACGATCGGCGATCTTTTAGATCCTGTTTACATTGTATATGCACCAAAGACATTCATCTTAAAATTCTGCATTGGCCTGATCACCGGTCTGATCGCACACAAAATTGGAAAAATCTCTACTTCCAACGATAACAAACACGTTTTCAAATGGACTCTGATTGCATCGGTCTGCGGTATGTTATTTAATGTGATCTTTGATCCATTATTCGGTTACTTCTACAAACGTGTGATCATGGGCAAACCTGCCGCTGAAGTAGCACTTGCATGGAACATCACAACAACAAGCGTTAACGCAGTCATCTCTGTTGTTGCTGCAGTTCTCATCTACATGGCACTCCGCCCTGCATTAAAGAAAGCCGATCTTTTCCTGGAGATCAAATAAGCAGCCCGTAGGGGCTTTGTCTCTCCCGGAACATGTTCTGATATAAGAAAAAGCGTATGTCCTACAGATCTGAATGCTCTGTAAAACATACGCTTTTTTATTCGGCTCTGAAATTCTATAACGTTCCACCACAGAGTACATGGTCTCCGTCATAAAAGACGGCTGCCTGTCCCGGTGTGATCGCTCTTTGCGGCTTCTCAAATACACATTTGATCCTGCCATCCGGCTGTGCATAGATGCGGCAAGGTGCGCCCTTGTGTGAATAGCGTATCTTTCCGATCACTGGGATTCCTTCCGGATGCGCTTCCACTTCCGCCTGTTCCATCGCCATATAGTTGATGTTTTCCACATAACAGGTGTCCGTAAAAAGCTCCTCCGACCGGCAGATCACGACTTCATTGGTCTGCGGGCGGATTTCCTTTACAAATAGAGGCGTATCCGCAGTGATTCCAAGTCCTTTCCGCTGGCCGATCGTATAATGGATGATCCCTTTATGTCTGCCAAGCACACGGCCCTGTGTATCTACAAAATTGCCCGGAACACTCTTCTTTCCAGTCTCTTTTTCAATAAAACCGGCATAATCATGATCCGGTACAAAACAGATATCCTGGCTGTCATGCTTTGCTGCAACTGGAAGTCCGATCTCCTCAGCGATCTTCCGGATCTGTGGCTTTTCATATGCGCCGACCGGCATCAGTGTACGGGAAAGCTGTGCCTGTGTCAGATTATAAAGCGCATAGGTCTGATCCTTCGCTGCTGTTACGGAATTCTGAATGGTGTATCTTCCGTTTGAAAGCCTTGTGATCTGCGCATAATGCCCTGTTGCAATATAATCAGCCCCGATCTCCATGGAACGGTGCAAAAGTGACTCCCACTTTACATAACGGTTGCAGGCGATACATGGGTTCGGAGTATGTCCTTTCTCATATTCACCTACAAAATAGTCAATGACGTTCTTCTGGAAATCCGAGCGGAAATTCATGACATAATATGGAATTTCAAGGATATCTGCAACTCTTCTTGCATCGTCTACTGCAGATAAACCACAGCAGCCGCCATTACACGACTGCTCAAATACGTTTTCCTCCTGCCAGATCTGCATGGTCACACCGACAACATCATATCCCTGCTCTTTCAGCAGATATGCTGCAACCGATGAATCCACGCCGCCTGACATTCCAACAACAACTTTTTCTTTCATGGAACGATTAATATTCCTCTTCTTCTTCTTTCTCGCTGATATCGTTAACTGGTTTCTCCAGTCCTTCGATCTTGATATGGTTACGTTCTGCATAATCCCATAATGCAGCATGGATTGCTTCCTCTGCCAGCAATGAGCAATGCACTTTCACAGGCGGAAGTCCGTCTAATGCTTCCATAACTGCTTTATTGGTGACTTCGAGTGCTTCCTGAATCGTTTTTCCTTTTACAAGTTCGGTTGCCATACTGCTTGTTGCAACTGCTGCACCACAGCCGAATGTCTTGAATTTTGCTTCCTGGATGATGCCGTTGTCATCGATATCCAGATACATTCTCATGATGTCACCACATTTGGCGTTTCCAACTGTACCAACACCACTCGGGTTTTCCATCTCTCCTACGTTTCTCGGATTATTAAAATGGTCCATGACCTTTTCGCTATACATACTCTTATTTATCCTCCTGATTCCTTTATGCACTTCCATACCGGCATATGCTTATACCTTTACTCTTTGTGATTCTTTACAAAATCCTCATATAATGGTGACATACTGCGGAGTCTCTCAATGATTCCTTTCAGCTTGTCTACAGTATAATCAATGTCCTCTTTTGTCGTCTGCTCTGACAGAGTCAAGCGGAGAGAACCATGTGCAATTTCGTGAGGCAGTCCGATTGCAAGAAGTACATGGGATGGATCCAGTGATCCGGATGTACATGCAGATCCACTGCTTCCGCAGATTCCGTTCTGGTCAAGAAGGATCAGCATAGATTCTCCTTCAATGAAACGGAAACAGAAGTTTGCGTTATTTGGAAGTCTGTTTGTCTCATGTCCGTTCAATCTTGTGTATGGGATCTCGTCTAATACACGTTTGATCAGATAATCACGCAGCTCGGATACGTTTTTGATGTTCTTGTCCATATTGGCTTTTGCAAGCTCTGCTGCCTTGCCCATTCCGACAATACCCGGAACATTATGTGTACCTGCCCTTCTGCGGCGCTCCTGTGCTCCACCATGAATAAAGGAACGGATCTTCACCCCTTTGCGGATATACATGATTCCGATTCCCTTTGGTCCGTGGATCTTGTGTCCGCTTGCGCTTAACATGTCGATGTTCATCTCATCTACATTGATCGGAATATGCGCAAATGCCTGTACTGCATCGGTATGGAATAAAACACCGTGTGCTTTTGCGATTGCACCGATCTCTTTTAATGGCTGAATCGTTCCGATCTCATTGTTTGCCGCCATTACAGAGATTAAAATAGTATCTGGACGGATCGCAGCCTCTAACTCATCGAGTCTGATGGTTCCTTTCTCGTCTACATCGATATATGTGATCTCATATCCGCGTTTCTCCAGATACTCGCAGGTATGAAGAATTGCGTGATGCTCGATCTTGGAGGTAATGATGTGCTTGCCCTTGCTCTCATATGCCTCTGCTGTCGCAACAAGTGCCCAGTTATCTGACTCACTTCCGCCGCCGGTAAAATAAATTTCATCTGTGTTTGCCCCGATCAGATCCGCAATTGTGCTTCTGGACTGATCAACAGCTTTCTTAGCCTCATTCGCAAAACTGTAGATTGCGGATGGATTCCCATAATGCTCTGTAAAAAACGGTAACATTGCATCCAGCACCTGTGGATATACCTGTGTGGTCGCTGCGTTATCCAAATAGATTAAACGATTCATATTTTTTACCTTCTTTCAAATTCCTACCTTCTTGCTAGGTTATGCTTATCATATACCTCTTAATTCCTATTGTCAAGGTAGGGTATGTTTTTATTGACGTACATGTTGTCTTTCTTCTTTTTCACGGTCAATAAACATCATGCAGAATACAAGGAATAAAAATACAGACGCAATGCGGATTGCGCTCTCTGCGACCATTTTCACGCATATATTTCCAATTACCGCACCTACAATAAAGCATAATATGATTCCATAATAAAGTAAACCTTTTCTTACGAATCTGCCCTCTTTCGTATGGAAATATTCACACATGTTCTGTGTACCGCTCCTCAGGTTGCCAATACACATTGTCGTTGCGATCCCATTTCCATGAATTTTCCGGAAACTTTCCACCTGGATCCCGCAGGCAAGCGAAGTCAGGCTGTTCGCAAGCAGATTGATATTCTGCGGCATAAAACTGACTGCAAATAAAATGACCGCTTCAAAAAGCACTGCCAACTGTCTCCAGTGGATCTTTTCGTAATCCAGGAGGATAAACTTCACGATGTCGGAGATTGCAATTCCCGCTGCAAATGCCACGACCGGACATAGATAATGCAGGGCTAATGACCATTCTCCCTGCGATACATGGATTCCGAACAGAAGCATATTACCCGTCTGTGCATTGGCAAATACCTCGCCTCGGCAGATATAGGAATAGGCATCCATAAATCCGCCGGCAAGTGCCAGCATAATACCAAGTTCAATGGATTCTGACATCTGAATTTTTCTTTTGTTCATATTCTCACTTCCCAATATTTATTGTTCCAGTGAATAGTAACACTTAAATGATATACTGTCCATTCTTTTCACTCTGCCAGTTGATCAGATCTGCCAGTGTGATATGATCAACGACACCGTTGACCGCATCATTGATCTTCTTATAAACGATCGCTGTGACACAGGCATCCGCACGATCGCAGACGATCTCATCATCCTCGATGCAGGAAACCGGTGCAAGACTGCCTTCGGTCAGACGCAGGATCATTCCTACCGTATACTCTTCCGGCTCTTTGCGGAGCAGATATCCACCCTGCGCTCCACGAACACTGCGTACATATCCTGCCTTATGAAGGATGGAGATGATCTGTTCAAGATATTTATCCGAAATCTCCTGACGCTGTGCCACATCCTTTAAACTGACCGGCTTGCCATCACTGTTCATTGCAAGGTCGATCATTAATCTTAATGCATATCTTCCTTTTGTTGAAATCTTCATAAATACACCTCTACTAAGCTCATTTTATATCCTATATATCCTAGTAGTTTACTATACTTTAAAAATTCCACATTGTCAACTGTATTTTTGCTTATTGCGGATAATTCCCAGAAATAAAACAGCAGATCATCTCATTCGTCAGGCTCAGATCCTCCGGCAAAACATCAATTTCTTCCCGTTTCTCCCACTCTGCAACGGAAAGCTCGTCCTGATCCATTGTGATAGTGGCATCACCATCGAGATCGCAGAAATAACCTGCAAGAATGTTATCCGTAAATCCCCATGGCTGTGATTTATAATAACGTATATTTTTTACCCGGAGCCCGGTTTCTTCCATAACTTCACGTGCCACCGTCTGTTCCAGATTCTCACCGATCTCATTGAAACCGGCGACAAGCGCATACTTTTTGTATTCTCTTCCACGGTATTTTGTAAGCAGAAGCTCATCTCCATTTGTCACCGCAACAATGACAGCCGGGTTGATCCTTGGAAAAATCATATTTCCACACACCGGACAGCGCATCATCCGCTCTTTTTTATCGTGTACGAGTCTGCCACTGCACGCACCACAGTACTGGTTTTTCTCATACCAGCCGTTTAAATGCAGACCTGTGATCGCAGCAAATGCGTATTCCTTTGGCGCCGCTGTCCGGAAGAAATTCCGCTTTTCATAGCTGCAGGATACCTTCTGTCCCGCTTTCTGAAGACAGTCCCTCACCTTTTGGGCATCCATATTCTTTTCGGATGAACGGAAAAACAGACGGTCATCCACGGAAAACAGATAGGTAAGCTCTCCTGCCTGCTCCTTTATTTTTCCAAATTCCGGGAAAAGAATACGGTTCGTATCCTTAGCGTCATGAATTACCAGGAGTTCACCGTTTTGAAAAAAGAGGACAAAACTGTCCTCCTCTGGTGCTGCCTCCCGATAAGAATTATTCAGTTTATGCGGTGCAATATCCTGTATCATAATTCCTCCTTATTGCAGTGTGTTCAATTAATGAAACGGGTTATAGAAGCGGCTGCCATCATGATAAGTGATCACAAGGGCTGCTGCCATAAAAACAAGTGTGGCTGCAATGGTCATGTAGTCTGCCTTCTGCAGCTTTCTGCCCGAATACCAGGTACGCTTTTTGTGTTTTCCGTATCCACGCAGCTCCATTGCATTACTTACCGTGTCGATCCGCTCCATGCTGGTGAAGATCAGCGGGAAGATAATGGATGCGGTATTTTTCACCCGGTCCATAAATTTTGCTTTGGACGACATCTCGATTCCCCTTGCCTCCTGCGCATTCCGGATCTTATGGAAATCATCCTGAACATCCGGGATGTAACGGAGCGCAACGGATATCGCATATCCGATGTTATAGCTGACTCCGATGCGGTTTAAAGATGCCGCAAACTCTGACGGATCCGTTGTTACAATAAAGATGAATACCGATGGCACGATCGTAAAGTATTTCAAAAGAATATTCCATTCATAAAACAGCTGCTCAGCGGTTATTACGTAATTCCCGGCAATCGGGAAAAGCACTGTTTCTGTTCCGTAGATCCTGCTTCCCTGCTCCGGTGCAAAAATAAAAATTGCAAGCAGATTGATGATCATAAAGATCATGATCAGTTTAAAAATTCCGCCGACCTGCTTCCAGTCCGTTTTGGACAGTTGAAAAAGCACCAGGCTGATCACAAACATCACGGCTAACACCCTGGTGTCATAAGTCAGCATGCTTGTGATGGACCACGCCAGGAAAAAGATCAGCTTTGTGACGCCACACAGCCGGTCGATCCAGGTATCTTTTTTCTCATAAGTCAATAACTTTGCCATTACCTTACTGTCCTTTCATAGCTGATAAAATGCTCAACGAACTGGGAAGGTGATGGGATCTGGCATTTTACTGCCATTTCGTAGAGCGACGTTTTCTTAAGATAAGCACGATCCGCGATCTCATCATTCGTCAGGATCTTTGCAGGCGTATCATCTGCGATCAGCTCTCCGTCTGCGATCACGAATGCACGGTCTGTATATTCGAGCATAAGATGCATATCATGTGTGATCATGATGATCGTCGTTCCCCGTTCCTCGTTGATACTCTTTAAAAATTCCATGATCTCCGTGTAATGACGGTAATCCTGTCCGGCGGTTGGCTCATCCAGAATCAGGATCTCCGGGTCCATTACAAGGATGGAAGCGATCGTAACACGTTTTTTCTGTCCAAAGCTGAGCGCCGAAATCGGCCAGTTCCGGAAAGGATAAAGCCCGCAGATTTTCAATGTCTCATAGACACGCTCTTTGATCTCATCCTCTGGGACTCCACGGACCTGCAGACCAAGAGCAACTTCATCAAAGATCATAGACTTCGAGATCATCTGATTCGGATTCTGCATAACAATTCCGATATGTTCGCCGCGCTCTTTGATCGTGAGCGGAGAAATATCCTCACCATTTAAATATATGAAACCACTATCCGGAGTTAAAAATCCACAGATCAGGCTGGAAAGCGTTGTTTTTCCTGCACCGTTTTTACCGACGACCGCCATCATCTCTCCTTTTTTCACGGAAAGATTGATGTTTTTTAAGATCGGCTGGTCTTTGCGGTAAGAGAAATTCAGATCACTGATCTGAAGCACTGCCCCGCCTGAACATTCTTTTTTCGTATTCCGGGTCTCTGCAAACCAGTTCTGGACCTGCTCCATGTATGGTGCAAATTCCATTGTATCCACATGCTGTGGATGATTCTCCGGACGAATTTTACATCCTGCATGTTTTAAAGCGGTCACATACAGTGGCTCCCGGATGCCTTCCTGCATCAGAATATCTCCTGCAAGCAGTTCATCCGGTGTTGTATCTGCAACAATTCTTCCTTCGCCAACGACAACAATACGGTCCACATCACGGTAAAGTACATCCTCGAGACGGTGTTCAATGATCACAATCGTCTTATTCTGTTCTTTCTGGATGCGGTCGATCAGCTCGATCGCACGTTTTCCTGTTGCCGGGTCCAGATTGGCAAGCGGCTCGTCAAATAAGAGCACTTCCACATCATCGATCATGACACCGCCCATGGAAACGCGCTGTTTCTGTCCACCGGAAAGCTCTGTCGGCGCATGATCGAGCAGATTTTTCACATCGACGACCTCTGCCACTCCATCCACCATGCGGTGCATGTCCTCCGTCGGCACACAGTCATTTTCCAGTGCAAACGCAATATCCTCCGCAACGGTCAGGCCGATAAACTGTCCGTCCGTATCCTGCAGTACGGTCCCAACGATCTTGGATAACCCGAAAATGCCGAGTTTGTCCGGGTTCTGCCCATGAATGGTAAGCGTGCCCTCTGTGTCTCCCGTATACGAAAAAGGGACCAATCCGTTAATGCAGTTGGCAAGGGTAGATTTGCCTGACCCGGATGGTCCAATGATCAAAACCTTTTCTCCGGGATAAATCTTCAGATTGATATCCCGGAGTGTTGGTTCTACCTGTGATCGATATTTAAAAGTGTAATTTTTAAATTCAATAATAGGTTCCATAATATTTCCTTTGTTTCTTAATCTTCCTTCTCAAGACTGGATGATTTTGCACCGATCTTTGTATAGCCAACAGCAAGAAGTGTTCCAAGAATCGCAATGATGATCACATTGCCAAGCCATGCAAAAATACCCTGTACGAATACTTTTTTGGCTGGTTCTGCATTCATTACAATGTCAAGTACCGGTGCAAGCACGATCCATGCGACTGCGTTTGCAATTACCTGTACTCCATTGAATAATGCGATCTTACCGCCTTCAAATCCGCCTTCTTTGATCGTAAATTTCTTAGCAAACAGACCTACAATGATACCGAATACAGCGTCCGGGATTACCCAGCTCCACCATACCGATCCATAGAAAAATGCATCACCAAGTGCATGTCCTGCAAAACCAACGATTCCACCTACCAACGGTCCGTAAACCGCAGAAAGGAATGTAAGAAGCGCTGCTCTTACCTGCAGGGATGTATTTGGAATAAATCCAAGTGGAATCTGAACTTCTGTCAAAACGATAAACAGAGCAGTTCCGATACCAGCTGCTACGACTTCTTTGATACCAAACTTTTTCATAATAACTTCCTCCTGTCTTCTGAATTCATTCAGATGATACCTAAAATGCAAAAACCGAGCGTCCTGCTTCGAATCCCGACAATAGACGTTACCTCCACAGTTAACTCAGCCCAGGCACCCTCGCGGCACACAGAAGGTTCCGCTTAGGGCTGCTATGTTCCCATCCTGACCCGGTTCACAGAGTTCTGTTGCGCGAGACCCAGGCATCAACGCCACTTATGAAGGGCGGCTCTACCGCCGAAAATCCTCTACAAGACATCACCCCAACTATAGCGGATTGTTGGTTCAAGGTACCGCTACCACCCCGGCTGCTCGGAGATTTAAGTATAAGCTATAACCCACCGGATTGTCAAGATTTCATGCGGTATTTGTGCATTTTTAATATCACTCCTGTTGCTGCATCTTTTCACGTTTTTTCTTCTCTCTAAGCTCCTTAAAAAAAGCCGAAAGCATGGCAGAGCACTCCTCATCCAGCACCCCCTTCTCGATTTCAACCTGATGATTAAACTGTGCCATCTGAAGAAGGTTCAGAATCGAGCCTGCGCAGCCCGCCTTCGGATTCATCGAAGCGATCACCACACGTTTCAGACGGCATTGGACGATTGCACCCGCACACATCTGACATGGTTCAAGCGTTACATACATCGTACAGTCCTCCAGGCGCCAGTCCCCTGTCTTTTTGCTGGCTTTACGGATCGCAGAAAGTTCTGCATGCGCCAATGTATTTTTATCCGTATTTCTTCTATTATAACCGCGGGCGATAATTTTTCCGTTCTGCACAATCACACATCCAATTGGCACTTCATCCAGGGCGTACGCTTTTTTCGCCTGCCGGATTGCTTCCTTCATATATTTTTCATCCTGTGTCATAGACTTTCCCTTCCAAAATGATATAATGTAAACAATGACATGAGGGTCAAAAAGTATTTTGTCCCTCAGTTGATACACGAATTGCTCCGTTGCCATGCAACTCCCGCAATTCTACACACATTCGGAATCCGTTGATTTTCCAAGGAAAATCACTACTTCCTCATGTGTGTTCGGGTCAATAAGACATAGCTCTTATCCTGCAAGCAGGAACGAGCTATGACTTTTTCCCCTTGTATCAACATATTGTATTATAAAGAAGGAAAGATGGCAAACATGCTCTTTGAATATCAGACCAGACGGCTCCGGCTTCGGATCTTAAAACCAGATGCGGCCTCTCAGGTATTAAATTTCTACCTTCGGGACCGCGAACTTTTTGAAAAATATGAGCCCGACCGCATTCCACAGTTCTATACCGTAGATCACCAGCGGACGATTTTAAAATGTGAATATAACCTTGCATTCCGGCTTCAAAATATCCGGTTTTACGTATATCTGAAGGAAAATCCGAATCTGATCATCGGAACGGTCTGCTTTCATAATATTTCGGGTTCCTATTATTCCAGCTGCGAGGTTGGATACAAATTCTCCAGTGCATTCTGGCATCATGGATATGCTTCCGAGGCCTTAGAAAAAGGCATTGAAGTCATGTTCGATGAACTGAATCTGCATCGCATCCAGGCATTCGTGCTTCCAGACAATGAGCCTTCCATCCGTCTTTTGGAATCCCATGGTTTCAAGCGGGAAGGCATCGCACGTTCCAATCTGTTTCTTCAGGGTGAGTGGCGCGATCATGCGCAGTACAGCCTGATCCGCGAATAGCATTCACTCTATTTCAACGGTATGTATCCAATAGCCGAATGGTTCTGCGCCATTCTGGCTGTTGAAAAATTCCGGAAATCCAAAAATTGTTGCCATCACGCGTTCCTGCTGCTGGTAAAATCCCGGAACTCCAAGATACCATCTCTCTTTGTCCCCATCCATCTCTCTTCCCAGAATCAGATAATGATAATTGAAGAATCCATGTACAAGAAAACTGTTATTTCCCAGATACCAGTTTCGTTTTGGAAGTGACCGGATTGCCTTTATGTCCATTTTGATCCAGTCACCATTCCGTTCCTTGCGAAATTCAAGTTTTTCATTCTGCGCTTGCAGCTGTTTCCATGTCTTCGCCCAGTCCGTTTCCTGTGCAACTGCCTGTGCCGTGGGATGTGCAGTCTGCTGCGTCGCTGATGTTGTTGGCTGCTGCGTCTCCGATGTTGTTGGCTGCTGCGTCTCCGATGACGCTGACTGCTCCAACTGTTGAGCCACTGGCTCTGAATGCGTCTCCTGCCTGATCTGCGCTGCTGACGCATCTGCTTTGGGCTGCAATTTTTCCTGTTTTTGCAACTCCTCCTCTGGTTCCAGCTGTGGCGGCTCCCAGATATGAATATCCTGAAGTGCGAACTGCAGATTCGGATCTTCTTTCCATTTCGAGGCTGCCATCTGATGATCTCCATACGTCACACATACGCCTGCGATCTGACCAAACTGGTATGGGCTATCCCCGATCGGATTGCATTTTATAATTGTTCCATAATCTCCCTGTCCTCTTAAAATCTCCATCTCACCTACCTTCACTCCATTTAATCCGGAATCCTCTATAATAAAATAGATGATTCCCTGCTCTGTAACCTGTCCAAGCCCACGCACGTGAATCTCCAGTCTGCACTGGTTTCCACGCATATCAACTTTCACAAATCCCGCATTTTTCCCTTTTACTGCTCCTGTATAGTCATATAGATAGGTAATAAACCGTTTCAATTTTGTCCCCGCTTGTTTTCCACTGTATTGTTACTATATATATGCAGCACTTGAAAAAAAATATCAGTTTTTTATTATTTTCTATTGACAATTTAACTTATAGGGATTATATTAATATCAGTAACAGTTATTGTTATTGTTTAGAAAGGAGGCAAAATGATCAAGTATAGTAAGCAGAGGGAAGTCATTAAGACGAATCTGTCCAATCGATATGATCACCCAACTGCCGAGACTGTGTATCTGGATGTGAAAAACGAATTTCCCAATATCAGTTTAGGCACGGTTTATCGCAACCTTTCACTGCTCACCGAGCTCGGTGAGATCCAGAAGATCTCAACCTGTATGGGGCCGGATCGGTTTGACGGTAATCCAGCTCCGCATTATCACTTTTTATGCAGGAAATGCGGATGTGTCATGGATATTGACCTTGAGAATCAGGATTACCTGGATAACGCAGCTTCCGAAGTTTTCCCCGGAAGCATCGAGGGACATTCCGTACAGTTTTATGGCGTCTGCCCGGAATGCATGAAGAACCCTCAATAACCAAGCTAACCAATTTATTATTTTTTATTCATTTAAGGAGGATTTTATTATGGCTAAATTTGTATGTACTGTATGTGGTTATGTTTACGAAGGAGATGCAGCTCCAGAATTCTGTCCTGTATGTAAAGCACCAGCTGACAAATTCAAACTTCAGGAAGGTGACAGAACATGGGCAGCTGAGCATGTAGTTGGCGTTGCAAAAGGCGTAAGCGAAGATATTCTCGAAGATCTGAGAGCAAACTTCCAGGGTGAATGCTCAGAAGTAGGTATGTATCTTGCAATGGCAAGAGTTGCCCACCGCGAAGGTTATCCAGAAATCGGAATGTACTATGAGAAGGCAGCTTATGAAGAAGCTGAGCATGCTGCAAAATTTGCAGAATTACTCGGTGAAGTTGTTACCGATTCTACAAAGAAAAACCTGGAAATGCGTGTAGATGCAGAGCACGGCGCAACAGAAGGCAAAACGGATCTTGCAAAACGTGCCAAAGCTGCAAACCTTGACGCAATCCATGATACCGTTCATGAGATGGCTCGTGACGAGGCCCGCCACGGAAAGGCTTTTGAAGGATTATTAAAGAGATACTTCGGTTAATCCATTTAGATCGCATATTTAAATAGTCTAAAGGGCGTGTGAAAAAAATTTAATTTTTCACACGCCCTTTATCTGTTATCCGTATTCTGCTTCTGTTTCTCCGTAATCCGCATATAAAATACCGATTTTCCCTACAGTCACCGCCAAATACCACCGTGCACAAACCCAATTCTCCGTAAACATGAAAAAATCCATGATCACACCGACAATTTTTACATATTTGACGGTGTAATCATGCCAAATGACCTGTCTACGGAGAATTGGCGTTATTTATGAGGTATTTTTCTATTATTTTAGGTGCAGGGGAGCTTTTTCTTCGGATTACGGAGAATCCCCCGGAATTGCTCCGGGGGATCCACTTCATCATTTCTAGTATGATTACTGTAACAGAGAAAGAACTCCCTGTGTAGACTGGTTTGCCTGTGCAAGCATAGACTGACCTGCCTGTGCAAGAATGTTGTTCTTGCTGTAGTTTACCATTTCTTCTGCCATATCAGTATCACGGATACGGGATTCAGCAGAAGTTGTATTCTCAACAACGTTGTCTAAGTTGCTGATCGTGTGCTCCAGACGGTTCTGAACAGCACCAAGTGCGGAACGCTGAGAGGAAACCTTGGATACTGCATCTGCAATTGCATCAATTGCGTAGGTTGCAGCCACCCCACTGTCATCTTTTACATTGATACCTTTAATTCCAAGACCAGCTGCACTCATAGATTCAATGTCCACATTGATCTTATTGGTTGCATCAGCATCTGCTCCTACGTGAAGGCTGAATGAAAGTCCTTTCTTAACTTCAACCTGTCCCTGTGTAATCTCAAAAGTACCATCGCCATTATTCTTTACAGTTGCCTTTGTTTTATCATCAGCACCAATGCTGCTGGCTGTTTCAAGCTCTTTTGCCATCTTAGCATAAGCATCATTTAAAGAAATGTCATTATCAGATTTACTTTCTGCTGGTAGCGCATAATTATAAGCTGTATCAACCTGTACAATCTTGCCACCAGTAACTAATGCTGCGACATCATCTGCAGTATATGCAGTTCCATCTTTCTTTGTAGATGTTCCAATTGTATATGACTTTGTATTGGTTCCATCTGCATCTGAAATTTTAACTACTTTTCCAGTTGCTAATGCTTTAATGTCAGTCTGAATAGTAGATATCGTATTCGAGGTCGCTGCATTTGTACCATCTCCGACAATTTTCTTACCATTGACAGTATTTCCTGCTTTTACAATAGTTGCTGCAGTTGTCACACCATTTACTGAATCTCCATTCTTGCACCATCCGGCTGCAGCAACTGTTGCCCCATTTGCATCTTTATCATTTGCTGCATAATATGTATAGCTGTTTCCATCTGCATCAATAAGTTTATCTCCTGATGCAGCTGTATAGCTTTTTGCATCCTGATAATCTGAGGCTTTCGCACTATCTACAATATTATACTCTTTTCCAGCGATTGTTACTTTGTCACCAACACCAAGCTTATCTGCTGTAAATATTGTTTTTCCGTTTACAGATTCTCCAAGCTTACCTGCAAGTCCAGCATCATGGGCAGCTAAAGTATTTGTAGTTGTTGCACCACTTTTATCACCCTTTAACAGATAAATCTCATTGAATTTTGTTGTCTCAGATACGCGATCAATTTCTGTTGTTAACTGTGAAATTTCATCCTGAATAGCGCTTCTGTCATCCTCCGAATTTGTTCCGTTAGAAGCCTGAACAGCAAGTTCGTTCATACGCTGTAACATAGAATGTACTTCGGTTAACGCACCTTCAGCTGTCTGAACTGCAGATACACCATCTTCAGCATTGGTAGAGCCCTGATCAAGACCACGGATCTGTTTTCTCATTTTCTCGGAAATTGTCAAACCTGCTGCATCATCTGCTGCACGGTTGATTCTGTATCCAGAAGAAAGCTTCTCTGTTGATTTTGACTGTGCGCTTGTTGTTACATTAAGCATTCTGTTCGCATTCATTGCCTGCATGTTGTGTTGTACTACCATAATATGATCCTCCTTGTCCCGCATTGCGGGTTATTATGAATGATCTCCGGAAATCCTTTTCCGGAGAGATGTCTATTTATAACAAACAGAGCTTCCCGGGTGTCTCCCTGTTTATTACCGAAAGTTAGTTTTTCCCTTTCTGACGTTCGTTCCACAAGATCCGCCGGATCTCATTCTGCGCCTGTCTGGAAATTTCAGGTTCCGGATAATAGGTATCTTTTCTACGCTCCGGATTCTGCTCCACCGTGCTTCTAGCAATTCTTATCTCTCTGGGTGCATCAATCAAAAGCCTTCCATGATTGCCGGATCCCCCTACATAGACAACACGAATGTCATCACCGATATTTACATATTGTCCTTCTTTTAATGAAATCTTTAACATTTTCCCTCCATGTCCGGTGTTGCATTTTATTTGCAAATCCATTTGCTACGTTTTGTATCCTTTATATCGTCATTATGCAACCATATATTAACATCTTATTTTTATTTTCGCTACAGTTTGTTGCTTTTTCACAATAAAAATCCATTTTATGTCACGTATGTATGTTAATTTTTTATGCAGAATTACACATATTACATTTATATGCGTAACAATCTGTTACCGCTTTCGCCCTATTTCAATTAACATTTTAACTTTTGTTGTTATGTTCGCTACGCATTGTAACATCCAACAGGACAATAAAAATATACTTAAATGAAAGGGGGTTATTTTTATATGAAAAGCAAATTGCTTCCACAGAAGCTGAAAGAATTGCGTAAAATCAACAATTACACGCAGGATTATGTTGCCGAAGTACTCGGTGTTGTGAGACAGACCTACAGTCACTATGAGACGGGGAAGCGGACTCCGGACGCTGAAGCACTCTATAAACTTGCCGGGCTTTATAATATTTCGATCGACGATCTGCTGCATCTGACAATTGACATTGACCGGGATGAGTCCTATGATGCACCTGCTCCAACGAAAACCAGCACCGATCTCGCAGAATTTCTTGAATTTTTTAATGAACCATCGAACAAGAAGAAATATATGTTCAACACTAATTTAGAGCGCGAACTGCTCTTTTATTTTGATAAGATTTCTGAGGAAGATAAGAAAGAAATTATTGAATTTACAAAGATCAAGGCAAGAAAGCCTTTTCATTAGAAGCACGATTGAAAGACCATAGTAAAACGCCAATTCTCCGTAAACATGAAAAAATCCATGATCACACCGACAATTTTTACATATTTGACGGTGTAATCATGCCAAATGACCTGTCTACGGAGAATTGGCGTTATTTATGAGGTATTTTTCTATTATTTTAGGCGTATGGGAGCTTTTTCTTCGGATTACGGAGAATCTTGCAAACTTCTATAACGATGTCTCAAGATCGCCGCACAGACGGTCTGTCACGATATCTCTGCAGCGTTCGCGGTGTGCGACATGAAGTGGATGATCCCGGAATGCTTTGAGCGCCTCTTCATCGCGAAGTTCGGCATAAAACACCAGGTCATAGCCTCCGGCAAGGTTCGGTCCGATCTCTGCATGAAGCAATCCATCAATATTTCCGTTCATTGTCTCCACGGAATCCTGAAGAAAACGGAGCATTTCATCTTCTTTTCCTTCGTCTTTTACTTTTTTCGTATAATTCCAGAATAAAATATGTCTTATCATAAGTACCTCCTATTTTCACCAGATTCTGTCATTATATTCAGTCACCTGGCGACCACATTCATTTTGCTTCGCCAACCTTTTTTACAGCCAGATCTAGTTCCAGATCATGAAGCCCATAATATGCCTTTTTCAGAAAAGAAAGCGGAACCTTTTCCAAAACTTCACGGCTTGGGATATTATAAAACCACTGATAGTATGCATAAAATTCGCCTATCCAGTCTGGCATGAAGCCCTGTAATGCTTTGCCTGGTTTCAGCCTGTATTGTTCTGTGCGTACAAAGTACTCCCATAACTCTTTTGCATCCATTGTATTCACATATGCCTGAGACTCATCGATACATTGCCTTGTTCTGCTGGACATATACTTGTTTATAAAATCTTCTGTATCTTTATCTGGATATGTCTGTGCTACAAAGTCAAATAACTGTCCCTGATTTTCCACAACATCGTCTAAATATGCGTCTGCATATGCTCTCATAAATATCACCTCTCAATAAGTGTGCTAAATACATTTGTTACCTTATTTGCATCCGAATCAACAAGTTTTCTCATGTTGTTTCTTGCCTCAATATCTCGATGATTATACTTATCATTGAATTCTTCATAATCAACAGGAATTAATGCCTCGTTTATCTCATGCAGCTGCGTATAAGCCAGTTCTGACTTAATGCAATACTGAATTCCTAATCCGCCCAATGCAAGCAACTGTTCAAGAATTTCTACATCAATATTATCCCGGACAAATTCCTTTGCAATGTAGAAATACGAAGCATCTGCTCTCCATCCTTTTATTACATCATATTCGCTGGTGTCTATTCCATATTTATCAATAAATTTAGCTGCCAGCATTCGATATCGTTTTGAATTTGCAGCATCCCGATGTTTCATAAGTTCCGCAAGCCATGACAAAATGGATTTTTCCTGAAAATCAAGTATCTTTAAACCATCATAATCCAGTTCATACTTATGCACCCATCCATTTGACTCATTTGGCTTACATACTGCCCATTCTTTCGCCAAATCCAGATTTTCTGTTAAATAAAATCCACGTCCATAATCATGCTTGTCATCCCCGCCTCCGAAAAATGGAGTGACTACTTTATCAGAAGTGCCATGATATAAATATAGATTTTTCATTCACATTCCTCCATATGCCAGGACTTCGTCCACGATGTCTGTCAACATTACAATTTATAAAAACTATTTTTATTGTATCATAATCACCACTGCGTTTCCAACCCGCTCTATCATTTCAGATTGTTACCTTTCCAAAACCTTAAGATTTTTCCAAATCCCGTATTTCTGTTGACATTCATTTTCCGGCATGCTATGTTTACTACGACAGACATAGTACGTCACACGTAGTACGATGGATGAAGTATGATCCATAACGGAGGTGAAGCAATGATCAACATCAGCAGTGATGTCATCCGTGGATACAATGACACGATCATCTTAAGTCTGCTCTGTGAAAAACCGTCCTACGGTTACGAGATTTCCAAGCAGATCCGGCAGATATCCGAGGAAAAATATGTAATAAAAGAAACGACACTTTACTCCGCATTTACCAGAATGGAGAAGAACGGATACATCGAGTCCTTTTCTGACAGCGACCAGTCCAACGGAAAACGGCGGACCTATTACCGCATTACCGATGCCGGCCGCTCCTACTATAAGCTCAAATGCGATGAGTGGAATCTGACACAGGAAGTTATTGAAAAATTTATTAAAAAGGGGGAAACACTCTATGGAAACAATTAGAAATTATCTGGAATCCATGTTTTCCAGATTACCAAACACTCCGGAAGTACAGAAAGCCAAATACGAGCTGGCACAGATGATGGAGGATAAGTACACAGAATTAAAAGAAGAAGGAAAATCCGATAATGAAGCCATCGGGATTGTGATCTCTGAATTTGGCAATCTGGATGAACTGGCAGAAAGCCTTGGAATCCGGAGTTATATGAATCCGGCGAATCCGACTCCGTCTGCCAAGGTATTTCCAATGAATGAAGCTTCGGATTATCTGAAGAAAAATGCACAACACGCATACCTGATCGCACTCGGTGTGCTTTTATGCATCATTTCCCCGGTTGGCACGATTTTTACCAGTGCCCTGGAAGATAACACCGCCTTCTATTCGGGATTTGCCGATGCGCTCAGTATTCTCTTCCTGTTCGTATGTATTGCAGCTGCAGTCGGACTTTTTATCGCTGCTTCGTTTACACTTGGCAAATGGGAATATCTGAAAACAGAACCTTATTGTACGGATTTTGCGACTTCCAAATATATCCACGAGCAAAAAGACAGCTATCGCACAACGCATGCACTTTTACTCACTGTCGGGATCATGCTCTGCATTTTATGTGCAGTGCCTTCTGCCATCATCGACTGTTTGAATTTCACCAATGGTTTTCTGGAAGACCTTTCCGGTGCATTTGTCCTGATCATTGTTGCGATCGGTGTATTTATGATCGTCCTTACCTGCACCAAAAACGGCGGATATGACCGCCTGCTCAAGCTGAATCAAAGCGGAACTGTAGGCGCTAATTTTGTTCCATCCCAGCAGGAGACCACACATTATGAGAACAAAACGGTCGCTGCAATTATGAGCGTTTTCTGGCCTACTGTCACATGCCTGTACCTGATCTGGAGCTTTCTCAGCTTCAAATGGTATATTACATGGATCATCTGGCCGGTTGCTGCCATTATCAATGCTCTCATCAATAACATACTTGGGGATCATCACGAATCCTGATC
Source organism: uncultured Lachnospiraceae bacterium (assembly GCA_934364805.1). Lineage (GTDB taxonomy): Bacteria > Bacillota > Clostridia > Lachnospirales > Lachnospiraceae > Roseburia. Next base: position 28,206 of record CAKRMH010000009.1, read on the forward strand.
TTAACCGGATTCCCTGTACCTGAAAAATCACGTGCAGTGCATATCAGCCACTGACAATATCATTTTAGAAGGGAAATGCTATGAAAAAAAATATTTATCTGACCGTTATTACAATTATAACCATTATCTGTATCATCGCTGGCACCTGTTATCATGTCATCGGATGGGGTGTACAATTTTTCTCGGAACATCCGTTTATCTCCCACTTGGACAGAGACGATGACACTGAGGCAGAAAGCCTGAATCAGACCACGGAAACGCTGGATTCTTTTGACAATATGAACCTCGACATCAGCGTATCGGATCTTACCGTTACCACAGGAGATTCTTATTCGATCAGCTACGACACCAATCGTGCAAGTCTGATTCCGAAATATGAAGTAAGTCAGGGAACACTTACCGTAACGCAGAGGAGCACACACAACGGCTTCTGGGGAAACACCCATTGTACCGTCAGGATCACAGTTCCTGAAGGCACTGTTTTAAACAATCTCACTGCAGATGGAAGTGTCGGAGATGTTTTGTTTCAAGATATTCAGGCACAAAAAAGTACGCTTGATTTCTCAGTCGGTGATATCGACCTGGAAAACAGCGCACTTGGCGATTGCAGCATTGACACCTCAACCGGAGATATCGATGTCAGAGACTGCACATTTGATAATATGGAAATTGATACCAGCGTTGGCGATGTAAGTGTATCTGTCTCACAGGATCTTGCTTCCTATGACATGACACTGGATACCGGTGTCGGTGAAGTTACCGTAAACGGCAGCTCTCATAAGGATCACTATGAATCAAAAGGAGATTCCTCGAATACATTTACGGTTGACAACAGCACTGGTGACATCTCCGTTAACTACGGTAAATAAGCCTCTGACCTCTTTGTGAAAACGACGGTAAATAAGCCTCTGACCTCTTTGTAAAAACAATCGTAAACAACCCGCCTACCTTTTTGTAAAAAACACATGCTCCTGCAGAAGCTCGCGGAAAAGCTGATCTGCAGTCCAGAATACATTATCGGGAGTCAGTATTGCCTTGCATCCGATCGGGGCAAGATGAGACTCCCGATATGTTTTTAAGAAAATATCCACCTGATCGGAATCCATTCCGGAGAATACCAGCATTTCAGCAGGAAGCTCACTTCCCTGATACATGGTATTCTCCTTTTTGAATCCTGCGATTCCGGCAAGGTATCCAAGCTTTTTTGCATAATCCTTTTTATCCACAGTCTGTACTTCGATTCCAAGTGTTTTGCACATTTCCCGGATCTTCTGTTCCTTTTCTGTTGATACATGAAATAAAAGAATTGTCTGCTTTGCTGCCATACCTTACCTCCAAATTTCAGCCCGCTGTCTGGATGTCATCCAGCTGCGCCGTATATAATCTGTAATAATAACCTTTCTTTGCCATGAGTTCTTCATGCGTTCCTGTTTCCATGATTCCGCCTGCATCAATATACATGATCTTATCGCAGTTTCGGATCGTAGAAAGACGGTGTGCAATAATAAAGGATGTCCTTCCGTCAAGCATTGCATTCAGACCTGTCTGCAGTGCTTTTTCCGTCTGAACGTCAATGCTGGATGTTGCCTCATCCAGGATCAGAATGGCCGGGTCAGAAAGAAGCGTTCTCGCAAACGAGATCAGCTGCTTTTGTCCCTGGCTTAACATGGAACCGCGCTCGCGCACCTCGGTATCGTATCCGTCTTTCATCTTTGTAATAAACTCATCCGCACAGACGATCTTGCTTGCTTTTACGATCTCTTCTCTTGTTGCATCCAGTTTTCCATAACGGATATTATCCTCGATCGTTCCGGAAAAAATAAAGCTGTCCTGCATCATGATTCCCATCTGGGAGCGCAGGGAATGGATCGTAACCCTGGAAATATCCTGATCGTCGATCAGCACACGTCCTCCATTTACATTGTAAAATCTGGAGATCAGGTTGACAATCGTGCTTTTTCCGGCTCCGGTCGGACCGACAAGTGCTACGCTTTCCCCCGGATTTACCGTGAAGGAGACGTCTTTTAAAATGGTCTTGGTATCATCATACGCAAATTGTACATGGTCGAACGTCACTTTTCCTCGGATCTCTGGCATTGGAACCGCATCTTCGGCATCCTTTACGGTTACCGGCTCATCGATCGTCTCGAAGATCCGCTCCAGATAGGCAATATTGTTGATAAAGTTGTTAAAAATATTGCCCAGGTTCATGATCGGCTGCCAGAAGTAGGAAGCATAGCTTGAGATTGCAACGATCGTACCAAGCGATTTATTGCCCTGTCCGAAGATCACAAGTCCAAACAGGAAGATCGCAGCCCGGACACAGACCGAGATGGAATCAATTCCAGGCCAGACAAGGTTTGAATAACGTACCGCTGTATTCCATGTGCGTCTGCAGTCTTTGGAAAGCTCATCGAATATCTCTGCATTTTCGTCTTCTCTTGCAAAAATCTGTGTGATCCTTGCCCCTACAATGTTCTCCTGAAGATATGCATTGAGGTTGGAGTTCTTGTTTGATACCGCCTGCCATGCTTTTCTCTGTTTATTTTTGATCCAGAACATGAAAACAGCAAGGACCGGAACACCGCACAATACGACGAGTGCCATCTGAACATCCACCATAAACATGAAGATCACGATAAATAACAGGTTGAAGCATTCCAGAACAATATTGATCAGTCCGTTCGAAAGCATATCCGAAACCGAATTCACATAGTTGACAACACGGATCAGGATCTTGCCATGTGGTCTGTCATCGTAATACTGGAACGGAAGCTCCTGCAAATGCTCAAACAGGTCTTTTCGTATATCGTAAATAATATTCTGGCTGACGTCAACCATGATCCGGCTCCGGATCGTGGTGAACACGACGCTGACCACATAAATGCCGATCAGCACACCGACAAGCGTAAATAATAACTGCATATTTTTATCCGAGATCGCAATATCGAGCGCCCTCTGGATGATCATTGGTGCAACATATCCAAACGCACCACCGATTCCACTCAGAACAATCGCAAATATCATGCGCTTCATGTATTTTTTGATGTAGGAAGAAGCCCGGATCAGATGTTTGATGTCAAACGGTTCTTCTAACGCTTCATCCTGTTTATACGTATTCTTTGCCATATTCCCACCCCCTTACAACTCTTCTGCGCCGGTCTGCAATTTGACCAGTTCATAATAATATCCTTTTTTGGCGAGCAGTTCTTCATGTGTACCGGCTTCACGGATATATCCGTCCTGAAGCACAAGTATCTTGTCTGCAGCCTTTGTCGTTGAGATCCTCTGTGCAATAATGATCTTCGTGCATGGGAAATCAAGCTCCCGCAACGACTGCTGGATCTGTTTTTCGGTCTCCATATCGACTGCCGATGTCGTATCATCGAGAATCAGAATGGAAGGTTTTACCGCAAGCGCACGCGCAAGTGAGATTCGCTGTTTCTGTCCTCCGGAAAGTCCGACGCCGCGTTCCCCGACGATCGTATCGTATCCCTCCGGCATCTTACTGATAAAATCAGAAGCTGCGGAATATTTTGCAAATTTCATGACCTCGTCCAGATCAATCGTGCTGTCTCCGTAGGCAATATTGCCCTCGATCGTATCCGAATAAAGAAGTACATCCTGTGTTGCAAGACCGATATTTTTACGCAGATCGGCAAGCTTCAGCTTCCCGACCGGGATTCCGTCGATGCGTATCTCACCCTTGGTCGGCTCATAAAATCTCGGGATCAGGTGGATCAGTGAAGTCTTGCCGCACCCGGTCTCGCCCATGATCGCAACGGTCTCATTCGGTTCCACGGTAAAATTAATATCATGAAGTACCGGAAGATCTCCATCCTCATACTGGAAGGAAACATCGGAAAACTCGATCTTTCCTTCAAAACGCCCCGGATGAGCGACTGCATCTTCCGCATCTTTGATCTTTGGCTTTGAATAATAGATCTCCATGACTTTTTTGGATGCCGCTGAAAATCTCTGAAATTCATTCATAATATTGCCCATCTGACGCATCGGGTTTGCGATTGCCCAGATCAGGCCGGAAAATGCAACATATTCCCCCATTGTCAGCTGTCCCCGGATCAGAAAAACGCCGCCGACCGCCAGCATAACAACCGGCATCAGATTTGCGATGCTTTCCACATATGGATAAAATTTCAGCCATACCATTCCCGTTGCTTTATTCGTATTCGCATAATCCTTATTGGCCTTATCAAACTTCTGGATCTCATAATCTTCTCTTGCAAAAGCCTTTACCACACGGTTTCCGGAAATATTCTCCTGCGCATAGGTATTCATCTGTGCCAGCTTCTCACGGAGCAGCGCATGCATCGGTGCAACCTTATTCTTAAACAGGTAAATGATCCAGAAAACAAATGGCGAGATCACAAGCAGACACAACGCCATCTTCCAGTTAATGTACAAAAAGAAGATCGCAGCTGCGCCAAACAGGGAAAAGGATTCGATCACCATTCGGATGACCCATGCCACCATATGCCGCACTGCATCAAGATCCCCCGTCACCCGTGTCATCAGATCCCCTGTGCGGTACGTACTGTAAAAAGTCATATCCTGACGCTCAATCTTATTATACAGATAATTTCGAACGCGATAGAGAACAGTCTGTGATACATGTTCATAGATCATACAATCGAGATATACGATAATGGTCCGGAGAAATGTAAATCCGACCATCGCGATCAGCAATTTATAGAACAAATCGCTATTCGTTCTCATATTCTCCCGGGCATTTTCCCCCGTCAGAAAAATATCCACGATCTTTCCTGAATAATATGGAACCGTCAGCTGCAGTACATTGTATACAATCGTACCAAGCATTCCAACAATGTAGATTCCCCTCGTTCCCTGCATATTTTCCCATAGCCATGCAAGCTTTGTCTTAGGGAATTCCTGTGTTTTTGTCTGTTTCATTCGATTGATCCCCCCTCTGTCTCAAACATTTTCGATATTGTATCAATTCTAGAACGGGTATGATATAATTCGATTATACAAAAATTGAACGTTTCTATTCGAATCAGGGGGTTTTTATGGAAAAATTATTTGAATACAGCGATATGCTCCGCTCACCGATCGAAGCATTTTTCTGTGGCACCGGCTATTATGAACAGCCCATTGAATCACACTGGCATTATTTTCTGGAGATCATCTACATGCAGGAAGGAACTGCGACGGTAAGCTGCAATGACGGTATCTATGAGCTTCCCACCGGCTCCTTTATTCTGTTTCCGCCCCAGTCCATCCACTCCATCTATGCAGACACCACAGGACCTTGCCGTTATATCTGCTGCAAATTCAACCTAAACAAGATCCAATTGAACGGAAGTTACCTTCCAAATCTGAATTTTGCATTTCATAAAATTGCGAATATGGAGCTTCCTCCGGTTCTTTTTCGTGGAGATGCTATTCCAGAGCTTGATTTTGATTCGTTTTTCATGGAAATTCTAAAAGAAGTGCAGGAAAAAAGATATGGATACAACGCATATGTCTATTCGATGTTCTCCATGCTGATCGTAAAAATCCTCCGTATCTGGCATAACGAAGGGATTCAGTTTGGTCCTGAAAAGATTTCAGAGTCTGAGGAACAGACGATCCAGGACGTACTTGTCTATATTGATGAACATTCGCAGGAAAATATCAATGTCGAGGAGTTAGCCCATACCTATCATATGAGCTACTCCTACTTTGCCCGGCTTTTCCATAAACACTATGGCCAGAGCTGTAAGCAATACATTGAATTTGTGCGGCTGAATAAGGTGGAAAACCTGCTTTTATTTACGGATTATGACCTGAGCTTTATCGCAACCGAAACAGGTTTTGCGGATTGCAGCCATCTGATCCGCTCTTTTAAAAAACGTTATGATACCACGCCGAAGCAGTTCCGCCTGAAGCACCAGACTACGCATCCGTAAGCTGTGCAAAGGTCAGGATGACTTTAAACAGATCGCCGTCGACTTCGAGCCGCATCGTTCCGTTCATGAGCGTTGTCAGACTTTGTGCGATCGAAAGCCCAAGACCGTTTCCTTCGGTATTTCTTGAGCTGTCGCCTCTTACAAAACGCTCCATCAGCTCCTCGCTCGTAATGTTGAGCTGATATCTGGAAATATTGCGGAATGTGATGACAATGTCCTGTTTTACCTGCTCAAGATTGATGTATACACGGGTTCCAGGCTGTGCATATTTGCAGATATTGCTCATCAGATTGTCAAATACTCTCCAGAGATGACGTCCGTCTGCCAGGATGTACACCGGCTTCTCCGGTCCGGAAACGATCAGATCCAGCTGATTTGCCTGTGTGCGTTCCTCAAACTCTCCAACAACCTGTGTCAGCATGACGCTCGCATCGAATTTTTCCAGATGCACCGGAAGGTTTCCTGTGGATGCCTTGGATGCCTCCATCAGATCCTCGATCAGCTTCTTTAATCTTGCAGACTGGCGGTCGAGTACATCGATATATTCGGCTAGCTTCGGATCATCAAACTGCTCTTTTTTGATCAGATCCACATAATTGATGATCGAAGTCAGCGGAGTTTTGATGTCATGGGAGACATTTGTGATCAGTTCCGTTTTAAAATGCTCGCTTTTCATCCTTGCATCGACCGCATGTGAGATCCCATTTCCAACTTCATTGATATTTTCTGCATGTTTTTTAAATTCAAAAAACATCTTATCCGTATCGATCGGCTGGCTGTAGTCGCCCTGGGCGATACGTCTTCCACCTTCCTTCAGGCGGTTCATCTGAAGTGCAGCCCAAAGAGCGGCCACCGCAGATACCAGCATAAACAGTGTAAACAAAACGATCTCTACGCCCGGAGCATAGCCGGTCACAAGAATGCAGAAGATCCCAGCCAGATATATGCCAAGCAGGATCAGTTCCATTTTCCAGACAAGTGACACCTTTTCCTTCGCTGCCTGCCGGATCTTCCCTATGCAGCTGCCAAGCCAGTGTAACAGCTTCTGAACCGGCAGAAAGAGGTAATGGATCAGCGTGTAACGCCAGAAACAGCGGGTTTTCAGGCGGACTACCGTGCTTAAATAAAAGGCAAGAAACAGTGCCATCCAGAGAACAGCGATCTCAAACTGCAGGACGATGAACATATCCAGCTCCATCCGTCCGAGTGTTGTCATGATAAGCGCAACATTTCCAGACACACCACCTGCTACACCAAAGAATGCCAAAAGCGCATAGATCTCATATGGAAAACGATCGATCCCACGCAGATGGATCTCGTCATCCTTACTGCGATGCCCTGCTCCAAAGCTTAAAAACACGATGGATGCTGCAAACACAAGAAGTGAAACGGTCTCCAGAACAATCATATGATCCCTGAACCATACAAAACTTCTAAGCAGCTCACCGGCCTGTGCATAAAAATCTGTCAGTCCATCGTTCATGGTAAGCCCTTCCTGCGGAACATCCTCTACTTTCATGTATACATAATACATCGGAAGATCTGTTTCAGAATCCCATTTTTCGGCATATTGCAGCTGTGGTCCATATAGTGTGTAGGAATCTGGATCCATATTCCTGATGTCCCCCTGGATTTCGGAGGATGGCACAAATTCCATCTCTTCACTGGAAAAATAATCGCTGTCCTTCACAGTCACACCAAGCCATGCTCCATAGGAAGAAGCATCCAGCTTTTCGTTATCATAAGTCGAATAATATGCCTGTTTATCCTCATTCCAGGTATATTCCACATAGCTTTCATCCGTGTCGATCTGGATCTCATGCAGTAACACATAGGTAGTCTCACATTTTGCATACATTCTGCCGGCTTCGTAATCAAATACCAGCCCATCGATCGTCATGACATGATAATCCATATCGTATCCAAATTCTTTGCTGGAAGCACCCATTGCTGCTGCAAACAGGGAATTGACCGAATAATAATAGCATGCATCCAGCTTTTCTCCCGACGGACCACTGAACACATAATCGTAATTGTCCGGGTTGATATCATAGCTGTTATTGCTGTAGATCTGTTCTCCCTTGGAGGGATCGTATTCTCCACTGCTTTCAGCAGGCATTTTTATCACGGTATAAAGCAGGTTTCCACCATCCAGCGCATCAAAATCCTCACCAGACAGACGATCGAGCATATAAGCAGCATAATTTTCTGACAGATTCGCATATACCGTCTCCTCCATGTCCTTTTCGGACAGGTTATGGCTGTTAAATTCCATGTAATAGATCGCAATCCCTGTCAGGCTTGCGATCATTACGATCCCACTCAGAATGCAGACAATAACAGCAATGAATTTTGCCCATGGTTTATGGGTCAGTTTAATCATGGTTTTCTCCCTCCATCTTATAACCACGGCCCCAGACAACCTTTAAATATCTTGGTTCCGCAGGGTTATACTCTACTTTTTCGCGAAGATGACGGATATGTACCGCAACCGTGTTTTCTGTACCATAAGGGTTATCCTTCCAGACTTTTTCATAGATCTCATTCGGAGAGTATACCTGCCCCGGATGTTCCATTAAAAGCTTTAAAATATCATACTCGGTTCTTGTAAGGTTGACCTTTTCTCCATCCAGCGTGACTTCTTTGGATTTGTCATCCAGTTCGATTCCGCCGGTCACAAGCTTACTTCCCGTGTCATTCCCGCTTCCAAGCTGCATGTAGCGTCTGAGCTGTGATTTCACTCTCGCCTGCATCTCGACCGGGTTAAACGGTTTGGTAATGTAATCATCCGCTCCAACCATAAGGCCGAGCACTTTGTCGGTATCTTCACTTTTTGCAGTCAGAAGGATCACCGGAACATTCGATAATTCCCGGATCTTTACCATGGTCTGGATTCCATCCATCTCCGGCATCATGATATCCATGAGCACCAGATGGATATTTTCCGTACGGATATATTCCAGGGCTTCCTTTCCGTTATATGCTTTAAAAACACGGTATCCATCACTTGTCAGGTAAATGTCAAGTGCAGACACGATATCCCTTTCATCGTCGCAGACTAAAATATTATACATAACTTTCCTCCGGAGGTTTTACAGGCTTTTTGAAATGAAAAAACCGCTGCCTGTATTTTATGAATTCATCATACATACATTGTAGCGGTTTTTTTATGAATTTCCAATGAGGTAACTCATTAAGACTTTTTTAAGATTTACAATTTATTTGCGGTTTGCAGGCTCCACATTGATGGATTTTCCCTTGATCTTTGCATTTTTCATCGCATGCAGAACCACTTTTGCGTATTCATCCGGAACTTCAACGAATGTATAGTTGTCGTACATGTCGATCGCGCCAACCATTTTACCAGGAATTTTGGCCTCTCCGGCAACCGCTCCAAGGATGTCTCCAGGACGGATCTTCTGGTTCTTACCGATATTGATGAAAAGACGTACCATACCTTCCTCAGCTCCGGTATCTCCAAAGTCTGCGGTCTCATAATCTCCGTCATTTTTCGATAATTCCACGCCTCCGATGGCCTGTTTTAAAAATGCAGCGGCAATATCCATGGCTGTGTAATCTGAATTATTGACCTGCTGCTCGATGATGTCGATCATGTCACGCAATCCGCCTGCTTCAATGATCTCACCGATCTCTTCCATGATCTTTTCTGCCTTGATCTGTGCAACATCATCCGAAGATGGAATCGGCTGTGCTTTGATCTTGGTCTTACAGTATCTCATGATATCTTTGAGTTTGTATACTTCCTTGCCTTTTACGAAGTTAAAGGCGCGTCCCGTACGGCCCGCACGACCGGTTCTTCCGATACGGTGTACGTAATATTCATCATCCTGTGGAAGGTCATAATTGAATACGGCTTCTACATCATCTACGTCGATTCCTCTCGCTGCCACATCGGTTGCGATCAGGATCTCTGTCTTTCCATTCCGGAAATTGCGCATCACGCGGTCACGCTGCTGCTGCTTCATGTCTCCGTGAAGTCCTTCTGCCATATAACCACGTGCCTGAAGCTCTGATGCAAGTTCATCTACCATACGTTTGGTATTACAGAATACCAGAGAAAGCTTCGGTGAATAATAATCGAGAAGACGTGTTAAAACGTCCAGCTTATCATGTCGTCTGACATCATAATAATACTGCTCGATATTCGGAACCGTCAGTTCCTTTTTCGTGATCTTGATCCGAACCGCATCCTTCTGGTATTTTCTTGTGATATCAAGGATCGGCTTCGGCATTGTTGCGGAGAAAAGAACTGTCTGTCTTCCCTCTTCCGGAATGTATTCAAGAATGGTCTCGATGTCCTCCCGGAATCCCATATTTAACATTTCATCTGCTTCATCAAGCACGATCGTGTTGACTTCATCGCAACGGATCGTTCTTCTTCTCAGATGATCCATCACACGTCCCGGTGTTCCGATAATGATCTGTGCTCCACCCTTTAAGGCTTTGATCTGTCTTCCAATATCCTGTCCGCCGTATACGCACAAAACCTTGATGCCATGCATATATTTGGAAAATTTACGGATTTCCTCAGCTACCTGGATCGCAAGCTCCCTGGTCGGTGACAATACGATCGCCTGTGTTTTCTTATTATTTGGATCTACTTTCATAAGAAGCGGAATTCCAAAAGAAGCGGTCTTACCGGTTCCGGTCTGTGCCTGTCCGAGTACATCCGCTCCACTGATCACTGCCGGAATTGCCTGGCTCTGGATCGGAGTTGCCTCTTCAAAACCCATTTCCTTGATTGCTCTTAAAATCTGTGGATAAAGATCGAGTTCTTCAAATTTTACTGTTTCCATATATTTCCTTTCAAAACGAGGTCGGGAAAGTCTGTATTCCTTCCCAAAAAAAGAGACACTGCGTCAGTGTCCCTGGTTACTGAATTGATACGTGTTTATTTACTTAAATGGCGTTGGTTAGCATAACAGTTATTCAGAGTTTTGTCAAGAAGTTCCTGCTTCTGCCCGTGTGTCAGCTGTTTGAGATGATACTCTCTGCTCATAGCCTCCTGTTTCGTCTGGAAAGTCTCATAATAGACAAGCTCGACAGGACGCCGCGACTTCGTATACTTGGCACCGTTGCCACTGTTGTGGGCTTTGATCCGCTTTTCCAGATGATTGGTCCATCCGATATAAAAGCTTCCATCGCTGCATCGCACCATATAGGTGTAATTTTCTTCGTTTTTCTGTTCCTGTAGGTTTTCTTTTTTCATAATCTCCCAGCCGTCTCTTTGTTATGTACTGCAGGGCCTGCAAAAACCTCCCCTGCAGGTATCATAAAGCAATCGTTATATGATACGTACTTTCCCATAAACGCCTTCTGGCGCATCCCATGTCTTCTGGTAACATCCCATTCGGCTGTAAAACTGTAAAAAGGAAACGATTGCGGATATTTGATGTTACACATTCTATATTATGCACGGATCAGCTGTTGTTTCCATCTTTTTTCTTGTATACTGCATCCAGTCCACCGATCCGGTAATAGTTGCGGCGCTGCTCCTTTACCTGATAAAGCATGATATCAGCGCTGTGTATGTAATCCCAGATACGGCTCACTGAGGTCGGAATGTCCCAGCACAATCCCTGTGAGATCGTCACAAATGGATCCGCCTTCGAATATTTATGCTCCAGCTGCAGGCTCATAATATCTCTTTTTAACTCAGCTGCACATTCTTCTGCCTCCGCTCTTGTCAGATTCTCATAGATCAGCACAAACTCATCTCCGCCATATCTGGAGCAGAATGCACCATGACGTTCTGCGAGTCTGCGGATCGCCTGCGAGACTTTGATCAGACATTCATCGCCTTTCTGATGTCCATAATTATCGTTGTATTCTTTGAAGAAATCAATATCAAGGATCTCAAATGTCAGGCTCGTATGGTTCATGCAGGCTTTCTGGAATGCTTCCTCCGAATAATCATTGAAACGGTATCGGTTGGAAAGACCGGTAAGCGGATCTTTCTGGGATTTTTCCAGCAGACGTTTATTCTGTAATTCCATCTCCTGTCTTCTCTGATTTGCCATTTCCAGATTCCTGCGCATCTGAAATACGGAATTCATCATCTTTTGTACTTCTTTCTCCTGAAGCTGCGACAGTTCGAAATACAGTCCTGCAGCCTGAAGATATTCTGCATTCTGTTTATGTATCCGGTAATATTTTACCTTCAGGGAAATGATCTTAAGCTGCAGGTTGCTCAGGTTCGAATTTCTGATCAGCGGTTCCAATATGTCGAGTATCTGCCAGAAGGCCTCGTCCTTATCGGTATCAAGAAGCATCTCACAGTAATCATAATAATCAGCAAAAATATCCATGACAGTAAGATGATCCGACGTTTTCTCCTGGATAGAAGCAATGCATTGATTCCGTTTACCCTCATCATGGCGTGCATGATAGTAAATCGCCTCCGCACACCATACGGAAAGTTTGTCTAAATCTTCCGCGTACTGCCAGTGATCGCGGTAAATATGATCCAGCAGCTGTGGAACTTCATCCAGTTTCTTCTGTAAGGTAAGCGCCTTGATCAGATTGCCGTATATGCATAACATAAACGAATGGTAGTTCTCATCCTGTGGATTATTCCGGAAGTATGCAAGCGCTCTCTCAAGATAACTCTGTGCTTCCGCATAGCGGCCGCTCAACAGATTCAGTGAACCAATGTTGGCATTGATGATACTTTCCGCCTGGTCCATATGGTATTTCCTGCAGTAATGTACCGCACTCATATAATAATCCAGCGAGATCAGCAGATTACCCCGGTTGCATGCGACAATTCCAAGAAAATTGTATGCCTTGACCAGAAGCTCCCACTCCTGCGCTGTGTCCAGATACGATACTGCCTGTGTGATACATTGGAAAAAATTCTCATGGTCGTTCAGACAGTAATAGGTTTCGCCCGCATAAAAGTAGGCGAAACCTAATAATTTACTGTCCTTTGTCTGTACTCCATAGGAAATGATCTCGTTACAGGATTTCAGTGTCTGTTCCGCATCGACTCCGCGGCTTGCCAATACTTCATTTGTCCATTTTCGAATTCCATCACTATATTCACCAAAATCCATTCGGATTTCCTCCTTTATTCAAGATATTCAAAGGGGTCTGTCGGATGACCATCCTTCAGAAGTTCAAAATAAACATTGCTGCCTTCCACCGAATAATATTTGGTAGGTTCACTGACATATCCGATGACCTGTCCTGCTTCTACCATATCACCAACATCAAAATTTAATTCCTTCAGCTGCCCATACACAGCGGAAAATCCGTCTCCAAGATCCTCTGTCACCGTAAGCCCGGTAACCTCGTTGGTGGAAATATCCGTGATCTTTCCTTTTGCCGCAATATACACCTTGTCATTGACATCTCCATGAATGACAATGGCAGGATTATACTGATACTGCTGCAGTGTCGGGAAAAAAATTGTCGAATCCATGCTGTAATTTAAAAGAACATCTCCATCCAGCGGCCATGTCAGACCATCCTCTGCCGCAAAATGCAATGTTTCCTGAGAAACCGTCGGCTCTGCCTCTTGCTCCGGAGGGCTCTGTGGCTCGACTGACACCTGCTTTGGTTCTTTTTCCTCCGTCTTTGGCTCCGGTTCCAAAATACTGGATGCCTCATAAGATTCCTCGGTGTCCTGCTCCTTTGCCATCTGTTCCTGTCGGGTCTGTTCTTCCTGTGCCCTTCGCTCCTGGGCTTTCTCTGTAGAATATACTCCCACAAAACCAATTGCGCCTGCAACAAGACAGGCGACAGCTGCTATATATTGTCTTTTTCTCATCGGCGTCTCCTCCATAGTCAAAATTTATGTTCTAACTACAGTGTTTCCGCCTCTCGTTTTTTTATACAGATTGTTTTTTGATTCTTAGCGAATGCGTTTTTACAATTTTTTCTTAATAATGTTACTGAGTCTGGCAAACTGCTCCAGTGTCAGCGCTTCTCCGCGGATATTTACCGGAACACCAAGCTCTTCAATGCTTTCCTGGATCAATTCTTTGGAAAGCGGGATTCCGCCATAATTGTTGAGTCCGTTGGCAAGTGTTTTCCGTCTCTGATTGAACGAGCCGCGGATCACCTGGAACATCAGCTTCTCATCGTCTACGTCCACCGGAGGTTTCGCATGACGGGTCAGCCGTATCACTGCGCTTCCTACCTTTGGCTGTGGCATAAAACAGCTCGGCGGTACATTGACCACGATCTCAGGCTTTGCATAATACTGTACTGCCAGCGACAATGCACCGTAATCCTTGGTTCCTGGTCCTACCTGCATACGGTCTGCAACTTCTTTCTGTACCATGATCGTAATGCTGTCGATCGGAACATGGCTCTCAAAAAGTCCCATAATGATCGGTGTCGTAATATAATATGGAAGATTTGCCACAACCTTGATCGGACGGTCTTCATTCTTCTCATGCGCAAGTTTATTGATATCCACCTTTAAAATATCCTGATTCAGCACTTCTACATTATCGTATTCCTTTAGGGTGTCCTGCAGGATCGGGATCAGATTCGTGTCGATCTCAACCGCAACCACTTCTCTGGCTGCCTCACACAGATACTGTGTCATTGTCCCGATTCCAGGTCCGATCTCCAGTACAAAATCATCCTTGGTGATCTGTGCTGCATCAATGATCTCCTCTAGGATTCTGGTGTCGATCAGGAAGTTCTGGCCGAATTTCTTCTGAAAATTAAATTTGTATTTCTGTAATACCTCTATGGTATTTTTCGGATTTCCAAGTGTTGCCATCTGTGTCCTCCCTGGCTATTCGCCGAAAAATGTATCAAACATTTCATTCAAAAATTCCTGATACAAACGCTGGTATTCCTCATGAAAGGTCAAAGCGACATTGTTGTCTTTCTCGCCAGCCATCTGTGCTTCCTCGTAAATTGCAAAAGCCGTTTCGTAAAGTTTAGGATTCTTCTCGTAAAAAGCCTCGGTCAGTGTATCCTGGAATGTAAACTGTGCAGTCTGCGAAAGATTATCCATAAAATCTGCTTTTGCGATGCTTCCGCTCTCTTCGTAATCCGAAAGGAAAATGTGCTTTTCTGCTTCTTTTACATAATTTTCAAACTCTTCCTGCACATCTTTATAGCTGAGCGGTACATAATTCTCATTCCAGTATGCATCAAATGCCTCGCGATCCTTAAATTGTTCCATATTTATGTTCTCCTTTTAAAATATCACCGGACCTTCGAAAAAAGGCGGTATGCGTTCTGCTCCGTGATGCTGCAGACTTCTTCCGCAGAAATTCCCTTGAGTTGTGCAATTTTTGCGGCAACATAAGGGAGATTTAACGAACTGTTTCTTGTGCCGCGGTGTGGCTCCGGCGCCATGTACGGACAGTCGGTCTCGAGAAGTATCCGTTCGATCGGAATCTCCTGTACGGTCTGAACAAGTTTTTTGGCATTTTTAAAGGTAACGACTCCGCCCACGCCGATATAATACCCCATTTTCACGAATTCCTTTGCCATTTCCGGCGAATAGGAATAACAGTGGATCACGCCCGGGATTTCCTCTGCATGGACCTCTTTCATAATGCGCATTGTATCCCCGGCCGCATCCCTGGAATGGATAATGACCGGAAGATCTGCTTTGCGGGCAAGCTCCATCTGTTTTTGAAACCAGATCCTCTGATTCTTCTGAACCTCTGGCTCTTTATCCCAGTAGTAATCCAGGCCGATCTCACCGACTGCCACCGTTTTATCGAGACGGGTCTGTTCTGCAAGCCATGCAAACGTCTCTTCATTCAGCCCATCCACATCACTTGGATGCACACCGGCCGCAGCATACATAAAATCATACTTTTTTACAAGTTCCAGCGTCGTTTTTGTACTCTCGATGGAAGCTCCGACGTTGATCACGTGACCGATTCCAGCTTCCCGGAGTTCTGCGATCAGTTCTTCTCTATCTCCGTCAAATTTCTCATCATCATAATGTGCATGCGTCTCAAAAATCATCAAAAATGCTCCTTAATCAGTTCAAGTTCCTGTATGTCAATGCAGTTTCTGATCTTGTTTGTGCGCACGTCTTCCATACACTCTTCAAAATCGAGCCACATGACACTTTCAAGTTCTTCCTTCTGGATCTGAAGCTCCGCTGCTTCTACATCTTTCCACAAAAGAAATACCCGGCTTACCTGGTTATCCACAAATTTTGCTCCATGAAATGTGGTATTTGCGGATAAATCGTGTAAACCGCAGTCAATCAGCTCCGAAGGAGAAACGTCAAGCCCCAGTTCCTCCTTCAGTTCACGGATTGCCGACGGCACATAATCGACACCGGCAGGAATATGTCCCGCACTTGAAATATCATAACATCCTGGGAAAGAATCCTTCTGCTCACATCGTTTCTGCAAAAGGATCTGGATCCTTCCATTTTTTCTTCTTACGATCCACACATGGGAAGTACGATGGCGGCATCCTTCACGGTGCGCCTGTGTTCTTTCTACTGTTTTGCCGGTTGGGTTGCCCTTTTCATCTACGATATCCAGATACTCCATAGCTGATACCTCTCTTTTGCATTTTTATATGTTTATTTTAACAGATTTCTGCTCCACTTGGCATAGCTTTTTCCGGAGTCATCAGTGCAAGCTCTCCATTCTCATCTTCTGCGCAAAGCAGCATTCCTTCTGAGAGTACACCGGCTAATTTTGCAGGTTTTAAGTTTACAAGAACCATGACCTTTTTGCCAACCATTTCTTCCGGTGAATAGTATTTGCGGATTCCGGATACGATCTGTTTTACCTGGCTTCCGATCTTCACCTGGGAGCAAAGCAGTTTTTTGGATTTTTCTACTGCTTCACAGGCAATGATCTCGCCTACCTGGAACTGCATTTTGGTAAAATCATCAAATGTGATCTCATCCTTGGCTTCGATGTCGATCACGGTCTCATCTTCATCACTGGAACCGGCATTGTCACCGGCAAGTTTTTTCTGCTCTGCATCATACTCTGCTTTCTGGGCCGCCTTGATCTCTTCGATCTTAGGCATAACCTCTTTTGCATCCAGACGAGCAAATAAGATTGCAGGAGTCTCTGTCACTTTGTTTCCGTTTTCGTAAAGACCGAACTGATCCAGATCATCGTAATTGCGGAGTGTCGTATTTAACTGTGCCACGATCTTCTCTGCGGTCTCTGGAAGGAAGCTGTGCAGAAGGCTTGCTCCGATCGTAATAGACTCAACGAGGTTATAAAGTACCTCACTCAAGCGGTCTTTCTCTGCCTCATCCTTTGCAAGTACCCATGGTGTTGTCTCATCGATGTATTTGTTGCAGCGGCGGAAAAGTGCAAACACCTCTGTGATGGCATCTGCCACACGGAGTTTCTCCATTTTCTCAGCTGTACGTGCTTTTGTTCCGGTCACAACAGCCTTTAAGTCTGCATCCACATCCTCAGTTACTCCTGTGCTCTTTACTACGCCATCAAAGTATTTGTTGCTCATGGATACCGTTCTGTTTACCAGGTTTCCAAGGATATTCGCAAGGTCAGAATTATAACGCTCGATTACAAGATCCCATGTGATCACACCATCGTTTTCGAATGGCATCTCATGCAGCACGAAATAACGTGTCGCATCTACGCCGAAAAGATCAACAAGATCATCTGCGTAAATAACGTTTCCTTTGGATTTACTCATTTTCTCACCGCCCTGAAGCAGCCATGGATGACCAAATACCTGCTTTGGAAGTGGAAGGTCCAGTGCCATTAAGAAGATCGGCCAGTAGATCGTATGGAAACGGACAATGTCTTTTCCGATCAGATGCAGATCTGCAGGCCAGTTTTTCTTGAAAAGATCCGAAGATCCGTCAGGATCATAACCAATCTTCGTAATATAGTTGGTCAGTGCATCCAGCCATACATATACGACATGTTTTGGATCAAAATCTACCGGGATTCCCCAGCTGAAAGAAGTTCTGGATACGCACAGATCCTGCAGACCAGGAAGCAGGAAGTTGTTCATCATCTCATTCTTTCTGGATACCGGCTGGATAAAGTCCGGATGTGTATTGATGTAGTCGATCAGACGGTCTGCATATTTGCTCATTTTGAAGAAATAAGCTTCCTCTTTTGCAGGTTTTACCTCACGTCCGCAGTCCGGGCATTTTCCGTCGACCAGCTGTGACTCTGTCCAGAAAGACTCACAAGGTGTACAGTATAAGCCTTCATAAGAGCTTTTGTATATATCCCCCTGATCATACAGTTTCTTAAAGATCTTCTTTACGCATTTTTCATGGTCTTCATCGGTTGTACGGATAAAGTTATCATAGGACGCATTGACAAGATCCCAGATGCGTTTTACCTCTCCGGATACCTGATCTACAAATTGCTTTGGTGTGATTCCTGCTGCTTCCGCCTTTTCCTGGATCTTCTGTCCATGCTCATCGGTTCCGGTCTGGAAATATACGTCATATCCCTCCGCACGTCTGTATCTTGCGATCGCATCCGCAAGAATGATCTCGTATGTGTTTCCAATATGCGGTTTCCCTGATGTATAGGCAATCGCAGTTGTCATATAAAACTTACCTTTTTTGCTCATTTTGTCCATCCTTTCTCAAATAACAAAGTGGGCAAGCCCACTTCAGCTTCCATTCCCTCAATCTTGAGGGGCTTGACCGCTTTGCGCGCTGAGCACAGCTGCGAAGCAGCATATTCCTTTTGTGCGAGTGCGCATCCTTGCGGAGCATTTTTATTTGATAGGAATTTCCTATCAAATAAAAAAATCCCGTCCCCATATACATGAAGACGAGATCTTACTTCCCGTGTTACCACTTCAATTCGCTGGTTCCTCACGAAATCAGCCTCTGCAGATGTCAACCAACATCTTCCGCTATAACAGGCGGTCCTGTCAGAACTTATCTGCCGCATGCAGCCTGTCAGTTCAGTTCTGCCACTCCAAAGCCATCTTCCATCCACATTCCTTCTTTCCCTCTCAACATCCTCCGGTGGGAAATTCTCTGTAAAATTCCTGCAGACGTACTCTCTTTTTCAACGTGTTATAAAAGTGTATTCTGTTATTACCAATTATAATAACTGGTTATCAGCTATGATTACGTTATCACTCGGTTTTCAAAAAGTCAACCTTTTCCTGTATTACTCTTCAAAAATACTCAGATGTGCACCGCATTTATCGCAGTATGTGTGCTCTTTGGGCTGTTTTGCACCACATTGCGGGCAGATGACAGCTCCCTGTGTCACCAGAATTTCATCTTTTAACGCCTGGATCTCTCCCAATGTCTGTGCGATCGATGCAAAGCATTCCTGCTCCGGGACTTCTTCCTCTTTATGTGCTTCATAATACAGCTTTCCAAGTTCCGCATACTGCTTCTGTAAAAAATCTTCCTTGGAACGGATATCCAGACGGATCTTTGCTGTGGAGGATGCCTCTTTCGCTTTGTCTCCTACTTCTTTTCCAGCGGATACAATCTTGTTTTTCATATCTTCAAAATCAAATGCCATAATAAGTTCTCCTTTTCTGTCAGTTTCAATATACTACCGCATGCAGATGTATACAACATACACGGCATACAGAATTGCCATCACCCAGCCTTCTTTTTTACTGAGTTCATGTTTGGTCCATGCCATGATCCACACAATTGCACTGAATGCAATGAGGATCACAATATCAATGATGTTTTCTATGATAAAAGCCATCGGACTGATCGCAGCCGCAATACCGAGTACCATCAGGATATTAAAAATATTCGAGCCGATCGCATTGCCAAGTGCCATATCCACTTCATTTTTCTTTGCTGCCATAATGGATGTTGCAAGCTCCGGAAGACTTGTTCCAAATGCAACGACTGTAAGTCCGATCAGTGTCTGGCTGATGCCCATTGCCTCAGCGATCGTTGTTGCGCCATCCACTACCCAGTCACTGCCAAATGCAATTGCCGCACAACCAAGCACAATAAAAATAATACTTTTTGGCACTGGCATGATCTGGATCTCTTCCGCCTCAAGTGCATATTCTGCCTCTTCGACCCCCATATCTTTATTATCCTTGCGGGAGTTCTGTGCAGATTTTATCATATAAAGAATGAAAATTACAAACAAAACAATAAATAACGCTCCGTCTACATGTCCAAGTGTCATTCCGATTGCGCCAAGTACAAGAAGCAGTACCGCACAGACAATGGAAAACGGAAAATCAATTTTCAGTGTTTCTTTTCTTACTGCGACCGGTGTCAGAATGGCACATACACCAACTACGATCATCAGATTAAAAATGTTGGAGCCAACCGCATTGCTGACCGCAAGTGCATTATTTCCTGTAACGGATGCGGTGATGCTTACTGCTGTCTCCGGAAGGCTTGTTCCCATTGCTACAATGGTCATGCCAATGATCAGTGATGGAACCTGAAACCTTTTTGCAATACTGCTGCAGCCCTCTACAAAGGCATCTGCCCCTTTTACCAGAAATGCAAATCCAAGAATCAGCAGGATGACTGCAAATGGTACGCTCTGAAATAATTCGTTCATTTCTTACTCCTTTTCGTCAATTAAAATGATATCATTAAAATGCAATTATACCGAGGTGTTCGAACAGGATCTTAACCCCAAGCAATACAAGGATCAATCCACCGGCAAGCTCCGCTTTATTCTTGTATTTGCTTCCAAAGAAGTTGCCGACAGCAACTCCTGCGATGGATATGAGCATTGTTGTAATTCCGATGATGGTGATCGCTTCAAGGATCGGTGTTCCAAGAAATGCAAACGTGATTCCGACTGCCAGTGCATCAATGCTTGTAGCGATTGCAAGTACAAGCATATTTTTGTGGTCGATCGGCTTATCCTCGACTTCCACAACGTCTTCCTCATTCCAGCCTTTTACAGCCTCCACGATCATTTTTCCGCCGATCAGTCCAAGCAGGATAAATGCGATCCAGTGATCAATGCTTGTGATGTAACGCTGGAACTGGCTTCCCAGAAGCCATCCGATAAACGGCATAAGTGCCTGAAAGCCGCCAAAATACAAACCGATCACAACTGCCTGTTTCTTGTTCAGTCTGGACATGCCAAGTCCCTTGCAGATCGACACAGCAAATGCGTCCATCGCAAGTCCGATGCCCATTAAGAGCAGCTCGATAAAAAGTGCCATAATCGTATCCTCTTTTCTCTATAAGTAAAGTGTGCATCCATCCAAAAATTATCCAGTAGTATACATTTACGTAGAAAAAAAGAGACCCACGTATGGCTTATCGGATAAGCCATACATGAGTCTCATTCTTTAAGATTTGCCAGGTACAAATACCGGGTTTGTTGACAAATCACACGTTCGTGCGAACTACTCCCTCACGGATAATTCTCAAATTAGATTATCACTAATATATCGAATGTGTGGGTATTTGTCAATAATTTTTATCATTATATGCCGTTATTTTGCGATTAATTTTGCGAATTTTTTCTTACCGCGTTTTACGATTTTTCCTTCTCCGGCAAAATCATCCAGCTTGTAGGAAGCTGCGATATCTGTTACTTTTTCGCCGTCTACGGTAACACCGCCCTGCTGTACTGCACGGCGTGCATCGGAACGGGTTGTTGCAAGCTCTGCTTTTACTAAAACAGCCATGATGTCCATGTCTCTTTCCGCAAAATCATCCGCAGTTACTTCCACGGTAGGCATATGTGCCAGATCGCCTGCGCCACTGAATAAAGCGTGGGAAGCCTCTTTTGCTTTTTCTGCTTCTTCCTCACCATGAACAAGCTTGGTCAGCTCGAATGCAAGGATCTCTTTTGCCTCATTTAACTGAGCTCCTTCCCAGCTTTCCATTGCTTCAACTTCTTCCAGTGGAAGGAATGTCAGCATGCGGATGCATTTTAATACGTCGGAATCAGCGACGTTTCTCCAGTACTGGAAGAACTCGAATGGAGAAGTCTTGTTTGGATCAAGCCATACTGCACCGGACTGTGTCTTACCCATTTTCTTTCCTTCAGAATTCAAAAGAAGGTTAATGGTCATCGCATATGCGTCTTTTCCTAATTTACGGCGGATCAGCTCAGTTCCTCCAAGCATGTTGCTCCACTGGTCATCTCCACCGAACTCCATGTTACATCCGTATTTCTGGAATAAGGTGTAAAAATCGTAGCTCTGCATGATCATGTAGTTGAACTCTAAGAAGCTTAATCCTTTTTCCATACGCTGTTTGTAGCACTCTGCTGTCAGCATACGGTTTACGGAAAAGTGTGCGCCAACCTCACGCAGTACGTCGATATAATTCAGATCCATCAGCCAGTCTGCATTGTTGACCATCAGGGCTTTTCCATCACTGAAATCGATAAAACGACTCATCTGTTTCTTGAAGCAGTCACAGTTGTGCTGGATCGTTTCCGGTGTCATCATCTGACGCATGTCGGTACGTCCAGATGGATCTCCAATCATTGCAGTTCCACCACCGATCAGGGCGATCGGCTTGTTTCCTGCTGCCTGAAGACGTTTCATAAGGCAAAGTGCCATAAAATGTCCTACATGAAGGCTGTCTGCTGTTGGATCGAATCCAATGTAAAATGTTGCTTTTCCGTTGTTGATCAGTTCTTTGATCTCTTCTTCGTCGGTTACCTGCGCGATCAGACCGCGGGCAACTAATTCATCATATAAAGTCATATTTTGGTCTCCTTTTCTGAAATGGAACTATTGGGAATCGGATCGCTTCCGCATACGCCTGAATAGTTACCATGAAATTAAAAAATCCCCGTCCTGTAAAAGGACGAGGAATCAAACTCGTGTTACCACCTTCATTCACAAACAGCTCACACTGTCTGTCTTAGCGAGTGTCCGACAACACTCCGGTTCTTCTAACGTAAACCACTCCGTCACAGCCTACTATTGTCTGCAGATGTTCCATGCAAAAACAAATTTGGTGCGAAGCTCGGGGATGTATTCGGAATCTGCTTTCCATGCGCCTCTCATCAACCGGCTGCTTTCTGTATGTTCCACAAACTACTACTTCTTCCCGTCTAAGCCTGTGTATGCTTCAATTATTTTTATTATAGCCACTGAAAAATTAATTTGTCAATGTTTATTTTGCGATGAGGCAGTATATTTCAGTGCCACGAAAGCAGTCACAATCAATAGACAACCTAACCCACAAAAGATTTTGTTAAGCGCAACCGATTCGCCCAGATAACCAACAGCGATCATTCCAACCGGACCTGATGCAAAGGAAACACAGCGAAAGGCACTAAATACTCTTCCCATCATTTCTCTCGGAGTATTGATCTGCAATAAAACGCCATTCATAATGGAAACAAAACCGTTTGAGATCCCATACAAAAATCCAGCTATGACAGGAAAGGCAGCATGATGATGGAAAAACATGAACATAATTCCACAACCGCCAACGGCAAATCCAAGTGCGAACAACCGGTTCATAGGTATCCTGTCTTTTAATCTGGTAAGACTCCAGGTTCCAATAATTCCTCCAATTGCGATTGCCGCCATGAATACAGAATACATATATTTTTCCGTGAAAAAATTTGAAAAATAAGCAACCGATAACGTATCGACCGGAGAAGCAAAGATATTTCCCATAAAGGTCACAACCAAAATGGCAATTATCATTCTGCTGGTAAAAATGAACCCAAACCCTTCTTTGATCGTTTGCGAAAAATTCATTTCTTTTGTGCGCTTGCTGCTTATTTCTGTATATTGTATACCAAATGCCAACGCCCCTGCTGCAAAGAAAGTGACAATATCAATCAGTATGGCACCGGAAATTCCTACGAACGTTATCAGCGCACCAGATCCAACATAGGAAAATATTTGTATAAATTGCTGAAACATGCTGTTCGACGCTCTTGCAGTGATCGCATCATCATCAGAGACAAGAAGCGGCAAAAGAGCATTTTGCGCAGGTGTACTAAATGTGCTGAATATCGTCTGGATCGTAACAAATACAATCAATATAAACGTTGATATATAGCCGGTATTGTATATAAAAAACAGCATGAACAGTACAATTCCCTGTCCAAATGATGTTACAATTAATATTTTTTTCTTGTTGTTATAATCAACGATTGTTGACGTGAACATGCTCACGAACGAGAGAATCATTTTTATGGCAAACACATAACTGGTGATCAGCGTAGATTCTGTAAATTTATAAATCAACATGGAAAATGCGATATCATCAACATAATCGCCAATCCCACTAATGCAGGATGCCTCAAAAAATATTCTGAAATTTCGGTTTCTTTTCAGGAGTTCAAACATGTCATCAGCCTTTCTATAACCTCTATAGGGCAAAAAAAATCCCCGTCCTGTAAAAGGACGAGGAATCAAACCCGTGTTACCACCTTCATTCACAAACAGCTCACGCTGCCTGTCTTAGCGAGTGTCCAACAACACCCCGGTTCTTCTAACGTAAACCACTCCGTCACAGCCTACTATTGTCCGCATATGTTCCATGCAAAAACAAATTTGATGTGAAGCTCGGGGATGTATTCGGAATCTGCTTTCCATGCGCCTCTCATCAACCGGCAGCTTTCTGTATGTTCCACAAACTACTACTTCTTCCCGTCAAAGCCTGTCTTGCTTTAGTTTCTGTTATTATAAGCATTGAAAAATCAATTTGTCAATGTTTATTTTAGATTACCTAAAGATATGCTCCAAGCATCTCTTTTACACACTTCTCAATACTCTGGGCAATATCAAGGCATTTTTCCCGCTGCATTCCAGCTGTAATTCCAACTGCAAGCAATTCCTTCATCCCTGGATTTTTTCCATTTCCATCAACGGTTGTTGTGTGTTCTCCATAATATGTGTTGCTGTACGTGAGATCATATGCCGGACCTAAGCGCCAGGAATCAGTGTTCTCCTCATAAAGATATGTGAAATTTTTTGAATGATCATCTCTGTTGTGCGCAAAAACATTAAAACACATGCGCCGAAACATATTCTCAATATCATAGGTATTTTCCCTTGTCAAAATCTTAGTCAGCTTCATTAAACTATGATAATCCAGACTAGGCTGTTCAAAATCCAACTCCAAAAGAGCTGCAACCGTAAGCATATGAATTCTTTTTTCTCCTTTTGAGCTAAATTCACGATCAAATCTTTTTGTGCCAAAATAACCTTTGCATTTTTCAGATGGAAAAAGTCTGCATGGACTCATATCAATTCCGCACTGCATAGCACATAAAGCGTATTCATATTCCATCAAACCGGCATCTGGACTATCGGTATGAGCCGGAAACTTGATAATCCAGGATTCTTGATTAAATTTTGTCATAATTTTAGGACGTGCTCCACCACTAGTGCCTCCAAGACGATATAATTCATCCAACTTATCCGAATATTCTGTGTTCAAGATATGCTGACACTGCACCGCCAGTTCATCAAGATCATTCCATTCATTTTCTTTTGAAATATTATATTGAGGCTGATACGTAAGTGCACCCATACCAGCTTCCCCAACAATTGCAAGTCTGTCTAAAACAGTCAGCTGATCTTCCCTGCTTCCTTGTTTTTTTAGTAATCTGCTTAACAACAATCGCCCCCATGCATCCGGAAGACTATCTGAAAAAACGCCAAATAATCCATGAAAATATTCTTTCTGTGGAATAAAAACCTGCCTTTTCAGCGGAAGAGAAAATGGACTGATTGAAAATCCATTTTGAAGCCAGTCATCGCAATATTCAAATGCCACTTTATGAGAC
This sequence comes from uncultured Lachnospiraceae bacterium, assembly GCA_934364805.1. Taxonomy (GTDB): domain Bacteria; phylum Bacillota; class Clostridia; order Lachnospirales; family Lachnospiraceae; genus Roseburia. The sequence continues at coordinate 53,800 of CAKRMH010000009.1, forward strand.
GGTGTAAAAGCCAACGTTCCAACCAGTTTTTTGTCAAAAAAAACATGAATCACCTTATTTGCTTTCATTAATTACCTCCTGAATATTGCGGTATGGGATTTCCGTAAACAGATTTCGCAAATCATCCGCAATTCCTAGCGCTGTCGCAATTTTGGTAAGTGATATAAGAGATATCTGTCCCGTTGATTCAAAACGTTTTACAGATCCATAACTGACATTGCTCATCTCTGCAAGTTTTTGCTGCGAGATGGACCGACGCTTTCGAATCTGGCGGACACGGTCCGCAATCTTTTTATCCAGTTCCTCAGATGTCTCCCATATAAATTCGCTCACTTGCCAATACCTCTTCTCTTATTACTGCTAATATATTAGCCATATTATATATTATTATTCAAATATGGATCATATTTTATCTATTTTTATTATACATAATCAGGTAGAATTCTGCAATTCATTTAATTCGCCGCTCATTTGAGTTTTTTACCCATTCATGTTAGAATGACTTAAAAATTCAAAGACACACAATATTATGAAGGAGAACAGAAATGCAGCAGAAAATCGTATTTTTAGATATCGACGGAACTATGGTATGCTTCGACGGTTCCATTCCGGAATCTGCACAAAAAGCAGTAAAACAGGCAAGAGCCAACGGGCATAAGATGGTTGTATGCACCGGGCGAAGCCGCTTCCAGGTGTCCGACGAGCTGCTTTCACTCGGCTTTGACGGAATTGTCTGCGGCGCCGGCGCCCGTGTCGTTGCTGATGGAAAAGACATTTACCATGCCGTGATCTCAGATGAGCAAAAGAAAAAGAGTTTTGACTATCTGGAAAATAATGGTTTTCTGTTCTGTTATCAGGGTGAACACGGTCTGATCGTGAACAAACGCAGTATGGAAGGTATCCTGAAAAAATATGAAAATACGGGAATGACTGAGAAACAGGCTGCCCAGCTCCAGGGACAGCTTACGGTCTGTGAAGATGTGTGGAAACAACCGGATCTTGAAAAGATCATCTTCTATGATTCCCCTTTCCCGGTAAAAGAAGTACACGAACAGCTGCTTCCGTATTTTGACACGGTTCCACTGAGTCTCGAGGGGGCAGACGGTTATGCCGGTGAGATCGGAATCAACGGCATTCATAAAGCAACCGGAATGCAGATCTATCTCGATCATGTCCAAGCCCGCAGGGAAGATACGATTGCGATCGGAGATGGACCAAATGATCTTCAGATGATGGATTTTGCCCACACCTCCGTTGCCATGGGGAATGCCCTTCAGGCCGTCAAAGACCGCGCCGATCTTGTTACGACCAATATTGATGATGACGGAATCTATCACGCATTTGAAAAGCTTGGGCTGCTGTAATGACCAAAAAATTCTGTATTCCGTTTATCTACAATCTGTCTTACGCTCAATCCTGCCATTTGCTGCCATTTGCTCTCATCTGCCACTACTCCCCATAGGAATTATAGTGGTTTCAACCACCTACACGACAAAGTCGTGAATAACTTAGGTGTATAATTTTACTTTTAAAGATATATAAACCTTTACTGATTTATAAGCCCTCTTTGCTTCAAAAGATCAATTATCATTTTGGCTGCATATTCTTCACTCACGCTTCCAGTGTTAATACACAAATCATACTCTTTGGGACTTATCCAATTTTCTCCTGTATAATATTTATAATAATCAGCCCTATATTTATCTGTCTTTGCAATTTTCTTTTTAGCTTCAGCAGCGTTAATGCACTCCCTCTTTACCAAATTGTATACACATTTATCTTCAGGAGCCTGAATATTTATCTTTACAACATTTTTTAATCCTCGGAGAATATAATTTGCAGCTTTTCCGATTATTATACAAGAATCCTTACCTTCAATGGCCATATTCTTCATAACTTCTGCCTCGAAGTTAAATAAATTTTCATTAGAAAAAAATTCTTTATCCCCTTCATGATATAATGTTCTTTTATTATAAACTCCTGTAGAATTCTTCACTGCCAATGCTCCAACCATTATCTTTTCATTTGCATCATAGAAATATGACTCATTGATTCCGCTTCTGTCTGCTGCCATCTGTAATATTTCATTGTCATAATAATGAATTCCCAGTTCCTTGGCTAATATTTTACCTATATGGCTTCCCCCACTTCCTAACCCTCTCGCAATTGTAATAATGTAATTTTCCATACTGAACCTCCCTTATTGACTTAATATCCTTTTTCAAAAATAAGTCCCTTAGGTGCTAAATTTGTATCTGTCACAATACCATAAATTTCAGGATGACGATCTCTCTGCCAATTTAACCTTCCCCTGGCATATGTGACTTCATCCATATCCAGGTCAGAACATACATGCTGCCACCCCTCATCAGATAGGGGCTCTAATACCTTATTCCCTAAAGGATTAGCAATAAATGATTTCCCAAAATGGTGTCTTGGCACATCCTCGCCCTCACATTGTTCATCCCCAGCTCTATTAAGAGCAATTACAAAGGAATGAGATTCAAGAGCCCTCGTTTGTAACTCCGTTATAAACATATCAGCTCTAAGTCCCATAGTACATGTTGCAGCTACAATAATTTGTGCCCCTTGGAGATAATATGATCTCCAGACCTCTGGAAACGAACGATCATAACAAATAAGCATTGCTATTTTAATGCCATTGTCAAGTTCAAATACTGGCAATTTATCCCCCGGCGAAAAATAGTATTTTTCATAAACTGGATTATATCTCAAATCACCTCCTGGAATATGAACTTTTCTATACTTTCCAATAACTCCACGTACTGGCGATATGAGCCCCATTGTGTTATAGTACATAGTCTTCCCGTTTTCCTCTGCTTTTTCAAACACAGAATAGACAATATGAATATTTAGCTTCCTTGCTTCCTTCAGCATTCTTGTAGTTGTTGGTCCAGTTAGGAAATCCTCAGCCTCCGCAAACCACTTTTTTTCTCTAAGCATTCCAAAATAAATTCCCGTCATCATCTCTGGAAATGCAACCAAGTATGGCTTTTCCTTTTCCACTGCCTCTTCCATATATTTTATCTGTTTATCTACATATTCCTGATTTGTCATTCCATCTACAACTGTTCCTGACTGAATTCCTAAAACTCTAACTTTCATATCCACACATCTCCCATTTTATAATTTCCTGAATAAATATTTGCCATGATCCTGCTTTCCAACTATCTTTCCATCAATTTGCATAATTTCACCACGACTAATCGTATATCTCGGCCACCCCTTAAATGTCATGCCTTCATATATTGAAAAATCTGTGAAACCAAATAAATCTGGTGTTATGGTTCTCTCCCACGTCATATCAACTATAGCAAGATCTGCATCATAACCTACCTTAATCTCCCCTTTATCTTGCAAATTAAATAGTCGAGCCGTGTTTATGCTCAAAACTTTTGCTATAGTTGTAAGCGGAATATTTCTTTTAAGATATCCTTCGCTAATAAGTGCTGGCATTGCAATGCCTGATGTTCCAAATCCAACCCATACATCCCAAAGAGTGTTGCCTTTTTCATATTTTTTTTCTTTATTAACAGGCACATTATCTGTTCCTATAGTATTTACCAACCCCTCTCTAATTCCCTCCCATAAAGCTTCGTTATCCTCCTTAGAATGAAGCGCTGGATTAACTTTTGCATCTAAAGTCGCAGTGTCTTTATCCAGCAAAAGGTACTGCGGACAAGTTTCTATCGATACCTTTCCAAGATTTATTCCAGCCTTTTTCAGTGCTCTATACGCATCAATTGTTTTCTTTGCACTCGTATGTACACAATACATATTGCCGTTAACTTCACCGTTGATTAGCATTCCACTGATTGCACAATTGGTTTCTACAAAGTCAGGTCTTGCAGCATCCCAATCTGCAACAGACGTAGAATTCGGATTTTTTTTCTTTACTTCCTTTAAAAATGCTCTAAACATATCAGGATCCTCACAATGTACACACAACATGCACTTTGGGTCAATCTCCGCAAGTTTCTTTAACACATAATACAAGTCGGCTTTATCAAGTGTTAATGCATCCTCTTTAGGAATATCATAAAATGTATGTGCGATATCCTGTTTATCAAAAAAGAATTTAAATGAGGTAATCCCCAGTTCCTTGATGTACCCCTCTAATTCTTCCATATGCTTCTTTGCACAAAGACCAAGTGAAATTGCGAAATCGACATAGCTATTACCAGTAGCCTCATCAATCTCTGCTTTTACTGTATCAAAATAATTTCCTTTGCCTCTATGATATTCAACAAGAGTTGTCATTCCTCCAATAAGTTCTCTCTGCGAATCTAGTCTGTATGAATCTGCAAAAGAAGAATAAAGTCCCAAATGCATATGAGGGTCTATTGCCCCAGGCATTATATACATTCCCTTCGCATCAATAACCTTCTCAACTGTTTCTATACATGCTCCTGGTGCAAATATTCCAGCTATCTTTTCATCCCTAATTAAAATATCTGCAGCTTGTACACTCTCTTCAAATACTACCAGTCCATTTTTAATTAATAAATCTGACATATCTATTTCCTCCCAGTTCTAAGTTAAATTGTTTGCACCTAAAGACCAAGATACGATCTCTTTAATTCTTCATTTTCAAGGAGATCTTTCGCTTTTCCTTCCATTACAATTCGTCCCTGTTCTAACACATAGCCCCTGTCAGCCATTCTAAGCGCATTTTGAACATTCTGTTCAACAAGCATTACAGTAGTTCCAGATTCTTTTATTTTTTTTATGATTTCAAACATTGTGTCTGTCAATAGCGGAGATAATCCAATTGACGGTTCATCAAAAATTAACACCTTCGGACACGCCATAAGCCCCCGTCCAATTGCAACCATCTGTTGTTGTCCTCCGGACAAAGATCCAGCTGGCTTCTTAGCTTTCTTTAATAAATCTGGAAGCATCTCATATACATATGCCAGTGTTTCTTTTCTATGTCTTTTTGCCTCCTTTAAATAAGATCCAAGTATAAGATTTTCCTCAACTGTCATTTGAGGAAAAAGTTTTCTTCCTTCTGGAATTTGCACAATCCCCTTCGCCACGATTTTGTCTGGAGAACATCCTGTAATATCCTCTCCATTCCAAAGAATTTTCCCGGATTCTGGAATCTTTAATCCTGAAATTGTTTTTAACAAAGTTGTTTTTCCTGCTCCATTTGAGCCTACAAGCGAAATCATTTCTCCCTCTTGAATGTCCATGGATACGCCTTGAATAATCTGTAATGTTCCGTAATTTACATATAAATCTTTTATGGTTAACATATATTCACCTTCTTTCCAAATCTAACCTATGCTTTCTTATATGCACTTCCCAAATACGACTCTATTACACGATCGTTATTTGCGATTTCCTCTGGAGTACCTTCTGCTATTTTTTCTCCGTGTTCAAGTACAACAACTCGATCTGAGAGCTGCATAAGTGCTTTCATAATATGTTCAATCATAAGAACAGTGGTTCCAGATTCTCTTATTTTTTTCACTAAATCTATCACACCATCAATCTCAGCAGGTGTAAGACCCGCCATTACTTCATCTAATAACAACAATTTAGGCTCTGTAGCCAAGGCTCTGGCCATTTCCAGTTTTCTTTGATCCCCAATATTAAGCGTGGCCAGTCTGTCGTCCATCTTCTCTGCCATTCCCACAAACTCAATCCATTTTTTAGCTTTTTCCATAGCCACATCATATGAATTAGTTCTGTTAAATGCACCAACCATAACATTCTCTAAAGAGGTCATCTCCCCAAAAGGTTGTACAATCTGAAAAGTTCTTGCCATTCCCTCTTTACAATTTTGAAAGGTTGTTTTTGAAGTTATATCTTTGCCGTCAAAAATTACTTTTCCCCCATCACACTTATAAAATCCTGTAATGGAATTGAAAAAAGTTGTCTTTCCAGCTCCATTAGGGCCAATAAGGCCAACAATTTCCTTGGGATATATCTCCAGATCCACGCTATTAACTGCAATCATTCCCCCAAATTTCTTTGTAATTTTTTTTGCACTTAAAATAGGTTCCATATCTTATCCCTCCATTTTCACTGTTTTAACATTCTTCTTGAATTTATCCGATAATCCAAGTACTCCATGAGGAAGAACAATTATTGCTATTACAAGGATAAGACCATATGTAACCATGTTCATTCCCGGATATGCTGATAAATAAACATTGGTAATTTCTGAAATAGGTTCGATAATGCAGGCACCTATAATTGGTCCAAACACTGTACCTACGCCCCCCAAAATACAAGGTATAATTGCATCCACAGAAACACCCGATACAAATACAATTTCCGGATCGATATGTAAATAATATTGTGCATAAAAGGTTCCAGCTACTGCTGTAAGCATTGCACTTAAGACAAGCGCTATCATCTTATATTTAAAAGTGTCAATACCAAGTGCTCTTGCAGCATCTTCATTTTCTCTTATGGCAATAAAGTATTTCCCCATCTTTGTATATTGAAGTCTGTAGATGAATACTGTAATCAAAATCAAAAGAATCAATGCAAGATATAAAAAACCGGTTTTGTCCGAAAACTGCATTACCTTCCAATCTTTTTTGAATGTAATTGATATACCCTGTGCAGCCTTCAACCAACCTGTGTTCTTGGCAATCACACGAAAAATTTCCGCAAATGCCAATGTTACTAACGCAAAGTAATCTCCCTTTAAATTATACATAAATGATAAAATTCCGATTATTGCTCCAATTATTCCTGCAACTACCATACCTGCTATCATTCCAATCCAAGGGCTGATCCCAAGGGCTGTATATAAAAGGCTTGATACGTATGCTCCAATCCCAAAAAAAGCTGCATGTCCAAATGAAAACTGTCCACAATAACCACTCATAAGATTCCAGCATTGTGCAAGATATGCAATTCTCAAAATTGTAATTATGAGATTTAATCTATAATTAGTAAGTATCATTGGCGACACAATCACAAATATTGTTGATATTATAAGAAGTAACATTCCAAGTGTTGATACCTTCTTATCTTTGGAAGTGGTCGTCTTTTTTAATAATTCTCCTGTTAAACTCATTTTCATATAATTCACCTCCATTATCTTGATTTTTTACCAAATAAACCCGTTGGCTTGAACAACAATACCAATATAAAGATTAAATAAATAACCATTTCTGACCAGGAACCACCAAGAGCCAATGATCCAAGAGCCTCAACCACACCAATTATGAAGCCTGCCACAACAGCCCCCCAAATATTCCCAAGACCTCCCAAAACCGCTATTACAAAGCATTTAAGTTGAAAGCCTTCACCTACTGTTGGTGAAATATACTGAATTGGTGCAAGTAATGCTCCTGCAACTCCAGCACAGGCAACACCAATACCAAATGCAATTGCATTGATTCTTTTTACCTTGATTCCCATTAAAGTGGCACCTTCTCTTTGAACTGAGGTTGCACTGATGGCATGTCCTATATCCGTTTTTTGAAGGAGAAGATATACTGCAAATGAAACAACTGTAACGATTGCAAAAGCAATAAGCTTAGGCTTGTTAATTGAGACAGGCCCTAGTTTTAAAGCCTTATCGAACCCTTTCAATGCTATTGACTTGTAGTTTGCGCTAAAAAGCACCAGAAGCATATTTTCAAATATTATTGAAATTCCCTGTGTTAAAAGTAGCTGATTATGTGAAGGTGCATCAATAATTCTGTTAATTGTAAATTTTTGAATTCCATATCCTACTAAAAACATTACAAAAATTGTTATAGGTAATGAAATATATGGATTAATGCCAAGTACCTCATATATTTCATAAGCCACAAACATCCCAACTGTAATCAACGCTCCGTGCGCAAAGTTTGTTATTTTCATAACTCCAAATATCAATGAAACTCCTAATGCTGCCAACGCATATACGCCACCCATTAATATTCCATCGATTAAAGACTGCATAAATGAAATTGCCATCTTTATCTCCTCCTTATCTATTTAAAAATAAAAAAGGTCTCAGTCTGGGATTTTATCCTTTCCTGAAACCTCTTTGTTTCTTATACATATGATATCATCACAATATTATAAAAACAAATATTAGTTTTTCTATTTAAATTATATATTTTTACCTATACCCTCATACTACTGCTGAATTAATAAATCTATAAAGTCCTGTAATGCTCTTGATATATATTTTCCTTGTAAATAATATGCTCCAAATGGTCTTACTCCCGGAGTCGGATTCAGATGATAATACCGCATTTCCTTATATGTGGAATTTCTTGTAGTGCCAGAGGGCAACAGCATTGCCCCTACCCCTTCTCTTGCTAATGCATATGCCGTCATAATACTTCCACATTTTATTGTATATTTTGGTTCTACTCCGTATTTTACAAATTGCGCAGTCAGATTTTTCTGAATAGGAAAAGCCTCATCCATCTGAATGAATTGTAAATCAAGAATATCCTTAAGATTGACTAAATACTTACCATCTATTTTATCATTGTGTAATCTACAGAATTCATTATCTTCACGAATAGCTAAAAGCATTTCTTCATCAAACAAATGAATATAATCGAACTTCTTATCATTAACTTTTTGGGTTGAAAGGACCAGATCAAAAATATCATTTTCTGCCTTGATAGCCAACTCTTTTTCCGTATATTCCATCATTACAATCTCAATCTTTGGGTGTCTTCTTCTATATTCAGCAACTATACCTGGCAAAAACGTCATACTATTTATAGGTCCTGCTCCAATAACAATTTTTCCCGCATCTTCTGTAGACACATCTGCTAAAATATCTTCCATCTGCTTTTTAAAATTTATTATATTCTTAGCATGCTCAATGTATATTATCCCAGCATAGGTAAGTTGAAGTGGCAAAGATCTCTCAAAGAGCTGAATTCCACATTCATCTTCAATTTTTTGAATATACTGACTAAGAGAAGGCTGAGATATTCCAAGCTTTTTTGCAGCCTCCGAAAAACTCTTCTCTTCCGCCAATGTTAATACACATTTCAATTGTCTGTCATTCATCTTTTCTCTCCAATGTGATAATATTTTCTTATTATAACATTATTATATCAAAATAAAGAAACATTAATTATCTTTCCTTCTTTTTGTTTTTTAATATACGGAAGTGCATATTTACATAAAGCCGAACTACTCTTTAATCCAAGATTTTCAAAATTTACCTCTTCAAATACTCTTTCATTGTTCATTTCTGTCACATTTATAACAATATCTATCTTTCCATATTCAAAAATTGTTACTGCTACAATTTTTCTTGCAACTTCATCAATTGATATTTCTCCCTGAATATAAGAAACCTTAATTTCAAATCCTTCTAATTCTTTAATTAATTTTTTCATATCTATATCTTTATCATTCGTTATATTTATAACTAAATTAGCTCCCTCTCTGGCAAAAAGCTTTAATAACTCTACTGTTCGTTCATCACAATTTTTAATGCCCGCTATGATAATGCTTTTTCCGAAAAATAATTTATGCATAAGTCACCTTCTTTTCTCAATATGCTTAAAAGGCTGTAAAAAACGCCTCTGTTGACATTTCTTACAGCCTTGAACACCTATTTATTTTTAACCCTTAATCATTATACCTGATTTCAGATTCTGCAAATTCTGTCGGATATACAACTTTATTTTTACCATCCTGAATCTGAATTAAACAAAGAGATGCATTTTTGTTCTCCCCTTTTTCATCAAACTGAATATCTCCATCCATAGCTGTCACCATTTCGGATGTCGGATAATCAATATTTCTCAATGCTTCACATAATTTTTCCCCATCCGTTGATCCTGCGGCTTCTAATCCTGCTGCAATTACATTAATAGCCTCATATGCGTATACTGCATGGTTAATAATTTCATCACCATACTTGTCTTTATATGTTTCTGCAAGTTTCTGCGCTTTTTCGCTATTAGGATTGATACTATAGTTACAGTTAATGAAGTTTTCAACACTATCTCCAAACTCATTAACAAATTTTTCATCTGAAATAGCTCCGTTGCATACCCCAAGAACACATTTGAATGTCATATTTCTTTCGTTAATTGTTCTGAAAAGGAGCGATGTATCTGTATAATATCCCACGCAAATCAGCACGTCCGGTTTTAAACTTGCAAGAGATGTTACCTCAGAGTCAAGTGTTGTAGCACTCGCAGAATATGATATCGTATCCAAAAGCTTAAGTCCCGATTCGTCAATATACTGTTTAATGTAATCAGCTGTACTTGTCCCCATGATGGAATCTTCATTTACAATAACACATGTCTTCCAATCATCCTTTTTGATGTCGCCCATCATTTCCATTGCTCTCTTTCCAAACATTTCTGTATTTGGCTGTACTCTAAAGAAAGTATCAAATCCCCTATCGGCCAGCGAAACAGTTGCACCAACTGACACCACATATGGTATTCCAGCCTTTTCCGCTTCCTGTGAAGTTGTTTCAACCACGTTTGACTGATAAGCTCCTGTAAGTGCCACAACCCCTTCCTGTTCAATAAGTCTTTGTGCTTCACTTGTCCCAATATCAGCTGTTCCCTGACTGTCACCTGTTACAAGTTTAAGTTTTGCTCCACCCATTGATTTGATTCCACCAGCTTCATTAATTTCATCAATTGCTATCTGTTGCGCATTTACTAAAGCCTGTCCTTCATAAGCCATACTTCCTGTTAAAGGATGAATAGAACCAATTTTAATTTCCGCTACTTTCCCTTCTCCTGATCCACTCTTTCCGCATCCAGCCATACTCCCAACAATCATTGATGTAATAATCGTAAGAACAGCTATTTTTTTTAAATGTCTTCTCATATCTGATTCCTCCTTAAAATTAAATAAAAAAGGTCTCCAGGAAATCTCCCAGAAAACCTCTTTGTTTTCAAATTACTTTGCTTTATTCTTGATATGATGATAGTATCATAAAATTTTTTATAACACAAATACAAGAAACACTATTAAAATCATAATATTTTACCTATATGCAAAAATTTTATTATAAAATGCTCTTATTGTTTTAATATATTCATTCTGAATAACTGTAAGATTCATACTTTTTCTATATATAATTTTTATAACTCTGTTTGCATCATCTCCCTCAAGCCTATAACAATTCAATTCATCTTTTAAAGATGGCAAAACACTAGAAGGAATGAAACATGCTCCTATCCCCGTGCCTGCAAAATGAATCGCCGTGTTTATATTTTTGCATGTAACTTTTGTTTGAGGACTAAAGCCTTCTTTTCTGCATAAATTCTCAAATATTATATGTGCAGGCATTAGATTTGTCTGCATTATATAAGATAGATAGCGACATTCATTTATATTTATTATAGGTAGTTCATCGTTAATGCATACATACTCATCTGCCTTTCTGTCAAGCTTAGGAGGAACTGCAAGCACATAATGTTCCCTTGCAACTTCTTCCACTACATAATTATCTAATATCTGGGGATTCATAACCGTTAACAGAATATCTACAGTGCCATTGTCCAAAAGCTCTAATAAATCACTTTCCGCTGACTCCGATACATTGACCTTAATACCTGGGTATCTCTTTAAAAATTCATCTGTTATCTCGGGAATCACTAAAGCTGCATTTAACGGACCTGTTCCAATTGTGATAACACCTTCTTTATTATCCAAGATATCTGCCAAGTTTAGCTTTAACCGTTTTTCTTCTTCCAAAACCCTTTTTGCATATCTTACAAAAATTTCCCCCTGATACGTCAGCTTCAATGGTGTCGTACGAATAAATATATCTGCTCCAATTTCCGCTTCAACCTTTTTTACATATTGACTTAATGAAGGTTGTGACACATATAATTGCTTTGCTGTCTCTGAAAAACTAAGCGTTTCACTAATTGCGACTATATATTCTAACTGTCTTGTATTCATTTAGTCCACCTCCTATTATAGGTTTTTCATTATGATTTTTATATATATTTATATATTTGTTATTATATTACATCTTATGATAACATAAAATCGAACATTTAAGGTAACTGTTTTTCTATTTGAACATATACCCCAAATGTTACTACTTTGAAAAGAGGATTTATTATGAATGCAAAAACACAAACCCGGAAATACCTTTTCGGTCTCATATTTTCTATTTTGATGTTCTCAACCTTTGAAGTTGCCTCCAAATCTATGCATGGGTGCATAACTCCTTTCCAATTGACTTTTTACAGGTTCTTAATCGGAGGAATTGTACTTATTCCATTTTCCATGTCAGAAATAAAGAAGCGAAATATCAAATTCTCATTCAAAGATTGCATTGTAAATATTATAATGGGATTTCTTCTGGTATTTGCCAGTATGGCTGTTACGCAAATAGGTCTGCAAATCTCTTCCGCCAGTCTTACCGCAATTATTTTCAGTTCAAATCCATTATTTATCTCTCTTTTTTCTGCAGTTATTTTAAAAGAAAGACTCACAAAAGGGAAAGTAATCGGTCTTATTGTCGGTATTATTGGTCTTTTTATCACCTGTGCGCATATATTTCACATGAGTTTTGATGTCAATTCATCATTTATTCTAGGGGTTATTCTTATTTTTACAGGAATGATTATATTCAGCTTATATACTGTTCTAAACAAACCAAGGGTTAAAAAATATGGCAGTATAACTTGCACAACTCTTTCCTCTATATATGGAGCATTGACGATAATACCCCTTCTGATAGTGAATGGAATCACTCAACATATTAATCCATTTGTATTTAATTATAGAGCAATATGGCCACAATTTTTATTCGTCGCAATATTTGTAACAGGAATTGCATATTATTTTTATTTTGATGCTCTTTCCAATTTAGATACCACAGTAAGTTCAATGTCATTCTTTATTAAACCACCTCTGGCAAGTTTCATGTGCTTTCTTTTCTTGAAAGAAGAAATTAAAATTAATAGTATAATTGGTATTATTGTAATATTTATTGGAGTGGTTATATCTATTAAATTCGGAATACCTAATGACCAAAAAAAATAATATATTTGAGGAAAGATACTTTTCTCCGCAAATCCTCATTTCTTAATGATTACACCGTCAATTTTTCAGTATTAGACAGTGTAATCATTAATTTTTGGGGGTATGGAGAATCTGCTGTTTTTCGGTGTAACGGGTCATTTCCCGTTCTTTGCCGAAAATTTGTACCGTAATTCGAGGATTTTATTTTGAGTCTCCATCTAATGTTTGCAACTTTTCCAACCTTATTTACTACATGTTTTGCAACTTTTCCAACCGATTTTTTCATGTTTTATTCAATTTTTCCAACCGATCATCATATATGCAGCCGCCGGAACTCCACCGGCGTCATTCCTGTGAGTTTCCGAAACATCACGATAAAATGGCTGGCATCCGTATACCCTACATCATGCGCAATCTCCTGGATCCTGCGGTTGCGCTTCATCAAAAGCTTCTTTGCCTGATTGATCCGGTAATTGGTCAGATATTCGTATACCGAGCAGCCGACATACCGCACAAAAAGCCGCGACAGATACTGTGGCGAAACATACACGCTCTTTGCGAGCTGCTCTGCGGAAAGATCTTCCATGTAATTGCTTTCAATCTGTTCCACAACAGGGCGGACATATTTATCCCACGCTGGCTGCGCTGCTGCCGCCGAGTGCGGGATTCCCTCAGAAAAAAGCAACAGCAGATGATAACAGTCCATAGACAGCTGCCTTGTATTGCCCGGAGTTGTCTCAAACAGCTCCACTGCGCCTGCAATCACCCGCTCGATCTCAGCTCCCTTCTCTTCCCCGATCAAAAGATAATCATCCGTTCCGATCATCGTCTTCAGATATGGCTCCATAGAACCGGTAAATGTTGCAAATTCTGTGATCCAGCGCCCTTCCAGCGCCCGATAGCTGTGCGGCACAAACGGCGCAAAAAGAATCCCCTGCCCCTGCTCCAGAAGAATTGTTTTCCCTTTTACAGACACACATCCGCTTCCGGATTCCGTCTGAAGATAATGATACATCGGAAAACCTTCCGGTCTTGTTACAAGTTCCTGTGTCCAGTGATTGCCGACCGAATCAAACTGAAACGCCTCTCGGTTAAAATGATTTCCAAAATAAATTGACATTCCATTTCCCCCTGTTTCTTGTGATACGGTGTTTCACATTTTGCTTCACGAAACAGTTTCAAAATATTATATAAACTGTTTGTTCCTGTTATACAATTTTGCAGGAAATTATATTATGATAAGCATAAATCAAGGGAAATAAAAAGGCAAGTGATATACGCCTTTCAGATTCAAAAAACGCAATATTTAGAACACTATATTTTTTAAAAATGGGAGGTTTTTACAATGGAATCCAAATTTAAAAGAATCCTCTACGGAGGAGATTACAACCCGAACCAGTGGCCGGAAGAGATCTGGGAAGATGATATGCGCATTTTCAAGGATGCCCATATCAACACTGCAACGATCAACGTTTTTTCCTGGGCAAAGATTCAGCCATCGGAGCATGAATACGACTTCTCCTGTCTGGATAAGATTGTGGATATGCTTTCACGTGAAAATTACGATATTGTTTTTGCAACATCGACTGCAGCGCTTCCTGCATGGATGGTCAAAAAATATCCTGAGGTCATGAGCACCGATTACGAAGGCAGACATCACAAATTCGGTGGCAGACACAATGCCTGCCCGAACTCTCTTGTATACCAGAAGTATGCCAGAGCGCTTGCTTCAAAACTGGCTGAGCGTTATGCTGATAACCCACACGTTACCTGCTGGCATATCAACAATGAATATGGCGCAGAATGTTACTGCGACAACTGTCAGAACGCATTTCGTGTATGGCTGAAGGACAAATACCACACGATCGATGAGCTGAACACCGCCTGGAATATGGAATTCTGGGGACACACCATCTATGACTGGGATGAGATTGTTGTTCCGAACGCGCTCAGTGAAGGGATTGGAAGAGACAAGACCGCTTTTGCAGGAATCTCGATCGACTACCGCCGTTTTCTGTCTGACAGCCTGTTAAATAATTATAAAATGGAACGCGATGCGATCCGTGAAAAGAAGCCGGATGCACTGATCACAACAAATCTGATGGGAACCTTCAAGGGTCTTGATTATTTCAAATGGGCAAAAGAAATGGACATCGTATCATGGGATAACTACCCTGCATATGACACGCCATGGAGCCAGGTTGCCATGACACATGACCTCATGCGCGGATTAAAAGACGAACCATTCATGCTGATGGAGCAGACTCCGAGCCAGCAGAACTGGCAGAAATACAATTCCCTGAAACGTCCAGGCCAGATGCGCGCCCAGAGCTACCAGACCATGGCACATGGTGCAGATACGATCCAGTTTTTCCAGCTGCGCAGAAGTGTCGGCGGCTGTGAAAAATTCCACGGTGCTGTCATCGCCCATGTTGGCAATGAAAATACCCGCGTATTCCGCGAGACGGCACAGCTTGGCAGAGAATTAGAAAGCTTCGGCACGAAAACCCTCGGCTCTAAAAATCCTTCAAAAGTCGGCATCATTTTTGACTGGGATAATTACTGGGCGCTCGAATATACAAGCGGTCCTTCTGCCGATCTGAAATACGTTGATCAGATCCACCAGTACTATGAGTTTTTCTATAACCGCAATATCTCTGTCGACATGATTCCAGTCGATGCAGATTTTTCAAAATACGACATGATCGCCGCGCCTGTCCTTTATATGGTAAAAGACGGTATGAAAGAAGCTCTGGAAAGCTTCGTAAAAAACGGCGGCACACTGATCACCACTTTTATGAGCGGCATTGTCGGACAGTCCGATAACGTACATCTCGGCGGTTATCCTGGTCCGCTCCGTGATATGGCAGGAGTCTGGGTTGAAGAGATCGATGCCCTTGCACCGGAGCAGTATAACACCGCACAGTTTGCCGATGGAACGAGCTATTCCTGCGGACTACTCTGCGATCTGATGCATCTGGAAGGTGCCGAAGCACTCGCTTCCTACGGTGAAGATTTCTATGCCGGAATGCCAGCTGCCACAAAAAATACATTTGGAAAAGGTCACGTATACTACATCGGAACCCAGCTTGAGAAAGATGGTCTTGCAAAAATCCTCTCCGAAGCAGTTTCCGAGGCTGGTGTAAACTCTGTGATTCCAGAGACAACTGCACTTGAAGTCACTTGCAGAGTCAGCGATACCACACGCTTCTACTATGTGATGAACTTCTCCGGTACAGATCAGCCGCTTCCAAAAAGTCTGTCCGGAAAAACAGATCTCATCACTGGAAAAACTGCACCAGCCGGCAGCGTTCTTGCCCCATGGGATGTCATGATCCTGCAGGAACCGCTGGCATAACATAAGCCCCCATTTCCTTCCTTTACATAGCTATCGGCAAAATATATCCACTTTTACGCAAAGTAATCGTGTTATATTTTGCCGATAAATACAGATTATGATCTGCTTATTATTGTTTCATTCACAAAATCATCTTTTTTCATATCATCTGTAAATCTATTTTTTATATAAAAAAGTGTTGTTTAACATACCTGCCACTGTAAGAACGATCACAATGCATACTGCCACGATCAGGAATACCTTATCCATTCCGCAAAACTTAAGGAGCACTCCAGCAGCTGCGGAAGCCACAGGAACAACCGCCTCACCAATTGCAGTATAGATGGTATTGGTTCTTGACATATATTCCTGATCCGTATATTTCATCAGCAAAATTCCTAACCCGGTCGTCATAAATCCGGCAAAGACGCCATAGCATAAATAGCACAACGCAATTCCGTAATACCATATTCCTTCGGCTGCAATGTGTCTGATCTCCATTACAGCAATCAAAACATACAAAAAAGCAATAAACAGTCCACTGATTCCAAACAGCACTCTGGAACGAACCTTCTTCTGGATGATTGGATAAACTGCACCGCCCAGCAGCACTCCGACTGTCAGACAGATATTTAACAACGACAGATACGCTGCATTTTGTTTCAAAATATCCACCACAACAGGTGTCTGCAAAGAGTCAATTGGCGCCATCACCGCGTTTGCAAAGACCGCAAAAAGGATAACCCGGATCAATATTTTCTTACTTTTTACATATTGAAGTCCCTCTTTAAAAATGATAAGACTGTTTTTCTTTTCCAGATTTTCAGCAATCGTTTCTTTCTTCATGATCATCCAGATCATCACAATCGACAGTATAAATGTCGCAATATCAACGACAAATGCCGCATTGATGTTCAGACAGCTGATGATCAGTCCTCCAATTCCTGTACCAGCAACCTCTGCCAGCATGGAAACAAGCACGTTCAGGGAAACCCCGTATGAAAGCTCATCTTCATCCAGAAGCTGTGTGATAAAAGATACTCCGGCTGGAATACGGAAAGCCTCCGCTGCCGAGATCAGAAATGAGAAAAGAATAAGTACAATCAGACTCAGTGTGTTCGTATTCATACAGATCAAAAGAACTGCAACAAGCAATGCCCGGATCATGTCACAGAGGATCATAATATTTTTCTTGATCTTCTTTTCCACATACGCTCCTGACAATGGCAAAAATAAGACCGAGGGTATTTTATTCACCGCAAATACGATTGCCGCCCATGTTCCCTCTCCGGTAAACGCATATACCAGCCAGGAAAATGCCAGCGTGTCCACGGAATCTCCAAGCCGGTTTATCATATTTGCGAAAAGCAGACGTCGGTAGTTCTTATTTTTGAGTAATGTTCTATAGGTTGTTTCCATGATTGCTGTTGATCCTCTCTCGTGTAATATGTTATGTCCTATGATAACATATCGTCCCATATGCGACAATAAAATCCCCCGGATCACAAGTATCCTCGTGATTCGGGGGGTTTTCTTTGTCCGTATATTAAATTTGCTCTATCGGTACTCTGCCGCACTGATACGTGTCAGTGCTTTATGCAGGGCAAATTCCGCGCGCTTGATGTCAAGCTCGGCACTTTTGTTGGTCAGACGCTGCTCGGCACGCTCTTTTGCTGCCACAGCGCGGGCAACATCGATCTCCTCCGGCCACTCGGCAACCTCTGCCAGAAGTGTGACACGGTCATTTAAGATCTCTGCAAAGCCGGCATGCACTGCTGCTACTTTCTGCACATCTCCTTCATGGATCGTGACGAGTCCTGGATCAAGCACTGTCGTAAGCGGAATGTGATTCCTGTATACACCGATCTGTCCCTGTACGGTATTAAATTCGATCATATCTGCGTCTCCGGTATAAAATACGCGGTCCGGTGTAATGATCTCTACTTTAAACATATTATCTGCCATAGCCTCACCTCTTACTTCATGCGGGCGCGTACGTCATCAATACTTCCTGCATTCAGGAAATGGCCTTCCGGAACATCATCCAGCTTTCCTTCGAGGATCTCACGGAAGCCGCGGATCGTCTCTGCAACAGATACATAGATTCCAGGGAATCCATTGAACTGCTCAGCTACGTGAAGTGGCTGTGACAGGAATCTCTGTACTTTTCTTGCACGGCTTACGACAAGCTTATCTTCCTCTGATAACTCGTCCATACCAAGAATTGCGATGATATCCTGTAATTCACGATATTTCTGGAGGATCTCCTGAACGCCACGGGCTACCTCGAAATGCTCCTGACCTACGATACGTGGATCAAGAATTCTTGATGTAGATGCAAGCGGATCTACCGCCGGGTAAATACCAAGCTCTGCGATGGAACGCTCCAATACCGTTGTTGCATCCAGATGGGCAAAGGTTGTTGCCGGTGCAGGGTCTGTCAGGTCATCGGCCGGTACATAAACTGCCTGTACCGAAGTGATGGAACCATTCTTGGTAGAAGTGATTCGCTCCTGAAGAGCACCCATCTCTGTCTGCAGTGTCGGCTGGTAACCTACTGCGGATGGCATACGTCCAAGCAGTGCGGATACCTCAGATCCTGCCTGTGTGAATCGGAAAATGTTGTCAATGAATAACAGCACGTCTTTTCCACCTTTGTCACGGAAGTATTCTGCCATGGTAAGACCCGTTAAGGCCACACGCATACGTGCTCCTGGCGGCTCGTTCATCTGTCCGAACACCATGGTCGTTTTATCGATAACTCCCGATTCTTTCATTTCATAATAAAGGTCGTTACCCTCACGGGTACGCTCTCCAACTCCGGTAAATACGGAGTATCCACCGTGCTCTGTTGCGATGTTATGGATCAGCTCCTGGATCAGTACCGTTTTACCAACACCGGCTCCTCCGAAAAGTCCGATCTTTCCACCTTTCTGATATGGACAAAGAAGGTCTACGACCTTGATTCCTGTCTCTAACATTTCCTGTGATGTTGCCTGCTCTTCAAAAGCCGGAGCCGGTCTGTGGATCGGCCATTTTTCTTCCGTCTTTGGTGCATCGATCTCATCGATCGGATTACCCAATACATTAAACATTCTTCCTAATGTATCTTCTCCTACCGGAACAGAGATCGGAGCTCCCGTCGCAATGGCTTCCATACCGCGGACAAGTCCGTCGGTCGGTCCCATGGCAATACATCTTACGGTATCGTCGCCCAGATGCTGAGCAACTTCTACGACTAATGTTCCGCCGTCTTTCAGTGGAACATTGACCGCATCGTTGATCTCCGGCAAACCGCCATCTACGAATTTAATATCGAGAACGGCACCGATAATCTGGGTAATTTTGCCAACATTATTATCTGCCATTATTTCGTCTCCTTATGATGATTATTATTTATGTGATTGCTGCAGCACATTATTCGATCGCATTCGCACCGGCAATGATCTCCGTTAATTCCTGCGTGATCGAGCCCTGACGTGCTCTGTTATACTTCAGGGACAGATCACTGATCATATCCTCCGCATTGCTGGTCGCAGAATCCATCGCCTGCATACGGGCTCCGTTTTCACTGGCTACTGCCTCTACCAAAGCTCCGTAAAAAAGGCTTGTTACGTATTTCGGAATGATCATATCGAGTGCTTCTTCCTCATTTGGCTCATAGTTCATAAGAACATTGGATGCCTCGTCGGTCTCTTCCTGTGCTTCAATGTCTACCGGAAGCAGACGGATCAGCTTAGGTTCATGGCTGACGGTATTTTTAAAATGAGTATAAGCAAGATAGATCTCACCGATCTCTCCCTTTGCAAAGGAATCCAGCACCTTTTTACAAAGTGCCGCTGCATCCGGGTAAGATGGTGCTTCCATAATTGCAGAATCATCCGAAACAATATGATAACCGCGGCGGCTTAAGCCTTCTACACCTTTTCCACCGACTGCGTAGATTTCCAGATCCTCTTTCTTCAGATCCTCATTGCCTGTGATAAGTTTCACAATGTTGGAATTGTATCCACCCGCCAGACCACGGTTTGATGTGATCACAACTACTGCCTTTTTGGTGGAATCGCCCCCCGTAAGATACGGGTGGTTGATATTTCCGCTTTTGGCAAGCATTGAACTTACGGTATGATACATGTAATTAAAATATGGATCTGTCTGTTCTGCATGACTCTTCGCCTTTTGAAGTTTTACGGTAGAAACGAGCTTCATGGCTTTGGTGATCTGCTGCGTACTTTGTATGCTGCTTTTTCTTCGCTTAATGTCTCGCATGGAGGCCATTTTACCACCTACTTTCTGCCATTATTTCTGAAATTCTGCTTTGCATTCTTCAATTGCCTGAATCAGCTTCTTCTCGGTTTCCTCATCCATCTGCTTTGTTGCAGCGATGGCTTCCGGAATCTCCGGATATTTGGTATCAATATAATCAAACAGCTCGTCCTGGAAACGAAGTACATCCTCGACTGGCAGATCGATGAGATATTTTCTGGTCGCTGCATATACGATGATAACCTGTTTCTCAACCGGCATCGGCTGATACTGTGGCTGTTTTAAAATCTCGCGGATTCTTTCTCCCTGACGGAGCTTTTCTGTCGTATCCGCATCCAGTTCAGAACCAAACTGTGCAAATGCGGCAAGCTCACGGTACTGTGCCAGCTCAACTCGGATTGGAGCTGCGATCTTTTTCATCGCTTTGATCTGGGCAGAACCACCAACTCGGGATACGGAAAGACCTGCATTGATCGCCGGACGGAATCCGGAGTTAAACATCTCTGTCTCAAGATAGATCTGACCGTCTGTAATGGAAATAACATTGGTCGGAATGTATGCAGATACGTCTCCTGCCTGTGTTTCGATGATTGGAAGAGCGGTCAGTGAACCTCCGCCAAGTTTGTCAGAAAGCTTTGCAGCACGCTCTAACAGTCTTGAGTGCAGATAGAATACATCTCCAGGATACGCCTCACGTCCAGGTGCTCTCTTCAGAAGAAGGGATAATGTACGATATGCTGCTGCATGTTTGGTCAGATCATCGTATACTACGAGTACATCTTCTCCGTTCTCCATCCATTCTTCTCCGATCGCACAGCCGGAGTATGGTGCAATATACTGAATTGGTGCAAGCTCACTTGCTGTAGCTGCGACAACGGTCGTATATGCCATTGCGCCGTATTCTTCTAATGTTTTTACAATTGTGGCAACTGTAGATGCTTTTTGTCCAATTGCGACATAAATACATTTTACACCTTTGCCCTTCTGATTGATGATCGTGTCGATCGCAATTGCTGTCTTTCCGGTCTGTCTGTCACCGATAATCAGCTCTCGCTGTCCTCGTCCGATCGGTACCATGGCATCGATTGCCTTAATACCTGTCTGTAATGGTGTATCTACGGATTTTCTTGAGATAACACCGGATGCAACTCTTTCTACTTTACGGAATTTGCTGCTCTCGATCGGTCCCTTGCCGTCAATCGGCTGTCCCAACGCATTGACAACTCGTCCTAACATTGCATCTCCGACCGGAACTTCTACAACTCGTCCGGTGGTCTTTACGGTATCGCCTTCGTTGATATTTCTCTGGGAGCCCAAAAGTACGGCACCTACGTTATCTTCCTCAAGGTTCAATACCATTCCGTAAACTTCTCCTGGGAATTCCAAAAGTTCTCCCTGCATTGCGTTCTCCAGTCCATGGATACGTGCAACACCATCGGCAACCTGAATAACGGTTCCCACATCTGCTACTTCGAGCTGAGAAGCATATCGTTTAATCTGCTCTTTGATCACGGAGCTGATTTCTTCTGGTTTTAAATTCATGGAGCGCATTCACCTGCTTTCAACTGTATTTGGGATAATTCACGGGTCAGCTTTTCTAATCTGGTTTTTACACTGCTGTCTACAACACGATCCCCGATGCGAATTATCATACCGCCAATAATTGCGGCATCGACATTATAATGCATTTCGAATTGTTCATATTCTGTGGTCTCTAACAAGCGCGCCTTCACATTCTCTTTCTGTTTCTCTGAAAGCTCCATTGCGCTGGTCACATATGCCGTTCCGATATGATTGTGCTCTTTTACTTTTGCGGTAAAATAGGAAAATACACTCTGCATATCCTTATAGTGGCCTTTTTCCACCAAAAGACGCATCAGACCTACAAGTTCTCTCGAAACACGTCCATTAAAAATGTCTTCGATCATTTTCATTTTTTCTTCTTTATCGATCTTTGGATGATTCATTACTTTGGTCAGATCCGGGTTTTCTTCGATCGCTTTCGATACTGCGAGGACTTCCCCGGAAAGTTCATTCAGGCGTCCATCCTCCAGACCTGCCGCAAATAATGCATCCCCATATGTTGCACTTACCTGCTTTGCCATGTCGATTCACCCATTTCTTTTAATGTTTCGTCTACCAGGGTATCCTGAATCTGGGTATCGATTGATGCGGATACAACTTTTGCCGCCATCATCGATGCAATCTGGATCATCTCCTGTTTTACATCATCCATTGCGTGTTTCTTCTCAAGCTCAGCTTCTGACTGTGCTCTTTTGATGATACGGGAAGCTTCTTCTTTTGCTTCATCCACGATCTTAGCCTGATTTCGGATGGCTTTCTGACGTGCCTCTGCAAGAATTGCTTCCGCTTCTTTATTGACGTCCTTTAATTTTGCTTCATACTCAGCTTTTAATGCCTTCGCTGCTTCTTTGTCTGCTTCTGCAGACGTAATATCGTTATTGATCCGGTCCTGTCTGTCTTTTAACAGCTTTCTTGCAGGATTGAACAATAAGTAAGATAAAAGCAGGAATAAAACAAATATGGAAATTGCCAGTAATGTTGCATCAAACAAAAGCTGTGCATCAAGATTAAATAGTCTTAAATATTCCTGTGCGAGCAATCTTAACTCTCCTTTCCACGTGATTTGTTCCGCTTATGCGTGTTTCCAAACCATTTTTAGCCTAATGGTTTTACGAAGAGTAAAAGCATTGCTACGAGCAGACCGTAAAGACCGGTTGTCTCTGCAACTGCCTGTCCTAAAAGCATGGTAGACATGATATCTCCTTTTGCTCCCGGATTACGTCCTACAGCAGATGCACCATATCCTGCTGCAATACCCTGTCCAATACCAGGTCCGATACCTGCGATAACTGCTAAACCTGCACCAATTGCTGAGCATGCTCTGATTAAATCCTGTCCTGTAATGTTCATAATGTAGAACCTCCTAATATAATTTTATTTTTGTTACCTTACTCCTCGGCATCACATGCCTGAGCGATGTATGTCATGGTCAACATACAGAATACGTATGTCTGAATTGCTCCGGAGAACAAGTCAAAATATACATGCAGTGCTGCCGGCCAGATCACAGCGATCTTTCCAAGCAGGCCATACACAAGTGCCATCATAACGGTTCCTGACAAGACGTTTGCAAACAAACGCAGTGACAGTGAAATCGGAACTGCGATCTCACTGATCAGGTTGATCGGGAACCAGATAGGCAGCCACGGTGGTAATGGTGAACACATGTCCCTCCAGATCTGTTTTCCGCTCTGATGCCTGAACTGATTGATATGAATCAGGAAAAACGTAATCAGACCAAGCGCAAGCGTAGTTCCATAATCTGCTGTCGGTGGTCTTAATCCAAACAGACCGGATATGTTACTCATCAGTATGAAAATAAAGATCGTACTGATATAGTTCACAAATTTCGGTGCCCATTTACCCATGGTGCCGCTGACCATTCCATCAAGCTTTTCTACGATCAGCTCGACAACATTCTGAAATCCGCTCGGGATCTCACTTGCGTGCGCCAGTTTACGGTTTGCAGCAATTGCAAAAATAAGTATGACCGCCATAACAATCAGAATGCACACATGTGATGTCGTAATCCAGATTTCCTGTCCAAAAAGATGGAAGGAAAATATACCGTGTATCATAAAATCGATATTATCGGCACTGGAGGACAATAAAATTGCTTGATTCACAAAGTCACCTCCTTATAAAATTTTACTATTTATGATTCGGAAGCTTGTTCGCTTCCACCTGATATTCTGTCTGCCAACCGGTAAAACACCGGCTGAAGATACGCGGATACCTTCAGGCCGAATACTCCGATAAAAGCGGTAAACAGATTTCCCAGTTTAAAATAGCCTAAAATAAAAAACAGAATTACCACTATGACGTAGCGCAATACTGACTTTGTGATAATCCTGCGATTTGCACCCTCGGTGGATTCCATCTCCACGGAGTCGCGTATGACGGTAGCGAGATTGACCGCCATCCCAATTGCGGCTGCAATTCCAATCCAGAGTCCTGTGGAATAATGGAGTTTATCCGCTACAAACCACACCCCTGTAAACTGGATCACAATCCCATAGACAATGATGCCTATGACAAGCCCCGGTAATGCATTATTCATTCTTCTCAGCATTTTTCTTACCTTTTCCATTATGTGTCTGGTACATTTTCTTTGTCATCCGGTAAATGTTCTGGCCCCCTGCCAGAGCTCCCATAAAGAATAGCGGAATGACAATCCACGAAATGTCAAATTTATCACCGATCCACACGCCGATCAGCGTGCACATCACAATTGGCACGATCATATTGATGCCAAACTGGAAAACAAGGATCAGTGAATCCCAGACCTGTCTATTATTATTCTGCTTCATAATGTCATCTCAATCCGCCTTCCGGTATATTTATACCGCTCAAACTTCACACCAGCGGATTTTAGCATCCTCTTTGAGGCGATCACTGACATTGTGTGCTCATATTTATCATCTGCATAAATAAGTTCTTTTATTCCGGCCTGTATAATCGCTTTCGCACATTCATTACACGGAAAAAGCGTAACATACATGGTCGCTCCCTCGAGGCTTCCGCCACGGTAATTCAGAATTGCATTCAATTCACTGTGCGTTGTATAAAAATACTTATTGTCATCGCCCTCTCTTGCCCATGGAAACTCATCATCCGAACAGCCTGTCGGGAATCCGTTGTAACCCATGGAAAGGATCTTATGCTCCGGACTTACAATGCAGGCGCCAACCTGCGTATTCGGGTCTTTCGACCTCATGCCGGATAACATTGCGACTCCCATAAAATATTCATCCCAGCTAATATAGTCTTCTCTTTTTGTTGTCTCAGCCATAAATTTACCCTCGATTATCTGGTGCCGAAGATACGGTCTCCTGCATCCCCAAGTCCCGGAACGATATATTTGTGTTCATTTAAGTGGTCATCTAAAGCTCCAATGATCAGATCTACATCCGGGTGCTCTTCTTTCATGCGTTTTACCCCTTCCGGTGCTGCAATGATGCACATAAAATGGATATTTTTCACACCCTTGTCCTTGAGCATCTGGATGGCTGCCACTGCGGAACCACCGGTAGCAAGCATCGGATCTACCACAAACACTTCACGGTTTGCGCAGTCCTCCGGAAGTTTGCAGTAATACTCTACCGGTTCTGCTGTCTCAGGATCACGGTAAAGCCCGATATGTCCGACTTTCGCAGCCGGTATCATTTCAAGCATTCCGTCTACCATTCCAAGTCCTGCCCGTAAGATCGGTACAACAGCAAGCTTCTTTCCTTTTAATTCCTTGACCGTCGTGGTGCAGATCGGAGTCTGGATCTCAACATCCGTAAGCTCCAGATCTCTCGTTGCCTCATAACACTCAAGCATGGCAACCTCACTTACCAATGTACGAAAATCCTTGGAGCCGGTATCTGTTCTTCTCATGATTCCGATCTTATGCTGGATCAATGGATGATCCATGACTACTACTTTTGACATATTGATTCTCCCTCGTTCAACATATTTACTAATTTTTTGATACTTTTGCGCAAAGTCTCATAGCAGAGACCATATGCCTGTAATGCACCCCCATATGGATCAAGAATCTCCAGCTCATCCCCGACAAATTCGGTCAGAACGTGGATATTCTCCGGGAACTGCGGCTCATACTGTTCAAGGATCTTCTCTTTCTGGGCTTCTTCCATAGCGAGCACCAGTGTATCTTCTGTCAGATCTTCCTCCATCAGTTGTACGGAAATAAAATCCTCCGTATGGATTCCGTTGCTGATGAGTACTGCTTCTGCTTTCTGATTCATCGGTTCCGGAAAAAGTACCACAAGCCCTCTTGCCAGAACTTCGAACGGTCTTCTGGTTGTAAAATCCTGAAATATTCCCGCCGCCATCGGTTCACGGCTGGTTCCGCTCTGTCCGACAAAAATAATCCTGTTATATTCCTTCATATTTTTTCCTTTTCTATTCTGTCCTATACATGAATCACCTGATGTCCTGCCGCCTTGAGCAGCCGGTTCATAATTGCCTGTCCAATTCTTGGAGTAACAAAACTCTCTGAATAGATGGCATCTACTTCAAGCTCGTCACAGTCTCTTAAGATCTTGTACAGATGCTGTGCGATCGAATCTTCATCCATGCGGCTTCCGATACATAAAATAACGTCCGCCTGATATGCATTCCTTGTTTCCTCTGTCGCGATAACAGCAACCTTCTTACCTGCTTTCTTCTTCTCTCCGGCGAGTTCATTGATCTTTGCAATGACTGCATCTTTTGCTCCATCCACAAGGACAAGATCGGCCTTCGGTGCATAATGTTTATATTTCATTCCTGGTGCTTTCGGCTTCCTTGTATCGTCTGCTGCGATAATTCCAGGATCGATCTCTACCGGTTCACCCAGCACTTCCGATAACATCTGCGGTGTGATATATCCAGGCCGTAATATCATCGGTGTCTTCTCTGTAAGATCAACGATGGTAGATTCGATTCCGATCCTCACCGCTCCTCCATCCAGTATCATTGCGATCCTGCCATCCAGATCCTCTGCAACATGTGCAGCCTCTGTCGGGCTTGGTCTTCCGGATGTATTGGCACTCGGTGCTGCGATAAGACATCCGCTCTTCCGGATCAGTTCCAGAGCAACCGGATGATTCGGCATCCTTACTGCAACCGTGTCCATTCCACCGGTTGTTTTATATGGGACACTGTCATTCTTCCATACGATCATGGTAAGCGGCCCTGGCCAGAATGCATCTGCAAGTTTCCGTGCCTGTTCCGGCACTTCCTTTGCGATCCTCTCAAGATCCGAAAACTCAGCAATATGTACGATCAGTGGATTATCTGATGGTCTTCCCTTGGCTGCATAGATCTTTTGGGCAGCCTCCGGATGAAGTGCGTCTCCCCCAAGTCCATATACCGTCTCGGTCGGAAAAGCAACCAGTTCTCCTTCTGCAATCAGTCTGCCTGCATGCTCCATTGCCTTCTCGTCCATATGCAATGGATCGATTTTTACCAGTTCTGTTTTCACAAGTCTTACATCCTTCCTGATATCCTGCAGCGCTTCCGCTTATGTCACAAATATTTTGTCTGTGCATAAATACATAGATATTTATTTAACATGATTAATTATATCATACATAACTGACAGATTAAACAAAAATGTGCTGATTTTCACGGAAAAATAGTCATTGTTTCCATATTTTGTTATTTCTTTCACATTGTTTCAAATTGAATACACGCCGATGAAGTCTTGTATTTTTATTTTTTTTGTTATAGAATAAAAATAGTCATTAAGACGAAATAATGATCATTATTTTAAGGAGGAACTCATTATGGCATACGTTATTTCTGATTCATGCGTTAGCTGTGGAACATGTGCTGGAGAGTGCCCAGTAGGCGCTATCTCAGCTGGTGATTCCCAGTACGAAATCGATGCAGCTTCTTGCGTTGATTGTGGAACATGCGCTGGAGTTTGCCCAACAGGAGCAATCGCTCAGGGTTAATTCCCCAAACAAAAAGACTGTCGCTAATGCGACAGTCTTTTTTTGTTGTCTTCTTTCTGGGATGCGCCGGATTTTTTGTCTTTTTTCCGGAAAAAGGAATGCCTCTTCTGCACATTTCCACGGATTGCGGCATCCAGCCTGCGGAATCTCTCTTCCTCCGCATCTTCCTGCGCTCTTGCAAGATAATCCATTTCCTTTAAGATACGTTCCTGGACTTCCTGGCTGATCGCCACACTCAGTTCCTCGTTATTGAGCGAAATGGCATGTCCAACGATGTCTGCCATCAGTTCCCGGAACTGTGTCATCCGGTCTTCGGCGTCCATCTGCTGGACGCTCTGTTTCAATACCGGCTGTGTGCCTGCGGCAGAAGCCGCCGGCACTTTTACTGCCTGTCCGGATGAAACCGGTTCGGGCGGTTCCAGCGGATGATCTGCCGGGTGATCCACCGGCGTAAATTCCTCTATATTTCCATTATGTATCAGCATCCGTATTGCCTTAAGCTGATATCCTTTATCCTTAAGCTCTTTGATTTTCTGGAATTCCTTAATATTTTCCTTGGTGTAGTATCTGTGCCCCATCTCATTCCTTGGAATGGTTAAAGCAAGTTCATCTTCCCAGTAACGTAACACATGCGTCTCGACATTGACAAGATTTGCCGCATCCGAGATCATGTAACGTACTTTTTCCACCTCAGATTTCCTCCCTTCTGTTCCACCTCCATTATAGCTTTTGGCATATGCTGAATCAAATATTTTCCATCGTGTTCTTTCGACAGGAAAATATAACGATCGCACAGTTTCGCAGTTTGGCGATAAATTTTAGTGTTCCAGATTGGCGAATTTGGTATATTCCGGCAGCCACGCAAGGTTTACGGTTCCAATTGGACCGTTACGCTGTTTTGCGATGATGATCTCGGAAATTCCTTTTAAATCCGTATCTTTATTATAGTAATCATCGCGGTAGATGAACATAACCACATCGGCATCCTGCTCGATCGCTCCGGATTCTCGAAGATCCGAAAGCATCGGTCTGTGATCCGGCCGCTGTTCTACTGCGCGCGACAGCTGGGACAATGCGATAACCGGAA
The DNA here is from genome assembly GCA_934364805.1 of uncultured Lachnospiraceae bacterium. Classification (GTDB taxonomy): domain Bacteria; phylum Bacillota; class Clostridia; order Lachnospirales; family Lachnospiraceae; genus Roseburia. Next base: position 82,988 of record CAKRMH010000009.1, read on the forward strand.
CACTCAGCTCCCTCGCAAGTGCCTTTAAGGAACGGGAAATATCTGAGATCTCCTGCTGACGGGAATCCGAACTCCTTCCAGATCCTGACATCAACTGAAGGTAATCGATAATAATTAACTTCAGATCATGCTCCAGCTTGTATTTACGACATTTACTCCGCATTTCAGAGATGCTGATACCAGGTGTATCATCAATGATCAGCTCAGAATTACCGATAATTCCAGCGCCTTCTACAAGCTTTTCCCAGTCCGCATCGGAAAGATTACCGGTTCGAAGTGCCTGTGCATCTACTCTTGATTCCAGGGAGAACAGTCGGTTTACGAGCTGTTCCTTTGACATCTCGAGCGAAAAGATTGCGGTACACATATTCTCATGAAAAGCCACATACTGGGCAATATTCAATACAAACGCTGTTTTTCCCATAGATGGGCGGGCCGCAACGAGGATCAGATCGGAAGGCTGAAGTCCTGCGGTACGATAATCCAGATCGATAAAACCGGTTGGGATTCCGGTGACCGTACCGGACTGTTTCGAGGCCATCTCAATCTTTTCAAGGGCATTCATAACCACCTGACGGATCGGCACATATTCGCCGCCGGTTCTGCTGGAAAGCAGCGCAAAAACGTCATGTTCTGTCTTATCCAGAATGCTTTCTAAGGACTCTTTCCCTGCATAACATTCATTCTCAATGTCGTCGATCGTCCTGATCAGACTCCGCTTCATCGCATTTTCTTTTACGATATTGGCATAATACTTGACATTTGCCGATGTCGGGACAGACGTGACAAGATCACGCACGAACTCAAGACTTGAAATCTCCTGCGGTACATCTTTTTCTTTTAATTTATTCTGCAGTGTAACCAGATCGACCGGCTGCCCTGCATTATATAATTCGATCATGGAATCAAACAGGATTCCATACTGTTTATGGTAAAAATCATCCTGTACCAGCATCTCCATTGCTGTAACAATGGCATCTTTATCCATGATCATGGAACCAACGACTGACTGCTCAGCCTCTAAGCTGTTGGGCATAATCCTTTTGATCAGTGTATCTTCCAAGGATTTTTCCTCCTGACTAACCTTCTACAACGTGAACGGACAGCTTTGCTGTTACCTGTGGGTGCAGCTTCACCGGCACTTCATACACGCCAAGCGCTTTGATCGCTTCTGGCAGATGCATTTTCTTCTTGTCTAAATCCATTCCCGTCTGCTCCTTTGCAGCTGCAGCAATTTCTTTTGTGGATACAGAACCGAAGGTTCTTCCGCCTTCTCCGGATTTGATCTTTACAACAACCTTCTTTGTCTCGATCTCTTTTGCAAGAGCCCTGGCATTCGCAAGATTCTCTGCTGCCACCTTCTCGGCATGCTGATTCTGAAGCTTCAGATCATTCAGATTCTTTGTTGTTGCCTCTACACCTAATTTCTTTGGTAAAATGGCATTTCTTGCATAACCGTCACTTACCGTCACGATCTCACCTTTTTTTCCTAATGATTTTACATCTTCTAATAATATTACTTTCATTCCTGTATGTCTCCTTCTTTTAGCATTTCGTCAAGGGTATCCTGAATAATGTGTTTAGCCTGTAAAACGGTACAATTTGTCAGCTGGGCGCCTGCAACATTCAGATGGCCGCCACCGCCCAGACGCTCCATGATCAGCTGGACGTTGATCTCGTCGATCGAACGGGAACTTACATAGATTTTTCCATTGTACTCCGTCAGGACAAACGAAGCCTTGATCCCAACGATATTTAACAGTTCATTTGCAGCCTGCGCACCTACGATCGTAGGACTTTCCACATTCTCACCCGGGCAGACTGAGATGGCAAAGGAACTGCGGTATACCTCTGCATGGCGCACAGCTTCCGCTCTCGCCTTGTATGCAGCCATATCATTGCGCAGCATCTTACGGACTCTGGTAACTTCTGCGCCAGAACGTTTCAGGTATGCAGCTGCCTCAAACGTGCGCACACCGGTTTTGGTCATAAAGTTGTTGGTATCGATCAGAATTCCGGCGTAAATACAATCTGCCTCGCCCGGCTCCAATTTCAGGCCATTCTGAAAATACTGAAGCACCTCTGCAACCATCTCACATGCGCTGGACGCATATGGCTCAATATAGGATAACAGCGGATTCTCGATCACTTCGCTGTTCTGTCTGTGATGATCGAATACAACAATGGAGTCCGTCTTTTTCAGAAGCTCCGGACATTCTGTGTAGCTTGGACGGTTCGTATCAACAACCATAACAAGTGTGTTTCTGGTTGTCATTTCCAGAGCCTGCTCACTGTTTACAAACAGATCCCCCGGATAACCCTTTTCCTCTGTGAAACATTCCATCAGCGGACGCACCGATGAGGTCGGATCATTGATCACGATCTGTGCTTTCTTGCCAAGTACCCTGGCCGCACAGAATATTCCAATTCCGGCGCCGAGGGAATCGACGTCCGAAAGGCTGTGCCCCATGATCACAACATTCTCATTATTCTCCATGATCTCATGGAGTGCCTGCGCTTTCACACGTGCCTTTACACGTGTATTACGTTCTACCTGTTTCGCCTTGCCACCGTAGTAGGATACCTCTTCGCCTTCTTTTACAACGACCTGGTCACCGCCTCGTCCTAACGCAAGGTCAATGGCATTGCGTGCGTAAATATAATTCTGATTATAGTTATCACCACTCATACCTACACCAATACTGAGCGTGACCGCCATCTCATTTCCGACTTTTACCGTCTTAACATCCTCGATCAGGCTGAATTTATCCTCCTCGAGTTCTTTCAGATATTTATATTTGAATACAACAAAATATTTGTCTTTTTCGATCTTACGGACAAGTGCATCCATATTGGAAAAATACTTGTTTACCTTACGATCGACCAGTGCGATCAGCAGAGAACGTTTGACATCCTCGATACTGTCGAGCGCCTCATCATAGTTATCAATATATACCAGTGCGGCAACCAGCTTCTGTTCCTGGTTCTCGACCATATACCGGTTCAGTTCTGTCTCGTCAAAAAGATAGATTGCTGTAAGAAATTCCTCACAATCCCCAAGTTCAAGCATTTTGCTGTCTTCCGTGATCCTGTCAAAAGAAATACGGTTCAGCGAAATGCGGAAGCTGCGTCCCTCTTTCTCGAGATACACATTCTGCGGCTCATCGGTTTTCTTTAAAAATTCCTTTGTGATCATTGGAAACAGCGTCGTGATCGATTTGTGATAGTTCTTACTGGCACCTGTCACCTCTGAAAACTGCTCATTGACCCATAGAAGCTTGCCATTGTAATCAAGCAGTGCATACGGGATCTCAAACTCATTGAGCAGACGTTTCTGCACCGTAGCATACTGTGTTGCAAAATTGATCAGTTCATTCACCAGAACCGGTTTGATCTTATGGTAACATACCATAACAACCCCGAAATAAATAATGATAAAAAATGTAACTGCTGCCCCGCTTTTTACATCATAGCAATACAGCGGTATATTCAGAACCACAAGAAGTACCATAAGCATCAGCGGCAGCTGCAGATAATGCCGTAGTTTCCCCTTAAATCTGATATTACTCTTCATCCATTTCCCTCCACTTTTGGTTATTGCCCCATTCTGTCGTCTGGATAAAAATTCACACTTAAAGGAATTATACCATTTTGACAACCTCAACGGAAGTCCTTCCGTAATAAAACAGCTTTGAAAGGTAAAATAAATTTCTATTTTCCTCCTGGCAGGCCTCACCTTCTTTGCCAAATAATCTATATAGCTCCTCAAAATTGATATAAAAAAGACACCTGCCACGCCAATCACGCTCACAGATGCCTTTCCAATATCTACTTATTTGTAGCTGCTTACATTATTACTATCTACTTTCTCAAATGGAACCCACACATACAATCCATCATCAGTTGCACCCTCTATATCCTGTACAGACTGACCACTTATAAGCTTAAGTGCTGCATCAATCGCAGTCTTGCCCTGACCACTGCCTGACTGATATACGGTGAATGCCATATCGCCATTTTCAATTGCAGTACATCCGTCTGCTGTAGCATCTATACCCAATATAGGCAGGCTGTTCAGGTCAATACCAGCATTCTTACACGCTTCTATGACTCCAAGTGCCATTCCGTCATTGTTACAGATCACGCAATCTGCTTTTGATCCTGTTTTCAGGAAAAGTTCAAACATTTCTCCTGCTGTATCGCCATCCCAGTTTGCATAATCTTCAAATACATAGTTGATTTTCTTACCGCTTGCCTCCAAGGTTTTCTTCACGCCTCTGGTTCTTCCTTCTGTAGCAGAATGTCCCTTTGGTCCTTTGAAAATCACTACATTTATCTCATCCTTGTCAGCAAACTTATCCAGCACATATTCTGCCTGATACTGACCTGCCACGCTCTCGTCTGAACCAACATATATGTACTGTCCCTCAGATAACTGTTTTTCATTCGGACAGCTATTGAAAAATACAATTGGTATATCTCCCGCATTTGCCTTTAGTTCTACCGCAGTATCAGTCGATACCGCGCCACAGAGGATAGCGTCATAGCCCTCTGCTGCTGCTTTTTTAATATGCTCCACCTGATTTTCAATATTATCTTCCGCATCAAAAACATCAAGCTGTATTCCCTGGGCATCAGCCTCCTGCTGGGCTGCGTCTACTAGCGTCTGTCTGAAATCATCCATTGCATTTACGCTGAGGAGGATTTTTACATTACTGCTGCCTGCACTTGTGGTCTGACTGCCACAGCCTGTAGTCAGGAATACTCCAATTAGCAATATGCTTAACATGTATGCCAGCTTCTTTTTCATTCTAGTATCCCTCCTTTTCAACCTTAAATGCATCCACCTGATTTGCCAGTTCCTTAGCAGAAGTGGTAAGTTCCCTGGCGTCGCTTGCTACTGTCTCACTGTTTCCTGTGATACTATTCGCATGCTCTACCATGTTATCAGAGGTAGCCAGTATTTCCTCTGAGCTGGCTGCCTGTTCCTCTGAAATGGCGGCTACATTGTTTGCCACTTCATCTACCTTTTCTACTTTCTCAATCATCTGAAGAACCAGAGCGCTTACCTCATCAATATTGCCAAATATGACATCAAAAGTCTTTAAAGCGTCAGCGACTAATTCGCTGCTGCTGTTGATATTTTCAGCGCTGTCATCCGCCTGCAATACAGCATCCTTTACCAGTAAATTTATCTCTGATATAAGTTTTTCGATATTTTGTACTGACTCTGCACTGTTCTTTGCAAGCTGGCCTATCTCAGTAGCTACAACAGCAAAGCCCTTGCCGGCTTCTCCTGCTCTTGCTGCCTCTATAGAAGCATTTAATGAAAGTAAGTTAGTTTCCTCAGCAATTCCACTGATTACACCTGTGATATTTGTAATCTCCTCTGAAGCTTTTCCTACCTTGTCTATTGCCTGCTGCAGTTTAAGCACAGATTGATTGATATTCTGCATTGCATCCCCCACATTCTGCATGTCGGACTTGCCCTTTCTTGACACTTCCACAGTGTCCTTCATCTTCAAATCAACCTGACTGCCCTCTTCTCTGGTGTCTGAAACTACCATTGCCAGAGTTGTGGCATTTTCTGCAATCTCATTAACTGAAAGTGAGAGCTGCTCTACTGTATTATTTAATTCCTGCATAGACTGGCTCTGGGTTCTGGATGCATCATACATCTGACCCGATATCAGGCTGCTGTTATCCGCCTGCTCATGCAGCTTGTCCGCTACTCCACGGATGGACAAAATCATGCCCCTCATAGACTGGATAAAGTGCTGTACACACTGGCTCATCACACCGATTTCATCATTACTTTTTACATCCACGCTCACCGTGAAATCACCATCTGTCATGGCTGTAATTACGCTGGTCAGCTCTTTTACAGGCTTTATTACCATATGGACTGTGCGCTCGATGATAACAGCTAATATCAGAAGAGAGATTATTCCGATAAGTACCATTACCATTCTGACAGTGTTAAGCCCCGAATAAACTGTGGCTATTGGAACATAGGATACCAGAAGCCAGTCAGTTCCAGATACCTCTGCACAGGCAGCCATCCTGTTATCAATCTCTTCCATGCCATAATCACCAGATACTCTTTTTTCTTCAATTCTCTTGTAAAAGCTGTCATCTGACCCACTTAACTTTGAGAAAATCAAACTGCTGTCACGGGCTGCAAGTATTGTACCATCCTTGGCATCTACTAGAATCGCCTGCGCATCATCCATCTGTACAAAGCTGTTTACAATAATACTGATACGCTGTAATGACAAGTCTGCTGATATAACCTTCATAGTCGCTGAGCCATCATTCAAAATACCAGACGCACTGATAACAGCCTCTCCGTCTGCATTTGTATAAGCATCAGTAAAGTCCATGTTTAATCTGGTAAGACCATCCTTATACCACACGGAATCTGTCGGATTGCTCTCTGTCTTATCTGATCCGGCTGCTTTCATCATCTTTCCATCAGCGTCTGCGATGTATAGTCCATTTGGACAGTCGTCATCATAGCCATAATATCTGTCCAATATACCCTGAAGCTGTGCATCATCTGCATCCAGCCCCTCAATCGTCTCCTTTGCCATCTGGAATGCTGCCTGATTTTCCCCAAGCCAGGCTTCAATCTCATTTGCCTGATTTTCAATAGATGAATTCAGTAAATCTGTGGCATATTCTGTGATTATCTGCTTTGATACAAAATATGACATACCTACCAGTACAATCCCAATCACAATGACAACTGGAAGAAGCGTCCCCAGAAGCTTTGTCTTAATGGAAGTTGTTTTCTTTTGTTCTTTTTGTTTCATTGCCTTCTCCCTTTCTCTCATGCTTCATATAGTTTACATTATAAGCGCTTTGTCTATTTTTCACAAGCATTCATGATAAAAACCAGCTTTGAAAGGCCAATTTAATTATTAGCCTGCCATTTTCGAGAAAATTTTTATTTCAACATTTTTGGTTAAAATATTAAAGTTATCCACATCCCATATCTTTATTTTACTTCATTACAGAAAAAAACGCAAAAAAGGACCCATTCCGAAGAATGAGCCCTGATACTTTATGCCTCTTTGTCTTTTGCGATCTCCGCAATGGATTTGGTGAGTCCGGCGATTCCCTGGATCTCGGATGGAATAATGATCTTTGTCGCTTTTCCATCTGCAGCCTTTGCAAACGCCTCAAGACTCTTTAACTGGAGAACCGCTTCATCCGGTCCAGCTTCTCTTAACATCCGAAGACCATCTGCATTTGCCTGCTGGATCTTAAGAATTGCTTCTGCCTGACCTTCGGCTTCCTTCACAGTAGCCTCTTTCTTCGCTTCTGCGCGGAGAATTGCTGCCTGTTTCTCAGCCTCTGCATCAAGAATTGCAGATTCCTTATTACCCTCGGCAACGAGGATCGTAGATTTCTTCTCACCTTCTGCGCGTAAGATTGCCTCACGACGTTCACGCTCAGCCTTCATCTGTTTCTCCATCGCATCCTGGATGGCTTTTGGTGGAATGATGTTCTTTAATTCAACACGGTTTACTTTAATTCCCCATGGATCTGTTGCAACATCAAGCGTTGCTCTCATCTTCGTATTGATCGTCTCGCGTGATGTCAGAGTCTCATCCAGCTCCAGATCACCAATGATGTTACGAAGTGTTGTTGCAGTCAGGTTCTCAATTGCCATGATCGGATTCTCAACGCCGTATGCATACAGCTTTGGATCTGTGATCTGGAAATATACGACCGTATCGATCTGCATGGTTACGTTATCCTTTGTAATCACCGGCTGTGGCGGGAAATCCACAACCTGCTCTTTCAGCAGTACATTTTTCGCAACTCTGTCGATAAATGGCACTTTAAAATGCAGACCAACCTGCCATGTTGCCATGTATCCTCCAAGTCTTTCAACGATCACTGCGTGTGCCTGTGGCACGATCTTCACACAGCTTGCAAGAATTGCAAGTACGATGATCAAAATAATGATTCCAGCAATAATGCCTCCCATAAGTTACTCCTCCTTGTTCTTTTTCACAATTAATTTTACACCGGCGATCCGGACGATCTCTGCAAGCCCGCCTGGTTCGATCACCTCTTTATCATCATCGGTGCGTACGGTCCATTCCTGCCCATGGACAACCGCAGTACCGGTCTGATCTATATTGCTCACACGTTCCTTAATGCTGATCACTTCTCCGATCAGGCTGTCCGAGTTCGTCATCGTTACTCTGGAATTCACGAACTTCTTCGCCCACGGTCTTGTTGCACACAAAAGAATGACGGAAACCACAAGAAATAATACGATCTGGACACCAGTTCCTGCTCCAAGAATCGCTGCGATCAAAGCAACGAGTGCTCCCGCAGCAAACCAGATCGATGTCAGTCCCACCGTGATCAGCTCCGCTACAACAAAAACGATCATAAGCACAAGCCATAATGTAATATACGAATTCATCCCCGAAAAAATACAAAACATACAAATTCCCTCCTGTCTTTTTAATTCTACCTGTTTTCCCTGAAAACTACAAGGAAATATCAATGAAAAAAGCTTTTGTATATCCTGGATAATTTCCCAGTGAAAGCTTCCACCCGTGCATCGCCACGATCTTTGCAGCTATGGATAACCCCAGACCGCTTCCACCCTTGGAATTTCTGGATTCATCTCCCATTGCAAACGGTTCGAACAAATGCCCGGCAACCGATGGTGGAATCTCTTTTCCATTGTCTGCGATCACAATATGCGCCTTGTCATCTTCACAATCTGCCCGAACCAGAATCGTTGTGCCGGCATCATTATGACGCATCGCATTCGTCAGAAGATTCGTGACCACACGTGACATCTGAAGTCTGTCCGCTTCTACCTTCCATTCCAGCTCTGGAAGATCGATCACAAGTTCCATGCCGTTTTCTTCCATATCAGAGTAGAGCATTGCTGCGTTCTCCCTCAGTAATTCGATAAGATTTAACGGTTTTTTATCCAGATGAAATCCTTCACTGTCAAGCTTCACATATTCAAAAAGCAGGTTGATAAGTTCATTCATCCGCATGGATTTTGCCTGGATCACAGAAAGATATTCGTCCATTTTCTGCGGATCCGTCACCATTCCATCCTGGATCGCTTTTGCGTATCCGGCAACTGTTGTCATCGGTGTTCTCAGATCATGTGCAATGTCCGAAAGCATAAGATTGCGGTTTCTGTCATATTCCTCATGAATCCTCTTCTCATGCTCCGTGATCTTTCTGACCTCCTTGGAAACAATGACAGCAAAATACATCGCTGCTGCTACGTAAGGAAACAGGATCAAAACGATCATGGCAAAAATGATGAGTACCAGAAAAAGTGCCTGGTACAGATCCATCTGTGTGACAGATTTGTTGTCGTGAAGTCCCGGAACAAGTGCGATCATTCCTCCCTCGATCTGCTGGATCATATACTGAATCCCGGAGGCAGCAATCGTAGGAAATACACTTTTTAAACCAAGCAGAAAAAGTTCCACCAGAATCGATATGATCACAAGAATGATCTGCCATGTCGGAAGCGAACGGTTCCACGTATTATTCGCAAAGTAGTATTTCTGCACCATCGGAATGATAAACTGGTTTAACAGCTCTATAACAATCCGTTCCACAAATCCGACAAGGATCAGAATGATAATGAAATTTTTAATAAGAAAACCTCTTAAGTGATTCTTGTTTTCCATTCCTTCTTCGTCCTTTATTTTTCCAGCCGGTAACCAAGTCCACGAATTGTTTTGATATAGGCGGATGGATCTTCATCCAGCTTGGCACGAAGTTTACTGATACATACCATAATATTATTGTCTGCGATAATATATTCCTCGCCCCATCCATATTCATAGATCTGCTGTTTGGTAAATACCTTTCCAGGATGTTCCATAAACAGCTCCATAATACGGAACTCCACGGACGTCAGTTCGATCTGTTTTCCATCTTTTTTCAGGACACAGCTATCCTTATCCAGCATCAGATCTTTGACTTTGAGCAATGAAACTGCCTGATGATCAGCTTCTCCATTGCCAAGTGTATAGAATCTGCGGATATTGGAATTGATCCTTGCTACCGCCTCCAGTGGATTGAACGGCTTCGCAATGTAATCATCTGCACCAAGATTAAGACCCAGTATTTTTTCGGAATCCGCATCTTTGGCAGATAGGATAATAACCGGAATATTGCTTTCCTTGCGCAGCTCCCGAAGCAGATGATAACCATCCATTTTCGGCATCATAATATCCAGAACACATAGATCGATCTTATTCTGGTGCAGCAATTCAAACGCTTCCTGCCCATCCTTTGCTTCCATCACCTGATAGTTTTCATTCTCAAGATACAGACGAAGAAGTTCCCTGATCTCTTTTTCATCATCTGCAATCAATATCTGATATGCCATTTTTCCCTCCTGCTACTGTCTGGCAGCCATATTGTTCATCTGTGCATTTGCGGCAAAATCTGCCGGCTGTCCATATCTAAGTGTCTCATATAACGCCGCTTTTGTCGAATATTTATATGGATTCACATAAAACAGTCCGAGAATCCCAAGTGTAAACAGCGATAAGATCGACCATCCGAGGAAAGAAAGATCCAGCACAAACGCCTTCCACTTCTGCCCCTTCATCATCTGTCTGCTTATCGCAAACGCCTGATCCTTCGGCATATCCGGATGCTCTGCAAGCAGATATGGGATCATCTGGTATTCATATGCTTTTATAATGCCCGGAATGATAAATAACAGCGACCACAAAAACGTATAAAGATCACGGAAAAACAGTGTTTTTACGATATTCATATAGGAATGATCAAAACTAAAGCATACCTCTTTTACTTCTGCTTTCATATTCAGATTGCGCAAAAAGAATCTCTTACATCCAAGTTCCAGCGGATTTAAAAAGAATGCTGTAATTGCGAATGCAATCGCAAGTGCGACAACAAAGATCACAAGAAATACCAATATAAACCCAATCAGTGCGGCCATTCCTGCTCTTATCACATCAAGGTCCGCATCGGATGCTCCATCCACACTGTTATATCCTTGCTGAAAGCCTGACATGAAATCGTCGTCCCAGTCATTGTCGTCCCAGTCATCATCATCCCAGTCATCATCACGATCCGTGTCATCCCATCCCATGATATGATCTTCCGCTTTGCTGATCTGATCCGAAAGGAAATCATCCGTTACCGAAGATCCACCGGCTCCTCCAAAGGAAAAGCTGCCAGCTGCAATACAGCTGATGATAACTGCTACCAGAACCGACTTCCAGTAATTCGCTTTAAATCCGAATTTTCCCCTTTGTTTTACCTGTGCTCTCGTCCACATATCCCATCCTCCTTCTATCATACATAATTCCATCTGGCAGGATATTATTTACTATCGTAAAAAAATCTTAGCATTCCATTCTTATCAACACACACAAAACACCTTAATATTACCTTAAACATAACGTTTTTCTACATCCGGTAGATATAAAAAGCCATCTGATACGGAAGTCTTTCCTCCGGTGTGGCAAGCTCACAGCCGAGCAGTTTTTTGATATTTGTCATACGGTAAATCACCGTATTACGGTGTGTATACATTGCATTGGATACTGCCTGAATACTTCCGTTATATTTCAGATACATTTCGAGCGTTTCCAGATAATTGCCGTTGTGTTTTTTATCGTAATGGATCAGTGGAGCAAGCTGTGATTCCACGATCTCCTGTAAAAGAGACTGATCTTCCACCGCATACAAAAGACGGTACAATCCCATCTGATCAAAATACAAAAGCCTCTCCTGTTTGTTCTGCGCCATCGTGACTGCCGCCTTCGCCCGGTGATAACCAATTGACAAATTGGATATATCTGTAACACGGCTTCCAACACCGGTATAAAGCGGAATTTCCGGCATTCTGCGCTGTGCGCGCATGCACATTCCTGTCACGATCTCATCCAGATCCTTGGAAGAAACATCATTGACAACCAGAATAAAATTGGAATCGTAATAGAAAAAATTCCCATTATGCGTGATTTTTTCCAGATAAACCTGGATCCGGTAGGAAAGCTTCTTGCGTTCCACGGTATCCATGGTATCGAGATCGCCTGTGGAGATCAGCACCACCTGAAAAGTGCCATCCACATCAAAATACGGAAGTAGTTCCTTCCGGTAGGATTCCTGATTATCGGGCTGTTCCACCGCACTGATCAGTGCATTGGATATCTGTTCATCCGCATTTCCCTGCAAAAAAATACGGATGCTGAAATCCTTGATCATATCGGAGAGAAATATCTCCCATGGAACGATCATAAGCGGAAAATCATTCGTGTTACAATACTCGATGATCTCCTGCGGCACTTCCATAATATATTTTCCCACATTAATAATCAGCCCTGCGGCATGATGCCGGAGCAGATCCTCCAAAAGTGCTTTCCATGCTCCGGTTGTTTTAAACCCTAGTCCAGTCGTCACTGCAAGCTCTTTGCCCCAGAAATGCTGAATGATCGTGGTATCCTCCAGCAGATGCACCCAGCTGATGGAATTGGACCATCCATTCTCACCTGCGATCATCTCCATTTTGTATCTGGTTTTGGATAAGATCAACATATCTTCTATTGTAAAGCCCATATTTTTCCCCTTCTTTGAAGTCTTTTCCTTTATATTTTAACATAAATATGTACTGACAGCACATATTTATGTTCTGTTTTTTAGATATCGGGTCCATTGGATGATACCGAAATTCTGGTACTATATATATAGAAAGAAACAAGAGATTGAAGGAGGGCGTTTTTTATGACAACAATGTATTATTCATTTATGACAATACCAGAAACAACTGTAACACCAAACTGGATGCGTGAAGAACGCTATCAGTACTGTGATCAGTCTGCACCGGAGCTTCGCCACGGAAAAGGAACATCCATCTGGTCCAGAATTAAAAAAGTTTTTTCATAATATAATTCCTAATAAATCCGGGAGGCTGCCATCATATGGCAGTCTCTCATTTTTTTATATCTTTTCAGGCAGACCCGGCACTTTACAAAACACCGGTTTTGCCAGCCACGCTTTATTTTCTTAAGTCAGAATCCATGTTTTGCTATTCTTTTTACAAATCCCGCTTAACGTATTTACCTTTTTCCCAAAGAGTGCTATTCTCACCCCATTGAAAAAAGCGCGCAGTCAAAAAAACAATAAGAAAAAGGAGAATCACAAGATCATGAAAGAAAATATGCGTTTGGAATCAGATTCAATTGGAACACTGGAAGTACCTGAGGATGCCTACTATGGAGTACAGGCTCTTCGTGCAAAAGAAAACTTCCCGATCACCGGGCTTACAGTTCACCCTGTTTTTATCCAGAACCTTGCCCGGATCAAACGGGCTGCTGCCATTACGAACCGGAAAGCCGGAATGCTCAAACCAGAGATTGCCTATGCGATTGAATCTGCCTGCAATGAAGTCATCTGCGGCATGTTTGCATCCGAGTTTATCGTAGACGGAATCCAGGGCGGAGCCGGAACAAGTGCCAACATGAATATGAACGAGGTCATCGCAAACCGGGCAATCGAAATGCTCTGCGGCAGAAAAGGAGATTATTCCATCGTTCACCCAAACGATCACGTTAACATGGCACAGTCCACCAATGATGTCATTCCAACAGCCGGAAAACTTACTGTTCTTGATCTGCTTTCCCCTCTTGACAAAGCCCTCGCACGTCTGGAAAAAGCATTGTATGCCAAAGCCGACGAATTTGACCACATTGTAAAAATCGGACGTACACAGCTTGAAGACGCTGTTCCAATGCGCCTTGGACAGACGTTCCATTCCTACGCATCCATGATTTCCAGAGACCGCGACCGCTTAAAACAGGTTCGTTCAGAAATGTATACCGTAAATATGGGGGCTACTGCGATCGGGACTGCAATCAATACCTCATCCTATTATTTTGATCACATTGTCCCGGCACTGCGCCATATCACAGGCTATCCGCTGACCCAGGCAGAGGATCTTTTTGATGCGACCGAAAATCTGGATGGATTTGTCCGGATTTCCTCCTGCCTCAAAGCCTGCGCTGTTAATTTATCCAAAATGTGTAATGATCTCCGTCTCCTTGCAAGCGGACCAAGAGCCGGCCTTGGAGAGATCACACTTCCGGCTATGCAGAACGGCTCTTCCATTATGCCGGGAAAAGTCAATCCGGTTATTCCGGAAGTGGTATCCCAGGTTGCATTCCATATCATCGGTCACGATACTACGATCACAATGGCTGCTGAAGCCGGTCAGATGGAGCTAAACGCATTCGAGCCCGTCATTTTCTATAACCTTTTTGATTCGATCACAACACTGACGCATGCTGTAAACACTCTGACCGATCACTGCATCCTCGGAATCACCGCAAATGAAAAACGCTGCAACGAACTGCTTCACGCAAGCGTCGGCATCACTACAGCGCTCTGCCCGTACATCGGCTACAAGAAAGCCGCCAGCCTTGCAAAAGAATCCTTAAAGACCGGAGTTTCTGTAAAAGAACTTGTCATAAAATACGAACTTCTCGATGAAGAACAGCTGACTACGATCCTCGATCCTTACTCCATGACGGAGCCTGCAAAGGAAGACGCCGGAATTCAGGCTGTTTCATAACTTCCATCCGGCCACCAGCTACGCAGAAAAAAACCAGCTGTCCGAAAACAGCTGGTTTTACTACTCTGAATTATTCGCAAACGTAAGGCATCATTGCTAAATGACGTGCTCTCTTGATTGCTACTGTAAGAGCTCTCTGATGTTTTGCACAGTTTCCTGTGATACGACGAGGAAGGATCTTTCCTCTCTCAGAGATATATCTCTTTAATTTGTTGATATCTTTATAATCGATTGTGTTGTCTTTTCCGCAGAATACACAAACTTTTTTTCTTCTACGCATTGGTCTTCTCTTCATAGAAGATCCTTCAGCTGCTTTATTAAAAGCCATGATAGTTACCTCCTTTTAAACTTTGTCACTCTATCTGGTGACAACCGGTTAGTTAAATGGTAATTCTTCATCAATTCCATCCGGAATATTCATGAATCCATCTCCAGCGGCTCCGCTTGGTGATGGTGCTGAGGACGGAGCAAATCCACCATTGCTTTCGCTGGATGCTTTGCTTTCTGCGAACTCAATATTCTCCACAACGACGTCAGTTGTATATACCTTCTGACCCTCTTTGTTGGTATAGCTTCCCGTCTGGATACGGCCCTCTACAACAAACTTTGTTCCTTTACGGCCGAATCTCTCAAGAAATTCACCTGTTTTTCCGAATGCGACGCAATTGATAAAATCAGCACTCTGATCCTGATTATCGCGTCTGAAACGACGATCTACAGCAAGAGAGAATCTTGCGACTGCAGTTGCATTTTCACCCTGTGAATAACGAACCTCAGCGTCTCTTGTCAAACGTCCCATAAGAATTACTTTATTCATACGATCTCCTCTTTTCTATTATGCCTCGTCTTTTCTAACGCATAAGAAACGAAGAACATTGTCCATGATACGAACGTCCTGCTCAACTTCAGCTGGAACGGTAGATTCTGCATCGAACTGGATGAAGTAGTAGAAAGCTTCGTTCATTTTCTGAACTTCGTAAGCTAATTTCTTCTTACCCCATTCTTCAACTTCTGTTACAGTACCGCCTGCACGAGTGATGTACTCTTTTGCTTTCTCAACGGTTGCTGTTCTCGCATCATCTTCGATCTTTGCACTAACAACGAGTGCTAATTCATACTTGTTCATCGAAAATTTTACCTCCTTTTGGTCTCTGGCTCGCAGAGAAAACTCTGCGGACAAGGAATTTATAATATACCACGAGGTTAGATTTTAACATGTTTCCTTGTCGATTGCAAGAGCTTTTCTGCATTTTGTAACAACTTTTGTAATATTTTTTTCTGCGAACATGAAAAGGGTCTGACATCATCTGTCAAACCCTTTTCCAACTGGATTTATCTGCTAATTAAGCATGTTTCCTTCTTTTTACTGTAACTTCTACTGCTGCAATACCGATTCCGCAAAGAACAAGGTAGAAAACTGCCTGATTATTGTCATCTGTCTCAGCAGACTTCTGCTGCTGTGCGGAAGTGACCGTCTGCTGTGACGGAGTGGCTGTCTGCTGTGCGGGAACGAGTGTCTGCTGCACTGGTATGGATATCTGTTGTGCCGGAGTCTGCTGTGTATCTTTGCCTGTGGACGGTGTTGTATTTTCTCCAGGCTTCTGCTGTGTTGCAGGCTTATCGCTGTGATCCGGTTTATTTTCCTCATCCTGCTTTTGTACCGTTGTAATCGTTGCCCTGGCTATTCCGTTCGTGAATAAAAACTTCACTTCATGACTTCCGGTGCTCAGCGAATCCATAAACTCTTTTACAAAAGTAACGATGGTGGATCCACTTTTTACCGTGTAGTATTTCGGGTCAACCACTTTTCCATCCACCATGACCTTTTCAAAATACCTGACCTCGCAGTTGACACGTATTGCACATGTATTGTCTGCTTTGATTACATAAGTTGTGTTTTTGCCTTCCAGGATATCATATTCATCTGGTTCAAGCTTTTCTACTGCTTCTGTTCTTGTGGTGCCGCATACGCTGCAGGTGTAGAGCATCTCACCCTCTTCGGTGTATGTCGGTGCCTTGGACTGGATGCCTCCATCCCATTTATGACCTGCTGCCGAAGCTGTCTGTATGTTATCTTTTACCTGGGTTTCGAAATCAGTGCCCTGTGCATTATCGAAGGTGGCTGTATACTTTGTAAGCTCAGGCAACGTACAGCTTTGCTCCTGTGTTATGACGGAAACTGCTCTAGCTGTCTCACTGTCTGAATTACCGCATACTGTGCACGTTCTGACTGCTGTACATTCACTGTAGTCCGTGTTCCATGTATAGACTGGTTCTGAATAAATATGCTCTGGTACTTCCGGCTCTTTTGCCTGGATCGTATAGATCACTGTTTTCTTTGCACTCTCTTTTATGGTGTAATTGTCGTCGTCGATCTGGGCTTCTGCCATATAAGTTCCAGGATCGATCCCCGGATTGGTTCCGCCATTAATTTCATAATCCTTTACCACAACCTTCACCTTGATCATATCACCATCACAGATGTCATCTTTAACTACGGCTGCCTCCGGTTTCTGTTCTTTTCCGTTGAACGTAAAGTTTGATCCGTACCATATAATATCTACCGGTTTTCTGCTGATCGTAAAATCTGCTGATGCTGCTGACTCTGTATGGTTATCATCCTCGTCTATCGTAACTCTTACTGTATATTTTCCCGCATTTTTCGGTGCTGTCGTGGTATAAGCGTTATCTGCCTCACCATACAGTTTATACTCATATTTTACGCGGTCTGCTCCATCCTCATTGGTCGTTTCTTTTATCATAGGAGCTGAAACCGGATTTCCATCGTATGTCTTGTTCATATTGGCGGAATCTATGGTCAGTCTGCCTTTTTGCTTTATGCTTACTTCTGTAACCGGTGAAGCCTGTTTTGTATCTGTTTCCTTATAACGGATCTCATAGGTTTTTCCCGCTGCGGCCGGCTGGTCAGCAACACAGTCATACCATGTCTCCGTGCCTTTTTCACGCCACTGCATATCGGCAGTTGTGCCGCTTATATACCCGTTTCCGTCTTCTGAAACAGGCGCAACACCTGTCAGCCCTTCCGGTGCTGGCTGCTCTTCCTTCACAGATGCAACACGATCCTGCAGTACAACATGTCTCTCCGAATCAAGGACTATCTTATATTCACTATTATCTGCTGTGAAATAATTTCCTGTAACGGCATCCTGGGTAATGGTTATCGGAAACTCGGTTGAATTTACTGTTACACCAATCTGTGCACCACTGGTCAGGCCAGCGGCAGATATCTTCTTATTGGAGTTCAGACACAGATTACCTTCCCTGTTGGCTGTGATTGACGGTGAACCGGAAAGAGTGAGTGCGTATCCACAATCGTACACTCCGCCGCCTTCTTGGGCCTCATTATCTGTGATAGCAGCATTCCCTGACATCTCAAACGTTCCGTAGCTTGCTACTCCGCCGCCCTTTTGCGCCCGATTTCCGGAGATAAGACCACCCGACATCACAAGTGCATGACTGTCATTGTATATACCTCCACCGACAGAGCCTGCTATATTGCCCGAGATACTTCCATTTTCCATTTTTACCGTTCCGTAGCTGTTAAATATACCTCCACCATTTTGTGTGGCTGTATTATCGGAAATGCTGCCACCAGACAGAATACAATTCACCTCCGCTTCATAACCTTTTTCAGAATTGTCGAGGTTCAATCCCCATATACCACCTCCGTTTAAAGCGCTGTTTCCGGAAATGGTACCTCCTGTCATCGTAAAAATTACTTTTGACGGATTATCTTCTGTATCATAATAGCTGATGGCATAATTGCCAACACCACCGCCACCACTAAAAGCATTGGAAGATGTGACCTTATTATCACAGATGCTGCCATCCGACATTGTAAACTTGGTATCTGCTCCGGCCTCGGCATAGTTCCACACACCTCCGCCGCGATATGCACAGATATTGCCGGAAATGTCTCCCCCCTGCATGCTGACTGTGCCATTGTAATTATATATGCCTCCACCCTCTCCATAAGTAAAGGATGAAGCTTTATTGTCCCGGATCGAGCCACCTGTCATCGTAAAGTTGCTATGATAGTTCACTATGCCTCCGCCTGACCGGTCTGTTTCGTTTCCGGAAATAGTACCACCCGTCATGAGAAATGTGGCGGTTCTGTCTTCATTCGCTACACCACCGCCGGCTCCACCACTTTTGTTGTCCGATATGAGGCCACCGGATAATTTAAATATGCCGCTGTTGTTATACACTCCGCCGCCTCCGTTTATAGCGCTGTTTCCGGAAATACTGCCGTTTTCCATAAAGAAGTCTCCACCATAAGCATTATAGACACCTCCACCAAAACTCAGTGTGCGTTCTGATGATGAAGTATCTGTATTATTGCGGACAGAGCCGCCATACATATGAAAGTTGCCGCTGTTATACACTCCTGCACCACAGTCCTCTGTACCATGATACTGATTTCCACTGATAGAACCGCGCCACAGATTCAGTGTTCCCCCTTTATTACATATACCCCTGCCGTTTCCTCCTTTTTCATGCGTAATTGCACCGGTTTCAGCTGTACTGCAGTCTGTTAATGTCAGGCTTTTGTCCCCGGACAGATTGATAACTGCTGTATCCGAATCACAAATGATGCTGTGTCCGTTCAGACAAAGCACTACTCCATCCTGCGGATTCCATGCAGAGGATGTATGTACATCCTGGGTTAAATAGTAATACCCCTCACTCAGGGAATCGTTAATTTCGGATATCGGAGTCCATTTCTGCGACGTATCATGTTGGTGTCCGTACTCCTCCGTACCACAACACACACAGTGATCCTGATGTTCTCCTGTTATATCTTCAGCCTGTGTATTTTCAGGCATTAGTCCTGCTACCATGGCAAGACTTAATAAGATGGCAAACATTCTTCTCTTCATACCTGCACCTCCTGATGTATTTTGTACCCCGTATCTATAGTACTAATTATACAATATTTCACTGTGGTTTTGGGGCATACAGTGTGAAATGCAGTTTTTCGGGTGTGAAATGTAAAAGAGCGTGTGAGGCCCCTTCCCCCAGCTCAATAGTCATCCGAGATTCCCGTTTTGTAAACGAGTTTCACATTTTGAAAGCGACCTTCAAATTTTGTACCCGG
>CAKRMH010000010.1 GCA_934364805.1 uncultured Lachnospiraceae bacterium
AAGTAAAGCGCTTCGTTCGACTTGCATGTGTTAAGCACGCCGCCAGCGTTCATCCTGAGCCAGGATCAAACTCTCATATTCATATTTTTCACTTGGTGAGGTTCTTTCGAACCTAGTGAAAAAACGGTTCTTCAAACTTGTTTGAAGAACTTCATTGTTTCATCCAGTTCAAAACTTAGCTTGGCTAAATTTATCCTTTGATTTAATGTTTAAAGGTGCATCTTTCGATGCTGTTCGTCAAATCTTTTTGATTTGCCTGAATAATTCTCATTGAATCTTTCAAGGTTTTTCACTGTTCAGTTATCAATGTCCTTTGTTGTCGTCTCATCAGCGACAACTTCTACATGATATCACCCAGAGTACCATGTGTCAACAACTTTTTTCATTTTTTTCGTTTTTTGCGTTTTTTCGATTGTAACTGAATATTGCACTCATTGTAAATGTTTTCCTGTCGCCTTTTAAATCCGTTCCTTTTGACCAGCCCCATAATTCCGGGCAGCAAATTTTCAATATCCACACTAAAGATTTTATTCAGCGAGCTCACGTAACGCCTGTATTCCTACGTCCAGTTCTTTCCTGGTATTAAACTGGGAAAAGCTGAAACGTACCGCCCCCTGTTTTTGTGTTCCAAGCGCCTGATGCATCAACGGAGCGCAATGTGCTCCCGCACGTGTTGCAATTCCATAGGTTTCCATCAATTCGTCTGCAACCTGTGCAGAATCATAATCACCAATATTTAACGCAATGATCGGTGCATGAAGTTCCGCCTCCGGATCACCATAAATGTGTATATCCGGAATACTTCTGATCATCCGGTAAAAATAATCCGTTTTCTCATGTTCTTCCTGATATATCTGTTCCACACCTTTTTCTATTATATATGAAACAGCTGCATGCAGTCCTGCGATTCCATGCGCATTCAAAGTACCTGCTTCCAGCCTTGCCGGCATCTCATCCGGCTGCGTTTTCAGATAAGACTGTACGCCACTCCCACCTACAACCAGCGGTCGGATGTTGATTTCTGGAGCAACATAGATACCACCTGTCCCCTGTGGTCCAAGAAGTCCTTTATGTCCGGTAAAACACAACACAGATATCTTCATTTTCTGCACATCGATTGGAATGATCCCAGCGGTCTGAGACGCATCCACCAGAAAAAGCAGACGATGCTTCTTGCATATTTCGCCGATTTTTTCAAGATCCAGCACATTTCCAGTCAGATTGGAAGCATGCGTACAAATCACTGCACGCGTATTGGAGCGGATTGCATTCTCCAGTTCTTCGTATGAAATATTTCCTTTTTTATCTGCCTGTAAAAATGAAAGCTCTGTTCCTGATTCTTCCATACGATATAACGGGCGAAGCACAGAATTATGTTCCATCACCGTCGTAATCACATGATCCTCTGGTCTGAAAATTCCTGCAATTGCAATATTCAAGCTCTCCGTTGCATTCATTGTAAAAGCAATTCTGGATGGATCGTCAATATGAAACAATTCCGCAAGCAGTTCCCTTGTTTCGTATACCATACGGTTGCTTCCAAGCGCTGCGCTATGTGCTCCTCTTGATGCATTTCCAAGACTTTTCATTGCTTCCGCAACCGCTTCTATTACTGCTTCTGGCTTTTGCAAAGAAGTCGCCGCATTATCAAAATAGATCATTTATTCCTCCAAATATCCGAAAAAATCCTGACATACAAGCTGTAATACCGAACCTGCAATACATCTGGCTTTATCCGAGATTGTAAAACAGTTCCTAAGTTCCTCCTGTCTTGGATCAATATCCGCAATCTTAAATCCCCTGGTTACCGGATAACCATCACGGATCAGTCCTCTCACAATTCCTGTAATCGAAGCCTGTACCATATAATGTTCCGCCGGATTTTCCGTAGAAACATTGTCCTTATCATTCCTATCTGATGTGATATATGCAATTTCCTGCCCCTGTTCGACCACATCACCAATATGTGCCACATTGTGCAGTATTCCATCTGCTCCGGCATGGATCACACGCTCTTTTGCATATCCACCGATATTGCCTGGAATTCCTGTATTTGGAACTGCCATTCCTTCTGTAATGATCCTGCCAAGATTATGTCCGCGCTTTGTTTCAATCACATAATCAACGTCCTGTCCTGCAAAAAATCCCGGGCCAAGCGCTATGGTCAGGGGTGCCATTGTGCGGTTTGTTCCAAGATTTTTCTTGGCAATGATCGCATCGATCAATACATCTGGATGTAATTTTTGAATAGATTCCCCCTTTGGATCAACCAGAACCGGAACATTCCCTGCTGACCAGACCTCCTGCAACTGCTTAAGAGATTCCACACGCACCGCTTTCATCTGCTCCACGGTTGTCTCTTTCTGATAAACTGCTTCACTGATCGATACCTGTCTTCGAATTGCCGCCGGATGTTCTGCTTCCAGTACCAGCACCTGAAAACCGCTTTTCCAAAGATAATAGATACTTCCTGTTGCAAGGTCACCACCACCTCGCACGATAATCGTATAATGATCTTTCATTTTTCTCCATTTCTGTCCTGTTAACATAACACTATCTGTTCCGCTTCATATTCGATTTTTTCAGTCTGCATCATCTGAAGCAGTATTGTGCGTGCCTCCGGTTCCGCTTTCCATGCCAGTCCACATCCAGCGCTGATCTCTCTTGGCAATGGGATCAGTCTTCCCGGAAGCTGATGCAGCGCTGCACATTTCTCCATGCGCATCGCCGCCGTTGTAGTTGAAAAAGATATGATAAACGTATTCTTTTTTTCTCTCATTATGGTTTTACGATCCGATCTGCCTGCGTCATTTTCTCAGCGATTACATACATATTTGTGACTTCTCCGACTTTCAGCTGTTCTGTCAGGCCATAATGATTCAGGCAGGTTCCGCAGGTAAGAATTTCTACGCCCTGTGCTTCCAGAGAACGCAGATCTTCCAGAGACGGAGAATTTTCACATGCAATTTTAGCACCTCCATTGTACATAAGAATTGTCGCAGGCAGTTCCTCCTGCTGACTTAATGCATAGATAAAACCTTTCATAAGAACTGCCCCAAGTTCGGGATCTCCCTCGCCCATTGTGGAAGAAGAAAGAACAACGACCGTGTTCTTCTTTCGCGCATCCGGATAACATTCCAAAGCATCCGTATGCTCCATAACCTGATTGTTCTGATCTGCCATTTTCTGCTCAGAAGATACATGTTCAGCAGTTTCGCTGATCGATAAGATCACTTCATATTTGTTCTCTTCAAGTTTCTGTGACTTCACACCATATCCCTTCTGTTTCGCCATTTTCGTCAGATTCTGAACGGCAATCTCATTGTCAACCAGTGTCTGGATCTCTCCGGCTCCATTTAATTCTTTCATCGCATTTTTCGTCTTCACAACTGGAATCGGGCATGCATCGCCCATAGCGTTTACTGTAATCATATTTTTTTCCTCTTTTCTTCTTTCCTGTAATGATAATCTTATTTTGTGACTGTGATCTCTTTGTTCGGTAACGTCTGCGGATCACCTGTCTCAGATATCTCTCCTACGATAGCCGCTGGAAGTCCGGCTTTTTGCAATTCATGAACCAGTGCCTGTGCATGTTCACGCTTTACTGCCACCAATAAGCCGCCGGAAGTCTGCGGATCAAACAAAACCTCTTCCATTGCAAATGAAATATCAGAAAACTCCACATACGGTTCCACATGATTGCGATTTCTCTGTCCTGCCGCTGTCAGCAGAAACTCATCCGCATACGACAGGGCCTCCGGAAAAACCGGCACCTGGTCTGCATAAATCCTGCATCTGAGCCTGCCATCCATCATTTCATGCAGATGCCCCAGGAATCCGAATCCCGTCACATCCGTACAGGCATGTATCGCATACTTTCTGCAGATTTCCGAGGCTTTTTTATTCAATGTTGTCATAGATGTAATTGCAGCATTCATTGCCTCTTCGGATGCCTCATTTACTCTGTTTGCGGTACAGATAATCCCCACTCCAAGCTTTTTTGTCAGGATCAGCTGATCCCCCGGTCTTCCTGAGTTATTCGACCAGATCTTCTTCGGATGAACCGTTCCCATTACAGAAAGCCCGTATTTTACCGTTGCATCCTGAATTGAATGACCGCCTGCAAGTGTTCCACCCGCTTCGATCACTTTTTCTGAGCCGCCACGCATAATTTCTCCCAGAATATTCAGATCCATCTTTTCCGGAAAACATACAATATTTAACGCAGTTTTAACTTCTCCACCCATTGCATAAATATCGCTAAGTGCATTCGTGGCAGCTATTTTTCCAAATGTATATGGATCTTCTACTACTGGCGGGAAAAAATCCAGTGTCTGTACGATTGCTGTATCATCACTCACCTGATAAACAGCAGCATCATCCCTGCTGTCGTATCCAACCAGAAGATTGGCATCCTTTTCACCTTTTGGCAGTTTTTCCAGAATATGATTTAAAATTCCTGCACCAAGCTTTGCTGTACACCCTCCACTCTGACAGAACGTAATTTTTTCCTCCATATCCTTCTACTCCTTTTCCTGTTTCTTTCCGGTCAGACAAATCCGCATGATCCCGTTCTCCTGAAGCTGCATTGCAATTCCGACCGCTTCTTTTAACATTGCTTCATTATCACACTGGTTCAGGCATACATAGTACTTGCGATTGCTCGTATTTTTCGCAGTGCCATCGCAGGATGCCAGAATTGCAGCTAACTCATCTGCTGTAAGATAGTCCGATGTGTGGATCTGACCTGTTTTCGTTCCAGATACCTCATCCTGCCCCGCATGATAACGATTCAGGAAAGCAAGGACATCTGCTTTACGGAAACAGGTCTGCCCGATCGGTTTTCCGAGGGCACTCAGTCCTGCCACACCAACCACAATGTCACATTCCGGCAGGATCACCGGCTCATGCGAGGCTGGCACTTTACACGGAAAATGTTTTGCCCCGTCGGATTCGATCAATACAAGATCTGCCTCTGACATCATCTGTTTCAAAACTGTCTGATCCGGCTTACAAAGTTTTTTCTCCTGTTCTGCTGCCGCTCCGATCACCGCATAAGTTCCTTGTTTCCATAATTCGTGTACCCGTCTGACATCCCATGCCATAACAGCATCTGGTGGAATCATCATGTGTGTCGTTGTCGTTACAAGGACTCTCCTGCCAAAGGAAGCCGCCTTCTGCGCCATAAGATACAGCATTGTCGTTTTTCCACCCGCACCAACCAGAGACACCACATGTCCCTTTTCCTGCAAAAATGGAAACGCTGATTCCAGATTACTTTGTTTCAATTGCCCTGAGGTATTTACCACATAGAACGCTCTCATTCCTGCTCCTGACATAGATGTGATACTTTCTGCGAAGTTGTGATCTGCCACATTGCTTCCTCTGTTTCGCCCCAGCGGAAAAGTGTTTTTGTATCATCATCGTATTCTTTCTGCAGACGATAATTTTTCATGATCCCGATCAGGTATTCCTCATTCTCATTTCCCGGAGTAATACTGCCCAGATTTTCAAGAATTTTATGAAACAAACTCTCCGGCTCCATCTCTTCTGAAATATCCAGATGGTATAATTTCTTCATAAGTCCTGCTGCATAGTAAAACTCATAATTTCCTAAAAGAATGGACTTTTTCCTAAGACATTTCAATATGACACTCTGACGTGCAATGGACGGTACCATAACATTCCTCTTTTCTGTCTAAGACATCTATTTCCGGAAAAAGACTGCCTTTCCGGCAGCCTTTTTCTATTGTCATCTGTATTTTATTATAATTCGATTCACTTGTCCAGAACAGACCGTCCTGCTTCAACTCACATATGATATCCGGTTACAAAATAAAACAGCGCTCCTGCAAATTTACCCAAAGCCATCATTAACATGACCCATTGCAGACCTCGTTTTATATGAAGTCTTTTAAACAAAATAGGAAATGTATCCAGAATTTCTGCCAATGCCACCGAAATACAGCCAACAAAGATTCCTGCGCAGATTCCATATACTGCGATCAGGATATGTCCAAGTGCTGTCGCAGCCAGTACCCAAAGTGCCATTGGCTGCCAGATATCACCACTTGACAGAATATTGCTGACCGAAAGTTCCTCGTCTCCGGTTAATCCAAGCAGCCGTAAAGGCTCAAACACAGACACTGCATTTCCAATGATGCCACCTGCTGCGATCATATTTTCCACAAGCAATACCCGTCCTGCAAGATTGGATCTGCGCAAAATCCGCGGTACAACTCCGATGACCAGAATAAACGCAAATGTTCCCGCAGCGACTCCTACTCCGGACACGAAGGCAAGAAATGCTAAAATGAAATGCTTAATCAACATCCTCTGTATGTCCTTTCCTGCTGGCATTCTCTATAAATGTCGTATTCATATCCTGTTCGTATTTCCGCATTTCAACCTGAATTGGAGTTGGATCACTGGTAATCTTTTTTCTTCCAAAATGGTTAAAAAATACAAGAATACCTGCAGCCAGTCCAATACAGTAGAAAATTTCCAGTTCACTGACTTGTGGTTTCTCGTTTCCCATAACCTGCTTATAGAATTTTTCAAACACCTCGACAACAGACACATCATTATTAAATGCCATGATCGTAAATGCTGCCCCGAAGAATATTATGATGCACACAAGGATCAGCTTCAGGTTTTCAAACCATTTTTCCCGGTTCTGCTGCACCACATACTGCACAACAAAATCCTGTTCACCGATACTCTCCACCTGCGCATTCGGATAATCTTCATGGATCAGTTCGATTACTTTTAAAATCGAAAATACTTCTACCTGATTTTTCATTTCCGTCTGATCTGGCTTGGACGGGAATGTAAAAAGCTTTTTCTGTTTGATCTGCCGAAGCATCGGTTCATTGGTGCATTCCATCGTCACCACATCCCCGATCTTCACATTACGGTCAAATGTAAGGGTGCTCATATCTGCCTTCAGGTATATGATCTCGTCGCTGTTCATCCTCTATACCTCCGCCGTATGCATGCTATGCACCAGTGTGCCATCTGCTGGAATCTCTCTGTTATCCTGACATGTCACAAAATACCAGACAGCTCCTGCAACGATCACGATTAAAAGAACACAAAGGAATGCACGGTATCCATGCATCCCTTTCTTTCTGCCACAATCAAATTTTAATTCGTTTTTACCTCTGTATCTCATGCGCTTCACCTCTTAAAATCTTTTTAAGGAAAGTATGCGCAATTGATGTATGATTATGTGTTTTTAAAATTTACCGTACAATTTGTTCAGCCACGACTGTGGAATCGCAAACGCAAACAGAATCCCAAACACGATGGAGGCTGCGATCTCACAGGTCTCCATACCCTTACTGTAACAAAGGGTGGATTCTCCGGTGATCAGATAATATGCTGTATAATAGATTCCCGCTCCCGGAACAAGCGGGAAAATCCCTGACAGCAGATATAGCGTAGCCGGCTGCTTTCGTATCACCGCAAGTGTGCGCGAAAAAATCGACAGCACAAACGTTGCGGCCGTTGTAGACAACATCAGTCCCAGATTATGATGGAACATTACATAATAAACAATCCATCCGATCGCTCCGGAAAGTCCACAGAGCAGCCATTCATTTCTCGGTGCACAAAAGAGGATTGCAAATGCCATCGTTGCGATCATAGAGAGTGCGAACTGTATGATAATCATTACAAAATTCCTCCTTTCAGCGCCTGATAAATCGAAATCACAATACCAACACCAGCAGCAATGCACAGTGCTGTCATAAGTGCATCGATCAGATGAATCGTTCCCGACAGATAATCTCCATTATAAAAATCACGAATGGATGTTGTAAATGCAATTCCCGGAACCAGCGGCATAATTGCACCGATAACGATCTTATCCTGCATGGCTGGAACTCCTGCCATCAATGGAACCAGACTGAGTGCTGTTACAAACATACTGTAGAACAGGGATTTTGCAAATCTCGCCATTTTCTGCTGGGATTGTGCAAACATCAGAAGCTGAAGCAGCATTCCAATCAGAAATGCAAAAAACAGTTCCACCACGCCACCACCAAACAGGTACGCAAATCCGCCGCTTCCAATTCCACAACAGAGTACTCTCAGCCATTTTGCAGGCTGCGGAAGGTTTCTGCATTCATCGAGCCTTGTCCATGCATCGGTAAGTGCACACTGCTGCTCACAGATGTCTCTGGTCAGCTGATTTAAGGCCGAAATCTTGTCCAGATTCACCGCTCCAAGCGGAATATGCCGGATCATGCTGCAGGCATCCTCTTTATTCTCATTCGCACTGGCAAAAATGCCATTCGACAACACATACACATCGAACTCTTCAATCTCGTAGGCTTTCAGAATATGGATGACCGTGTCTTCCACACGATAGATTTCTGCACCATTCCGCAGCATCTCATCTCCGATTTCTACCGCAAGAGTCAGAATTTCTTTGGTATACGCCATAGAAATAACCTCTTTCTTTTACTAACTTTACTGTTCTGCAATACGCTGAGCAAGATCTTCTAAATATTCCCAGCGCTCCATCTTGTATTCCAGCTGTGCTTCACAGTCTTCTTTTTCTTTGCTGATCTCATTCAATTTTACAAAATCACTGGCAAACTTCGCCATCGACTGATCCAGCTCTTCTATTTTGTTCTCAAGCTTCTCAATATCAGCCTCTATTGTCTCATATTCACGCTGCTCATTGTAGGTAAACTTCAGTTTTTTAGCATGTCCCCAGGTAGCTCTCGAATCCGCCAACTTCTCCTTCTGTGCTCCAACATTACCAGATGCCTGCGAATCTGTTCTCTCATTTTTCAGATTCTGTGTAACGGTTCCAGCCACAGATGACTCAGACGGTTCCGGGCGTTTTGCCATATAATCTGTATAGCCACCCTCATACTGCGTAATCGCTCCATTTCCTTCAAATGCAAAGATTCTGCGTACGATGCGATCCAGGAAATAACGATCATGGGAAACTGTGATCACAATTCCCTCATAATTATCCAGATAATCCTCTAAGATTGCAAGTGTCTCCGTATCGAGATCATTCGTCGGCTCATCGAGAATCAGAACATTCGGAGCCTCCATAAGCACACGAAGAAGGTTTAATCTTCTTCTCTCACCTCCGGAAAGCTTACCGATCGGACTATACTGCTGATCCGCCGGAAAAAGGAATCGTTCCAGCATTGCTGATGCTGACACAAGCCCATCCTCTGTCCGCACATACTCAGCGGTATCCTTGATATAATCGATCACTCTCTGGGAAGGATCCATAAAAGCAGTCTCCAGAGAATCCACATTCTCTTTGGAGCGGTTGACCGCAGTCTCTATATTCTTTTCCGTTGTAAGACGGATCTCCTGGGAATAATATCCGATCTTAACCGTCTGTCCGATTACGATCTCTCCGGAATCCGGTTGGATAAAACCAGCGATCATCTTCATCAGAGTTGTTTTTCCACATCCATTTTTTCCGACAAACCCAATCCTGTCATTTTTCAGGAAAATATAGCTGAAATCCCGGATCAGGACATGCTCATCATATGCTTTCGAAATACGATCGATCTCAACTGTAGTTCTTCCGAGTCTGGTAGAGACAGAACCAAGTTCCAGTTTCTCTGCAATTTCCGGTGCTTTCTGATCTCTTAAATTCTCATATCTCTGGATGTGCGCCTTCTGTTTGGTGGAACGTGCCCTTGCTCCACGCTGCATCCATTCGATCTCTTTTCTGAGAACAGACTGCCGCTTGCGTTCCGTTGCCCTAAGACTGTCCTCCCGCGCTGCTTTCCGCTCCAGGAAACCGGAATAATTGGTGTCATAACTGTAGATAGAACCTTTGTCGATCTCAACAATACGGTTGCAGACACTGTCCAGAAAATACCGGTCATGGGTAACCATCAAAAGTGCTCCCCTCCATTTGCGCAGAAAATCTTCCAGCCACTCCACCATGTCATAATCCAGGTGGTTCGTCGGTTCGTCCAGGATCAGAACATCACAGGGTCTTAATACCACAGCGACAAGTGCAAGGCGCTTTCTCTGCC
Source organism: uncultured Lachnospiraceae bacterium (assembly GCA_934364805.1). GTDB lineage: Bacteria > Bacillota > Clostridia > Lachnospirales > Lachnospiraceae > Roseburia. The sequence goes on from CAKRMH010000010.1 coordinate 10,026, forward strand.
CTCCGGAAAGTTCACCGGTTTTCTGGGAAAAATCCACGATTCCAAGCTTATTCATAAGTGATTTGGCTTCACTTTCCATCGTCCAGTGATGTGCCTCGTCCATATTCTGCCCACCGATCCGGTCCATTACACTCTCAAGAACTGTTTTCTGTGGATCAAACTGCGGATTCTGTGGCAGATAGTTGACCACAATATGATTTGCCATGGTAACCGTTCCACTCTCTGCTTCCTCTTCTCCTGCGATTATCTTAAGCAGCGTTGATTTACCGGTTCCGTTAATTCCTACGATTCCAATTTTTTCCCGCTCCTGCACATAAAAGGAAGCTTCCGAAAAAAGCTTCCTTTCCGTAAATGACTTTGTAATATTTTCAACATTTATAATGTTCATTCTGTTTCTTCGTTCCTCTCATGCAACTGATTCTTTTCACGTACAAACTCCAAAAATTCCTTCTGCGGCATCGGCTTTGCATAATAATATCCCTGGATGTATTCTACCTTCAGGCGCTTTAGCCGCTCCATCTGTTCCTTTGTCTCCACGCCCTCTGCAACAATTGGAATATGGAGTTCATGTATCGTATTTACCTCATTATCCAGAATGATCTTTCCTGTTTTTGAAGTAAAATATGACCATACCATTGTTTTGTCAAATTTCACCTTGTCAAATGGATAATTGATCAGATAGGAACAGTTGGAATTGCCGGTTCCATAATCATCCAGTGCAAAAGAAATTCCCTCTGCTGCCAGCGTTTCCATATGTTTTTTCATCATTTCCGGTACGGATGCTGCTGCACGTTCTGTAACCTCCAGCGTGATATACTCTGCCGGAATTCCATAACGCTCCATGATATCCAGTATCTTTTTGGCCATGCCGGTCTGCATGAAAAAGATAACCGAGACATTTACGTGAACATCCCGGATCCCCAGACTGCGGTTTTCTAAGATCTGCTCCCTCAGGAATCTGCATACTTTCTCAAAAACCTGTTCATCCAGCATCACAACACTTCCATTCTTCTCCGCAATGGAAACGAGTTCATCGGGCGGGATAAATCCAAGCTTTTCATCTTTCAGACGCACCAGCGCTTCCATGGATATCACACGTTCTGTCTGCATATCCACCACCGGCTGATAATAAACCTCAAGCGATTCATTTTCTAATGCCGTTAACAGTGCCTGCTCCACAGCATGCTTTCTCTGATAACGGAGAATAATCTCTTTATCTGCTTTTAAAAATGGCTGAAGTCCCGTCTCACGTATGATGGTCTTCATAAAACTGTTCAGTTCCAGATACTCCAGCATATTCTTCACATGCAGTGGATAATCAATACGCACGACTCTGACACGAAGCATAATTTCAAGTTCATCGATCTCCCACGGATTCTCAAATCTGCTGAAGATCTGACTCCGAATATCCTCCGGATCCTGTTCTCCATAAACTGCAACCACAAAGGAATCTCCGCCAAGATGGAACACATGAAATGCCCCACAGATTTCCAGGAAAAACTGTCCTACCTCAAAAAGAAGCCGGCTTCCTGTTTCATACCCATAAGATGCGTTGATCTGATTATACTGACGCAGATCGATATTGTATAATACCATCTCTCTTCCAATGGAATGACTGTTCTGAAAGCAGACATTCAGTGCCTTCTCATTGGCAACACCAGTTCTTCTGTCCAGAAGTTCATTCGGATTCTGAATTGTCAGATACATGCACAGAAGTAGTGTCGCATTCGCTGTCCCGCTCAGTAAAATATCCCCCCGGATCAACTGTGTCAGAATTGCAACACAGGCAACCACCCCATAGGTTCCTACAACCAGCTGTGTTCCCTGCACGACATGTTTTCCAGACATTGCCACCATGCATAACGTAAGCGCAATACTTAATATCGTATACCAGTAACCAAATGCGATTCCCCAGCCCCGGTGATATACCCCATTCTCAAAATAAAACAAACTATGCATCCATGGATTTGTGACAAGCAGTGCGGAAAAGACAAGCACAAAAATGTCTGCCACTCTCCGGAACACACGGCTTTTCCCTTTTGGAATATCACATGCTACATACACATAATATATAAACAGCATCGATGTTATTACCTCGGAAAAAGAAAAAACATACAGTAACACATGGTTCACCCAGATCGGCACCACATCCATATTGGAAAGACATGCAGAGGATGCAATATTTGAAATACTATTGACAAGTGCAACACACAGCAGTGCAAAGAATACATAATTCCTTGCGACCGGAAACCTTCTTGTTAACATAAAATGTAACAAAATGATCAACATAACCAATAATGCAGATAACTCAAAACTATATACATAATGCATACAGACAACCGCCTATCTTTTATTATTTTATTTCTGTGGTACTATGTTCCTGTTCCTGTGCCTTAGCTTCCAGGATTGCCTCATTCAGCTGAAGCATTTTGGCATCCAGCATCGATACGATCTCAGAACAGTCTTTGAGATCACTGCTGATATACTCTGGCGCATTTCCCTCAAATTTGTAATAAATCTTATGTTCCAGGCTTGCCCAGAAATCCATCGCCATCGTCCGGATCTGTATCTCAACCTTGGTATCCACGACACGGTCAGACAGAAAGATCGGAACTGTGACCAGCATATGAAAACTCTTATACCCGCTTTCTTTTGGGTGTTTGATATAATCCTTAATCGATACAACGGTCAGATCATTCTGCTTTCCGATCATCTCAGCCAGACGGTATATATCCGATGTAAATGAACATACAATGCGGATGCCGGCAATATCATTCACATGATTCACCATATTGTCGATAGAGACCTCATAGCCGTTGCGTTTCAGCTTTTTCACAATGCTCTCCGGTGTCTTAATCCGACGTTTGATATATTCAATAGGATTGTACTGGTGTACATGCTGGAATTCGTCATTTAAGATCTCAAGTTTGGTTCCCACTTCTTTCAGTGCTGAATTATATAGGAATATCACCGTACTCCAGCTGTCAACATCCTCATGTAATTTCATTGGTGTATCCATAAACTACCTCCAAACCTCATAACGGTACTCCACATTTATTTTATCATATTTTACGAAAAATGTGGGAAAAATGTACGGTTTTAATAGTCTTCTTCCAGAATCTGCATTTCCAGATAATCAAACTCAATTTCTTCTATGAAGTTATCCTGATAAAAACGTGTTTTACCATTTTTCTGAAACTCTTTCACATTGTGATCAAGCCAGATCGGAACACCCAGATCAAACAGATGGCACGCCTGCTCGAGTGCTGCAAAGATCTTATGTGTCCTCGTCTCCTGCGAATCATCTTCGATCGTCTCCGTATTCACCAGATGTGTGTCATCAAACATTTTAAACCAGATTCTCATGCCTTTCTCCTTCTCTGACGATTACATTCATACATGAGCAGGGTTGCAGAAATCGCTGCATTCAAAGATTCCACCCTGCCTTCCATCGGAATCCTGATATACGTATCTGCCAGATTGGCGATCTCATCCGACAGTCCATTTCCCTCGTTTCCGATCATAAATCCACATGCTCCGGTATAATCCGGCTCATCATAAGACTTTGTCCCCTTCAGATGGGCCGCATAGAGTGCTACATTCTGCTTTTTCACTTCACGGATCGTCCCTGCAAGATCCTCTGCAATATAAAAAGGAATTCGGTATATACTTCCCATGGTTGAGCGGATCGTCTTTGGATTAAACAGATCCACCGTCGTATGGTTCATAATGATGCCGGTCGCACCGGCCCCTTCCCCTGTGCGGATCATGGTTCCAAGGTTCCCCGGGTCCTGAATGCTCTCTAACACAAGAAGCTGTGTTTTCTCTCCCTGAAATAGCGCAGAAAACGGATACACAGGCATTTTTACGACAGCAAGTACTCCCTGTGGTGTCTGTGTATCCGATATGGACCGGAAAACAGGGTCGGAAACAATCTCATATTGATAGGAAGCAAGCAGTTCCTTGTGTTCCGGTGCTTTTTCAAAGCTCTCAGACACATAGACCGACTGCACCCAATCCTTTGGTGCTTCCAAAAACATTTTCGGTCCTTCTACCACAAAAACGCCCTGCTTTTTCCGTTCTTTTGATTTTTTCATCAGTTGTACCAGATTTTTCATCTGCTGGTTACTGGTGCTTGTAATCATAGCCTTCTCCTTTTCCGCAATGTATCCGGTCATTACCTGGACTTGTTAAAAAAAGGAGCCGCCATAATGGCAGCTCCTTCCCTGCAAATAATATGAATGCTGCTGGCATTCTTATTTCTATACAATATCCGAATGATTATACCAGATTCTTAGCGATCTCATATTCGTATTCTGATACGGATTTTGTCATTGCAAGAGCTTCGTCGATATCGAAGTCACAGAATTTACCATCTGCATGAGCAACAACTCTGTTTGATTTACCTTCGCAAAGGATATCTACTGCGTAAGCACCCATGATAGATGCATACATACGGTCTTTACAAGATGGGCTTCCACCACGCTGCATATGTCCTAAGATTGTTGCACGGGATTCCATTCCAGTCGCTGCCTCAATGCGCTGTGCAAGCCCCTGGGAATCACCGATTCCTTCTGCATTGATAATGATATAGTGCTGTTTGCCTTTCTTACGGTTCTCTTTGATACGCTCGATCAGAGCAGCCTCATCATGATCGTATTTCTCTGGGATCAGGATCTCCTCAGCGCCGTTTGCGATACCACACCACATAGCGATGTATCCTGCACCACGTCCCATTACCTCGATAACAGAACATCTGTCATGAGAAGTCGATGTATCACGTACTTTATCAATTGCTTCCATAGCAGTGTTGATTGCAGTATCAAATCCGATTGTGTAATCTGTACATGCAATATCCAGATCGATCGTTCCAGGAACACCGATTGTATTGATTCCATGATTTGCTAATTTCTGAGCACCCTGGAAAGAACCGTCACCACCAATTACAACGATTCCATCGATTCCGTGCTTCTTGCAGATCTCAGCACCTTTCTGCTGTACTTCCGGCTGTTTGAACTCTAAGCAGCGTGCTGTCTGAAGAATTGTACCACCGCGGGAAATAATATCTGAAACGCTATGCTCGTCCATGTCAATGATCTCCTCATTTAACAGACCTGCATAACCTCTTTTAATTCCTTTTACTTTCTTTCCTTTGCTGAGAGCCTCACGGACAACTGCACGGATTGCAGCATTCATTCCAGGAGCATCTCCACCACTAGTAAGGACACCAATTGTGTTAATCTCTTTTGCCATCGTTACTTCCTCCTATATCAATTCGGTTAAATATTCATCAATCTATTGTATTGTAAACTGTTTTTTACTTGTTTTCAATGCTCTTTTCAACAACTTTTACATTATTTTCACCAAGAAATTTCGTTAAATTGTTAACAAGCTCAGTATTTATGCGGATTGTACGGTTTTTCCCAAGTCGTTTTAAAAGTTTCGGATTTGCGACATAAATCACAACTTCATCACTGCCATCCGAGTCATGAAGTAATTCAAACAATTCCGCTTCTTTCTGATCATACTCTTCCTTTGTATGGAACTGAAGCCAGAGCTCCTTTTGCACATCCTCAAATGGTATGATCCGGTCACAGATGATCTTACCATCACGCTCATCATCGATCTGTGCTCTCCCGGTCACAAACACCTTCGCATCTTCATTCAAAAATGCCGAGAATCTCTCATAGATCTTTGGGAAAATGATCACTTCCACGGTACCCGTGATATCCTCGATCGTGATAAAAGCCATTGCCTGATTGTTTCTCGTATATTTGACGGTCTTTTCTGAGATCATTCCGCCAACGATCACTTTTTCATTATCCTTCGCCTTTGTCTCTCCGGTTTCCTCATCAAGAAGGAAATCCCCGGCCGATGCGGTCACATTCTTTTTCCACTTCGCCATGTATTCTTCCATTGGATGTCCGCTCAGATAGATACCAAGCACTTCCTTTTCATAGCCAAGCAGTTCTTCTTTGCTGTATTCTCCAACATCCGGATAATGAATCTGATATTCTTTCTTCACATCATCAGAAACAAGATCAAACAGGCTCATCTGACCGGCCAGCGAATTTTTCTTCTGCTGTGCTGCCTGATCGATCAGCGATGCCGATACGATCACCATCTGTTTTCGTGTGCCATCAAGGCTGTCGCATGCACCGGCTTTGATCAGATTCTCAACTGCCCGCTTGTTCACATCACGGTCTGTTGTCCGCTCAATGAAATCCTGTAGTGTCTGATATAATCCATTTTCTCTACGTTCCTCAATGATCCGGTCGATCACAGGTCTTCCAAGTGCCTTTATGGCATACAGACCATATCGCACATGGTCACCTTCCGCTGTGAATTCGCCCTGTCCGGAATTGATATCCGGTGAAAGCACCGGGATTCCCATTTCCTTGCAGTGATACAGATACTCCGAAGCCTTTGTGGAATTGTCAATGACGGAAGTCATAAGTGCCGCCATAAATTCTACCGGATAATAGTATTTCAGCCATGCCGTCTGGACACTGATCACGGCATATGCTGCCGCATGCGATTTGTTAAATGCATATTTAGCAAAATCGACCATGGAATCGTAGATCGCATTCGCAGCCTGTTCACTGATCCCGTTTGCAATACACCCCTTAATACCTTCTGCCTCATCTCCATATACAAAGCTTTTTCTTCCTGCATCAATGACATATTGCTTTTTCTTGCTCATGGCACGCCGGATGTTATCGGCCTGTCCCATCGTATAGCCGGCAAGCTTCTGTACGATCTGCATAACCTGTTCCTGATATACGATACAGCCGTAGGTCGGTTCTAGAATGCTCTCGAGTTCCGGTGTCATATAATGAATGTCCTGCGGATTATTTTTCCCTTTAATATAATCCGGGATAAAATCCATAGGTCCCGGACGATACAAGGAAATTCCGGCAACGATATCTTCAAAGCTCTGCGGGCGTAACTCCTTCATGAAGTTCTGCATTCCTGCAGACTCAAGCTGGAACACACCTTCTGTTTTGCCGGTTCCGATAAAATCCAATACCTTTTTATCATTCAGATCAATGTGGTCAATATCCACATTGATACCTTTGGATGCCTTGATATTCTTAACTGCATCCTTTAATACGGTCAGCGTCCTTAATCCTAAGAAATCCATTTTCAAAAGGCCCAGTTCTTCAAGCTGTACCATATTAAATTCTGCCGTTGGACTTCCATCACTGGCGCGTCCAAGCGGCACATAATCACTGGCAATCCCAGGATAGATTACAACACCGGCAGCATGTACCGAGGTATGGTTTGGAAGCCCTTCCAGCTTCTTTGCCATGTCGATCAGATCATGCATACTCTGGCTGCTCTCATACAGAGCACGGAATTCCGGGTTCTTGGTCAGTGCTTTATCGATTGTAATATTCAGTTCCGCCGGTATCATCTTAGCCACACGGTCCATCTCCGCATATGGAAAATCAAGAACTTTTCCAACCGCTTTGATAACCCCCCGCGCTGCCATCGTGCCAAACGTTACGATCTGTGTAACCGAATCCTTGCCATATTTTTCGGTTACATATTCAATCGCACGATATCTCTCTGCATATTCAAAATCCACGTCAATATCAGGCATGGATACACGTTCCGGATTTAAAAAACGCTCAAAAAGCAGGTTGTACTTGACCGGATCAATATTGGTGATTCCGGTACAATAGCAGACCTTGCTTCCGGCTGCAGATCCCCGCCCTGGTCCAACCCAGCAGTCATGTGTCCGACACCAGTTAATGTAATCCCATACGATCAGAATATACTCGACAAACCCCATCTTCTGGATAATTCCAAGCTCATACTGCATTTTCTCATAAATGTCCTGCTTCTCGTCTTCTGTATATTCTGTGTTTTTGCGGTATTTTTCGTCAAATCCCTGCTCACAGAGATGACTCAGGAACTCATACGCAGATGCATACCCTTCCGGCACTTCGTATTTTGGGATCTTATAGTTACCAAATTCAATCTCCACATGGCAACGTTTTGCGATGCGTTCTGTATTTTCCACCGCCTGTTTTGCATATCCAAAAAGCTGAAGCATCTCTTCTTCGCTTTTTACATAATACTGTCCGCCCTCATAGCGCATGCGGTCTTCATCTGTAATCTTCTTACCGGTCTGGATACAGAGCAGGACATCATGTGCCTCCACATCTTCCTTATAGGTATAATGAATATCATTTGTACAGACAAGTTCGATTCCGGTCTCTTCACTCATGCGCAAAAGCTGTGCATTGACCGTCTTCTGTTCCGGAATTCCATGATCCTGTAATTCCAGGAAGAAACTGCCTTTTCCAAATATTTTCTCATATTTCAGAGCCGTCTCCTTCGCTTCCTCATAAAAGCCGCGCACCAGATATCTCGGAATCTCACCTGCCAGACAGGCTGACAGCGCAATGATTCCTTCATGGTATTTCTCGAGTGTCTCCACATCGACCCTCGGACGGTAATAATATCCCTCTGTAAATCCAATCGAGACAATCTTGATCAGGTTCTGATATCCAATGTTGTTCTCTGCCAGAAGCACCATATGATAATAGCGGTCTTCTCCACTGTTCGTCTCACGGTCAAATCTTGAATTCGGTGCAACATAGATCTCACATCCGATGATCGGATTAATCCCCTGGTTTTTACATTCTTTATAGAAATCGATCACTCCATACATGACTCCATGATCCGTAATGGCAGCACTTGTCATCCCGAGTTCTTTTACCCGCGCAACATAATTTTTTATTTTGTTTGAGCCATCCAGAAGTGAATACTCTGTATGCGTATGAAGATGTACAAATGCCATGTATGCAGTGTCTCCTTTGTATTATAATAAGCCTTCTTATTTTACTTCATTTTGGATCATTCGTATAGGGGGTGATTTGACTAAAATTACTGATTGCCTATATGAAAATGTGGCACGTTGTTTTCATTTCTGACTGGGATTCTCCGTAATCAAGCTATTTTTTTAATTTATACCTAATTTTTCCTGTTTTTCAGCTGATTTTCTTCTGTTTTCTCCGTAGATCATATTTTTCTATTGATTACACCACAACTTTTTCATTTTTTGAAGGTGTAATCCATGATTTTTCCTGTTTTACGGAGAAAAACCTCTAATCATTCTACGCCCATATCGTTTATCTTTCACTCTAAGTCGTAAAAATCACAGCATAGTTTCTGTGCAATTTAGCCAAAAAATAAGCTTGATTTTTTATTTTGCAAACCTGCTGCTCCATGTTAAAATAATTTCATCTTACACATAAGGAGGGATTTATACGTTATTTGAACAAATGAATATTAGAAGTCAGCAGCTTGCCGAACAGATTCATCTTTTGGAGATTGAAATCGCCAAACTGCCGTCTGGGAATTTTTACTGCTGTCAAAATCGCCACCACTATTATAAATGGTATCAGATTTCCGACGGACACCACATCTATATTCCCAAAAAAGAACGCAAGCTTGCCGAATCGCTTGCTACCAAAAAATATCTTCTTTATCTTCGGAATGATCTCATCAATGAGAAAAAAGCCATCGACTCTTATCTGAAAAAGCATCACGAACACACCGCTCCAAAACTCCTTACAGACAATCCAGAATATCGTTCCCTTTTGCATTCCAAATTCTCTATCACGAATTCAGAGCTTACCGAATGGATGTATGCTCCTTATTCATCCATTCCCAAAAATCCAGAGCACCTGATTCATCCCACCATGTCCGGAATCTTCGTCCGCTCCAAATCCGAGGCAATAATCTCTAATGCATTGTACTCCGCTCGAATTCCTTTTCGATATGAGAATCCACTTTTGTTTGATACTATGACATTATATCCGGATTTTACCATCCGCCATCCGAAAACCGGTCAATTCTATTACTGGGAACATTTTGGATTGATGGATGACGATGCCTACGCCCAGAATTGCTTTTTCAAACTACAGACATATCAGCGGCACCAAATCATTCCTCAAGTGCAATTAATTACTACTTATGAAACAAAGCAGACTCCGCTTGATTCAAGCCTCGTCTGCCTGTTGATACAGCATTATTTCCAGAATAATATTTTTACGGAAACCGCTGCCACTATGCCTTCAAGAATTCTTCCAGGGTCTTCCAGTTCCGGTTAAAATCTCTTACTCCATGATCATACAGCTGCTGTTCGACCGCCGGATCCTTGGTAAAGGTACTGATCTTGATCGTATCATCTGGAGCAAAAACAAGTGCCCTTCCCTCTTCCTCTGCCTGCTTCAGCAGGGCAATTTCTTTCCGATACATAACATGACGCTGATCCAAAGCCCTGACTGTTCCAGGGAATTTTCTCAGTTTATGGGAATAAATTTTGCGATGTTCTTCCGGTTGTTTTACAAAACTACGCGGTTTACTTAAAATCGTTATGACTTTATCACAACCTAGATCAAATGCTCTCTGAACCGGGATAGAATCGGAAACACCGCCATCATAGTAATAACGGTTCTGACATTGCACTGGCTTACAGAAGACTGGAAGCGCACAGGATGCCATAATTGGTGTAAAATCGTCTTTCTTCAGATCATTCTTGTTAAAATATTTCGGTTTTCCGGTAATTCCATCCGTTGCAACAATCTCATACTCACAGGGATTCTGCATGACAGCCTCATAATCAAGTGGATCTATCCCTCCAGAGTTACTCATTGTTCCATAAATATACTGAAGTCCAAAAATCTGCCCATCACGGATATAATTGCGAAAACTAATATATTTGGGATCTTTGACATGAATTGTATAAAAACGAAGATTCCGTTCTCTCTGTCCCGCTAAAAAAGACGCCGCATTTGCTGCTCCGGCAGACACTCCGACACAATAATCAAATGAAATATGCTTGTCCAGGAACCGATCTAAAACTCCTGCTCCATATGCACATTTCATCCCTCCACCTTCAACAACCAATCCGATTTTTTTTGTACTCATTTCTGTCACCTCAATAATTTGATAATCAAACTAAACTAGCCATATTGTAGCACTTCCCATATTCCATGAAAATATACAAATTCTCTTTTCTGTATGTAACAACTTCTCTTTTGTGCATAACAACTTCCGCCTTTGTATGTAACATACCAGACCGATTCTCCGTAATCCTAATCTTTTTCTTTATTACACCTAATTTTTATCTGCTTTTGTACCATTTTGGGGCGAATTCTCCGTAACTCAACTTTTTTCCCTGATTACACCGCTGCTTTTTCGCTTTTTGGCGGTGTAATCAATGATTTCTTGCGTTGTACGGAGAATCGCATCAAAACTAGCGATTAAGAAGCTATTTTTTCTCCGTAATCATAGGAAAAAAGCTGATTACGGAGAATCCTCTTCTACCACCAATAAATCCGGTTTACTTATGGGAAATTCCTTTTCCCCAACTCCACATCCCTGCAAAAAAAGACATATGAAAACATCAAACCAGCGGGGCAGAACGTGTGAGAGGTTGTTCGCATCACAAAAAAAGGACGTATGAAAACATCAAACCTGAGGCATCGCCTCGCTGTTTTCATACGTCCTTTAAAATATACGCTCAGTCTATCTAAAAAACCTGAGCTGTATATCATGTATCTTATGTCTGTTATTTACGAATCAAAGTTCCCATTCCTCCGGATACCTGCGTTCCTTCTTTGTTGAGTTTTGTAATCAGAACGGAACGGATTGCGGATTCCCCAATGAAGTTAATCGCAGCCTCAATCTTAGGTTCCATGGTTCCTTCTTCGAACTCGCCTGCTTCCAGATAACGCTTTGCATCAGCCAGTGACATCGTATCTAACGGTGTCTCGTCATCCTTGCCATAGTTTAAGCATACCTTATCAACGCTGGTCAGGATAACAAGCTTATCTGCATCCAGAAGTTCAGCAAGCTTGCCTGCTGCAAGGTCTTTCTCAATTACAGCACTTGCCCCCTGTAAGTTATTGCCCTGCTGCAATACCGGAATTCCACCACCGCCACATGCAATCACAACCTGATCTGCATCAGACAATGCACGGATCGCATCGATCTCAACAATATCCATTGGCTTTGGTGCCGCTACAATACGACGATATCCGCCTTCGACCTCAACTACATGGTTGCCCTTCTTCTCTTCCGCTTCTGCTTCATCTTTGGTCATGACACGGCCAACGATCTTTGTCGGTGCATAAAAAGCCTCATCATATGGATCCACAGCAACCTGTGTCAGTACTGTTGAAACAGTCTTATAGATACCTCTGTTCAAAAGTTCTGTGCGGATTGCATTCTGAAGATCATATCCGATGTATCCCTGGCTCATGGCAGAGCAGACAGACATTGGAGTTGCCGTATACTCTGGATTACTCAGATAGAACTCATTCATAGCCATGTGGATCATTCCAACCTGTGGTCCGTTACTGTGTGTAATAACGACCTGATAATCATCACGGATAAAATCAGCGACAGCCTTCGCTGTGCGTTTAGTTGCAGCATGCTGCTCCGGTAAAGTTGTTCCGAGAGCCTCATGTCCTAATGCGATCACGATCTTTTTCTTTTTCATATTGTAAGCCTCCTAATGTTTGTTCCTGATAGAGGAAAATGCTCTTTCTTGATATCTTTTATTATGATTTATCCCCGGCTATTTGTCAACGGGAAACACCCAAAGACCCGTTTTACAAAACCCCCGGAACCCTCAGTGCAGAGTCTTCGTTTTATGATAAAAAGATGCTTCATAATACTCACGTGTAATTCCGTTTTGCATATCACTTTCACATTGCTGCAGAAGTTCTTCCGTCTTATCGTAACAATCGTTCCAATGCTCTGTCGTTTTACTGTCATGTTCCGGATCAAGTTCATAATGCTCCATCACATAATTGCCAAGATAGGATGTCATCTTACGCATTCCATACATATTCAGATGTTCCCCATCGATAAACTCGGTAGTTTGGTCTATCCCCATCGCTGTATACTGTTTATCCAGATTCAGATAGTCATAACCGGCATTTTCCACCACTGAGCCGATTTCCTCAAGGACTGCTGGATCCGATGGCAGTGACTGATGCGGTGCTGCCACAAACAGCACATTCTGCAGATTCTGATCTTTGCAGTACTGAAGCAGTTCCTCCAGATACCGGCGGGATGTCTGGGAAAACTCCATCCCCATAGTCTGTCCAATCCCTGCTCCCTGATTGGAAACACTGTAAGTACGCAGCCCTTTTGCATAGGAAGTTCCATTCCACATCATCGCCATATTGATCACCGTCTTTTTGGCGATCATCACAGGATGTTTCCAATTATTATGATACGTCAGTGTATCCCACAAAAACTCATCCTGTTTATCCTTTGGTACTGCCCTCTTTATTTCATTGATCTTTCTGAATGAAAACGGGATATTGTCAAACCATTTATGCATCGATTTCCAATCCGTGAAAGCATCATCTCCCCAGTAAAATCCGCTGACATTAAACACAACAAGCTTTGGATCCTGGCGGGAAAGCGCTTCCTTCAACATGGAGATATATAAATTGCCAGGCACGCCTGAAACTGCCAGATTATAGGAAGTGTATCCAAATTCATTCCAGGCAAGTGGTGGAGAATAATCTGCATATAACTCACTCGGTCCGATCATGACAACATCCAGACTGTTTCTTTTTTCCTGGTAAAATCCCTTTACATTTACCATACTTTCATTTTCATTGTAACAAAGAATCCTCCCTGCTCCCACAAACAGGATTGCTGCTATAAGCCAGAATACCAAAATCCCCCAGATTCTGTGTGGTCTTTTTAACTTAAGAAAGCTGTGGTTGACCCACAGACTTCCCGTTTTTCTCTTTTGTGATTCACATCCCTGATTCTGCCACTCCCGTGGACTATTTGTCTGAATCACTCTGTTCATGTTCTGCTCCCATCTTTCTGCTTTCCCGGCAATACCGGGCAGGCATAATACATTGCTTCTTATTTCTTTACGGATTTTGCATGTGACAGATATACGGACAGTTCGAAATACCTGCGTACCTTTCCCTGCGCAAGATCATCCTGACATTTTGTCATCATGGATGCCGTACGCTCTGCACATGTGTTCCAGTATGCCACTTCCTTTGCCGAATGATCTCCCTTAATATCATAATTCTGGCACAGATAATCTCCAAAATAGGTCGTCAGCTTCTCCATCCCTTTTACATTCAGATGTTCCACATTATAGAAATCCGTATCCGGATCAATTCCAAGTTCATCCAGATCGTCATTTAGATTCAAAAAATCATAGCCATAGGAGGTCACCATATCTGCAACCTGATCCAGAACTTCCGGATTTTTAATCTTACGGCCATGTGGAAAACGAACAAAAAGAACATGTTCCACTCCGCTGTCCCTGCAATACTGCAGCAGTTCCGACAGATAAGCCTGTGATTTTTCCGTAAACTGGATCTTTTTCTCCTTGGAGCTGCGCACATTGTCGCAGCTTTTCGTATATGTACCAAAGCCTTTTGTATAGGAATATCCATTTAAATCCATCCGGGCCTTGACCGCAGTACAATTTGCGACCTGTCCGACATCTTTCCAGTTGTTATGTGCCGCAGCAATCTTGCAAAAATAAGAATACTGCTCATTCTCCGGAATCATTTCCTTAATTGTCTCAATCTTATTCTCGGACCAGGGAATGTTGTCAAGCCATGTGTGTAACTGTCCTTCACGTGCAAAATAATCATCTCCCTGAAGGAATCCATTCACCTCAAACACAACAAGTTTTGGTGACTGCCGCTTCTGTACTTCTTTTAGCATGGATTGATACAGGTTGCCAGGAACCCCGGCGACCGCAAGCGAATAGGATGTATATCCATATTCCTGCCATGCCTGGGTTGCGGAATAATCTGCATAAAATTCACTTGGTCCGATCATCGCTACATCCAGCGAATTCTTCGGTTCCATATAAAATCCCCGTATATTTGCAAGGCTTGTACAATCGCTTACAGACATAATGTCGGAAACTACCAGAAAAAGCACAAGAAAAATACCGGTAAATGCAAGTATTCCTTTCCATCTGGCTTTCGTTTTCTTTTCACGCATTTAAACTAACCTCTTATCCTAAAATTGCATATAAACAAATTCTGCCGGATCCATTCCCGGTCCATAAAAGCCGAAGATGATCACCGCAAAAATGCCAACAAAAATGCATGCCCACTGAACACGAAGTTTTTTCTCCATCAGCATATCCCGGATCTTTCTTCCAGAACGTTCCTGAATGATCGAAACGATCAGAATCACAATTGCGCCTGCAAAGATGACCAGATAATCCCAATGATCCAGTCCCGACGGTGCAAGTACATCAAATGCATGCAGATCGCTCAGATGCAGATCAAATACCGAACGGTATAACATATCCATTGCCGAAGAAAAACTCTCTGCAATATCAAAATAATAACCGATCAGTACAAGGATAAATGTCCATGCCATTGCAAGAAACTGGTAAAACTTTCCTTCACGGTTCATATGAAGTGCATCCCCAATCCGGTCATTCACCGGACGGAACAGTTCGATCAGCATGATCACTCCCCCATTCCACAGACCAAATGCAACATATTTGCTGTTTGCTCCATGCCAGATCCCAATGATCAGGAATGTCAGAAGCGACGCAAGACTCGTCGGAACGACTTTGCTGATATGTTTTCCAAAACGTGGTTTCATCCATTTTCCCATATCCAGAAATTGTCTGGATATCGAAAGCGGGTAAAATACATAATTTCTTACCCAGTTACCAAGTGTCATATGCCAGCGATGCCAGTACTCCGTCAGAGACTTGGAGAAATATGGGCGTCTGAAATTCTCTGCCATCGTAATTCCAAACATTTCTCCGATTCCGCGGACGATATCGATTCCACCGGAAAAATCTGCATATAACTGTAATGCATACATCAGTGCTGCCATCAGGATAAATGTTCCCGAAAATGCAGTTGTATCTGCGGTGACCAGCTGGATCATTTTCACTGCACGGTCTGCAATCACCATCTTTTTGAACATTCCCCAAAGCACCAGAAGCGCTCCGCTTTTCAGACGGTCATATTCAAAATCATGTTCCTCATAGAGCTGATGTGCCAGATCGTCATACATTGCGATCGGTCCCTGAATGATCTGCGGGAAAAAGGAGACAAACAGTGCAAATTTAGCAATGTTGTGCTCTGCTTCCACTTTCTCCTGATAAACGTCAATGATATATCCCATCGTCTGGAACGTATAGAACGAGATTCCAAGCGGAAGTAATAACCCAAGATCCGGAGCAGTTCCATGGAAACCAAATAATCCAAGGAAGTTTACCACGATCTCTGCGGTAAAATGGAAGTATTTTAAAAATCCAAGAATACCAAAATTCAAAAGCAGCACACCGATCATGATCCATCTGCGTTTGCTCAAATTCTTATTCTTATAGCTTTTGCGTTCTTCTCTTGACCATTCCTGTTTGTGTGCCTTTACAACCTCCGACTGTTTTATGCGGAGTGCATCAATTGCCCTCGCTCCCAGATAGGTGGAAACGGTTGTCACCAGCATATATATTATGTACTTATTGCAGATCAGCAGATAATAAAGATAGCTGGCACAAAGAAGCACGATCCACTGCTTTTTCTTTGGAAAAAGATAATACACAAGGAGTGCGATTGCCACAAAAAGCGCAAACTGCACTGAAATTAATTCCATAACGATACCCCCGACAAGCATGCTTTCAGAGGGTCTGCCATATTCAGCTTATCCGTTGCAACAAAATCTCTCATGAGTTTTGCTCCATCCTTCTGTGAAAACAGATAGATCCTTGGCATTTTTCTGGAGAGGAAAAGTGCACTTCCCTCCGTAACAGAATATGCGCCACATCTTCCAAATCCCAGATAATCTCCAACATGAAGTGCCGGAAGATGAGCCTCACGTACCAGAATATCCGCAACGGTACAAAGGCTTCCACAGATGCAGTAATCATTTTCGTCAACAACCGCTTCCATCACACTCAGTACCTGTTCTTCTGTTGCTTCCTGACTTCCAGTTAAGCGTTCCTTTGCAACTGCTCCTGACTGTTTCCTGTCATTTACTCTGGATTTGTCCACATAGGCGGCCCTTCTCATTCCGCGTACGGAACCGTCACGCTCACCAATGCCTGGGAGAACCCAGATCGGTGGAACCTGCATTGCCATAGTCTGTCCATAATATTTCAAATGGTGGATTCCACCGTCACAGATCGCATAGTTCGTCTCGTTACTGTATTTCAGATCCTTTACCTGTGTTACATAAGTACCGCATGGTGCAGCAAGAAAACGTCCCATTTCAATTCCAAGCGGAAAGCTCTCTGCAAATCCCTTTAGGATTTCGGACACTTCTTCCAAAAGAGCATACTCCGTCTGATCATAAGGTGCTTTAAAATACTCTGTCGCAAGACCCGGACCATATTCCACAAGCTTCGGATCATAGCCGTATTTTTCTTCAAGACTGCTTAAGAAGTCCGTCAGATGGAACATATCCTTTTCGATCTGTTTTACCTTTTTTTTCTGTGTTCCGGAGTAATAATGGATTCCATAAAACTCCAGATTCGGGAATCTGTCCTGATGACTGATGATATATTCTATATCTTCCTCCGACATTCCAAACTGGTTGCCGCTTGTCAGTCTGAGGATCACCTTCTGTCTGCCCATTCCTTCGGCAATGTCATTCTCCATTTTGACATGAAGTAGGCTCTCCGCAGTCAGGATTCCCACTCCATATAAGATTGCCCTGCGAATGTCAGTGCGTTCTTTCATAACACCGGAATAAATGATCTTCTCCGGTGCAATTGCCATTTTCTGGCAGATTGTAAGTTCTCCCGGACTGCACACTTCCACATGGGAAATTGTTTCCGGAAGACAATTTAACAGAAACGGATTCGCCTTGATGGAAAAAGTAAGCGGGATATTCTCTCCAAGATATTCCTTAACCTTTTTCACCCTTGCCGCAAATTTGTCCTGGTCAAAGAAAAATGCAGGACTCTCCGCAAGTTCTTCCTCTGCCTGATACAGCGGGTCGTTGACCTCCTGCTCATTCAGATCTGTATTCTGCTGTTTGATCCAATTTTCTTTCAGATAGCTCTGAAGCTCCATATTATTCCTCCACGAGTTTTGTAATCAGTGCAAGCATCGCATCTACTGAATTGAAGTTCTCCGGAACAAGATCTTTCGGACGGATGGTGATATCAAATTCATCTGTCAGTTCCGATACCAGTGATACAATATCAAACGACTCAAGAATTCCTCCTGAGATCAGGTTTGTCTCATTTTCAAAATCTACATCTGGTCTTAAATCTGTTAAAATATCCATTAATGTTTCTCTCATTTTTCGTTCCTTCTTTCTCTATATGATAAAATTATTTATTACGCCATATCACGGAGTGTTGTCATATCGATCTTGCCATTCGGAAGTTTTGGCATGGATCCGATCGGTTTGACTTTTCTTGGTACCATAAATCCCGGAAGTACCGTTCTCAGTTCCAGCACCACATCACGTTTCTGAGCCTCACCGGTGTAAAACAGATATAACACTTCCTTGTCTTTCCGGTAAATACAACAGCTTTCTGCGACACCATCGATCTGATTTGCCGCATACTCGACTTCATCGAGTTCCACACGGTGTCCCATATGCTTGATCTGCCTGTCTTTTCTTCCGTGGAATTCTAAAATTCCATCCTCACGGAGTACTCCGATGTCACCGGTTCTGTATATCTTTTCCTGATAATGTGGATTCAGCGGATTCTGGATAAAACTTGCAGCTGTCCGCTCCTGATCATTGTAATAGCCAAGCGCAAGTACCGGTCCACTGACACAGATCTCACCTTCTTCGCCCACTGCGGTCTCTGTCTCATCCTCATTCATCAGAAATACCTTGTAGTTCTCATATGGTACACCGATCGGAAGCACTTCTTCCTCCGACACGGTATGATCGACCTCATAATAAGTGCAGGAAGCCGTCGCCTCTGTCGGTCCATACTGGTTTACGAATTTTGCTTCCGGCAGATGCTCCTGCCATATTTTCAGGCATTTGCACGGCATGACCGAACCGGAAAAACAGATTTTTCTCAACGTTGTAAGTTCACAATCCTCAAATGCACCAAGCGAGAGTGGAACTGTGAAAGCAGAAACGCTCCAGCCTACTGCAGTAACTCCATATTCATTCATGCATCCAAACAGATTATCCGGCTCCATAAAATACTCTTTTGGCAGGATCACCGTCGAACATCCATACTTGAGTGGAAGATAAATATCACGGATTGCAGCAATATAATCTAACGGAGACTGATTACCAAGACGGTCTGTCTCATCAATTCCCATCACCTTGGAATATGCAAGAATATAACAGATCAGTGACTGATGGGAAGTCATAACACCCTTCGGATTCCCGGTCGACCCGGATGTGAAAATGATATAGAGCGGATCTGTCATGACCATTCTTCTCCGGATGCATGCAAGCTTTGTGTAATGAATCACATGCTCTTTTAATTCCTCTATCACCAAAAGCGGTGCCTGTGTAAATTCCGGATCCTGTGTTCTTCCTTCTGCAAGCAGTTTCTCAATGGCTTCTTGATTCTCACGGTCAACCAGAATTGCAGCCGGCTGAAGTGTTTTTAATATCTTAAAAATGCGCTGTCTGGGAAGTTTTGCATCAATCGGTGCATATGCACGGCCACTATATACAACGCCAAGAAATGCGGCTGGTGTCCGTACGTTGCGTCCGGCAACCACAGCAACCGGAGCTTTGTCCTCCTTCAGCTTTTCCAAAAGAGCAGAACCGATCGACTTTGCCTGTTCCATTACCTGTCCAAATGTTATCTCATCTTTTGTATCCAGGAATGCCGGCTTTTCTTCATATCGAAGTGCAGTTTCTTCCAGCCATTCCAAAACATTCTTTGTCATAATCTATATCCTCTTTTCTTATACCAGAACCTATTATATCTTAATTTCTAATGAAATAAAGGCAATTAATATTTTCTTAAGGATTTTTAAGGGTTTTGCATAATATCAAAAAAACCATCCAAAACATTTCTGTCCGGACGGTTCTCTTCTGCTTTCTATACTATCTCCTGTGCTGGCTGCTCTAAAAATGTCTTTCTGGAAAAGAAATTATATACAGTCACTGCCATGGTGGCAAGCACCTTGGCACTCATGTAAAATAACCCCAGTCTTTCTACGTCAAACCACATGATAAGCTGTGTGAGCCCCAGTCCAACAACACTCAAAGCGCCAAAAATCATAAGTTCTACGATCTTATGCATATCCTCTCTTCCATTAAACACAAACTTCATGCTTAAAATGTAATTCACAATAATGGAAGTTGTATATGAAATTGCACTTGCAGCTATGTAACTGCATAGTCCGGATTCTGTTAAAAGAACCAATACTCCATAATCGATTCCGAAGCAAAGCGTTCCTACCATGCTGAATCTGCAAAACTGCCGGATCAGCTCCTGTATTCTGCCCATATGGTCTCCTCATTCACTCTCATCGTTATAATTATGATCATCTTCTGACAACCTGCCAATTATAACCTATATGGATGATTTATGCAAGTCCTGATCCCTTTTCAGGCAATACCGTATTTTCTGTAATGAGATAGCGCATATCCCGGACGGAATATGCGCTATCTCATATTACTTTGCTTTTATTGTGATATCTTATTAATTACGGCTTCCAAGCGTAATATCAAGATCCTGCTCCTGATAATTATTTGCTCTGCTGCAGATTGTGATCTTAACACTCTGACCTGCTTCATAATAACTTAATGTCTCCTGCAGTTCTTCCATTGATCCAACTGTTTTTCCATCAAATTTGGTAATAATGTCGCCCTGCTGCAAACCTGCTTTTTCAGCTGCTGATCCGGAAAGTACCTGATATACATAAACTCCCTGTGGCATGTTGTATGTCTTTGCCACATCCGATGACACATCATAGCCCTGGATTCCAAGGTATGCCTGTTTGGATTCATCCACTTTTTCCTGTGTGATCAGCTGTGTGATGATCGGCTGTGCATCTTCCATCGGAATTGCATAACCAATTCCTTCAACAGAAGTGTCGGAATATTTGACAGAATTGATACCAATTACTTCTCCATTTGTATTTAAAAGTGCACCACCACTGTTACCAGGATTGATCGCTGCATCCGTCTGGATCAGATTATCGTTTGTCACCGTTGTTCCGGTGCTGCTGTCTGAGGTTGATACCGTACGTCCAAGGGCGCTGACAACACCGGTTGTAACAGACTGTCCATATCCAAGGGCATTACCGATCGCAATCGTTGCCTGACCAACTTTAAGTGCTGTGGAATCACCAATTGTTGCCACTTTGATCGCTGACAATGTATCAGAATCAATTGCGCTCTTTTCAACCTTAACAACTGCAAGGTCATGGCTTGCATCCGTTCCTTTTACCTCTGCGGAAACAGTAGAATCATCGGAGAACTGAACGGTCAATGACTCTGCACCCTCTACAACATGGTTGTTTGTTGCAATGTACAGATATGTATCATCTTCCTGAATGATGATGCCGGATCCTGCACTCTGGCTCTCATAACTTTGTGACTGTCCAAAGAAGTTCTGTGACTGAACAACTCCTGTATTGGTAATTGCCACGATCGACGGCATTACTGCATCAACAATTCCCGATACATCAGTCACATCGGTTGCATCTCCGGTACTTGTTGCAGCAAGTGTCTTTGCCGTATCTGATGAACTGCTGCCTGAGCTGCCGGAGTCTTTGGAACCTCCGGAAGATTTATCTGAGCTGTCAGATGACTGGTTGATTCCAAGTGCATTACCACCGAAATAACTTACACCGGTAAATGCCGTGCCTGCGACAAGTCCAAATACCAGTGCGATCGCTACGCATTTTGCAAGTTTTGTGCCAAAACCATTCCCACCGGAATGTTTCGGTTTTGCCGATTGCTCATAAGAACCTGCCGGCTGTTGATATGGGTTCTGGTTATTATTCTGATCGAAATTGTTTTCGTTCCAATTATCCATGATGAAAGTCTCCTTCCTTTTTCTTTACTAAAGACAGTGTAACCTTTATCTGTGTTCAAATTGTGACAAAATCTTGTATAAATTTTAAAAAACACATTCTCATGCCACAATCTGGCATAAGAATGTGTTCTCCCGTCCCGTTTTCTTAGATTTCAATTCCATTCTTTTTCAGAAGTTCACGGGCTGTATCTACAGAATCTACTCCGGATGCGTTTTTGACAGGAGCAAATTCCTTCTCGCGCTCAACTTCAAACGGCAGGCAATTGTCCATCATATAAACCATATCAAGGATCAATTCCTCAAACTTATAAGCATTTGGTTCTTCTGGTTTCACAAACTCGCCAGCTTCATTAATATAAGGTACTTTCTTCTCCACAACATGGATCGGAAGTTTGCGGTCTGCAATCTCAAGCAGCTTATCTACACGGAAAATGTAATTTAATATCACACCAAATCCATATAATAAAGAACCTTTCTCATCGGTCGCTTCTGCCATCTCCCTGGTCAGTTCGTAGTATTCAACAATCGATGGCTTGCCATCCTCCAGGCAAAGAGCTCCTACCCTCTCATGTGGATCTGCCTTACGCACCACCTTGGATCCGCTGACACGTCCAGACAGGATCGTTGCTCCGATAAATACCGGATCTGCGATCTGCTGAAGCACATTATCAACGGCAAAAACATTGAGCCATTCAATTCCCCTGGCTTTCATATCAGCATCCAGTCCGGATCTTAAGAAAGATGTGAACCATCCACCATTCCCATTCGGTGACAATGCAAGGGAATCCTCTGCCTCGATCAGGAAATTACCGTCAAAATCAACTGCCGGTGCCATCGCCTGAACAAAGAATTTCACAAAATCCTTATTGTATCCAAAATACGCATGCTCTTCAAAAAAGGCTCTGGTCTGTGCGTCATTCTTCTCACTGGTCATAATATAAAGCGGAACCCATGCGCCTGCTTCATCGGTAACTTTCATCAGATTACGGATCAGCTGTTCAAAAATGTACAGTTCCTTATTCACACCGATATTAAACATACCTTTTGCTTTATCAAATCCAAGTCTGGTTCCCTGACCTCCTGCAAGAAGAATTGTGCCAACCTTACATGCACGGATTGCTTTTAATCCCTCTTCTTTAAAAATCTCTTTTTTGGCTGCGATCTCATCTAACTCCATCGCACCGAGTGGTGCAAATGTTCCACGTTTCTGACTTTCTCCATGAATCAGATCCAGATAAGACCAGTCAAGTTCTTCTAACTGTTTTTCCAGACGGTCTGGAAGAACCCTCCCGATCAGTCCGGATAAATACTTCTGATTGGATGCTTTTATTTTATTTTCAATCTGTGTATTCATTATTTCTCCTCAAATAAATAACTCCCAAAACGTATACCCTTTATACCATACAGATTTTCCCGTATCTGTCTATTCTCCTTCATCTTCTTTCTTAACTGCAGTACCGTTGCGATCTACGATATTGTTGTAATTAGATGTATTCACAACGTTTGCATTTGACAGTGTAACACCGGATTTCTTAACGATATTCGCACTGATGCTCTCTACTGTCTGGGATGGCGAATAATCCGCATCATTAAACAGCCACTGATGAAGTTCTGCCACGTTGTTATCCAGTTCCACCGGAACAACCGTAGATCCGGAATCCAGATCTGCTGTTGCAAGTTCAAATGGGAATCCTGTTGTTTCTACCAGTTTATAGGAACCTACATCTTTTGCAAGGATCAGCATCTGCTTTAAAGTAAGTGTTGTTGAAATATCATCCACCACATCATTGCAAACCTTATTTAATGTACCGATATCTGCTTTCTGTGCTTTTTCCAGCATTGCCTGCAATACGATACGCTGTCTTGCGGTACGCATATAGTCATCTCCGGCAAGCTTACGGATACGTGCATAAGAAGTAGCCTGTGTACCATCCAGATGAACCAGTCCCGACTCTGTCAGAGTCGTTGTATCTTTTCCTGTCATCATCACAATCTCAACGGTATACTCATTGATCTTGTCCACTTCTTCCGGAGTAACTTCAATATCAATGCCGCCGAGATCATCGATTGCTTCCACAAGTGCTCCCCAGTCCACACTGACATAATCCTTGATGTCAAGATCCAGATTGGAGTTTAGCATCTGTACCGCCTGCTTTGCTCCGCCACGTTCATATGCAGAATTGCATTTATAATATTTTCCATCGCCTATGCTAAGATACGTATCCCGATATACGGAAGCCAGACGAATCTCTTTGTTTTCATTATTGATGCTTGCAATCAGAATCGCATCCGAATTACCGGTATCATAATCACCACTTCCGCGGTTGTCCAGACCAAACAGTGCAATATTGGTATATCCTTCCATTGCAAATGCGGTCTCAGAGCTCAGATCATCGTTGATACCGGCCTCAGTATCTGTCATATTTTCAAAATCGATCTTGTTTAAGATATTCGTAAAATACAACACAACAAGTAAAACTGCGAGGATCAATATTTCTAAAACAAAAAGAAGAACTTTCTTTCTCTTTTTCATTCTTCTTTTCTTTCTGCGTTTGTTTGCCATATTCTTATCCTTTTCTCTTACTTTTCTGCCTAATTGCCTGATTTACGGTGGATGTACAGCCATCCCTGCGCATAATCCCTGCGCTCTTCATCTGTCATATCCGAGTATTTCACAAAATCAAGATTCGTCTGTGTCATCTGCGTAGTTCCGCATCTGTGACATTCCACATCTTTTCTCCTGGATACCAGCCGTAACCATCCGCATTCCGGGCATATGTAAATTTTCATCATAGGGTGTTCTCCTTCAGGTACTGACAAATAGATAGTACCCAACACAAAGAGAATTTCTTTCTTCATGCTGGGTATTTTTGTCTTGAAAATTCACTTAATCAGGCAAAATGCCTGTTTTCTCTTCGGTAAATCTGTTCTTATTCAAACATCTTCATCATTGCTGATTTCAGTGCCTCGAGTTTCTCCTCAGAATCCTTAAGGGACTCTCCCTTTACGCCAAAGTAGAATTTGATCTTAGGCTCTGTTCCGGAAGGACGTACACAGCACCATGCATTGTCGCTTAATTCATAGTACAGTACATTGGAATTTGGAAGTCCTGTTGAAGTTACCTTGCCGGTTGCGATCTCTGTTCTTGTATCTGCTTTGTAATCACGGACTGCAATCACCTTATGAGATCCAACTTCTTTTGGAAGGTTTGCACGTGCATCACTCATGATCTGCTGGATCTGTGCTGCTCCGTCAATTCCCTTTAATGTCATGGTAGCCAGGCCTTCTTTGTAATATCCGTATTTCTCGTAGATATCGATCATGGCATCCCATAATGTTTTGCCCTGTTTCTTATAATAAGCAGCAACCTCGCAAAGCATTGTAACCGCTGCAGGAGCATCCTTGTCTCTCGCATAAGTTCCTGGTAAGCATCCGTAGCTTTCTTCCAGACCGAATACATAATTGTTGCATCCTGTCTCATCAAAGATCCGGATCTGCTCACCGATATATTTGAATCCTGTTAATACCTCGATCAGTCTGACATTGTATGCAACAGCGATTGATTTCGCCATATCTGTTGTAACGATCGTCTCGATCAGTGCAGGATTCTCTGGCATTGTACCTGTTGCTGTTCTCTCACGGAGAATATACTCTGCGATCAGCATACCAGACATATTACCTGTAAAGCTTACATATTCGCCAGTCTTTGTATCCTTGCAGTATACACCAAGGCGGTCTGCATCCGGATCCGTTGCAAGTACAAGATCTGCATCTTTCTCTTTTGCAAGCTTCAGTGCAAGCTCCCATGCCTTTGGATCTTCCGGGTTTGGATATGCAACAGTCGGGAAATTACCATCTGCAACTGCCTGCTGCGGCTCAACATATACATTCTCAAATCCAAGATCTTTTAACACTCGCTGAACTGGAAGTAATCCGGTACCATGAAGCGGTGTGTATACGATCTTGATGTCTTTTGCAACTTCTTTGATAACTTCTGGATGGATGGACTGTTTTCTTAAAGCATCAAAATACTTCTCGTCCACATCATCACCGATCACGTTGTAAAGACCTGCTGCAGCCGCTGCGTCTTTATCCATTGTCTTAACCATGTCAAAAGAAGTAACTTTTGCAACCTCAGCAAGAATATTTCCATCATGAGGTGGTGTAATCTGTGCGCCATCCTCCCAGTATACTTTGTATCCATTATATTCACGTGGATTGTGGCTGGCAGTAATGACGATACCTGCAATACATCCAAGTTCACGGACAGCAAAAGATAATTCCGGTGTTGGGCGAAGGCTTGGGAATACATATGCTTTAATTCCGTTTGCAGCAAGGCAAAGTGCTGCTTCTTCTGTAAACTCCGGTGACATACGTCTTGAGTCATGTGCAATTGCAACACCTTTATTCTGTCCGTTCTGGGAAATAATATAATTCGCCAGTCCCTGTGTCGCCTGACGTACTGTATAGATGTTCATACGGTTGGTTCCAGCGCCGATCACTCCTCTTAATCCACCGGTACCAAACTCTAATGTACGATAAAAACGATCTTCGATCTCTGTTTTGTCATCTGCGATTGCAGCAAGCTCAGCCTTTGTTTCCTTATCAAAGTATGGATCCGTACACCATTTCTGATATTCTTTCATAAAATCCATGGTTATTATTCCTCCTAATATCACTATTTATATCCAAATTATTCATCTTATTCTAGCACAACAACTTCTATTTGAAAAGTTTTTCTATCGAGAAGATTTTATTAAGATTTTCTTATACCCAAAATATGATATAATACAGGAAACGATTTTAGAAAGTGAGAGCCTGATCCATGAAGCTTCCAGGATACTATTCCTCCGGAGAATTTGCCCGGATGGCAAATGTCACCGTCCGTACCATACGCTATTATGACAAACAGAATATCTTAAAGCCTTCCTATGTGAATGAAGCAACCGGAGCACGTTACTACACCGATGCAGACCTGGTGCAGCTCCAGCAGATTTTGCTTTTGAAATATCTTGGTTTCTCACTGGATGACATCAAAGAGCTGACGATTGAAGATGCTGACTACCATATTCTCCGGAATCAGCTGGATCTTCAGCTAACCCTTATTCAGGATAAGATCGAACAGATGCAGCTCGTCCAGAAGGCCATCGAAGATACCACTGCCGCCATTGACCAGAATCAGAATATCAACTGGAAGCAGATGCTCGATCTGATCCATCTGACCGGCATGGAAAATTCCTTAAAAAGCCAGTACCAGAATGCCAGCAATATCACCTCGCGCATCCGTCTCCACAACCTATATTCCAAGAATAAAAAGGGCTGGTTCCCATGGGTATTTGAACAGTGTCAGATCCAGCTCGGAATGCATATATTGGAAATCGGATGCGGAAACGGTTCTCTCTGGTCAGAAAATGCCTCCCTCATCCCCGGAAAAGATATACATATCGTTCTTTCCGATATATCAAGAGGCATGATACGCGATGCCAGACGAATGCTTTTACCACATTCGGGACATAACATATCCAGGGATGCACGATTCAGTTTTCAGGTTTTTCCCGCCGATCATATTCCATATGAAGACAACACCTTTGATCTTGTCATTGCCAACCATGTTCTTTTTTACTGTGAGGACATTCCCGCTGTATGCAGAGAAATACAGCGTGTACTGAAACCAGCAGGAAGATTTCTCTGCAGTACATATGGAAGCCACCATATGAAAGAGATCACCGATCTTGTGCAGGAATTTGACAGCCGGATCGTTCTCTCCGGGGACAAACTGTATGACCAGTTTGGTCTGGAAAACGGAGCCGAAATCCTGCATTCCTTCTTCCATCAGATTGAGATACAGACATATCCGGATGAACTGATCGTGGATTCTGCAGAGCCTCTGATCGAGTATATCCTGTCCTGCCATGGCAACCAGAACCAGTATCTCCTCGACCGGTATAAAGATTTCCGTACTTTTGTGGAAAAGAAAACCAAACACGGATTCCACATTACAAAAGAAGCCGGAATCTTCCTCACCGTCAAATAAAAATTAAGATTTTATAAAAAATAACATTTTTTGCTTGCAAGTGACGTTACGTCACCTGTTATAGTGGATACATCGGAGCAATCCGCAACTGATAACGTTCGTTTAAAAAGGAGGTTTTATCTTGAAAGGAATTATTCTTGCAGGCGGTTCAGGTACACGCCTTTACCCGCTGACGATGGTAACATCCAAACAGTTATTACCAATTTATGACAAACCAATGATCTATTATCCACTGTCTGTCCTTATGAACGCAGGCATCCGCGATATCCTGATCATTTCGACTCCACAGGATACACCGAGATTTAAAGAGCTTTTAGGAGACGGACATCAGTATGGTGTCAATCTTACTTACACCGTACAGCCAAGTCCGGACGGACTCGCACAGGCTTTCGTGATCGGTAAAGATTTTATCGGAAACGACAGCGTAGCCATGGTACTCGGTGATAATATCTTTGCCGGACATGGTCTGAAGAAGAGATTAAAAGCTGCTGTTGAGAATGCAGAATCCGGAAAGGGTGCAACCGTATTCGGATATTATGTAGATGATCCGGAGCGATTCGGTATCGTAGAATTCGATGCAAACGGCAAAGCCATCTCCATTGAAGAGAAACCGGAAAAACCAAAGAGCAACTACTGTGTAACCGGTCTGTATTTCTACGACAACCGTGTCGTTGATTATGCAAAAGACTTAAAACCAAGCGCACGTGGCGAGCTCGAGATCACAGATCTGAACCGTATCTATCTTGAGAACGGAGATCTGAACGTTGAACTGCTCGGACAGGGATTCACATGGCTTGATACCGGAACACATGAAAGTCTTGTAGAGGCAACCAACTTTGTAAAAACCGTGGAAACCCACCAGCACAGAAAGATCGCATGTCTGGAAGAGATCGCTTACTTAAATGGCTGGATCACCAAAGACGATGTACTGAAAGTTTATGAAGTATTAAAGAAAAACCAGTATGGACAGTACTTAAAGGACGTATTAGACGGAAAATTCCTTGACGTCCTTCACTAATTCACCATACCAAAACATTAAATTATTATCTATTTAAAGGAGAATCATTATGACAATCATCGTAACAGGCGGAGCTGGATTCATCGGCTCAAACTTCGTATTTCACATGTTAAACAAATACCCAGACTACCGTATCGTATGTCTGGACTGCCTGACTTATGCAGGTAACTTATCTACATTAGCTCCAGTTATGGACAACCCGAACTTCCGCTTTGTAAAAGAAAGCATCACAGACCGTGAAGCTGTTTACAAATTATTCGAAGAAGAGAAACCGGACATGGTCGTAAACTTTGCTGCTGAAAGCCATGTTGACCGCTCTATCGAGAATCCACAGGTTTTCTTAGATACCAACATCATCGGAACTTCTGTACTGATGGATGCATGCCGCAAATACGGTATCCAGAGATATCATCAGGTATCTACTGACGAAGTATACGGAGATCTTCCACTCGACAGACCTGACTTATTCTTCACAGAAGATACCCCGATCCATACAAGCAGCCCATACAGCTCATCCAAAGCAGGTGCTGACCTTTTAGTACTGGCTTACCACAGAACCTATGGACTTCCTGTAACCATCAGCCGCTGCTCAAACAACTACGGACCATATCACTTCCCTGAGAAACTGATCCCACTGATGATCGCCAACGCCTTAAACGATAAACCACTTCCTGTATATGGAGAAGGCTTAAACGTACGTGACTGGTTATACGTTGAGGATCACTGCAAAGCGATCGATCTGATCATCCACAAGGGCCGTGTCGGTGAAGTATACAATGTCGGTGGACACAACGAGAAAACAAACATTGAGATCGTTAAGATCATCTGTAAAGAATTAGGCAAACCGGAAAGCCTTATCACACATGTTGCTGACCGTAAAGGCCACGATATGCGTTATGCGATCGATCCAACCAAGATCCACAATGAACTGGGATGGTTACCGGAAACCAAATTCGAAGATGGTATCAAGAAAACTATCAAATGGTATCTTGAGCATAAAGAATGGTGGGAAACCATCATCTCCGGTGAATACCAGAATTATTATGAAAAAATGTACGGAAATCGCTAATCACTCTTTTTCCAAAAAAGGAGACAATCAATGAAAGTATTTGTAACAGGTGTCGCTGGTCAGTTAGGCCACGATGTAATCAATGAATTAATGAAACGTACCGCAGAAGGAAAGGGCAGCTTCTCCTGCATCGGATCCGATCTGGCGCCAGAATACACTGGTGCCCAGGACGGTACTGCTGTCACAAAAACACCATACGTTTCTCTGGATATCACAGATACTGCTGCTGTTGACCGGGTTTTAACCGAAGCTGCACCGGATGTTGTCATCCACTGTGCAGCCTGGACAGCGGTTGATCTCGCAGAAGACGATGACAAAAAAGAAAAGGTACGTATGGTAAATGCTGTAGGTACTGAGAATTTTGCCAAAGCAGTAAAGAAATTAGATCAGAGCCAGCCAGACGGATGCAAAATGATGTATATCTCTACCGACTATGTATTCGACGGTCAGGGAACTACTCCATGGGAACCGGACTGCAAAGATTATGCACCATTAAATGTATATGGTGAAACAAAGCTTGCCGGTGAACTTGCCGTATCCGGGAATCTGGAAAAATATTTCATCGTACGTATCGCATGGGTATTTGGAAAGAACGGAAAGAACTTTATCAAAACAATGTTAAATGTCGGCAAAACACACGATAAACTTACCGTTGTCAATGACCAGATCGGAACTCCGACCTATACCTTTGACCTTGCAAGACTGTTATGTGACATGATCGTAACAGACAAATACGGTTATTATCATGCAACCAACTCCGAAGTGACTGATGCTGGCAACACCGGCTGCAAGACCGGATATATCAGCTGGTATGATTTTACCAAAGAGATCTTCCGTCAGGCTGCTGCCCAGGGGCATAGCGAATATTCCGAGGACCGTCTTACTGTAACACCGGTCACAACTGCTGAATATGGAATTTCCAAGGCTGCAAGACCTTTTAACAGCCGGCTGGACAAAAAGAAACTGGAAGAAAACGGATTCACTCCACTTCCTACCTGGCAGGATGCCGTTGAACGTTATTTGAAAGAACTTGATTTTTAACAGATTATCATTAAGAAAGAAGGATTATCGTCATGGGACAGATTACAGTTGAAAAAAATGTTGGTGGAATCGAAGGATTATGCGTAATCACACCAGCAGTTCATGGAGATGCAAGAGGATACTTCATGGAGACTTACAATAAAAACGATATGGTAGAAGCAGGACTTGATATGGAATTCGTTCAGGATAACCAGTCCTCTTCCACCAAAGGTGTACTTCGTGGATTACATTTCCAGAAACAGTTTCCACAGGGTAAATTAGTACGTGTTGTAAAAGGAAGCGTATTCGATGTAGCTGTTGATCTCCGTGGTGACTCCAAAACTTATGGAAAATGGTTTGGTGTAGAACTTACCGAAGAAAACAAGAAACAGTTCTATATTCCGGAAGGATTTGCACATGGCTTCCTGGTATTATCTGATCTTGCAGAGTTCTGCTATAAATGTACGGATTTCTATCATCCAGGTGATGAAGGCGGAATGGCATGGAATGATCCGGAAATCGGAATCGAATGGCCACAGCTTGTTGGGGAGTACAAAGGTACTGCTTCCGGTGAAGGATATACCCTTTCCGACGGAACACCTTTAAACTTAAGTGACAAAGATCAGAAATGGGTTGGTCTGAAAGACACCTTTAAATTTTAATGTATGGCAAAACAGAAAAGTCTTAAACTGAATTATATCTATAATGTGAGTTATCAGGTGCTGAGCCTGATAACTCCTTTAATTACTACGCCTTATGTATCCAGAGTCCTCGGTGCTGATGGAATTGGTGATTACAGCTTTACGGCTTCTGTTGTCACTTACTTCTCCATGGTTGCTGTCCTTGGAACACTGACCTATGGCAACCGTGAGATTTCCTATCTTCAGGACGATCGTGCGGCAAGGAGCACACTCTTCTGGGAGATCGAACTGCTCAGCTTTCTAAGCACCGGAATCTGTACCGCAGCTTATCTGATCTTTCTTCTATTCTGCGATCGAAGCCGCTTCTCTCTTTACGCGATCCAGACGATCAGCATCGTCTGCGTGGCTTTCGATATTGCGTGGCTTCTTCAGGGCATGGAAGAATTTGGAAAAGTCATGTTCCGGAATATGCTGTTTAAAGTGATCAATATTGTATTTATTTTCACTGCAGTCCGGGACAAAGATGATCTCTTCCTCTATGTTGCCGGAATGGTTCTGCTTGCCCTTGCAAGTAATTTATCGATCTGGTTTTATCTGCCACAATACATTGACCGCCCTGTATGGAACAAACTTCACCCCATGCGGCATCTGAAACCGACATTGGCTTTATTCATTCCATCCGTTGCAATGTCAATTTATACCGTATTTGATAAGACAATGATCGGTCTTTTCGCCAATAACTTTGAAAACGGATACTACGAGCAGGCGCTTAAAATCTCCAAAACCGCGCTGACTCTGGTCACAGCGCTTGGTGCTGTCATGATTCCCCGCATGGGTTATTATTTCAACCAGAAAAACATGGATAAGGTGAAAGAACTGACTTATCAGAGCTATAATTTCGTCTGGTTTCTCGGTGTGCCATTAAGCTTTGGACTGATCGGCATCTCACATAATCTGGTTCCATGGTTCTATGGAAAAGGCTACGATAAGATCACCATGCTACTTCCAATTCTTGGTCTTCTGATCATTATCATTGGTCTCAGCAATGTCACAGGTATCCAGTATTTTGTTACGACCAAGCGGGAACGTCTTCTGACGGGTACCGTTATCATTGGAGCCGTAGTCAATTTTGTCTGCAACCTGATTCTGATCCCAAAGCTGTATTCCATCGGAGCTTCTATCGCTTCTGTAGCCGCAGAAACAGTGATCACGCTGACCCAGCTGTATCTGATCCGGAATGAGCTTTCCTTTACCAGAATCATGGCACAATCCGTAAAATATCTGCTGGCAGGTGCATGCATGTTACTTGTGCTTTTCCTTGAAAATCACTATCTGAGTGCCTCTGTACTGCACTCCTGCATTATGATCTTCTCTGGTGCGATCGTGTATTTTATTGCACTTTTACTTTTGAAAGATCAGTTCTTTTTCAGCTATGTCAGACAAGTAATGCTAAAAATGCATCATAAATAGGAAAAGTGGATGACACCAAATGTCATCCACTTTTTATTATTCTTCTATCTTTCTTTTAGACATCCCCATCTTCTTTGCATCGTTCTCTGCTTTCTGCGATGAACATTCCGGCTCCGATCAGTGCCGTTGCAATCAGCCAGAATGCAAGAACATTATTGTCCATTGTATCCGGGCTCTTTACTTTTGATGTATCAGAATTCTGTATTTCTGTGTTATTTCCTGTATTCTTGTCTGTATTCTTGTCGATATTCGTGCTTCCACCAGATTCTGAGACTCCTGCCCCTGTACCGACTGAACCAGAATCTCCTGATCCCTTGCTGTCTTTCTTATCCGTATCGTAGTATGCAACTGCATAGGTTGAGAATTTATCTGTTTCAAAGGATAAGATTCCTGTTTCTGCATTCCAGCTTGATGCAATAATCTCTGGAACACCATTATGTAATCTGACAACCTGATAGGTACGAATTTTCGAAGTATCTTTCAGTAACAGATCTTCTGTCAATTTCATATTGACTGTAATTTTTGTGGCTGTGTTCGGAATTAATGTATTGTCCGCAATCACAATTCCATTTTTATCGGTAACCGTTAATAAAACAGATATGTCTGTATACATGCCAATTCTACTATTCGAATTAAGAACTGATGCAATCAGTTTTTTCTGCTCATCTGATATATTTGTTGTAATTCCGGTCACCTTTATAATAATAGAAGCACTTCCTCCATCTGCCACAATTTTCTTCTGCTCTTCGGTCAAAACAGTGTCTTTGAGTTTCGTATCATCCACGGATATCTCTGTTTTAATATCTCCGGTTGACACTTCTATTTTTACCTCATTCCTGTCAACTGGCTGATCCGGGGTAACCGGCTGATCCGGCTCGCTTGGTTTGTCCGGGGTAACTGGCTGATCCGGCTCACTTGGTTTGTCCGGGGTAACTGGCTGATCCGGCTCGCTTGGTTTGTCCGGGGTAACTGGCTGATCCGGCTCACTTGGTTTGTCCGGAGTAACTGGCTGATCCGGCTCACTTGGTTTGTCCGGGGTAACTGGCAGCTTCGCAATGATTTTGTCGAGTATCACGCTATCTTCTGCTGTTCCGCATGTTATACTTATAACAGCCTTTGCATTTCCTTCCAAACTTGTGGTTGCTTCTGTCTTGGTAAGTTCACCCACAATTACTACTGCATCTGTTAATCCAGATTCTGTTAATGCTTCATTAATCACAGCCTGCACTGATTCTCTGGTAATGTCATTAGTTGCCTCTATTTGTGCTACTGCATCACTTACAATGGTCTTTACCTCGGACACTTTCTCTGAATCCGTCTTTTCCGGTTGAGTCTCCGGTTTTTTCGTCCAATGTGCATAAAGTGTCTGATTCGCTGTAAGTTCCACTAACGTTGTTTCTTCTACCTGTTCTCCATTTTCAGCCTCTGTAAACCATCCTGAGAAAGTATATCCATCCCGCACTGGCTGCGGCAGTTCACCATATGTCTCACCCGGTTTTACTTCTTTATTATTTGTATCCACAGAGCCACCGTTTGCATCAAATGTAACTGTGTATGTCTGTTCAACCGGTGGGATTTCCTTATTATTTGTCGTAAATGCTTTGATACGATAATTATTCGATGAAGGCGAATATCTTCCATATCCATAATAAAAACTTACTTTATCCTTATTGAAATTATCACTGGCAATACTTTCAAATGTAGTCGTTGATGTATCACTCGGATTTATTGCTTCGGAATAAGAATATTCGCATTCTATTACTTTTTGATCTGTTTTAAGCACAATAGCATAGGAACTTCCCGGTTGCAGTATTACTTCATTCTCTAAAGGAATCGTATAATATCCTGCATACGCTGTCTGGCCCTCGACAACTGCACTTTTTATTCCACTTTCAGGATTGGATGTATCTGTCAGATTTGTATAGACTTCTATCGTATAATTTACATTTGCCGTTTTCATAAATGATAATGAAACAGCCTTTAAAGTCTCAGATGCAACTCCCTGTTTCTCAGCAACCGTATACACATTTGCAACCTGATTATAATAAACATCTGTTGCAGTTTGTAACGCACCGTCGTACTGATAATTATTATCATAGTCATCCGCTGGTGCAAAATCAAATGCCCATGCTGTATCTGTCAAAGAATTCGTCTCATAAGACATCCAAAAATATCCAAGATAGTCAGATCCCCAGCTGTTTCTTACGAGCCATGCACCATTATTTTGTGGTTTTGTGCTCCCCGAAAAATTATCTTTGGAATAATTGTCATCCCATCCAACGATCATTACAGCATGTCCACCACCTGCTCCAACAGTTGATGCACTATCAAAATAAGAATTATTAATATGATTCTCTCCGCTGTAATAATGTGTATACAATACTCCAACAGCACCATGTTCCATAATCTGCTGCTTCACATCATCCGGCTGGGACTTAATGTTAATTCGATAAACATTCTCCAAATGCGCAACATCGCTGTTGTATGCATAGGAGGCATCAAGTCCATTCTTCAATACTGCGTCTGCATCTGTATACGGAACATCACTCTCTGACGCTGCTCCGCTCCACTGGCTCAACCTGCGCATCGCAAATTCATAATTGCCTCCACGATTCAGAAAGTTTTCTGACGCAATATTGTCGTAATACCTTGTATAATCTCCCTGTGTTCCACCTAATGGATCAACAACCGAATTATTCGTAAAATATGCCAGTTGTAATTCGCTGAGATCGATATCTTTATCAAAAGTTCCATCATTAATCAGATCAAACTCTGCCAGTCCCATTGTTGAAAATGCCCAACATGTACCATATGGGTTCTGATCTCTGATCCCTGGATATTCATCCTCGAGAGTCTGTACTCCGTTATCCGGATACGATGCCGGTATCTCAGAATACCATGAATAACCAGCTTCATTCTCAGGAGCATTCCTATCAAGATCACTCTCGATATACCCATCGGTATTCATTACTTCATTCTCATTACCCGATTCATTGTCTGCCCAGACATAATTTAATGTTGAGGTAGTGAGTAAAAATGCACAGGTAAACAGTGCAGCTATTTTCTTCCCTTTCATTACTTCATTCCTTTCCATTCAATGCCATCATTGTATCTAGGACTATCTTACCATATTCATCAAATAATTTCCATCATTTTTAAAATTATATATTAACCAATGATCAGATTCTCTGATTTCATAACCTGAATCATCTGATCTACATAACGCTGACAGAGTTCATCGGTCCCTGCTTCCACCATAACCCGGACAACTGGCTCTGTACCACTTTCACGCAGAAGGATTCGTCCATTGTCACCAAGTGCTGCTGTAATCTTCTGTACCTCTTCCTGAACCTTTGGATTATTTACCGCTGTTGGCTTATCTGCCACACGCACGTTTTTCAAAAGCTGTGGGAACATCTGCATTCCTCTGCACAACGTTCCAAGACTCTGTTTCTTCTCAAGGATTACTTCCATCAGCATGATCGCAGTAAGGATTCCATCACCGGTTGTTGCATGTTTACTGAAGATGATATGACCTGACTGTTCTCCACCAAGTACATAACCATTTGCAACCATGGCTTCATTCACATATTTATCTCCAACTGTTGTGACACATACATTGATATCTTCACGCTTCATTGCCTTGAATAAACCAAGGTTTGACATGATCGTTGCAACAACGGTATTATTCTGAAGTTTTCCACATTCTTTCAGATATTTACCACATACATAAAGAACATAGTCTCCATGTACTTCCATTCCGTTCTCATCAACAGCAATACAACGGTCTGCATCACCATCAAAAGCAAATCCACAGTCCAGATTCTTTTCTCTTACCAGCTTCTGAAGATTCTCAATATGCGTTGATCCACAAGCCATATTGATATTTGTTCCATCCGGCTCATTTCCTACCACATATGTTTTGGCTCCAAGAGCATCAAACACACTTTTTGCAATGCTGAACGAACTTCCATTTGCACAGTCCAGACCAATTCTCATTCCATCATAGGATCTGGTAGCCAGCGAAATAAGATATCCCACATAGCGGTTTCTTCCAATTGCGTAATCCTTGGCCACACCAACTTTATCCTGGAACGCAAATGGAAGTTCTCCCATATTTCCGTCAATGTACTTCTCCATTGCAGCTTCTACATCTGCTGAGATCTTATGTCCATTTCCATCCATTACCTTGATTCCATTATCATAGAACGGATTATGACTTGCAGAAACCATAATTCCACAGTCAAAATTTTCTGTACGAACAACATACGCAACACTCGGGGTTGTTGTTACATGAAGCAGATATGCATCTGCACCGGATGCTGTAATTCCTGCAACCAGGGCGTACTCAAACATATAACTGCTTCTTCTTGTATCCTTGCCGATCACAATGCGTCCCTTATGGTTCTGATTATAATACCAGCCAAGGTAACGTCCAATTTTATATGCATGATCCGCTGTCAAGACTTTATTAGCCTCCCCGCGGAATCCGTCTGTACCAAAATACTTACCCATGAATCTTATCCTCTTTTCATTTACTGCATAATTTTATTCAGCATCTGCGTACTATATACTATTGTGCTGCTACATCTTCATCTGCCAGCGTTTCTCCGGAGAATACCTTGTTAATCAGTTCTTTTGCATGATCAACCGTATCCTGATCCGGCTCCATCACATAAAGCTGCTGTCCCGGAGCGGAATACGTATAATTGGAAGAATTCTCGCCCGTTACTGCATAAGACTTTACATTCCAGGAAGAACCATCTGATAACTGCATCTTTACAAGATTACCAAGATTATCCTGACTCATATCCATCACAAACATGCCTTCCATGCTGTCCATGATATCTCCGTAATGCTTCAAGATCGTAGTTCCTGAAGAAGCTTTCTGGATAATCGCACTGATCACAGCCATCTGATGACGTCCACGTGCATTATCACCATCTGCAAAATGATGACGTTCTCTTACATAAGAAAGAGCTTCCTTACCATTCATTGTATTGATTCCCTCACTGAACGAATATCCGTCATCGGTAGTCACAGCCTGATCCACATCCACATCCACACCGTCGATTGCATCGATCATCGTCTCAAACCCGGTAAAATTGATCTGCATATAATAATCTACCGGTGTATCATATAACATGGAAAGCGTATCCATCGAGCACTGTACACCATAGATTCCTGCATGTGTCAGCTTATCCTTTGCACCACCGGAAACTGAAGTCTGTACATAATAATCACGTGGTGTATTTAAAAGCAATACCTGCTTTGTCTCCGGATTCACAACAGCAAGCAGGTTTACGTCACTCCGGCTTGTTGCCAGCTTATCGCTTCTTGTATCGGATCCACTAATATATACAACAAATGGATCTTTCGTTACTTTTACATCTCGTTTTTCGTCCTCATCCACTTTAATACGATATGTGTACACAATTCTGGTATCATCCGAGAAGTTCTGATAAGCTTCCTGATCTTCCAGAATGGATTCATAAGCTTTGTTCAGAATCATTGCATCTGTCTGTCCGCTGTATAACGCATCTACCATTGCATTCACAGAATCATAATTCTCTGTTGCAACTTCCTTATCCAATTGATCGTTAATATCGTTCAATGCTGCCTGCGTATTCTCTGCATCATAAGAATCTGTCATTCCAAACGTGCTTTCTGTAAGATCATTAATCGATTGTGCCGGTGAATCCTTCATAACATATACACCGATCTCAATATACTGTCCATCTTCATTTGTGATTGCACCAAACGCATCATTTACTTTTGTCATCACATACGTTAATAGCCCACAGAGTGCGATCATGATCACTGCAAGGATCATGGCGATCTTACGATGTTTTCTGAGCCGTTTCCTCTGTGATATCTTATTTCCCGTTTTCTTATCGTTCTTTTTTTTCGGTTTCACAAAAAAAAGAACCGTAGTTACAGCCTGCATAATAGCAAGGATTGCAATTCCTGCAAACAATATCACATTTGGAATCATATTAGATTGGATCACTTCATATACTGCGGCGATTTCAACAACTGCCTGAAGCAGAATTATCAGACTGCCAAGCAGATATAAAATCTTCTTTGTTGTCTTTGTCATGATGTAAGATACCTCTTTCTTTTCTGCTGTTATTTCTGTGTTCTCTGCGGATTAGCCGGATCTAAGGATGCCATCGTCATCCCGGTATCCGTTTTGTGTTTTGCAGCTCTTGATGCGCGGCTAATACCGCTTTCACGCTTCGCACTCTCCTGCATGAACAACTCACTCTTTGTCAGTTCAGGTGTTGGTGCTGTAGCAGCCTGCATCGGTGGACCTGAACTGGAGCTTTCCTCCAGGTCTTCCTCCTCGTAATATTTGCCGTAATATTTGCCATAGTATCTGCCATAATAGCGTCCCTGCTTCTTATAATCCACCTTATTCAACACCACGCCAAGTATTTTACACCCACTATTTGCAAGCTGTTCTTTTACCCCCTGTGCATAGCGGTATTTGATCTCACCAGACTTCATAACAAGGATTGCACCATCCGATACTCTTGCAAGAATTGCTGCATCTACCACAAGTCCAAGTGGCGGTGCATCAATAATAATATAATCATAGTTATTCCGCATGATCTGAAGCGTTTTATCCAGAAGCGGATTCGACAATAATTCTGCCGGGTTCGGCGGTATGACATTGCCTGCAAGGATCAGATTCAACCCCCGGATATTCGTCGTAAGCAGCACCTCTGCAATTGATGCCTGCCCTGCGAGGAAATGCGCCAGTCCTTTTTTATGAATTCCTCCTTCCACATTGGTTGCCATAATTGATTTTCTCAGATCTGCATCGATAAGTACAACTTTTTTATGAAGATCCGCAAGTGCGATTGCCAAATTCAGTGATGTTGTGCTTTTTCCTTCTCCGCCTATGCAGCTTGTCATTACAATGACTTTCGTATCGCTTCCGCTAAACTGGATATTCGTACGCAAAACTTTCATCTCTTCGTTCACTTCATAAGAAAGTTCCCGGTTTTTGATGATTATTTTATTTTCATTGAAATCATATTCCTGACTATTCATTCCAGGTATCATCCTTTCCGTTCCAATGCATGGGGCTTATCCTTCTAACCAACTCTCTTCTTGCGTCCATGCCTTCTGCTATGGTCTTTGCCACGGTTTCTGCCTCTGCTGCGCCGTCCACTGCTTTCTTCCTGATTCAGTGGAATTGCTGCAAGTGTTGTTAATCCAAGATATTTCGTAACATCATCACGATCCACAATCGTATCATCCATCAAGGTACGTGTCAGTATAAAAATTGCTGCAAACAATAATCCCACCATAGCCCCAACTGCAGTATTCTTTACAGTATTCGGGCTGACAGGGCGGTCTGGTGTAACGGCACTGTCTGCAACACTTGGCTTATCTGTCATCATAACTTCAGCAATCCGGTTTGCCGTTGCCTCCGACATCGCATTTGCAATATCCTTTGCCAGAACCGGATCCGGATTCCTAACGATGATCTTCAGAATCTGCGTACCACTTGGATTCGTTACGGTTATATTCTTACTCAACTGTTCATATGTCGTATCCAGATCCAATTCATTAATTACATTCTCAACTACAGTTCTTGTCGTTGCCAATGTCTCAAAATCTACCGTAAGCTGCTGTCCGACCTGCACATCCAGATAAGAAGAGATACTCGTACTTTTGGACAGAATATAAATCATTGATGTCGCTTCATACTGTGGTATTACAAGAAGTTTTGTTCCTCCATATGCTACAGATGCCCCAAGTATCATGCACAAAATCAATGCCCATGCATTTTTTATTAATACATGAAACAACTCTAAAAGATCAATTTCAACTTCATCATCCTTGATCTGTTCCTTCAAGTTTCTTCTCCTTTCTGTCTACCGTGCTTTCTTTATCATCTTAAGGCTCTACCGCCTGTGTGTCCTCTTGTGTATCCACCTGCTGCGTGTCTTCAGATGTATTCTCAGTCTGATTCTCCTGATCCTGTGAATCTTTCACATTTTCATCTTCGTTCTTTGCATCAGCATCTTTCCTTGAATCTTCTGTTTTTCTGCTTCCCGTCTTGCAGGATAACACCTGTGAAACTCTGCTCACATTACTGTTTCTATCTAAAGCAACATACGTCACCTTTGCCCTTGTCCCATCCTCAGATACTCTGACACTGTCCACAAACAAAGTATTTGAAACATCTCCGTCCTTTTTATCTATAGCTGTAACATTGGATAAAAGGCTCTTATCATCCGGATATCCATAATAAGTCGGAACATTAGCAGTAAATTCAATTACTGGTCCTTCATTATCTCTGGCAACTCTTAAAAAAACACATCCAGCTACAGCGGCTGCTGTAAGCAATGCGATCAAAATTCCCAATCTTTTACCCATAATGCTTTCTCCTCTGTTATAGCTCCTTATTACTTACCATCCGCTGTGGATTATCCTTAAGGATTCTCTCCATATATTCCATGCCGTGTATCTTCTTCAGATAC
Organism: uncultured Lachnospiraceae bacterium; assembly: GCA_934364805.1. Classification (GTDB taxonomy): domain Bacteria; phylum Bacillota; class Clostridia; order Lachnospirales; family Lachnospiraceae; genus Roseburia. Next base: position 51,755 of record CAKRMH010000010.1, read on the forward strand.
TCCGCACATTTGAGCATCTGCGGTCTGCGATCTGTAACATTATGTGCATCTGAACCAACAAAATCTACCAGATCCTGCTTTACAAGCTTATGTACGAACCGCTTTGCCTGAAAACCACATTCACCGGAAAATGTACCAGCATTGACCTGGATATATCCCCCCATGTCAACCAGTTCTTCCACACGCTCTGTATGACCAAGCAGTGCTCCGCACCGTTCCACATGCGCAACAACCGGTCGGTATTGTGCAGCAATTAATGTCCTCAGACAATTATATATCAGATCATATGTATCATTCATTGAAAATTCAATCAATACATAAGAAGTGCCTGCCATTGTATGTACACGACCTTCCTGCAGCCACAAAAGCAGATCTGGATGATAATGCACTTCATTTCCAAGATAAATCTTCATTTCAGGTCTTACCTGTCCTGCAATCTCCCGTACCCTGACATAACCACGGTCAATATCTTCTCTGGGTGTGGTAAAATACGGTTTTCGATAATGAGGAGTCAATATGATCTGTCGTATTCCCTCTTCGTATGCTATCTGAAGCATCTGGCTGGTCATCTCATCCGATGCCGCCCCATCATCAACTTTCGGCATATAATGACTGTGTACATCAAAAAAATCCGGCATAAACGCTCCTTATCTGTCATATGTAACCGGTCCTGCTATTCCCGCAAGACATTCTAAATAATTGTACAATGATTCATATAAAAAAGCAACCGCACCTTACTGATTTTCCAGCACCCCAATGACCAGATAACGATGCTCCGTCTCATTTCCGATACAGGTACTCAATGTAAGAAGTCTGCTCTGTGTCGTTACAACTGCATCCTTATCAATGATACTTCTGCTATCCGAATTGCTATATACCGAATCCAAAAACTGCTGTTTTCCCTCGTCTGTATTCAGGTCATATTTGTACGGAATCAGATCATTGCTGTATACTACCGCAGCAAAAATCTTATAAGTCAGTTTCTGATCTGGTGTATAGATTATCATCTCCGGATGATCGGTCCAGTAAGATGCATCCCGGTAATTCTTAAGCCCGCCAAAAATGGAGCCATCTTTCATATCATGGCCATAAAGAATCGTATTAAAATCCTGAAAATCTTTTCCGTTATAGGAGGCTTGCGAATATATCGAACCCGGAAGTCCACTGTTTCCTTCAACAGTAACATTCAGGTAATAGTCATCGTCTCCTTCTTTGCGCAAAACAGGATATGCGACCTGTGTCCCTGGGATCTCGATCCATGCATAAATATCTGGATTCACATCCCAGAGTGCATTAAAATCCATCGTGCTCTGTCCTTCGGTTTCTGTTGTCACATCTTCTGTTTTCTGCTCTGTCTGCGTTTTTTGTACTTCTGATGCCAGATTGTCATAAACCTTTTCATTCTGTTTCTGTGTCAGATAATGTCTTCCAATAAGAATAAGACATATCAATATAATTGCAGCCAGAATCCCACTTATTATCAGACTTGTCTTCTTTTTCATAACTCAAAACTCCTATTCCACTTTCTCGTAACAAAGCTCTATTATCATATGTGCCAGCGAATCCTCATCCACATAAAACTCTTCCGGAGTGTCATCCCCGGTCGAAACTCTTTCCCCCGGAATCGTCAGCGTTTCATCATTCAATGAACAGTTCATCAGGCTCTTTATCTCATCCACATCCATATCGGTAGTCAGATAATCTGATGTTTCATTCAAAAAAGTCTGAACATCTGCAGCACCCATTTTCAACTGTGGAACCATCGCTTTTATGAACTGACTCTGTCTGTCCATTCGGTCTTCATTGCTGGCAAACACCGTGGTATCTCTGGTTCTGACAAATTTCTGTGCCAGTTCCCCCTGAAGATTTACCATTGCTCCCTCAGAGAATGCCGGATCAATATACGTATAATCCTTCTGCATGGTAAGTGTTACGCCTCCAATCAGATTGGTAATATCTGCTACACCTTCTAACTGCATTGACAGATACGCATCGATCGGAATATTATCCATCAGTTTTGAAACCGCTTTTTTCGTCAGCCAGCAGCTCTTCTTCTCACTGTCACCATATGCATATTGTAATGCAATCTGTTCATTCTGTGTCGAGAAATATTCTCCGTTCATTGTATAGATCTCAACATCCACCATGGTTTCCCTTGGAATCGCAAGCATCTGCGCTGTGTTGTCATCCGTATTAATCAGAAACAGTATCATACAATCCGATCTTCCATCTGTTCCTACATGATCCGGATCCACCTCGTCCTGGTTCTTATCGATACCCAGAAAAAGTATTGTTTTTAAATTTTTGCGATAGGTATATCGTGCTCCCTGATATGTAATGGATGAATAATCGGTTGCACCCTGTCCGTCCTCTGACACAACCGTCTGTGTCTCCAGTTCTTTGCGTGCTACCGCCACATTCTGTTTGTCTTTTTGATTAAGCATAAACATCACTGCAACAAGTGTGATCGCCGCAACCGCCAAAATTCCTATTCCTATAATTTGTCCACTGTTCTTTTTCATATACTCTTTTGTCCGTCCCATTACTGAAAAAAAGGGGGAAATTCTCCCCCTTTTCATGCTCTCTACATTTTCAGATTACGCTCTGCGTCTTCTTGAAACAAATACGACACCTGCTGCTGCAATCACACAGATAACCATCACTACAGGAATCATTGCATTCTCACCTGTTGCCGGAGAAATGCCTGCTGCCGATCCGGATACACTGCCAGAATTATTCACTGAAGAATTATTATTAGTATTGGTTGTACTATTATTCGTCGTACTGTTGTTATTCGTTGTATTATTGGTTATGTTATTATTTGTCGTATTATTTACAGTATCTGCACTACTATCTGGTGTAGATCCTTCTACCAATAAGAATGGAGAACAACTTGTCAGTCCATAAATGGTAACTATACCATCACCAGTACTTGAGTTCTCTACCTTCCATGCGCCATTCACATAATGTAACACAACAATACTTGTTGATGCCTTCACTCCCGCAACCCAAACAGTTACGGTAACCGGATGCTCTGCAGATGCACCGTCTACAGTAATATCTGCTGTTCCTAATACCTTAGCACCCTCTTTTACCAGTCCATCCTTCACCAGCTCATCTGCTGTAGGAATTGAGACTCCTGATCCTACTGATTTCACGGTAACAGATGCCGCCTTGCCGTCAATTGTTGCTGTTGCGCCACTGTTGTTCACTATATCAGAATTCTCCGGGCTTGGTGCTGCAAATGCAGTACATGTCATGGAAAGAGCAGTTACTGCGACCAGCACGAAAGTAACAAATTTCTTCATAAAAATGTCTCCTCCTTTAAATTACAATACGTTCATAATATGTATCTAGTGTTTATAGAATAGCACTAAAGGGTGATATTGTCAATTAAGTCCCCCGTATCCCTGATCATCTCTTACTTTGTTTCTGTAAGCACAGACTGTAATAACTCCTTCGCCTGTTCTACATCTGCATCATTTGGAATCATAACATATCCTGCAGAATCTGGTGTAGAATAGGTCGTTTCCGTTCCACCAGTTCCGGTCACTGCATAGCTGTCTACCGTCCATGCCTCGTTATTAAGAAGTTGATTAAAAATCAGCCCGGCAATCACATCATCTGGAATGTTTGTTCTATACATATCTGTAAGATCTTCTATAATTTTGTCATGGTTTGCAAGGAAATCAGCTGAACATACTTTTTGTATCATGGCATTTAAAAGAGCCATCTGATTGCGTCCCCTCTGGTTATCTCCACTTGCAAAGGCATGTCGCTCGCGTACAAATGCCAGCGCTTCCAGTCCCGTCAAATGATTATACCCTTCTGTATAATGTTTGATCGGATCTACCGTAAAATCATACTCCGAATAAACATCCACTCCGCCCATTTCGTCTATGATTGCTTCAAAGCCTGAGAAATTAACCCTTAGATAGTAATCAATATCAATATCATAAAGCATGCTAAGTGTTCCCATAGAATTTTCCACACCATATAATCCAGCATGTGTCAGTTTATCCTTTGCTCCATTACTAATTGGCATTTCAACATAATAATCTCTCGGTGTATTTATCAGCTGGATATGTCTGGTATTCGTATTAACTGCTGCAATAATATTGACGTCACTTCTACTTTTCGTATCCGTCCATCCCCAAACATCAATTCCGCTGAAATATACAACAAATGTTCCCATATCTTTTTCTGTTTGAATTTCTTGTTCAACGGATTGCGTAGAAGTTTCTTCATTGTATATTTCCTCAGATTCTGGCTCTGAAGATAATAATTCTTTCGGTTGTCTTTTCTCATATACGACAAATATCATTAACAATACAGCGCAAAGAAAAAGTACGAAACCAACACACAAAAATTTTTTTCTGTTCATTCTGCTCTATCCCTTTAAATAACATTAATTTCTAGATCAAATCTTTTCGCAATTGCTTTTAAGTATCTTTCATGATCACTTGCAGCAACAAGCATCGGTGCATATGCATCACGTCCCGAAATGCTATACATATAAGCAAATGGACCATTTACCGGATCTCCAAAATGTGTTCTATACTGAGAAACAAAATCTAGTATTCCCTTTTGAATTTCCTTAATTCCATTTAAATTTGCATCATATTTTCCAAATTGCAATGTGATATCCAGATCCTTATCATATTTGTCTTCCGAATCAGGCCGGACAACGTTCCCTTCATAAAAACCTTTAAATTGCGGTGTCGGAGACGAGAGAAGTAATTCCCAAAACACATTGTAATCCTTATTTGGATCATGTTTTTTTAACAGATCCCTGTTATGACTTTGTGAATAAAGGTATGACACTAATTTTCCGCTCTGTAAAAAAGGTTCTGAAGCATCTGGTTCTGCATTATGGATCGTATTCGTTCCCGCCACGATTCCAATAATATCACATGATATATTCCACACTTTATTTACTAAATAATCAAGTGAAAGTGCTCCTGATCCTGCCCAACCGATATCAACTGCGACTACTTTAGACGTATTTTTTAAAATAGCATCATAATATTTTTTTGCCCCTTTTATTTGAATATCATATTTTTCCTTAACCAGGTCAAATCTATTTTCTATAAGTGCTTTGAGTTCCGAAGCGTTCTTATTCGTCAATTTATCTTCCTGACTAATATTTGAGTCCTTAAGAATCTGCTCCCCATATTCTTCTAATTCCATGGATTTTAAGATTTGTTGGACTGTGTATCCCTGATTAACCTTATGAAAAATAAATCTTCTATAATAATCAAACTTATTAAACCCTGCCATAAGTTTTGTCACAGATAATCTTGATAAAAAAGCATATACCACCTCATCATCTGGATATAATTTCTCATATACCTGTTTCAAAATATCTCCATCCCGCGACAAAAAAAGGACCTTCTCAACATGATTCTTAGTGCAATAATCGTGTATAAAAGCGCAGTAACCAAGCACAAACAGACCGCCATAAATATAGCCATATTCATATTCCACCGAATACGGTTGTACCCCACAATATATGTGGTTATTGACTACTCCGCGATATGCACTTCCTATCAGTGCAGACATATCATATGCCCTAAACTCTATAGAATGTTTATTTACATTTTCATAATAAAAAGTATCCAAACCTGCTTTATGGGCATTCTCAATATCGCTGACAACATTATCTCCGATATGAAGAATCTTTTTCCCCTGATATTTTTTCTTTAAAATCTCAAATAAACTTCCCTCTGCTTTACTTGCACCGTACTCACTTGATACGTAGATTTCTTTGAAACCACTGTAACCATTTTTGTGCAACAAATCCCTCAGAATGTCAGATGTTAAATACATATCTGAAGTAATTACAATTGTTTTTTTTGCCTGCCTAACAGAATCATACAATTTTAACATTTTAGGATTAGCATAACATAACGTTTTCTCAAGTTCTAATTCCTGACGCATGCCAGCTTCCGCTGAAATTCCAACTTCCCTCTCGATCCGATTCCAGATATCAGCTAAAGAAACTTCGTAATTTCCATTTTTTTCAAAATGGTCTAAACGTGCCAGCTGCTCCTGCATTATTCGAATATTTTTAAAATCTAAGATTTCCAGCTTTTCACCTAGAATGCTAAACAAATCCACCGGAGCTGAAAAAGGACGAAAAATTAATGTATCAAAAATATCAAATGACACTACATCTGCGCTATGAACTTTTTCAATTAATCTTTCTGTGTCCATGCTTTTTTCCAGTTCAGAGCTTTCATGTAAACGTACTTTCTTCTCTTCATATATGTCATCCTGCGGATTTACGCCGATCCTCTTCACCCTGAGACAATAATATGTAAAATTTAAAAGGAACAAATATACCCATGACCAGAATTTTTTTAATCCTTTAGCACCATCATGTACTCTATGATACCGAATTTTAATTCCTGTTTGTCTATTGACCAACATGTTATACAATTGTTTCATGGACTTAAAAACCTTTCTCTTCCCTCATCTCAACTTTTTATTTGCTTCTATTTGCAGATTGCAGATTTAAATACCTATCCCATTGTTCACGTGATATCAGATATTCATAAGATTGCTCATATTCCGAAGAGATTTTTTTAAATTGTGATTTAAGCATACTGCTAACTTTTCGATATTCCTTAAGTATTTGTTTTTTTCTGATTTTATTTCTTTTGACTTCAAATCCCATGCCGGTTATTTCATCATAATATATTATTTTGCGTGCCCGATACCCTGCCTCAATATTTGTCGCATAAAGCGGTAGCACAATATCTCGATCTGCTTTTAAATAATATCCGTTTTGAGTAAGCCTTCTAACCATACCATGAAGCCAATCACAATCTTTAATAGTACAACATAATCTATACCAATCATAATCAATAGAAAGTGTATCATATCTTCTAAGTTTAATATTTTTCTTTATGATTGTCCGGTTAAACTCCTCTGCATCAATTTTAGCCAGCCATTCTGGACCTTTCAAAAAGTCTTGTATTCCTTCAAGCGTTGCCTGTGCGTTTTCATATTGATAAAGATTTATTTCCATCATAATTGTTTTCTTTAAATCTTTAATCAAGTCCTTTACTTCCAATGATCTTTTATTACAGCTATTGACAATTAATTGATTTCTGCTTTCATAATAACATCTCATTGCATTACGCTTTGACTCAAACGCATCATGCCATACGCAAATCCCATTTAAAGTAATTATTTTACAGCCATTTCGTATGCCATAATCAACATCATCGTTAAACACAAACACAGGTAATGGCAGATTATCATTCCGAATATACTTAATTGGAATTGTACAAAACCACCATGCTGCATAATCACTCTCGGATTCCATATTATTGTTTAACACCATAAATGCACTTCTCAAGTCCACTCCATGACCATTTGATTTGATTTTTCCATCATTCCACAACGCTCCAGATTCAACTTGATAATAGCTTAGATCTTTTCTTAGCATTGCACCGGAAACAAACGCATCCGTATATTCTTCCTTGATAAACTGCAAAAATAATATTAATCTTTTTAAAATATTTGAATCAATAAAAGCATCATCATCCATTAATAAACAATGTGTGAATTGCTTGGTTGACTGATCTTCTATAATCTGAATCATTCCCCGGGCAAATCCGCCTGCTCCTCCAACATTTCTGTTTGGGATAACCGTAATTTTAGCATCACTGTTTAAAGACAGGTTAGATGCATTATCTACAACATAAATATGCAGATTTTCCTCTTTGACATTACAAATATTTGCTATATTGTTCAGCAAATATTGCTCTCTATTGTAGGTCGTAAAAACAATTGCCAAATTGACAAAATTATTTTCTAACTCCTTATTTGAAACATAACATCCATTAATTAATTCAAACGTGTCTGACAACACAGTAATTGAAAAGGAATAACTAATAACATTGGGAATCTCATCATAAGGAATTCGAATCGTATTAAATTTGTCATTTTCCACTACACATTTATATACTACCGTTGTATTTTTTTCGCCATACAATATTTTATGGGCCATAAGCGTGATTTCTGCTTTTCCGCAAAAACACAACTCAAGTTCAATCTTTTCAATATGCGTATATTTCTTCCATTTTGCGATCGAAAATGAATTAAAATATGACTCAAAACATATAACCGAACCCTTAGATGCCTTCATAGAATTGTCACTTGTGATTTCAATCGCTTTATTACTTGAAAAAAAAAGTTGATTATCTACCTGTTTATTTTCTGTAGTAAATAATATGTCCTGTAGTTTTCTCTCCCTAACATTCATACTACCCTAATTCCTTTTTACTCATTGATAATGCTGCTGCAATCACCGCATCCATATCATAGTACTTATATTCTCCCAATCTTCCTCCAAAAATCACCTTTTCTTCCTGATCAGCAAGTTCTTTATATCTGGAATATAATGCTCCATTTTTTTCGTCATTTACCGGATAATATGGCTCATCACCAGGTTTCCATTCCGAAGAGTACTCTTTACTTATAATTGTTTTTGGTATATCGTTTCCATTCTCATCTTTACCAAATTCAAACCATTTATGTTCAATGATCCGGGTCCACGGTGTTTTTTTATCCGTGTAATTCACCGCTGCATTCCCCTGGAAGTTCGGCATATCCAAAATTTCATTTTCAAATCTGACTGATCGATATTCCAGATATCCAAGAGAATAATCAAAATAAGCATCTATTGGACCTGTATAAATTATTTTATCAGCAAGTGCATTCCACTTCTCCCTATCCGAAAAATAATCCGTATTTAATGATACTTCTATACCATCCAGCATATTCTGAACCATTTTCGTGTATCCACCGATCGGAATTCCCTGATAGAGTGCATTAAAATAATTATTGTCAAATGTTAATCTCACCGGAAGTCTTTTAATAATAAATGCCGGAAGATCCTTGCAATCACGTCCCCATTGTTTTTCAGTGTACCCTTTTACAAGTTTTTCATATATATCCCGTCCAACTAATGAAATTGCCTGTTCTTCCAAATTCCTTGGTTCACCGCATATTTCTTTTCTTTGCTCATTTATTTTCTTTTCAGCCTCTTCCGGGGTTATTACGCCCCACATTTTATTAAAGGTATACATGTTAAACGGCATTGAAAACAATTCACCCTCATAATTTGCAACTGGAGAATTTGTAAATCTGTTAAATTCAATAAATTGATTCACATAATTCCACACCACCTTATCGTTTGTATGAAAAATATGTGCACCATATTTGTGAAAATTAATTTTCTCAATCCGTTCTGTATAAACATTACCAGCAATATGTGATCGTTTATCAATAACCATCACTTTTTTTCCTGCCTGCATTGCCTGTTGTGCAAATGTTGCACCAAATAATCCGGCTCCAACTACTAAATAATCATACTTCAATTTTCTTTTTCTCCTCTCGCTTTATTCTTCCGTAAAGTGTGCATATTGTTCCTTCTCAATAAAGTCTGTATATGGTTCTCTCTCCCAATATATATCTTTTCGGACAATTCTTCCCTTTTCTCCGACTACAATACAATTGTTTGGTACGTGAGTACTTACAATAGATCTTGCACCAGCTATACTTCCATTTTCAATCCTTGCACCGCTTCGGATCTTAACCTGATAGCCAAGCCATACATGCTCACCGATAATAATATCATCATCAATTGCCTCACATATTACCTTTGTGCTGAACATGTCATCAGCTCCAAGTATTAATTTATGATTTTTACAAATCAGATGACACTTTTCTGCAAATGTTGTTCCTTTCCCAATCTCTATATAGGCATTATTCCCGATTGTGATTTTTAATCGGTCAGCCTGTGATGCCTCAATTACAATTTTAGAGTTGGAGCCCTCAATTTCAATTTCACATGGTGTATTTGAAATTATATGATTATTAAAACAATCATGGTATTCTCCAGAAAAAGAAATTAATGTCTGCTTCATGCCAGTCCCATATTTTTTCAAAAAATCACTTCGTGCAAGCTCATATTTTTCATACAGATCATTCGTATTTTTGAGTCTTTGTATATTGCTCATCATCTGTGCTAAATATTCTTTACAATATTGTGCAAACGATATTTCATTTCCAGTGATTGCTACTGAATCTCTTACCAGATTCAGCGGCATTTCGATTTTGCTACATTCAATCTTCTCTTCAAAATAGGTTTCACATTTGCGAATAAGATTATTTATTTTCCCAACCTTTATTGGATCACTTAAAACAAAACTTTCCCCATCTTTATACGGAAGCGGGATCTGCCATTTTACCAGCACAATCCGAGTGGAATCTATAAATGTCAACAAATATTCAGCCAGTTCTGATATTCTGGCTTTTATTTCAGCATCGCTGAACTCCAATGGATCAATCTCTCTCATTAATTTTAAGCCATACTTTTTATTTAAATTTGAGAGATTGTCTGTCAGAAAATTATTTTTTGTAAAATTATATTTTTCACCATTATCTTCATCCTGAAATTCATATAACATATCAGAACAACTCATGAAATCAATAATAAAATAGTCATATTTCCTTTTTATAGTTTCCTGTTTAATTCCATCTTTTGCCTCCATATTCAGCATTTTAGCCTGATATGAATTTAGTGGAAAATGTAATTCACATGTTCTTGTAATCGAAAATGGAGATACACCTACAATTCTCAATTCATTACTTAAAGCATTCTTATTACTTACAATCGCATCATCTAAAAATTTCGAACCAAAAGTAATATATTTAACCATTTGCTCATCTCCTAGTTTCTTCTATCCTTTTCATAATTGGAATTCACAAAAGAGTCAGCTTCAACTATCGTATTCTCCTTTAAATGCGTTCCTGATAATACAAATGTATTGTCTTTCAATACACACCCTTTTTCTATTTCAATCACATGATCTCTTTCTTTTGACTTGTCATAAGCATAATTGATATTATCCCCGGAATGCAAATCTATGATTGCATGACTATCCCCATTAAAAATGATAACATCCTTTCCTAATTTCACATCTGTGTCAACATGTGTCGTAGTGTTAAACGAACATTGAATATAACCACTTTCCCCCAAATGTGTTCCGCTATCTATAGACAATTTAGCACCGTCATACATTCTCAGTGAATAATCTCTTTCTATTTCCACATTTTCTGCGATATGACAATCAATTCCACTAAGAGCAACCATCCTCAAATTATTTCTTCCACCACTTGTTTCAACAATAATCTTAGCACCTGTCCCTCGTAATTCAATTGTCAATGGCATTTTGGTATCAATAACATTCTCAAAGCAATCCTCATAATGTCCAACAAAGTTTACCAGTCTATATGGACTATGCATCATTGCACCATACCCTATTCCAAATCCATATCCATTTTTCCATAACGCCGTTATAACTTTATCATTATATACAACCGGAAGAGCACAATAATATTCTCTGTCTCTCCAACTGATATCACTTAATTCAGCAGATATCTGTGCTTCTGTCATGTCCGCATTATACAAAATTGTTTTATAAACCTTTATTCCATATTCTTTTGCCAATAAGCATTCCAAGGAATTTGACTTTCCTATGATTATTACTTTTCTATTTTTATATTTCTTATTAATTTGAAAAGCTAATAGTTTTACCGTCACATCTTCGAGCAGCGCCTGCATTTGCACTTTACATTTTTCATACAAAATGTCTTTCCTATTAATATCCAAAACTGCCTCTGCCAGGTAATTCAAATAAATAGAATTAAAACTTAACATATGGGGCGTCCCCATTTTCTCCTCTCCATACATATGGTCAGGTACTTTAATTCTTTCAAATTGATTTCCCACCAAATCTGACAATCTCTGTAATAAGATATTTGTATCATAGATTACATTCTGCTTGTCCAATATCTCGACAGTATTTCTTTTTGAAATATACATTGCAGAAAACCTTATATCTACGCATATAATTTTGGATGCATATGGTTTAAAAAAATTCACAAATTGTTCCACATTCCTTTTTAACTGTTGATCGGAAATTTTGAACATATTTATACTTTCTTCATTTTGTAATTTTCCATAATATTTTTCAAGAAATTGGATAATTACATCTTTATTATTGAAAAGTGTTTGGTTCTCCGTGAGCAGAAAAGAATGACCATTCTGAAATAGAAATCTGTGAACCGGTAACCTAAGTACAGAAACATCAATAAGAATATGATCAACCTTAGCACTTTGTATAATTTCGCCTATTTTTCTTCCAAAATCCAATGAGAACATTTTTTTTGCATATTCATTTATAAATTGCATCTGTTCGTACAGTATAAGCCTCTCCTGTTCTGGAATAAACGTCTCCTCTTCAGAGCAAAAGCTTAATGGACTAATCTCCGTAACCCGACATTGGTTAGCTATTTTTCCATGTGATGCTATTGCAATATCATCAAGCAGCTTGGAACCAATTGTAATAATTGTTTGACTCATTCTTCTCCCTCAGTTCTACTAACTCTTTCACTTCTGCACTAATCATTAATAGCAAATTCATTCCTGTGTTTCATTCGCATATTGCTGATACACCAACTCATCATAATATAACTCAGGAAACTGACTCCCTCTTGACCATGCGATATCCGTTTTTATTATTCTGGCAGGGATTCCAGTAATAATTACATTATTTGGAAATTTTTTATTAACAATTGCTCCTGCACCTACAACGGATCCATCTCCGATTTCTGTTCCCTTTAAAATTTTTGCGCCATATCCAATCCAAACATGATCTCCGATAACAATCTTGTTAGTGTCACATCTACTTTGTAACTTATACCTTCCATCAACTTTCTGAAAAATAGAATGACCATCTCCCGAAAAAATCATAACATCAAACGATATCATGACCTCTTCTCCAATGAATAATTGTGACAAAAAAGGTACGCTTATAAACAGCTCTTTTCCCGCTGACAACCCCTTTTCAATATTCAAGCTGCTTCCATTATAACAACATATCTTTCCTTGAACAGATCTTGCGCTTTTACGTATCGTTATATCAGCTTGACTCATAACCAAAAAGTTAAGTACAGACGATTGGTGTTCAATCTCCATGCTAATTCCCGCACCCTGCATTGTAAGTGCACATGGTGAATCTATATGAATATGATTGCTATAAATATCTTCAAATTCTCCACAAAATTTTTTGTTATTAAGAGCATTGGTTGTACTAAACCATGAAACATCATAAGCATATCCTGCATCATATAATATCTGAAAAATATTGCATTTTTTTCCAACGTTTCTAAAAATTTCAGGAACAACGAAGCATAGATCTTTTGAATCATATTTGTCATACTCTTTCAAATTTTCTGCAATCTCTTCAGCCTCCGTTTCCGGATCATAATATATGGTTTTCAGAACATGCACACCATAGTTCGAAAGTAAAAATTCTTCAAACCAATTTCTCCGTGAAATTACAACTATTTTTTTCTGGAGACAATTATGGCTGACCAACTGTTCAATTATATTTTGAGAAAAAATATCATAAATAACATGCAATGTATCTTCTGAGGCTGTTTCCTTTAATTTTGTTACTAATTCCTGCTTATTGTTTAAAACACACTCTATAGCCTCGTCCATATACGCATAATATGCATCCGAAAAATGAAATTCAAATGGGGTTCCTGCAGAACTATCACCAATAAGAACATCCGGCTTCTCTATAAAATCTACCTTTCCAGCAAGATTATGATAAATTCTATCTATGGAGCGATTAACTTTTCCCTGAATCTGATAATTTGGTGTGTAGTAAATCTTTTTCTTGTCAATATAATTGCAAACTGCATATGGTTTAAAGAAAATCACACGACCGCTAAAAAGGCTCTGAATAGCTGCACAATACCGTATTAAATACTTTGACAATTCTTCATCTGTTAAATTGTCCATGCTTAATTTTCTCTCTTCCTTTACCACAGATCCCATTTTCTTTTGAAGAATATCAATTAATTTATTTTCATTCTGCTTCGAAAATAAGTGAGATTTAAAGGCAACCTTTTCCCCATTTTCAAATTCGTAAACTGTTGTATCAATCCTAAAATCTGCCAAATCACATAAAATTATATCTGCTTCATGATTCAACTCATTTACTAAACATTTTAAACCTTTCAAATATGTGATCATCTCTATTTTTTTTGCCTCGTTTTCATCATCGAAGGCATCCAAACAACTAGATAAATCCATGCATATTGAAGATTCTAAAAAGGCGAATAAAGCATATGACACTAAAGTTCTAGCACTTTTCCTTTGATTTGATTTTCGAATTATATCAGCACCAACACATGTACCAATCGTAGCAACTCTCATACTCATTAACAGCATTCCTCTCTATCTGCATTTGCTCAATATTTCAGGAAACAATATTGAATCATAGCCATTCTACAAACTCCCTGACTGCTCCTTCTCCACCGCATCTATTCGATACAAAATCTGAGATCTCAATGATCTCCCTCGCAGCATCTTTGGGGCAGCCTCTTAATGCAACCATATTCATACACTCATAATCATTCAGATCATCCCCCATATAGGAACATTCCATTAAGGAAACTCCAATACGCTCCATAATTTCCATCATTTTCTCTCTTTTATTGGATATTCCCTGGTATAGTTCTGTAATGCCAATTTCCCGACACCTTATTTGTACTATAGAACTTTCCCTTCCGGTAATAACAATCGGTACAATTTCCTTTTCCGCTAAGATATGATTAATCGCATATCCATCCTTTACACTGAAGCTTTTAAACAATTCTCCTTCTTGTGAAATATGTATCTTTCCATCGGTCATAGTCCCATCAACGTCCAAAAACAAAACCTTAATATTTTTATGATTCTTCATTCTTAATTACCTTTTCAAACATGCTGTTTGTCAAAAATGATATTTGACATGTTCCCTTTACTATTTTCCAATAATCAGCAAGCATACTTGTAATTTCCTTATTCAGTTCCACAAATTCCTCTTTATGTCTTTCATTCTGGAATTTATTGCTAAGATAATTTGTTACTTTATTATTATCAAATCCGTCGAATCCTGCAAAAGTAATCTGTTTACATCCTAATATTTTCAGAAGGTTAAGCAACATAAAGGTTGTATTTTCATAATATTTATATCCCTCATTGATAACAGAGTAATAATTAATCACATATTCTGCATTACTGTCTTTCAAATTGGAAGTAACTATCCGCTTTACATCTTCCGTAAAGCTATTCATCTCATATTGCTTTGAATTTCCCCAGAAAGACCATTTTGTATACTCAGACACATGATTTACACTTACTACAAAAGGTGAATTTTTCTGAATATACTCATTGATTAATTGCCTTTGTTGTTCTATGCTCTCTCCTGGAACTATGATAAGGACTTCTCGGTCTGCAATAATCTTACGTAATTCATTGATATCCTTTTCATCATCAACAAACTTTGAATTGTATTCAAGATATAACTTATCAATATTGTCATAATCATATCGTTGTCTTAATTCAGGTTCTATCATTGAAAGAATATTTTTTATATCCTTGGATAACAATCTGAATTTCGATGTTAAGTATCTCACATTATTCGGATGTGCCTGATAATTTCCTGATAAAAGTGCCGGAATAGAATACCCCCAATTTTCGGCATCCCTATATTTTATAATATAGTTATCAATCAAATCTAACAACTGGTCGAAATCATAATTACAATTGTGCTTACGTACCAAATAATCCACAATTAACTCCGTGTTTAAATTGCCGGCAACTTTTCCTATTCCATCTAAGGTTCCATCAATGATTACTTTACGGTTACCCTGTGCCATTAAAATAACCTGCTGAGCTAATGCATTTGATAACTGATAATTATTATGGGAGTGGAAATCTACACATATTTCTGGATCCATATTATTATTAATAAGTGCAAATATCCTTGTGACATCATCCAGATACATTGCTCCATACGTATCAACAATTCCAAAACTATATGGTTTAACAGCATTAACCATTTCTACCAATTCAAGTATTTCTTTATCTGAATAGTTTAAAGTGTTAACTCCTTGTATAAACAGTTTATAACCTTGTTCTTTTACAATATGAAGACATCTGAGTATATCGTCATAATGTTCTTTCTTATTCTTCTTGGTAAAGCCAACTCGTATACCAGTAATCGATTCTCCATCACATTTTTTCAGAGTATCAAAATCAAACATTCCATAATCCACAAATGCAACATATTCAGCATTTCTGTTTTTTACAAACGGCTTAATCTGATCTACATCTGTAAAAAAAGTAGAATTTCCATTATATTGTGTTTTTCTCCAATCTCTTAAAAAACCAACCTCAATAATATCGATCTTAGCGGTTGCTAATTTCTGCGATATTGCTAAAATTTCTTCATCTGGAAAAGCACAATCTATAATCCGCCCTCCATCTCGTAATGTACAATCAAGAACTTTAATATTTCCCATTTTTCTATTTTTCCTCCGATGTTTTATTTAAAAATGCTGCGACTACTTTTGCAAAATCATAGTCTTCTTTAACATCTATATCAACAGCTTCAAATTGATCAATTTCATAAATATATGGTTTTAAGCCAATTCTTCTGTGCATTTTTGTGAAAACTTCTTTTTTAAAAATAAAGAATGCTCCTGTTTCCATATATACAGGATCTAAATCCTGAGTTCTAACAATATCTTCAATATTATAATTAAATGGTTTTCCCTGATACCACATATAGTCCTGAAGCATAACTGCACTAAAAGCAGAATCATATTCTCCTGATACCACCTTAGCAAGCGCATTTTCAATAGAGTCCTTCTTTGTAAAAGGTTGTGTAACATGTGTTAACACATATATGTCTGCATCTACTGCTTCCACAAATCCCTCTATGATATCTAATCCTTTCACTTCAAATCCATCTAATTTTTTATCTCTTTGCAAAAATTCTATTCCTTCCGGAATATATTCCTTTATTGTTGGATCACTACAAAAAACATATTTTTCATCTATTCCTTCTACCGAATTAATTGTCTGAAAAATATAGTCACATAACGGTCTTCCATTTAAATCCATAAGATTTTTTCCTGGTAATCTTTGATTGTTTAATTTTATTGGAATAAAAGAAACCACTTTCATTGTTTATCTCTCCTTTAACACTCTTTCTAAATTATCTCTGTAAAAAACTTCCAGTTTTCCACCACGCGTAACATTATAAATCTCTACATGTCTCTTATATGCAAAATCTCTAATTGCTTTATATCCATCAATACTTAAAGCAGCTGCCTGTGGTAACCACCCAGCTTCAATTTTTCCTTTATCTCCCGGAGCTTCAATAAAATGAATCTTTGGCTTTGAATAGTCGCAGTCACAACCGATAAGATATATCTTTTTAAATCCCATATAAATTGCAATCTGAATTGCCATGTTTGTAACTGTAAATCCATCATATACCCCAACCGAAATGTCATCACTATATTCAATTTTCTTTTTTTCCATCCAGTCATCCAGATGATTAGAGTAATCCACTAACAAATATGTTTCTCTACCATTCTGCGTTTTCGGTTGTGAACGATAATGCAAAAAAGCCTCTCGTTGGCAAAATGTACCACCATCCACTTCATGTTCATGCAGATATTTTCCAAATGAAAAGATATCAATTAATGCGTAATATGTCGGTCTCCAGTTCGTTTTTGTATAAGCTTTTGTAATACTATTTACACCTATCGTATATTCGTTTTTTAACAACTCCAAATCTTGAATGGTAAGAGACGGTCCCGGACATGTAATAAAAACTCTTTCCCCTTTATGTATATTTTTAAATCTGCGAATTCTTCTCATATCTGGATCCAGCCATGAGATATGAAGTAATTTCAACCATTTTCTTTTACGGATCATTCGATGCATAGGAATATCAGACTCTATTGTCCAGGCTTTCTTAGAAAAATCCGGATCATTTTTGTGTATATGATTCCAATGTAATGCCTGCAGACGTTTGTTTGCGATCAAATGGAATCCTTTAAATCCATATTTTATTGTATTTTCTACTCGTTTTGACAGTGTTTTTTCGTAGAGATCATTCGATATTTTTCTTATATTTTCTGAAAAGCCTAATACTTCTTCATATGTTTCACGATTGTTCGGCATTAGCTTAAAATAAATATCATACTGTCTGGTTATTTTCCAAAGCAGATCTGGATATATGTGATTAAAAACATTTTCACCAAATTTATCTTTATTTTCAATTACATACCTGCATATATGTTCAACGATCAATCTTCTATGCTTATTATGCTTAGCAAAAGAACTTTCATCTACGCTCTGTCCTTCTCTTTCAAGTCGATACTGATATAAATATCTATCGATTGGTAAAACTGTTTTCACGTAAATTAATGGGAAAATGTCATATTCCATATCATCATAGAAAACATGTTCATCAAATCGAATATTATTATCTTGTAAAAGTGAAGTTTTATATGAGACATAATGGAAAAGATATTGTTCTGAATAATCAAATAATTTTTCATTAAAATCATATACTTTTCCATAAAGCAAGACATCTCGTCCAGGCTTTGGTTTCGCTTTTCCTTCATTTATCTCTCTTCTGTTCCAGACGTTTTTAATTCTGCAATTAACAATCTTATCCTGCTTTTCTAATATCTTTCGAAAATTGGTAAGAACCATATCTGCATCCTGTTTTTCCATTTCATCAATAACCGCTTTCAATGCTTCTTGATCAACCCAATCATCTGCATCAATTGGTCTGAAATATTTACCTGTTGCAAGTTCTATTCCTTTATTTAATGCAGAACCATGTCCGCCATTCTCCTTAGAAATTAATTTAAATGTGCCAGGATATTTATCAACATATTTTTGAGCTAATTCAGCAGTTCTGTCTTTAGACCCATCATCAATAATGAGTACCTCTAATTTATCCATATAATCATCAACAACCATGGAATCTAATGTTGTTTCGATATATTTTTCCATGTTAAACGCAGGGATTACAATTGATAAAACCTTTTTACTTTTCATTACTATTCTCCAATCCTAAATATTCATTCCAAAATTCTACATTAGTTATCTCATGAAGTCTATCTCTCCATTCAAATCCAACATCACAGATATTTTTTTCTATTAATTTCATTGCTTTCTTACAAGCCAATTTTGCTTCGAGCATTTTAAAAAAGTTCTTTTTATATACACAGTACTTATCGCTTACCGGATTATATATAAGCATCTCATCTGCACCATCCGGATTTGCATCTGAAATTGTACAATCATATATGACCTGCTTTTTTTTCCCTGGTAATAAATAAGTCTTCAAAAGTTCTTTTTTTGAGACGATCACTCTAGATGTTTTCTTAACATTCTTCCTGATGCTTTCATCAGCCTCAAGCCATTTTTTATTACCTTTTACAAGTTCATTATTCAATTCAATTGGATCTAGCTTTTTCAAATAATCTATTCCCTTACAAAAATCCTCAATTCCCCTGCATGCCATGATCGTTCTGTAATAATCATAATTAAAAATTGATTTATAAAAAATATCTAAATATTTTTTTGCATAATCACGTATATCTACACCGCCAAATTCAGCCATCACAATAAGTTTATTCCTTACATCATAATATACAATATGAGAGCTTCGTTGATTAGAGAAGAATGGATGCCATACCGATATACCATTCATTGTAATTATTGGCAGCTTACTTCGTACTCCATATTCCACATCATCCATATGGATAAATATTGGCAGTGGCAAATTGTTATCATTAATCACACTAACCGGAATCGCACAATAACACCACGCATTATAATTAACATCTCTTTCTCTTTCATTCTGAATGACATTTCTTATAGTAGTCATATTTGCATTTTTCTGTGTAAACGATAAGTTACCATGATAATAGAGTGCTCCACTTTCAAACTGCATTTGTTTATCACTCAATACCAACATTCCACCACCAATAATAGAATTTCGATATTCCGGCTTTAATAAACTAATTAATGTATATGTTCGTAATACCGCTTCACTATCCAGTAAAATATCATCATCCATTAAAAGAATATGCGTATATTTGTTTGTTTTTTTTGCTTCTAGCATACATCTGGTAAAGCCACCGCTTCCACCATAGTTTCTATTTTTATATAAATGAATCGTTTCTTCATCAAAATTGTTTTCCAGGGTTTGTCCATTATCTGCAATAATGACCTCTATTTTATTTTTTTCCAGACAGTCATTCTTTAATTTTTGCAAATTTTTCAGAACATATTCTTCCCTCCGATATGTACATATTCCTATAGCAAGGCTTGTTTTCTCCGGGGAAACATTCTTTGTTGTAAAATAATTAAATGAATGCAGATATACATCCGTTTCTAAGGCCTGAACCATAAAATAAGCTATAACCGCCTTATCATGATCCGGATATTCAAATGTCAAATGTTCTCTTTTCGAAGTGGTTTTTTCATAACATGGAGTATTATCTCCCCAACGTCTTATTATATTTTTATCATCTATCCATGCAAAGCAGATATAAATTTTACATTTTCCTTTTACATCAAGTTCAACACCAAATGAATCGGCAACGGAATATTTTTTCCATTTTCTTATTGATAAAGAATTAAAGTATGTGTCTGTTGCAATATAGCCATTTTTCTTAATAACTAAACTATTATCCTCTACAAAAAAGTTGTCTCCGTTATAGTACATTTCATCTATATCACAAATATCTTTTGTGCTATTTAACATTCCCTGTATCTGCATACGAAGTCCTCCACCTCAATTACTTTCTTTTTTCTCAATTTTCAATTCCCTCTTTCTTTTTTAAATTCTGATATTCATGACAAACCTTTTTGGTTTCTCCAACCATCTTTAAATGTCCTTTTTCAATCCAGACACATCTAGAGCAGTTCTCTATTATTGTATTCATGCTATGACTTACTAATAAAACTGTACTTCCTCCATGAATCATCTCCTTTATTTTCTTTAAACTTTTTTCTCTGAAAAATTCATCTCCTACACTTAATACCTCATCCAGTATTAATATTTCTGCGGCAGCACCAGCTGTTGCAATAGCAAATCCTAATCTGCTTACCATACCACTTGAAAAATTTTTCACTTTTTCTTCCATAAATCCGTCTAGTTCTGCGAATTCAACAATTTCCTGATAATGCGTATCTAAAAATTCTTTTGAAAATCCAATTATGGATCCGTTTAAATACACATTTTCTTTTGCCGTAAGCTCACCATCAAATCCGGTTCCCAAGGTTAATAACTGAATTTTGGATTTATCAGCAACAACCCTTCCTTTGGTTGGAACTAATGCACCTGAAACAATCTTTAGTAATGTACTTTTTCCTGACCCATTTGTTCCAATTATTCCAATTACTTCTCCCCTATATACGTCAAACGATACATCATCTAATGCCTTAAATTCTCTATAAGACACCTGTCTTTTAATCTTTTGTATTATAAAATCCTTTATTCCAGAAGTATTCGAAGTCGCAATTTTAAATCTCATCGTAACACCTTCAACCCGAATGACTGGATCATCATCTGTATCGTCATCTGAATTATCAACATTTTCATATGGCATTTCATCTTTTTGTATATCATCAAAATCAATCATATTAATATCATTGATACCATTTGTTGTACTTTTTATATTTTTAATTTTCTTTTTCTTTTTCATTTTTCTTTTTTTCTTTATTTTATTGACTTTCTGATTTTTTAGCAAAATAAGACCGCATAGTAAAGCTAGTAGAATTGCGATAAAAAGACATAAAATCCCCCTTACTGGGATATTTGCCGAACCTTTTTCCTCATTCTCTCTTGTCGAGTCCACTTCACCCTGCGTTTTAGTTTCACTTGAAATATTTGTCACATTTTCATTCGCAATAGTTTCGCTCTCCTGATTTTCATTGATCGAATCAGTAGTTACATCTTTATTCTCTAATTCACTAACAGTATCCTCTCCAGAGATTCTGACCTCAACTACGCTTAAATCATTGATTGTTATTTTTTCATTCTGTGAATTATCCACCGCTGCAGATTTTACAGATAACTGTGTATTTCCACCACTTAATGTACGAAACGTTAACCAGAGCTTTTCTTCCTTTGCATTACTTGTGCCACTAAACTTCATTATGCCCATAGTTTCATCTACTTCGCTTGCACCACTTACATACTGCAGATATCTAGGATCATAAGATATTTCAACCTCATATTGTCCCACTGTCTCTTCACTGCGAATATAGACTCCGACATTAAATTCCTCATTGAATTCTTTTTCATACCAATTCGAACCAAAAGTTATTGTCCCATCTGCTGCATATATATATACCGCAGAATCCATTATTGTAAAAATCACAGCACATATTAATGTAATTATTTTTATAGTTCTCTTCATAATCATATTTTTTCAACCAATTTATTCATATTTTTTTTAAATACTACTTCCCCGATAAAAAGAGCAAATGCACACCAAAACATCTGCTCTATCCATGCCGTTAATTCTGGTATTTTTCCATTCATCACGATCGAACGAAACAAATATGTTCCATTATATATTGGTGTTATCCGAATAAACATTTGGAGCCCTTGAGATACACGTTCTATTGGAAATATTATTGCGGATCCAAACATTACTAATGTCATAAGTATTGAATACAAATATCGTATATCCTCAAAAAAAACACAAATCACAGCTAGAACTTCTCCAAAGCCAAATACTGTTAATACAATGGATAAAATAACTGGTATAACCAATATGTCTAATGCTCTGAATGGTATTTTATAATAAATTAATACTGCAACAAACGCTATTAACATATAGATTGAATTAACTAAAGCTGTATACACTCTTTCAAAGACAAAAATACGCATTGGAATTTTTGTGTGTAAAAGAAAATTCTTGTTCTGCACGATAGAAAGCATGGCTCCTTCCATCCCCGATTTATAAAGAGTATATATAATAAATCCTGAGAAAAAATAAACCTGGAAATTGTCTATATCGTGTTTAAAGATTGTTCCATAAAGGGTTGACATAACCACCATAAACAATAAGGGATTAAATACATTCCAAAATGTACCCAATTGCGTGCCTGAATTTAATCTTCTTGTTTCTTTTCTATTCAATTGTTTGATAACGAAAATGTACTGTTTTATATCTTTCAATTAAACCAATTATTCCTTTTCTATTTACATTTTTAAGATAATTCGATTTTCATTAATTTTAAAAATGAACACTCCAATTATCAACACACCAATAGCTGTTATACACATATACTCTATATCCTGAATTGATGATACCTTCCCATATAAAACACTTTCTCTTGCCACTTTCACTAACACATATAATGGGTTATATTCTACAACCTTTTTTATCCACCCGGAAAGCATATCTATAGGATAAAACATTGCAATGAGATGATCTAGCAAAATCAAAAAATTAGAGTATATAAAACGTATATCCTTATAAAATGGATAAATAGTCGCCATCAATAACGAAATCCCCAAGCTAAAGAATAACATACAAATACAAACTCCCAAAAACATAACACATGTCCATGAAATTCTGATTCGAAATACTATCAGCATCAGAATATACGCAATACAGCTAAATCCAAAATTGGTAAATGCAGTATACACTCTTGAAATAATAAAAATTTCTCTCGGCAGCTTCACTTTCTGTATCAACGGCCGATTATCCGGCAACACAGTCATCGCTGTTGAGGTTGATGTACTAAACATCTGCCAGATAATATAAGCGGTTAGAAAATATGTTGGGAATTTTTCAATGCTTGCTTTAAATATACTTGAAAAAATAAGAGACATAACAGCCATATATAGCAATGGATTTAATACACTCCATGCAATCCCCAAAAAACTTCTTGCATATTTTCTTTTTATTTCTCTACCCGTTAATTCTCTAATTACAAACCAATACTGTTTTATAGAATAAGATCCGTATTTATTTTTTTTGTATAAATAAATATCAATAATCAATAGCAATATTAGTATTATCCAGATGATATTTAGCACTGTTCTTCTGCTAATTCCAGCAGACTCACTTTTTGTATTACCGTTTTCCCAGTTTTCCAGTTTTCCATTCTTAGTATAACGATAATATCCTCCAGAGCCATCCTTCCCGATTGCATAACAAACTGTGTTTGAAGAAATTTCTTCTTCTGTCATCTGATTCGGAATATCTTTACAAGCCAATACAGACATTACATAATAAGTAGAACCCTGCTCCTGTAATTCATGTACTGCATAATATTGAGAGGTTTCTGTGTTGTATGCAATCATTGATTGGTTTCCATCTGCATCCATTATCAATAGTACATTTACGTTACAATCCTTGTCTGAAATATATGTAATATTCTTCTTCATGTAGCTTCCGGTTACCGGAGTATAATTCCACAGAGATATTTGCGGTTCATAATCTGTTATATCTAAAATATAATAATTCTCCCCGTCCTTATTTATACAGCCTACAACCGGTTTATCTGTCTTGATTCCATATGTATTCTGTGTTTCATTCACACTTTCTTCTTCAAGCAGCTGATCAAAAAAAGAGTTTTCTCCATGATCATCTCCATTAATGCTTACTGCAGCTGTTGGTTTAGCCGAAACCGAATAGCTAGCCATATCTCCATCATTAGAATATATATGCGCCTCTTGAACTGCAATTCCAGCATTCCCCCCGCTAACAGCCTTAAATTTTAAATGTTCATAATCAACTTCTTTTCCCCATCCGGTTCCCTTAAGTGTTAATATGCCGTCTTTTTCTTCCTCGGCACCGGAAACATAGGTCATTCTGGTATTATCATACCGTAGCTTGACCTCATAATAGCCAATATTTCCATCGGCATTTATATTTACTTGTATTTCAATTTCATCGCCTTCATCAACAGTATATTGCGATTCTTTAAATGAAATTGCCGCATCTGCTGCATACACATCAAGTTGATCATGCATAAAAACAAACGAAATGAATACCATAGCAATTATGGAGAAAATACTCTTTTTCATTTCCTCTTTATGAGTTTGTGTCATATTTCTAATTACCTATTTTCTTTTTATTTGTTTGCGGAGATATACAAACCATTTATAAAAACGAATATGAAATCGTTCCAGCTGATATCCCCATCTGTTATTTTCATATATTCTGGCTGCACTTCCTTCTATCCATGCACTTTCATATATGATATTTTTCCTTATTCCTGTAATGATCAATATTTTATTTATAAAATGTTGATCATGCAGCTGTTTTTTTGACAAATTTTCCGCTACCATCTTATAATTTCCATCGTTCACATCATCAGAAAACAAATTGGAACCATATGCATTAATTTCTAATTTCCCTGGTCTGGACATAAACAAAAAAAGCAATTTTTCTATGAGCTTGTCATCTACAATTTCAGTCTTTTTTTCCTGAAAAATGGTTTTCATATTTTCAAGTAATCTCTCCAATATTTTTATGTTTGCTCCCATTTGCTCCTGATTGGGATTGCTATTTCCATTCAATATTGGAACATATTCCTGGCTCATATTCTGATACCCTGTGGTCATCCCCTCGCAAGAAGAAATTACGGTTTCAAACAATGAATTACTAAATCGAATTTTTCTCTTAATCCCAGTAGTTGCTGAGAAATAAAACGCATTATACTGCCCTTCTTTTATATTTTGTGGAGTATCATACATACCAAAATAACAACCAGATACTTTTATTGCTGGATTCACAATCTGAACTAATTGTTCAATGGACTGCTGTAATGTACCGATCCATCCACTATCAACGATAAAATATTTATCATCATCGCATAACCCCTCCTGCTTCAAATACTCAACAGCTGGTTGAAATGCTTTGATCGAATGCTGCTTAATGTATCTTCGAACAAGCCTGCTGGTTCTTAATTGCTCTCTAAATTTCATTACCTGATTGTAATTCAGGATGATTTCTTTTTGGTCTTCAATTCCAATCTCTTTGAGAACTTCTTCAACCTCTTCGTCATTCAAGCCGCCTCTTTTCAAAATCTTGATTGGTGTAACATCAATCCCTCCTACGCAGATACTGTCAATACTTTTATCCAGATTCAGATGATATGCGGGCATTCTCATAGAATATCTTGACACATGTAAATATCTGCATTGAATATGTGCTCCTCTCATCTCTGACAATTGCTTTGCTGTCAGATACATCTGATACCCATCACGGCTCAAAAAGTAAATTCTATTTTTTCCTTCTGTTTCAGCCTTTTTTAGTACCCATTCCACAAACCCGATAATGGTTGGCGAAAAAACGCATAAATATAATAACTGTGACGCAGGTATCCCTTTTTTATTCTCATATTCATATTCGCTAACTGTCTTTATAATGGCCTGTTTTAGTAATGGCGAATTCTCCAGGCAATTCATGTATTCCCTGATCCTGGAACTGTTCATAATCTATATACCCTTTCTATCAACTATTCATTCTGTACATCCTCATTATTGCCTTCGTTGCCCGAAGTATCTGTTCCAGAGTTGTTTGTTTCCGAATTATTCGTTTCTGAATTGCCAGGCTCTGAACTGTTCGTTCCTGGATTATTGTTTCCCGGGTTATCTGCTCCTGAATTGTTCGTTCCTGAATTGTTCGTTCCTGGATTGTTAGTTTCCAGGTCATTCGTCTCTGAATTGTTCGTTCCCGGATTATTGGTTTCCTGATTATTGGTCTCTGAATTGTTGGTTCCCTGATTATTGGCAGGTGGATTATTGCTTCCCTGATTATTCGTTTCTGGATTATTGGCAGATGGATTATTGGTTTCCTGATTATTCAGTTCCCCGCTATCAGCTGCTGGATTGCTTACTCCAGCCCCCTGTCCTCTATCCACATCTTGTGATGCAGGATCGTCACTGCTATCCTCATCCTTTTTTTCTTTTATCACTTCATTTACCACATATGCAACTCTTCCGTCATAAACAATCTGATAAAATAAATGATCTTCTGTTTTCCCAAACACCAGAATACGATCACCTTTTTGGACATTTCCAATAACAGATGCATTCACATCCGGCTGACTATAAACTTCTGAATCAGCAGTAATCGTTCTTTCTTGTGTTTCAGCATCTGCTTTAACATCTGAAACACCCGGAATATAATCTTGCGTATTCTCTGTTTCACTCACAGGCAATACATTCGCTTCCTCTAGTCCAGCAAATGTGCTGTATTCTGTTGAGTCCGTATTTGCACTACCGCAGGAGACCAACTGTGCGGCTATGACTATCATCACTAATATCTTTGCTTTTTTCATGTTCCACCAACTCCATCGTCTGCTTTTCCGCAGAAGACTCTTTTCTCTTATAAAATGCTAATGCCCATGCTGGTACCATGCATGCGATAATCGGACGTAATACATAAACCCATCCTAAGGGAAATAAGATACCTAATTTTTTAAAATTACGATATCTGCACTTCGCCTCATTCCATCTATGTTTCAAGCTTCTTCTCTTGTAAGACTCTGAATCTTCTCTATAGCAGAACAGATATTCCTGCAGATTTGCACCTTTTAGTCCCACTTCCCGCAGATTCATAAAAATCTCATAATCCTCGCACCTCAGAGTATCTTTTGATTCTACATACCCTAAATCTGAATCAAAAATTTCCGCTCGATACATAACGGTGGGATGCGCATACGGAGAAAACTTCAAATAATCTTCTTTCTTTGGAAACTCAGGCATTGCACGTCTTCCCCATTTTCCCTTTTCATCAAATAACTCTATATTGCACCCAACCCATGCATAATCTGGATTATTTTCCAGGAATTGCTTTTGTTTTTGCAGCCTGTCTGGATATGAAATGTCATCACAATCCATTCTTGCTATGTATTTTCCCTTCGCTTTATCAATACACGCATTTAAAGAAAATGCCAATCCATGATTTTCATCCTGGCCAATCAAAACAATACGATCATCCAATTCACAAACTTCTCTTAGAATCTTCCCTGCCTCCGGATGTGAGCCATCATCATAAATAATAAACTCAAAATCACGAAATGACTGATGTAAAATTGAATTAACAGAATCCAAAAGAATTTCTTTATTAAACTGATTGTAAACGCCCATAATTACGGATATTTCCGGCATTTAGTTTCCCCCTTTAAGAAATGGTTTGATCTGCATGTTTGTAAATCATTTCCATTGTTTTCATAACTTCATCTGAACTGAATTTTTCCGCAACCCCTCTGCAATTTGCAGACAATCCGTCTCTATAACTGCGATTTGAATATAACTTATAAATAGCCTCCTTAAATGCTGTTATATCCCCTGCATTACATACAATTGCATTCTTCCCATGTATCGAATATTCTCTGGTGCCGCGATTATCCGCAACGACAAGTGGTACTCCACATGCCAAAGCTTCTACGGCAGCAACTCCCAGCCCTTCTCTAATAGATGGAAATGCAAATACCTCAGCCGTCTGCAAAATTTCATCCATGTCTGTACGAAATCCTAACAGTTGAACCTGTTTCTCCAAATGCAATTGCCTGATCAAATCAACCAGTTCTCTCTCATATGGTCCTTTTCCACAAATACTATAAAAAATATCCTCTCGATCAAGTTCTGCAATTGCCTTAATAACAACACTTTGATTTTTATTTTCATTTAATTCTGCTGCTGTTACTATATGAAATGCGTCAACCGGAATATGTAATTGTTCTCTTTTTTTATTTCTGATGTCCGGTTTAGCCTGAAACCGCTCCATATCCACACCGACTCCATGGATCTGAAATACAGAGTTTTCTCTTCTTAATCGAAACTTGTTTCGAACAAACAAATAATCTTCTTTATTTATCGTAATAATCGTATCCGTCCATTTTGCCAGGAATTTCTCGACCGGATAAAAAAATATCCAATTCTGCAGCGGAGCTGTCTTATAAAAATGAAGTCCATGTGCTGTATATATTACATAAGGCTTTTTCCTGCTCATATGCGCTGCTATCCTGGCATCAACACCGCCCATCGGATTATGGCAATGAATGATATCGATATTTTCAGTATCAATTATTTTTTTTAGCTGCCTGACAGCTTTCCAATTCTGTTTAATCCTGGCCGGACTTTTTTGTATCGGAATATCATGAAGAATGATTCCCTGGCGTTTTAGCTCTTCTTCATCGAATGTATAAATTGGATTTTGAAAATTAGATGCATAATGTACCTCATATCCCAGATTCTGCATTATTTTTACATCATTTTTTTCAAATTGAGGAAGAAATCCGCTAATTGTAGTTACATATAGAATTTTCTTCATTTACTTTCCCCCAAAACATCTTCAATCAATTTCTTTGCCTCGTCAACTTTGTCTTCATCTGGCTGCATCACATAACAGCTTCGATCAGGCATTGAATATGTATATGAACTCTCCCCTGTACCTGTCACAGTATAATTATCAATTTTCCATGATACACCTGATGAAAGCTGATATCTGACCAGATCATAAATTACATTTGAAGGAATATCCATCATTACGCAGTCCTCCACATCACCTAAAAGCTGCTCATAATGTTCAAGTGCGTCTACGGATGTCATCCTGCTAATAACAGCCTTAATTACTTCCATTTGATTTATGCCCCGCTGAATGTCGCCATTCGCAAATGCGTGGCGTTCTCTAGCAAAAGCAAGTGCCTCTAACCCAGTTAAATGATTATATCCAACTGTATAATGTTTAATTGGATCTACTGTAAAGTCATATTGTGAATATACATCCACTCCTCCCAAGGTATCTATAACTGATTCAAATCCACTAAAGTTCAACCTGATATAGTAATCAATTTTGATCCCATATAAATTTTCAAGTGCAGACATGGAACTATCTACCCCATACAACCCGGCATGTGTCAGTTTATCGTATCCCTTCTGCTCTGGAAGATAAATATAATAATCTCTTGGGGTATTTATAAGTTGAATATGTCCTGTTTTGGTATTTACAACTGCAAGAATATTGACATCACTTCGACTGCGTGCATTAACAGCCCCCCACATATCAATACCGCTAATGTAAACAATCATAGTATTTTCATCTGAAGAAAGCTCATATGGGACATTGTTTTTTTCTGTATCTTCCATCTCAACTTCGACTGAAATAGTATCAAGTTCTTTTATTTCATCCTTAATATTCGCATAACCATCTACTTCTGAAAGTATGTCTATATACGCACTGTTAACTACAATCGCCCTCTCATCCCCATTTAGTAATGCATCCATAAGCACAACTATATTATCGTAATCTGTATTTTGAGGCTTTTTCTTAGTAGAAGCTACAATCTCATTCATTATATCATCAACATTATGGTCATCCTTTAAAATTCCGATTTTTGCTCCACTAAGATCCGCAAGATTGCTGGCATCATCATCGGATCTTACATATACCGACATTTGAACAGTTTCCAGTCTTGCATCCTTTGACAAATCACGAATCGTATGATCCAGCCTGATAACTGCGATCATTCCATATGTTAGTAATGCGGTAATTAAAACAGAAAGCACAATGACAATAATAGTTGTAACCTTTCTTTTCAATGCACAATATGTCATAACACATATAAGACCAATTGCTGCTGCGTAGAAAAATATATACTTCGCCGGAGCTATGCCCATTGAGATCAATTTAATTCCCAATATCACCGCCAGGATAACCTGTATCCCGAGCAGACACAATTGAAACTTCTGCAATATATTTTGAGGTAATTTTACTTCCCTATTCTTCTCGTTTTTCATCGTTCCCATTTCCATTTCTAAACTAACTAAAAAGCCTGCTGCAATCATGCGATCCAACTGCAAGCAAGCCAATCTTCGCTTTTGTCTATCTATGCATTATACATGTGCAACAATTTCCTAATTTATCCTAGCGTTTTATACCCGTATTGTCAATATACGATGACAAATAAAGTTGTTTCATAATAAGAGCCTTCTGATAACACACACACAGAAGGCTCTTATTATTATAAATTTTATGCTCTTTTTCTTCTCATAAATTCTGCTGCGCTTACCAGTGCAATTGCAACAACAAGAAGTGAAATTCCTGCCATGATTCCAGTGTTATCTCCGGTATTCGGAGCAGTCACTGTCGCTGCTGCCTGTACCGGTGCTGTAGTTGCCGG
Source organism: uncultured Lachnospiraceae bacterium (assembly GCA_934364805.1). Lineage (GTDB taxonomy): Bacteria > Bacillota > Clostridia > Lachnospirales > Lachnospiraceae > Roseburia. The sequence goes on from CAKRMH010000010.1 coordinate 82,869, forward strand.
TGTTGTAGTTACTGGAGTTGTAGTTGCTGGAGTTGTAGTTGCTGGAGTTGCTGGTGTAGGCGCAGGTAAAAGATTTAATACTTTTGAAGATAAAACATAGTCACAGCAATGTTCAATCTTATAAGTTACCCATCCACCTTCTACTTTTGCCTCGCCAACTTCTTCCAGTTTACCAGTTGATGGATTGTAATAATACAGGTAAGATGTTCCATCCGGAAGAGATGTTCGTTCTTTTACCGTAGCTGTTCCAGGAAGTAATCCATCATGTGTAAAGTGGATCGTCTCCGTTGTTCCATCTGTTCCAGTTGCGGCAACTGCTGCAGATACAGCATCCACTTTTGCTCCAGTCTCAATCTTGAATGAATTGATTACGGTTGAAGCATCTTTCAATTCTGAACCGCTGAAATTCCAACTGTAAAGTTCCTCACCATACGCATTCTGGAATGAGAATGTCACATCCTTTGATGGTAAAGTTGAAAGTGCTGTATATCCGCCATCCGTTGTCTTTGCAATCAGTTTTGTTGTTCCTTCTTTAACCGGATTAACCACGCAGAACTCTGATGTTGTCAGATCTTTATTAATTGTTGCAACGCTTTCATCCTCTACGCTCCAGATGATGTCTTTCACTGTTGCATCAGAAGGATTTACTGTAATTGGGAATTTGTATGCTCCACCAGTTACAACCGGCACTTCTTCTGCCTCGCCTAAAGAAATTGATGTTACCGGTACATAAGAATCATCTACTTCTGTAGAAGCAGTAGCAGCAATGATCGATTTTGCATATGTACTTAAGTCTTTTTCAAAATCTTCACTCATGTCGATGATTGTACCACCAGTCTTGCTTGTAAGATCCGCATAGACATCCGAAAGTGAAAGCAAACCAGAACCATCTCCGATGATATAACCGTCTGTCACCTCATCCCATGTATCTGCATAATAATCTTTGTGTGTTACAACGGTTGTCTGGATGCCTTTCGCACTCAGCTGTGCGATCGCATCATTCATATCCTTGTAACCCCATCTGTTTGCATTGTTATAAGCAGCATCTGTCAGAACAAATGCAAATTTAGCAGCATATCTGTTGAATGTCATAACACTGTCATTTGTTACATAACCAAGTGCATCTACAAGACTTTCCGGTGAATCGCCTCCACCATATGCATCTAATTCAGCAATTTCCGCAATCATCTGATCCGTATCATCATACCATACAGAATAATCCGGTGTCTTATGGACAACTGTGCTGTCATCACCATCACACTGGATATCTTTGTACTCAATCAGCGCAATTCTTGGAATCGCTCCACTTGCAGCAATCTCTTTTACGAATGCTGAAAGGTTTTCCTTTACCGTCTTAATGTCGCCTGCCATTGAACCGGTTGTGTCAACAACCAGAGCAATATTTACATATTTTCCAGTACAATCGACAGAAGCCTCTGTTCCAGTTGTCTCTTCAGCCATAACCGGAACTGCAGCCAGATTACCTGCCAGCAGGCATACCGCTGCAAGAAAAACTAATAATTTCCTCTTGAATTTCATTTCATAACCTCCATTTTCCTTTTTTGTCACCATCAGTATTGTCCTTTTGTCACATACTGCCAATAAAGTCTGACTACAAATAAGGTTATTTCCCGTTTTAGTTTTCCAGTTTCTTCAATATCTCCCCTTTTTTCGTGCCGGCAAGCAGTTCCTCATTATATTTGAAATACCGTTCACATGGGTTTGCCGCAAGAAATACTGCTGCTTCTTTTCTCATCGTAAGTCCGGTCACAAATACAAGCAGCTCCTGTCCGGATGAGAATGCAGCTTCCATGAAATCAAATGCATGCTCCGTCTGTTCTGACAACGCTTTTTTTCCTTCTGTTAATGCCTTTGTCTGCACGGAAAATCCGCTTCTTGCATGTTCAAAATAGTCTGGTGCATCTGGTACATTCTCTTTTATAAAGGCGATCAGACACTGTCCTGCTTTCTTCTCGTCCGATGTAAGATATCCACTTTCTGCCCGCATCTGTTCATCTTTCTCCACTTCGGAAAGAAGTTCTTCGTATATCCCTCTTCCGTCTGTGGGTAACTCTGCACTGCGATCCAGTCTGCTCTTGTAATCCTTTAAAAATGCATACCACCGATCCGTAATGCGCTTCTCCCAATATACCGCAGAATAGCCATTTTCCAGTCCGTCTAAAAGAAGGTTCACCACACTCAGCCGCTCATCAAAATCTGCATGAAGTAACCGTGCATAAATCTCGGAAGGCACGTCTCCTGAAAGAATACGGTCAATCCGGTAATCGTCCTCGTATTTGCGGTACAGTTCAAGATATGCGCTGAAATCTTCAACCACTTCCTCATTCCGGATGAATTCGCGAACCACATCCTCTGTCACCGAAAGTTCCAGTTCTTCATAGGTCTGCATCAGTGTGCTTAGGTCTTCCCAGCCTCTGGCTGTGACAAACTGCAGTCCATCTACCGTATTTTCGATCCGGTAGAAATTCTTCGGTCTCAGTTCCAGATAGCTTAAGATTGCACCATGGATATGCTGCGCAGCAGCATAAGATTTCCATACATCAAGATCTGCTTCAACATTCAGATAACGTACACGGTCCAGTGTTACCACATCAAATTCACGGACTGATTTATTGTATTCCGGTGGATTGCCTGCAGCTACAATGATCCATCCTTCTGGAATTGCCTGATTACCAAACGTCTTGCACTGCAGGAACTGAAGCATGGCAGGTGTCAGCGTCTCGGATACACAGTTGATCTCATCGATAAAAAGGATTCCCTCCTTCTGTCCGTAATCCCGGATTCTTGCATAAACACTTGCAATGATCTCGCTCATCGTATATTCCGTTACCGCATATGTTTTTCCATTAAATTCTTCATGTTCGATCATCGGCAGTCCCACAGCACTCTGTCTGGTATGATGCGTGATCGTGTAAGACACCAGTCCGATCCTGCATTCCCTTGCGATCTGCTCCATGATCTGTGTTTTTCCGATTCCAGGAGGTCCCATCAGAAGGACTGGCCTCTGGCGGATTGAAGGAATGCGGTATGCACCGCTTTCATCCTTCAATAGATATGCCTGCACGGTATTTCTGATTTCTTCTTTTGCCTGTCTGATATTCATATACTCTCTCTCTTTTCTATATCCTTATATATACTGCTTGAAAGAACATTTTGAGATTTCAAGCAGTATTTATTTAAACTTTCTAACAGTTTGAATGAATATTTACTGTTCAAAAATCGTTTTATGGATTTTAAGCAGTATTTATTTAAACTTTCTAACAGTTTGAATAAATATTTACTGTTTAAAAATCATTTTTATGATTTCAAACAGTATATCCATAAACTTTCCATTCATTTTAAAATATATCTACTGTTTCAATCGCCAAACGGGAGATTTAAGCAGTAAAATCGATAAATCCCAGCTATGCACAACTGGCGCACATAAGTTTTTCGCAATTACCTATATGTGGCTCTGTTCAGCTGTGTGGGTTCAGGTTTTCCCCTGCATAGCGCAGTTCTTCCTTCTCGATTGCAAGTTGCATTGCCCACGCCGGAACCTTTTCTTTCTCATAATCTCCCAGGAAAAGAAATGCCGTCTTATAGGGTGGCTGCTTCTTCGGGTAGATTCCATTTCCATCTGTAAAATACAAGAGTCCTCCCGGATCTTTCAATTTCCCTGTGGACACCAATTCATTGACATATGTAAATGCCGGCCGGAAATCTGTATTTCCACCTCCACAAAGTGAAAACTGCTGAAGTAACGCTTCCATCTGCGTCTCCGACGTAATCTCTACATCCTGTCTCACCGCATCGTCGCACTGAATAATATGTACCCGGTTATTCCGGAAGAAAGCTTCTTTTTCTTTCAGGATCGTAAATGTCTCCTGCAAAAAACCTTCCACCAGTTCTCCACTGGTAGAATAACTGGTATCGATCACAATCACAAGTTCCCGGATCCTTTGTTCTTCTTTTGTCTCTAATGGTTCCACAAGCGGAATATTCCCATAATGCTCCAATCCATATGTATAATAAGTCAGGTCAAATTCTTCCATATTCAGATGAAGTTCTTCCTGCCTTCTTGTGAACTTCTTCAGGAAATCTCCATAACTTTTCCGGCCTTTATTGACAGCTGCATTTCGAAGCAGAACCTTTGTGGCTTCATCCGGGTCATTTCCTATCTTGTCTTTCTTCATCTGCATCTGTCTTACGATCTTCTGCCATTTCTTCTGATTCTGGTTCTCCTGCTGCATCTGCGGCTTTTGTTGTGTATCTTTCGTCTCAGGCCAGTATCTGTGGTCATCCACATGGAATTCTGTGATCAGTTCCTCTATCGAAAAATCTTTTGTCTCAAGAAGATATTCATAAATTTCCGCTGCTGACACCAGCTTTTCTTTTTCCATAACCTGATACAATCTCTGTCTCTGCCATCCAAGTATCCTTTTCGTACAGGGCTTATTCAGGTTATCGATCACCGATTCCACTGCAATATCGCACGACAAATTCCACAATCTGCGATCTCTTGTTCCTGCGATCCAAAGATGTGCATAGATACAATGTAACACGGTATGAAGATATGCCCTTTCCAGAAACTGTGTATTCTGCTTAAATACCTCGATCAAATGCGCCGGGTCAAAGTTCAGCCATATGCCATCTGTTGCAAAAGTAAGCAGATTGCTGTTTCCTTTCGGAGCCAGTGCTGACAGTGCAAGTTCCATAAATGGAAGATCCATATAAATTTCGCCTTTGAGATAATCCAGGATCTCAAAGCCCATCTGTTCTTCCCATTCTTCCTGGGTCTGTGCCTTTTCCATGCTCCTGCGCTCCTTTCTGTTATTTTCAAATATTCTTTCTTCATTTCAGCCTGTACACTCTGTATTTTCTATGTGCCACGTATCTTCTAACGTAAGCCATGTCCGTATCCGATGGTATTCTCCGTAATTGCAATATTTTTTTGTTCTACACCCACACATTTTCTAATTTTGTCGGTGTAATCAATGATTTCTTAGACTGTACGGAGAATTCACTTAAAAATAGCTGTTTTAGAGCTGTTATTTCTCCGTAATCTAATATTTTTCCTGTATTACGGAGAATCTATCATTTTTCGTAAAAACAAAGTTCCTTTCCTGCTGCAGCTGATTGGATAGAAGCCTCAAGTTAAAAGCTATACTCATCCTCCGATTGCGCTGTAACGCTCCGCCTCTGCGCTACGCCTCTCAGCAATGCTGCGCTTCCGCGGATCCAGCCACTTGCAGCTGCTTCCTGCACTGCATATTCCCTTGCCTGATCAGAAATCAGGTTCTGTTTTCCTGCTGCTTCCATGGTCTCTTCATCCTGATTTTGTACCAGCATCCGCATCCATTCCTGTTCATGTGCTCTCAGATATGCCTCATACGGTAACCGGTGCGATTCTTTTATGTCTGCCGGATAACAGAGCCGGGCGGACGCCATCCTGATCAATGTCTGTACCGATTCCGTGCGAATCGCATTTTCAAACACCTGGTCATATCCGGCAAGATCCACAACACCACTCTGAAACTGATTTCTTGCACGGAACCCTTCTCCCTCTACCTGCAAATGGAAAATGTGAGCCGGTCCGATCTCTTCATAACTTTCGGAAAATTCTGGATAAACGAGCCTTACATCCTCCTTCTGAAACACCACTTCAATCTCCGAAGTGATCTGCCCCAGAAGAAATGACAAACCAGTTGGTCTGTCAACCGCTTCCCGCAGCGTCACCCTGCCCAGCTTCCTGCAATTCATAAACGCATCCCCATTCACTTCGCGAAGTGCTGCTCCTACTGTGATTTCTTCCAACTCCCTGCAATTGTAAAAAGCATACGATTCCAGACAGCGCACACTGTCTGGAAGAATGATCTGGCATAAAAAATCTCCCGCAATCGTCCGGTATGAATCCTTCAGGGCATGTTCATCCAAATAGTCTGCACACTCCTGTTCTAATTCTTCCGACAATTTTGATGCCGGAGCAAAGCAATATGCCCCGATCACCGTCACTGTCTGTTCACCGATCTTTTGCGGGATCGTTAATACTGAGTACTGTCCCCATACACGAAGAAGACGTATCTCATCATTATTTATTTGTTCATATACATATATATTGTTATCCTGTGCACTAATCATGCTCTCAGACTAGCACATTCATGGTCTTTACGCAATATAATGGTCTCATAAATTAAGACACTTTTTCGGACAGTTTTTAATGAATCTGATATACTAAAATCAGTACCATAGAAAGGATTCATAAACATGTCCAGACAAAGAAGAAATTTCAGTGCCAAATTCAAATCAGACCTTGTAATCGAACTACTTAAGGGAGAGAAATATCTCAATACCCTTGCCGTTGAAAATAATATCCAGCCGAATTTACTCCGCAACTGAAAAAAAGAATTCCTCAACAACGCTTCTGCTGTATTTGATGACAAACATGAGGATAACCTCAAAGAAAAGCTTGCCGAAGAACGCAATGAAAAAGCGGAGTATGCAAAAAGGTTGGTCAGTTAACCATGCAGGTTGACTGGCTCAAAAAAAATCTGAAGAAATTTGTGGACCTGACTACGAGAGTAAGTTTAGTCAAAAACCTTTTGACGACTAAAGAAATACCCGCTTCTGTAAATGCAGCTTGGAACGTTGTCAGAAACAACGCAACCTTCAAGGCTTATTGTGATGCCAAGAAGTCTGTATACCAATATCGATAGATTTTGAAAAAGCACCCTAAGAGAGTTCTATTAAAGTTACCCTTTTTTACCACCGATATGAAAAAGAAATTTTCTGCTAATTTATGATTGACTTTTCATAGCTGGTCTCCTAATAATTTGATATATTCTCCGAATTATCTATAACGATCGTGCAACCCGAAGTGATATTCTGAAGTAAATATATCATAATATTTTCTGGCATCGAAATACATCCTGAGGTACTTTTCCCAAGAGAAACATGAAGAAAAATAGCAGATCCCGCACCTGGTACACATGCAGCGTTATAATTTAAAGCCAATACATAATTGTATGCCGGTGCTGCTCCAGCCAGATGCTCCGCAGAATTCCAATCGGGTGTAACCGAATTGGTCGATACAAAACGATTATAATATGCAGAATTCACATCATCTACCCAATAATCCGAATCATCCACCTGTGTATATGCGATCTGAGCTCCTGGATCTGGCTGAATTCCAAATGCCATAGAAAAACCATAAACACCACTTGGCGTTACTTCCCTGTATTCAGAGGCCTGTCCTACACCTTCTTTTCCAACAAAACCAGGTGTTGAAATTGCCTCATACCACTGCCCCACCTCATTTCGGTTGTGAAGCGAAATTGTTGCAGTTCCTCCATTTGCAGAAACGATAAGAAGCTGTGAAGCAGACTGTGCAATCTGCAACGATGTGACCCAATCCGTTTTGGCCTGGACAGGTTCCTGTGGTACCTCCTCATCTACTTCAGCAACAGACTGATCCTGTTCATCCCAACTTTGCTCGGATTCTTCTGAAATTTCCTCCGACCACTCTGGTTCTGTGGATTCCGTTTCCTCAAGTGCTGTCACTTCACTTTCTTCCTGCAGTGTTTCTAAAATCTGAGTGGATTCTGTTTCTGGCATAACCTGTGTTGCTGCAAGAGCTTCCGTTTCCTCAATTTGCGTATCACACCTCTTCTGTTTCTGGCCATTTTTTCCGTCTATCAACCAAATAAGCGTTGCTCCGACAATTATAAGAATCATAAAAACTGCGACCATAATTCTTCCGTGTTCTAATAACCATGCTTTTACCTTTTGTACATTCAACCTTTTTCTCCTTTTAAGCTTTCTTAGACATTTTCTATTTTCTTATAAACTCCACATCCAGATCCACATCACCACTGACGCCATCCACGGTTCCTTTCTCGGAATACTGCCAAAACCGGAATGCATACGGTGTCTGTGGAATCTGCTCATAATCTGCATACCATATCGGATATGACTGCAGCTTTCCAAGATCATACAAATCGGCTTCCCACACCATATTACTATATATCATTGGTTGATATCCTGCCTCTTTTATGCGTTCGCAAAAAGCAATCGTGTTCGCAGTAAACTGCTCTCCTGTCACAGAGTCCGTTCTTGCCTCGTCATCACGGATCAACTCCGGGTCATACACGATTGGGAGTTCCAGCATTCTGCCCTGCAGCTGATCTAAAACAAACCTGGCTTCCTCATCTGCCTCCTCCTCATTCACTGCCTGCGAAAACACATATACTCCAACATCCATTCCAGCAGCCTGCGCTTCCTCTATATTGGTAAGTGCCATGCGATCTGCATTCAATTGTCCATCTTCGCCATAACCACGATATGCAATGCGGATAAGTGCAAAATCATATCCGGCATCTTTCACCTTTTCCCAATTGATGTCTCCCTGATGATAAGAAACATCTATCCCTTTTCGAATTGCATAATTAGAATCGCCTTCATAAGTAATTCCATTTTCCGTCTGTTTCAGGCATGTCCAGTCATAATCATGCTTTGCAATATCATCACGAATGATCGTATCATGCCATTCACCCCAGGCATCCACATAATGAAGCGTCTGTTCGTTATCCTCAGTCTCTTCCATCTGTTCTGTGTCTGACAGATAATCTGTATTCAGCATCTGTTCCTGCGCCTTATCACTTCGGCTATGACGAATCGTTGTCGCAGAAATAATAATTAAAATTGAAATATAACTGATATGTAAAATCAGGGATTTTCGGTTATTCATATCTGTGATCTATATCCTTTCCGGATTCGCAGTGCATACTCAGGCAAAGGTCTAAACCTTGCAATTCGCAGTATTCGCCTACTTTTTATATCAGTATACCATGTACTTCAGACAATGTAAAAACTACCACATCTGATCATCAAAATTCTGGTTCTCTCTCTTCCGGAGTTTCTCTGTGTCAGATTGCAGACTGCAAATCAAAAAGGAGCCTCACACCTTGATATTTGGTGAGCAGCTCCCTTTTTGAAAACATTGGCTATTCCTGTTTGGCCTGTTCTTCGTCATCTTCCACTGCCGAAGCAGGTATCTCAGCAAATGCCAGAGCCTCTTCTTTTGAAAATCCTTTTTTACGCAGGTTACGATACACCTGAATTCTTCCTTCTATACGACCTTCCTCTCGCATTTGGTTATCTCTCATAAGTAATGTCATGTACTCCAACCTCCATTCCTCATGATCGCGTGCTTTCTGTACTGCACGCTTTAAGTTCCATTATATCATCCTGACCAACAGGGAACAACAACATTTCATGGTAGTCCTCTGATCTTGTCATCCTCAGTGATATGATTGCGGGACTGATTGCCAGGAAGGAGCTTGCGGATAGCTGCAAAAAAGAAGTTATCATCCAACCGGAAATCCCTTCTTAAACACATATTTATTATGGTCAATATCTACGATGCACAATTTAATATGTCCATTTAAATCTATTGCATATTTTCTGATAACTTCCAGATGATGTTCTATTTTCATTTCTATTTCAATCTGTTCTTTTGCAACTAATGAACCATTTTGCGAATCCGGTATCCTGAGGAAATCAAAAGTGCCCATTATATGATTATGCATGTCGGTTAATATTGCCTCTTTTAAAAAGATATCATCATTGGATAAATTTTTTATACTGATAACAGCCATATAAGATTGAACGTTCACATTATAATATGTTGAAACACTTGCCTCAATCTTTTTTCCCGTGAGTTTTATTTGTTCCGGTCGAAGGAGCATCATTGAAATATCTCTGATAGAACTGCGTTTTAACTCATTTGGATAATAATCAACAAAATAATGACACAGGTAGGAAGATTCCTTTTCATTGAAAACGCCTTTCAACGTTATCTGCACTGTATTTTCTATAATCATACATTGAAATCTGTTTTCATCCGGAATATTTAAAACTTTCTTATCTGGTTTTGGTACAGCGATCTGCATCCGCATACTTCCATTAATTGGAATCAATTGATATTCTGGAAAAAGAATATAGGAATACATTTCATTGGTAATAATATCCGACTGCACACCATCTACAACCCAGTACTTCTTAGCCGTAATGTGCGCAGATTCAATTTCTCCTCTTCCAACATTGCGAAATTCAATCCCTTCTTTGAGATAATACAGATCATCATCCATAAAACAGAAATTTCTAAAATTATATATAAATTCACTTCTCAATTGTGTTGATTCGTTTTTCATCTCAACAACTGAAGCCGATAACACCGGAGTACTCTGCAGTTCAAATTCTTTACGATCCCTTTCTCTTTCATATCGAACCGTAAAATAAACACCAATCAAAGTCAACAGTCCACCTGCAATACTACCTGCATAAGAAATTATTGTATCGGCATTATATCCCTGCTGTTTTTCGCAGATAAAAATAATAAATTTTGGAATTTTCCAAATTACAATTGTAAAAAGGAAAATAAATACTATATTGCTAATTCGTTTCATAGCGTTCCTTTTTTAATTCTCTGTGGTATTTTTTCCCATATACCTCTGTAAGCCTTCTATGGAATTGTGCTCTCCGGGTCTTAGAAATACTGATCGTTTCTCCATTCTCCAATATAACATCATCGGATTGTACAATATCAATCGCAAACATATTTACAATATAACTGCAATGCGAATATTCGAAACCTTTATCCCCTAACTGTTTGTACCACTCTTCCAGCTTCTCATTGCTGTATATATGAACAACTCCATTATCCCACTTTTTTGCCCATCGTTTATGTTTTTCCCAATCAAAATGCTTCCAGCTTTCTCGATTGCTTAATCCGCCTACAACAACCTTGCTTCCACGGTTATGATTTGTCACATATAAAATATCCCGGATATTTACTTTCACAGCAACTCCATCACTTGTCACCTGAACATAATCATGATTCTCATTCTGTTTCATATCACAAAGAAGCTGTGGCAATTGCGACTGCATTTTGTCTATCTCAAATTTTGTAACAAAATATTGATATGGACGCCCTGTAAAATCCTTCGGTAAAAATGTCAGTGCTGCGAAAACGGAATCATTCGACAGATTTTTATTTTTTTCGCACATTTCGATTTCAAAAATAACAAGATCAAACCTATTTATGATGGATGAAAATAAGATCTCATTATCCATATAGGTTATGATCTTCGCCTTTTCTTTGCATTCCAGATTTTTCTTTATTTCTTTTTCCAGTTTTTCGAGAATTTCTTCTTTTTCACAGCAAATTGCAATGGTATACATGGAATAGTCCTCCCCAAATTTTGGGGTATTTTACCACAGTCCATACATTCACCATATGATGCAATTGTGCCTTTATTTGCCGCAAAATAGCCTATGATGCATCATGTTATTTTACTGTTTTCTCTGCTTAAATTATTTACAGAAAATTTAAGAAACAGAGGATTTACAGCTATGAAAAAAACAGTTATTTCATTCTTACTTATTGGACTTCTGGCACTTCCATTCGTGCCATCTTTTGCAGCATTAGATCAGCATTTTGATTTCAGTCATTCACTTGTGGCTCCTGCGAGTGATAGACATTTAATTTACGGAATTTAATTTTGGAATTTATCTTTTCGATCATATAAAAAGTATAAAAAGATATCATCCTTTTGAAGTTTTGCTAACAATACTGCATTGTTATATGCCGTTTGATATGATGTCACAGACTTTATATAGTTTTGCTTTACTTCATACAAATTCCAAGCAATATCATATAAAATCAACTGAATTCCCCATGCTCTTGCATTTTTTAGAAAACATTTTATTTCTGAATGATTAATAGCAAGAGCTTGTGGGTATTTTTTTATATCGCCAATCATAGAAGAATAGTTTGCCATCAATAAAGTTTGTGCATGACAAGGATACTTCTGTCGAATCTCATATTGTTCAAATTCATTTAATATCTTTCTTTGAATATCTATTGCAAGAAATTTTTTATTTTGTTCATATAAAATATTGGCATATAAATTAAACAATAAAACCTCATTTCGTGTACATAACCTTCCAATTTCATTAGATTTCAAATTTTGAGGCACTGTAAGTTTCAAAAGTTCTTGAATTTTTTCCTCCAATTGTTCTAGTTGTTGCCTTTGAAATGCGTTCTTCTGTTGTACTAAATTTTGAAATCCAATATACTGTCGATTAATTTTAGAATCTATATCCAACTTGTTACAAAGTTGTCGATACCACATCCTGCTGTATCGCATCTGTTCTTGATACTCGAGTTTCCCACATTGAAAATACTGTTCCATCACATCAACATCATAGGTATCTAAGATCAACTGCTCCTTCTCGGTATTCTGTTCCAACCGATCTAGGATCTGTGCGATTTTCTCCCAACGGATGTTCAATCTTCCATTCTCATATCGTGAATAGTTCTCGGGCTCCAGGATGCCTTCTGAAAGCACGCTCTGTGTTAAGTTTCTCTGGATACGTTTTCTCCGAATCACTTCATTCGCAACAACTGCATTCTGTAGTGTATACATCGGATAAATTCCATATGGATTCTCATCGTACTGCTGGTTCAGGTCCAAAATGCATGTCTTGATCTGTAAGACATCCTCTTCTGATTCAAACCAGTGTTCCTGACAATGACCCCATAATTCCAGTTGAAGATCCAACAAATATATCATTCCACGAAAACTCTGTGCTTCCGTAACGATCTCAATCGTTTCTTTATAGATCTCCCATGCCTTTTCCCATTCACCTTTTCTGATTTTTATACGAATCAGAAGAATTGCTGCATATGGATATATTTTGATCATTTCATCCTCAAATAAAGTATGCTTCTTCCTGTAATTCCAGATCCAAGAAGCCATTTCTTCCGCCTCATCACGCCGCTGTTCGTCCCAATATGCATCTGCGATCTGCAATAAAAGTTCCAATTCAATCGGTGCAAGTGCGACCCGATCTTCACTTTTTATAATCAGCCGGATCTTCTTTGTGTGCAGCATTTTCCACACATTTTCTAAATACCGGCTTCGATCATGACCCTTTTTCTTATAATGTAAAGCCTCCGATTTCCGACAATATCCCTCGACAATTCCAAGGAAAAAGTTCTCCAAATTGCTCAGTCCAGTCTCTTTCCTGGAATATGTCTGCTTGTACTTTCCGATTTGTTCCCGGATTTCTTCGCATATCTTATCGATCTTATATTTACTTTGTTTTTCATACATTGCACGTATAAGTAAATTACTCTGTTTCCGCAATTCAAGTAACGCCTCATACTGAACGTACTCACTCTGAGAGATATAGCCTTCATAAATCAGGCTGATCACTCCCATACGGGCTAATAAAGTGTCCCATATAACTTTTTCTGTTTCGATTTCTCCTCCAATCAACCTTCGATATGTTTTGACATGAATAATGCCTTCTGTAAGTTCTTCCTGCGATATTTTCCTGTTCTTTCTAGTCTGCTCGATAAATTGATTTAATGTGTATTTCCCATATTTCATCATTTGTACTACCCTTAAATTCCAGCAGAGTGGCTCCCATTTTTACTCCAGCAGGAACTCCTTCAGCTTGTCCGAAAGAGGTGTCAGATAATTGCAGGTAATTCCATTTCCGTCTTTTCCCTGCCCAATCATAACTCCAATATACGGATATCCTGCGTTTGATCGTGTATAAGCACTGTTTACAATGACGCGATACTGACTGCCTGGTGCAATGTCTTCCTTTTCCGTCTCTGCCAATTGTATTAAGGCAATTCCATGCAGCCCGGCATACGCAATCGCACCCGATTGAAAATTGGAAGTAGAGATAACAATTCCTTTCTGTGCGCCTACTGCTCTGAGATTATCGTACACCTTCTGCACAATTTCACGGCTGATCGGAGCCTTATAATGTTTGCACTCTACAATTGTTTTATAGGTCACTCCCATTGCGTCAAACTCAATATAGCCATCCAGCTGATATTTTCCATCATATACTTCCATTAGTTTATTATGATAAATTTTAACATTATTCAAACCTTTTGTCTTGTTTTCTAAGATATACAGACAAAACTTTTCAAAATCTACCGGAGTCATCTCCAAGAAATTATCTGTTACTGGTGTAAACATACAAACACTTCCATTCCCTTTTTATTGATTCAATTGTGTTCATTATATAATGTTCCCATTTTTGTCAAAAGGTGTTTTGCAAAATCGGACTGTAACTATCAGAAAAAGACCAGTGTGAGTGCACTGATCTTTTTATGTTATTATTGACGTATATAAATCTGCTTGACCAATGCGTCAGCCCCTACTTCTAGCAGCCAATGAAGCGTGGTATCTGAAAATACTGGAATTCCAAGTAACACACTCTGCAAGTCTATCCCCAAATCTCTGTGCCACCGTCAATAATCAGGGATTTTGTTGATATAGTTATATATATATATATTTCTTCTATCATTTGATTTAGCACTTCTACTATGTATTTTTTCCATTTATTTACATTCTTGTATCTGATCAATTCATACAATAAATATATTGCCATTATTCCAATTACAACAAGCGCTAACAAACATATTTTTAAATCATCTTTTCCAAAAATAGTAACTAACAAACTCCCCATTGATATAAATATTGCAAGACACGATGCTATTGTACTATCAAATGCCGATATATCTGCCCCTTCTGCTTCTGCTCGCAATTGAATCAATATATCTTTCTTACTATCATATTTTTTTATAAATTCTCTGATAATAGTCCTAACAAAAGAAACTCTACCCTCTTGTTCCTTATATGTTTTTTCCATTTCGTCGCATAAATCTTCAAACATATTCTTTTTCATTATGTCAAACTTTGTTTTGGGCCAATACCATCATACAGTAATTATTGTCCTGTTTCCCACTACAACAAATTAAACACTTACTGCTTCTATTGGCTATAATATGTCCCTTTCTTTTATTTTTCACCTTCAAAGCAAACCAACACCGGTGTATCTCAAAGCCTAGATGAATTTTGTTGCACCATGTTGTCTGATAATTACCTATTGCTTTTCATCTGCATTCAAATATTCCTCAAATTTTAATTTGAGTACATTTAAAATAAAAACATTTTTATCTTGTTTCGGAGCCGTAACATTTAATATAATGCACAAGAATATAAATATACTATAAATTACAATCATAATGATCTTTACCCATACCACTAAATTCACACAAGTAAGAAATACTGATGTAAGTCCACTCCATCCAGCTATTAATATTGCATATGCCCACGATAATTGAGAATGGAAATACGGATTATTAACCTTAGATTCATAATAACATATCAGACTTTTTATCACCGTAATTTTCTCCTGTGAATCTAAGGTTTTATCTAATTGTTCCGCAATATTCTTATAGCTCTCCAAAGGATTCTTTCTGTCATAATTTTCTTCAAGTTCCTTACTGAGTTGTAACATATCTTCTGTTTTTTTGTTTTCCATTGCGCATATGTTTCTCCCTTGTATTTCAGCTATACTCATCAGCTGCGTTTCTGTGCTGTTTTCTATTTTCTCCATATTTCCAACAAAAACATACTCCTTGTCTTTTGCCATATAAATATATCTCTTCTGATTCTTGTCACCATAAAAATATGCATTTGCTCTACCTATTTTTAATCGTTTATGCAAAATCAGAAAAATAACTGCAATATAGAGTATTACTAACAATGTGAAATAAACAATATATTCTATTGGTTTTTCATCTGACTCCCTCATTATAATTATAAATTGCTGCCAAACGTTTCTGCTCAACATCGCCATACCTATCGGAATATCTGTCAAAATGACTCCCAATATATAATTTGCATGTCTGTTAGTACACCTCTTACGGAAGTACTTATTGTAAAGTGGCATAAATACTAAAGTAAGAAGCAATAAAAAGAAAAACACTATATAAAATTTATACAATGTATTTTCTGAAATCAAAACAACAAATAACAATATCAAAGAAAAAACAATTAACGTCAATTCCAACGCAAGATTATCAATCGTTTGCTCTTTTCTAGTTTTAAATGCAGTTTCAACCTTCGATACTTCAAATGCACTTTTAGCAGTTACAATAGAAATAATAATTACACTCGCTATAACCAAAATTATATTAACAATTTCAATTCCATCTTTAAAGTCTACCATTTTCACAAAATCCTTAATATTTTTCTTTAATAATAAATGATTGATATCACATTAAAAACCCCAATTGCAAAAATGTCTTATAAATGTCGAAAAATAGCAATTTTTGTCGTTTATTATGTAAGCGCATAGTTTTAGGGCGTACCCTATAAATGAAATCTGACACCCTGCGCTAGGATGCCAGACATGCGAGTATTTCACTACATTTTATTTACAAGTTTTCTGAGTCAATTCACTCCACGGGGCTAATTGTTCCAATTCCTCGTCTGACATTTCAGCACTTGGACGATGCTCCAGAAGGAAGCTCAGATATTTAAGTGGATCAAGTTCATTGGCTTTTGCCGTTTCTATCATAGAATA
>CAKRMH010000011.1 GCA_934364805.1 uncultured Lachnospiraceae bacterium
AAAAAGGGAGTTGGTTCTACAAAGAACGGCCGTGATTCCGAATCCAAGAGATTAGGAGCTAAGAGAGCAGACGGACAATTCGTAAAAGCTGGTAACATTTTATACAGACAGCGTGGAACAAAGATTCATCCAGGTACGAACGTTGGTATCGGTGGTGATGATACTTTATTCGCTAAAGTAGATGGTGTTTTAAGATTCGAGAGAGTTGGAAGAGATAAGAAACAGGCTTCCGTATATCCAGTAAACGAATAATATTTTGTAGCCCCGACTGAAACAGCCGGGGCTATTTGTGTATTAGAGGTAGAAAATTATGTTTGCAGATCGTGCAAAAATTATTATAAAATCAGGCAAGGGCGGAGACGGACACGTATCATTCCGCCGTGAAAAATATGTGCCAAATGGTGGACCAGATGGTGGAGATGGCGGTCATGGCGGAGATGTGATCTTTGTTGTAGATGACGGTCTTAACACACTTACCGATTTTCGCCATCGTCGTAAATTCGCAGCGGAACCGGGAGAAGAAGGCGGCAAACGAAACTGCCATGGTAAAAATGGTGCGGATCTGATCTTAAAAGTTCCACAGGGAACGGTTATCAAAGATGCAGAAACCGGAAAAGTAATTGCAGATATGTCTGGCGAAAACCGGCGTGTCACAGTATTAAAAGGTGGCCGTGGTGGACTTGGAAACCAGCATTTTGCAACAGCAACCATGCAGGCACCAAAATATGCAAAGCCGGGTGGGGATGCAATTGAACTTGAGGTGACACTTGAGTTAAAGGTGATCGCAGATGTCGGCCTGGTTGGATTCCCAAATGTTGGAAAATCTACATTTTTATCCCGTGTAACTAATGCACAGCCAAAGATTGCCAATTATCATTTTACGACACTTCAGCCAAATCTGGGCGTTGTTGATATGGAAGAGGGCTTTGGTTTTGTCATTGCCGATATTCCGGGACTTATTGAAGGTGCCTCAGAAGGAATCGGCCTTGGACATGAGTTTTTGCGTCATGTAGAGCGTACAAAGGTAATCATCCATATTGTGGATGCTGCAGGTACAGAGGGACGTGACCCGATCCAGGATATTCATGCCATCAATAAAGAGTTAAAAGAATACAATCCGGAACTTTTAGAAAAACCACAGGTAATCGCTGCAAATAAGATTGATGCGATCTATGGTGACGAGAATGAGATCATCTCTGCACTCCGCAAAGAATTTGAGGAGAAAGAGGGAATCCGTGTATTTCCAATCTCTGCGGTCAGTGGACAGGGTGTGAAAGAACTTCTATATCATGTAAAAGATCTGCTTGCCACATGTCCGAAAGAGCCAATGGTCTATGAACAGGAATTTGATCCGTCAGTGATGGTATTTAAGGATGAACCATATACCATTGAGATTGCAGAGGATGGTGCATATGTTGTCGAGGGACCAAAAATCGATAAAATGCTCGGTTATACCAATATCGATTCGGAAAAAGGATTTGTATTTTTCCAGCGGTTCCTGAAAGAACAGGGAATCTTAGACGAACTCGAAGAGATGGGTATCGAAGAAGGTGACACCGTACGTATGTATGGAAATGAATTTGATTATTATAAATAACAGCTATAATTAAGATGAGGTAAAACAACTATGAACAGCAAACAACGTGCTTATTTAGGAAGTCTTGCCAGTTCCATGACTCCGATCTTTCAGATTGGAAAAGCTTCTTTAACTCCGGAGATCATTTCAGCATTGGATGAGGCATTGGAGAAACGTGAACTGATCAAGGTTTCTGTTTTAAAAAACTGTATCGATGATCCGAGAGAGATTGCTGCAATGATCAGCGAAAGAACGCACTCTGAGGTCGTAAAGGTAATCGGTAAGAAAATGATCTTCTATCGTCAGCCAAAGAAAAATCCGAAGATCAAACTGCCGGAATAAGAGAATGAAGATTGGAATTCTGGGTGGATCCTTTGATCCGATCCACAATGGACATCTGCATATGGCAGTGAAAGCGCATGAGGAATATGAGCTTGACGAGGTATGGCTGATTCCGGCCGGACATTCGCCGAACAAGGATGAAGGGAAAATGACAAAAGCCAAAGACAGGCTTGCAATGTGCAGGCTTGCAGCGGCTTTCTATCCATTTTTGAAAGTGTCTGATATTGAAATGATTTCAAAAGAAAGAAGCTATACCTATCGGACGATTCAAAAACTGACAGAATTCTATCCGGATGACGAATGGTATTTCATCATGGGTGCTGATTCTCTGGATTATTTCGATCAGTGGAGGCATCCGGAAATCATCGGTTCACTTGCGCATATCCTTGTTGTAAACCGGGACGAGTTTCAGGATGAGGATCTGAAGAAAAAGATCGCATCGATCAGACAATTGTTTTCAGCCGATATACAAATCGTTCATTGTGAAAAATATCCGATCTCTTCACATGAGATCCGGACAAAACTCATGAATGAGGAAGAAGTATCCGGGTGGATATCACAGGAAGTGCTGTGTTATATAAAGGAACATGATCTTTATCGATCATAGATAGGATGAAGAAGATGGAACTGACAGAAATTCGCAAAAAATTAAAAAAAGAACTGGATAAGGAACGGTATGAACATACCAAAGGAGTCATGTATACAGCGGGATGTCTTGCAATGGCATATGAGTATCCAATTGAAAAGGCAATGCTTGCCGGACTTTTGCATGATTGTGCAAAATGTATCCCGAATGATGAAAAAATCAGTATATGCAGAGAAAACCATGTGATCATCTCCAACGTCGAACTGGAGAATCCGTATCTGCTGCATGCGAAGGCCGGTGCAATTCTTGCAGAAAAAAAATATGAAG
Source organism: uncultured Lachnospiraceae bacterium (assembly GCA_934364805.1). Lineage (GTDB taxonomy): Bacteria > Bacillota > Clostridia > Lachnospirales > Lachnospiraceae > Roseburia. The sequence goes on from CAKRMH010000011.1 coordinate 2,832, forward strand.
TTAGCGACCCGCTCATACTTCATGCAATCCGGGTTCATACTACAGGAGAACCGGATATGAATACACTGGATAAGATCATTTACATTGCAGATTATATCGAGCCGAAACGGGATAAGGCTCCACATCTGGAATATATCCGTAAGATCGCATTCGAGGATCTGGATCATTGCATGGCAGAGATCCTGTACGACACACTTCATTTCCTGAAAGGAAAAAAAGGATCCATTGATCCGACAACAGAACTGGCATATCAGTTTTATAAAAGATTTGAGGAGGACCAGGAATGGAAACATTAGACCTTGTAAAAAAAATAAAGGCTGCACTCGAAGATAAGAAAGCAGAGGATGTAACTGTTATTGACATTCATGAGATTTCTTCTATCGCAGATTATTTTGTAATTGCAAATGGTTCCAATGCGAATCAGCTTACAGCAATGCAGGATGCAGTCGATGAGACGATGTACACAAACGGCGTACATGCAAAACAGGTGGAAGGAAACAGCAATTCCACATGGATACTGATGGATTATCAGGACATTATCGTACACCTTTTTTCAAAAGAGGATCGTTTGTTCTATGATCTGGAACGCATCTGGAAAGATGGAAAAGTTGTAGAACTGTAGAAAGATGATTGAGAACTATGATGTTAGGAATAAGTGCAGTTTGGACGCTCTGCTGCATTGGATACGGCAGACTGATCCGGGCAACTGACTCTGGAACAGGTTTTTTCAGAGTATGGTATGTGCTGGCTGGAATCGCACTGAGCGGTGGCATTTTGACCGATCTGAACGTATGGGAGATGCTGCCGGAGATCATAACGAAAGGGCTCATAGGGCTTTTGAGCCTGCTCGTTTTGTCCTTTGTGATCATAGAATTCTGTATCATGCGTAATATGCATGAAAAAGGACAGGATGGTCTGGATTATCTGATCGTTTTGGGAGCGCAGGTGAAGGAAGAAGGTCCAAGTTCTGTCCTCAGGTCCAGACTTGATCGTGCAATGATGTATTTAAAGGAGAACCCGAAGACGATCTGCATTGTGTCAGGCGGGCAGGGACCAAATGAACCATTTCCGGAGGCTGTCGGAATGGCAGATTATTTAAAGCAGCATGGAATCGCAAAGGAAAGAATCCTTTTAGAGAACAGATCCAAAACGACGAAAGAAAATCTGATCAATAGTCGCAAACTTCTTCCAAAACGTTGTCATGTGGGGGTTGTAACAAACAATTTTCATATGTTTCGGACGCTTTGTCTTGTTAAAAAACTGGGAATGCAGAATGTATGTGGAATTGCATCCCGTTCAAACCGATTATATCTCCCAAACAATATGCTGCGTGAATATTTTGCAGTCATAAAATTTCTTCTTTTTTAATATAACAGTGTATAACAGTTGACAACAGTTATACACTGTTATATACTGTTTGTGCCGGAGGGATAAAATATGCATATGATTATTAATAATTCATCCATGGTTCCAATCTATGAACAGATCGTAGATCAGATAAAAGCTTCTATTGTAGCCAGGGAGCTATTGCCGGGAGATCCACTTCCATCGGTTCGTGCGCTTGCAAGAGAGCAGAAGATCAGCGCGCTTACCGTTAAGAAAGCATATGATTATCTGGAGGAAGAGGGATTTACGGTAACCATTCATGGAAAAGGAACCTTTGTGGCAGAAACAAGTCAGGATTTTTTAAAGGAAGAACAGAAAAGGGATATTGAAGAGGAATTTGAACAGCTGATTGACAAAGCACGCCGATGCGGTCTGTCAGATATGGAGATAACAGATCTTTTCAATATGCTGCTGGAGGAGTAGATATGGTGAAATTAGATCACGCAAAGAAAAATTATTCGGGATTTTCGCTCGATTGTTCGCTGGAGACAAATCCGGGAATGATTACAGGTTTGATTGGAAAGAATGGATCTGGTAAGTCAACGACATTTAAGGCAATGCTTGGACTTATTGCATTGGATGGCGGGTCTGTAGATGTTTTCGGTAAACCAGTGTCAGAACTTGATTCTAAAGATAAACAGCGCATTGGTGTGGCATTTGCAGACAGTGGATTTAGTAATTATCTGACGATGAAGGATATTTGGGCTATTTTAAAATCGACTTATGTCGACTTTGATGAGAAATTTTTCCAGGATAAATGCCGTCAGTTTGAAATTCCAATGAAAAAGAAACTACAGGAATTTTCGACGGGAATGAAAGCAAGGGTAAAGGTGTTAACTGCATTGTGTCATAATGCGGATCTTCTGATTTTAGATGAGCCGACAGTGGGACTGGATGTTATCGCAAGGGATGAAGTGTTGGATCTGATCCGTGAATACATGGAAAATCATGAACAGTGTTCGATTATGATCAGCTCACATATTTCTTCGGATCTGGAGAATCTGTGTGATGATCTGTATATGATCCATGACGGAAGAGTGATCCTGCACGAAGATACCGATGTTCTGCTTTCAGATTATGCAGTGATTAAAGTTTCTGAAACAGACTATGAAACGCTGGATAAGCAATATCTGCTAAAAACAAAAAAAGAGCCGTTTGGATATTGCTGCCTAACAGACCAGAAAAAGTTTTATCTGGAAAATTATCCTAAAATTGCGATACAGAGCGGCACGATTGATGATCTGATCGTTATGATGAATGGAGGCGAGCTGAGATGAGAGGACTGATGAGAAAAGATTTTGCACTTATGATGTTGCAAAGAAAGCTTCTTATTATGGTATTGACGATAGGAGGCATGCTTGGGGCAACATCCGGCGCTGATTCCGGAAGTACATTTGTTGTTGCATATGTTGGATTTATTTTTATACTATTGGCGACCAGTACGATTTCTTATGACGAACTGGATAATGGAGAAACCTTTCTTATGACACTTCCCGTAACGCGAAGAGAATTCATACGGGAAAAATATCTATTCGGAATCATTGTGACCTTTATCGGATGGGGAATTGGAGTTGTGCTCAAACTGATATTTGGCATGATAAGCGGTCATCTTATGTTAAATAAGGAATCTGTCATGGAGGTGACAGCAATTTTATTATCTATGATTCTGTTTCTGGCGTTGATTCTTCCAGTTATTTTAAAGTTCGGCCAGGAGAAGGGACGAATTGTATGGATCGTAATTATCGGAGTTATGTTTATCCTGGGCTATGCATATGAAAAATGGGCACAGCGGACAGGAATGGACGTTTCTGCACGTGTGTCAGAAATTCTTTCCAGACATTCTGGTCAGGTTTTTCCGTTTGCAATTATTTTGATATGCCTGTTGACTTATATATCATATAGAATCAGCTGTAAAGTCTGGGAGAAGAAGGAATTCTGACACCAATTTGACACCAATTTTTTAAAAGTTATGGTAAAATATAACAACTTATGGGAAGTTGAAGAATTAAAAAAGTGCTTGCAAAACCGCATAAAGAGCGGTATTATAGAATTTGTAATTGAATAATAGGATCTTCGGGGCAGGGTGAAATTCCCTACCGGTGGTAAAGCCCACGAGCCGTAAGGCATGATTCGGTGTAATTCCGAAGCCGACAGTACAGTCTGGATGAAAGAAGATGAACGTATATTTTGAATGTTTACCAGCTCTGGAATGATAAATTGGATCGTTCCAGAGTTTTTTATATTAAAATCAGGTAAACTGACGAAGAACGCTTTTTCATGTCTTGAATAGATCGTTATTCAGGACATTTTTTATTTTAGAGAAAAAGAAAGAAGGTGGATTATGAACGACGAGGAATATATGCATCTCGCATTAGAACTTGCCCAAAAAGGGAGAGGGAAGGTGAATCCGAATCCGCTGGTCGGTGCTGTGATCGTGAAAAATGGAAAAATAATTGGACAGGGTTATCACGAACGCTATGGAGAGCTCCATGCAGAAAGAAATGCATTTAAAAATTGTACAAATCCGGCAGAAGGCGCCACTTTATATGTAACACTCGAACCATGCTGTCATTACGGAAAGACACCGCCCTGTACTGAGGCAATCATCCAAAACAAAATTGCAAAGGTTGTAATCGGAACGCTCGATCCAAATCCGCTTATGGCAGGAAAAAGTGCAGCGCTGCTAAGAAGCAGAGGAATTGAAGTTGTCGTTGGAGTTTTAGAGCAGGAATGTCAAAGGCTGATCCGGGTATTTCGCAAATACATTACTACACAAAGACCGTATGTTTTAATGAAATATGCCATGACCATGGATGGAAAAATTGCGACCAGAACCGGTGCGTCAAAATGGATCACCGGTGAGGATGCAAGAATGCATGTGCAGGAAACAAGAAATGAATACTGTGCGATCATGGTTGGTGTCAATACGGTAATTCAGGATGATCCGCTTTTAACATGCCGGTTAAAGGATGGACGTAATCCGGTCCGGATCATCTGTGATACCAGACTCAGAACTCCGGTTGAGTCACAGATCGTGCAGACTGCAAAAGACGTGAAAACAATCATTGCAACATCTGCCACGGATGAAAACAAAAAGGAATTATACAGGAAAAAGTCATGTATCGTACTTGATGTGCCGAAAAAGGATGACCATATTGATCTGGTACAGCTGATGCGGATACTTGGCGGACAGAAGATCGACAGTATTTTACTGGAAGGTGGTGGAACCTTAAACTGGAGTGCGTTAGAGAGTGGGATTGTAGATGCTGTGCAGACGTATATTGCACCAAAAATCTTTGGTGGAACAGCAGTATCTCCAGTGAATGGTCTGGGAGTTGCATGCCCGGATGAGGCATGTTTTTTGGAAAACAGCATAATTTCGAAAATCGGAAATGACTTTTTAATAGAAAGTGAAGTGAAACATTCGTGTTTACAGGAATTGTAGAAGAAACCGGCACTGTTGCCCGGATACAGCGGACAGGGCAATCGGTCCGTATCGTAATAACCGCAGAAAAAATCCTGGAAGATATAAAAACGGGAGACAGTATTGCAGTAAACGGAATCTGTCTGACTGCTGCTGCAATCAGCGGAAAAACATTTATGGCAGATGTGATGCATGAGACGTTAAGGCGTACTTCGCTTGCTAACGCAGGTCCTGGATGTCTGGTGAATCTGGAGCGTGCAATGCCAGCGGATGGGAGGTTTGGTGGACATATTGTATCCGGGCATATTGATGGAACAGGGAAAATACTTGGTATAAAAAAAGACAGTAATGCGATCTGGTATACGATTGGAACGAAAGCAGAAATCCTTGACGGCATCGTGGAAAAAGGTTCCATTGCGGTGGATGGCATCAGCCTTACCGTTGCTGCAGTAGGAAAAGAATTTTTTCAGGTATCAGTAATTCCGCATACAATGGAACATACGGTACTTGCTGTCCGAAAGGTGCAGGATACTGTGAATCTTGAGAATGACTGCATTGGAAAATATGTAAAAAAATATATTGCGCAGACCAGCCATAGTGGCATTACCAAAGAAATGTTATTACAAAATGGATTTTAGGAGGCAGAATGATGGACTACAGAAAAATAGAAAATGCACTTAAGGCCTTAAAGGAAGGAAAAATAATACTCGTTACGGATGATGAGGATCGTGAAAATGAAGGAGATCTGATCTGTTCGGCCGAAGCTGCTACTACTGAGAATGTAAATTTTATGGCAACCTATGCAAAGGGATTGATCTGTATGCCTATGAGCCAGGCAATTGCAGACCGTCTGATGCTTTCTCCCATGGTCGAACATAATACGGATAACCATGAAACTGCTTTTACAGTTTCAATCGATTACAAAGATACCACAACCGGGATCTCGGCCAAAGAACGTGGCATGACTGCACGTATGTGCGTATCTCAAAATGCTTCCGCAATGGATTTTCGCAGACCGGGACATATGTTTCCTCTGATTGCAAAAGCCGGAGGTGTTCTCGAAAGAAACGGTCATACGGAGGCAACTGTGGATCTTATGAGACTTGCAGGACTTTCCGAATGTGGTCTCTGTTGCGAGATCATGAGAGAAGACGGAACGATGATGCGCGCAGAGGAATTGCATGAATTTGCAGACCGGCATGAGCTTTCCTATATTACAATCCAGGAAATTCAGGAATACCGGAAGGTAAAAGAAAAACTTGTCACCTGTGTTTCGACAACAAGAATGCCAACAAAATACGGAAATTTTACAGCACATTGTTACGTGAACCGGCTGAACGGGGAACATCATGTAGCACTTGTAATGGGCGAGATCGGTGATGGTGAGAATATTCTCTGTCGTGTGCATTCGGAATGTCTGACGGGTGATGTGTTCGGTTCGCTCCGCTGTGACTGTGGGGAACAGTTTGATAAGGCAATGCAGATGATTGCAGAGGAAGGAAGAGGCGTCCTTTTATATATGCGTCAGGAAGGAAGAGGAATTGGTCTTGTAAATAAACTGAAGGCATATCACCTGCAGGATACAGGAATGGATACGTTAGATGCCAATATAGCACTTGGCTTTCAGGCTGATATGAGAGAATATTACACAGGAGCTCAGATTTTACGTGATCTCGGAATCCATTCGCTGGAGCTTCTTACAAATAATCCGGACAAGATATATCAGCTTGAAGATTATGGTATGAGAATTGCAAAACGCATACCAATTGAAATCAGGGCAACCAAATTTGATCGATTTTACTTGAAAACCAAACAGACCCGTATGGGACATATTTTAAAACTTGAGGAGGCATAAAATGAAAACATTTGAAGGAAAACTTGTATCAGAAAATATCAAAGTAGGAATTGTGGCAGCGAGGTTTAATGAATTTATTACTTCAAAGCTGGTATCTGGAGCATTAGACGGCTTAAAGAGAGAAAATGTGAAGGAAGACGACATAGATGTAGCCTGGGTTCCAGGAGCGTTTGAAATCCCTCTTATTGCATCGAAAATGGCAAAGAGCAGAAAATACGATGCCATTATCTGTGTTGGTGCAGTAATCCGTGGAAGCACAAGCCATTACGATTACGTGTGCAATGAAGTGTCGAAAGGAATCGCCCAGGTCAGCCTTGCAAATGATATTCCGGTTATGTTTGGGGTACTCACAACGGATACGATCGAACAGGCAATCGAACGTGCGGGAACAAAAGCTGGGAATAAAGGTTTTGAATGCGCCCAGGGTGCGATTGAAATGGTAAACCTGATTCGCTCTTTTGAATAAAAATGTAATTCAGAAAAAATGCTTCAGCAGTCATGTGACCGACCGCTGAAGCTTTTTTTAACGGTCCAGAAAACGGAATACACCAAATACTTTTCCAAGGATCGAACAGTTGTTCACAATGATTGGATCCATGGTATCATTCTCTGGTTGAAGACGGATATGTCCGTTCTCTTTATAAAACGTCTTGACTGTAGCAGAATCGTCTACAAGAGCAACTACGATATCTCCGTTATTTGCGGTGGACTGTTTCATGACTAAAACGTTATCACCATTAAATATGCCGGCATTGATCATGCTTTCACCTTTTACCTTGAGCATAAAAGATTCTTCATTCGGCATAAATTCTGTTGGGATAGGAAAATAAGACTCAATATTCTGAACTGCAAGAATCGGTTCCCCGGCAGCAACCTGTCCAACCATCGGAACATTGACAACTTCACGTCGGGTGAGATTAAAATTATCGTCAATAATCTCAATTGCTCTTGGCTTTGTAGGATCACGGCGGATATAGCCATTCTTCTCAAGTGTTTCGAGGTGAGAATGAACCGATGAGGTGGATTTGAGGTGTACAGCCTCACAAATATCCCGGACAGTTGGCGGATAACCTTTGTTTAAAATCTCGTTCTTAATGAATTCTAATATCTCTTTCTGTTTATCTGAAATCTTGCCATATGACATGCTGAATATCCTCCATATTTACTGAATCTATCGTATGTTCTATAAAACTCATGTTAACTTCATTTTATCATATGGATATATAAAACGCAAACATATATTCCGAATATTTGTTCGAAAAAGTTGTTGACAAACACATGTTCGTGTACTATATTATAAATACAAACAGATGTTCGATATGATATTTACGGAGGAATAAAGTATGAGAAGAGAATATAACAGTAGAATTTCTGAGAGGGCTAACAGAAGTTTAAACAGAAGAGCTGCAGTAGTTGCAGTTGAGAAGAGAATGATTGCACTTATTGCAGCATCTCTTATTGCCACAGTAGTGATTCTTTGTACATCGATTTCTGCGTATGCGAATTCGCAGACTGGAAGTAAAGAGTTTCATAAATATTATACAAGCTATGAGATTCAGTCAGGTGATACTTTATGGACGATTGCGGATAAATATCTTGGTAATTCTGGTATTGATAAAGAAGATTATATGAAAGAGATTCGTGAACTGAATCATCTTGCGTCAGATGATCATATTACATGTGGTCAGCATCTTACGGTTGCATACTATTCTACAGAACAGAAATAATACAGAATCTTTATACTAGAATTGGTATTATATGAATTTATAGGCGGGAAGCAAAAAGGATCACAGTGGATGATTCGCCGTCGCACACTTGTAACTTTACACTTGTGGCTTTAGTCATGTGAGGCTTCACAAATTTCTCATTTTCCGATATAATGTTATTTTAGGAGAATTTGAAATGTTAAAATTATTATACGTTATTTTCATGAATCTACATCGGGCACCATATATGATATCCAAGATGCGTAAGTATGCGGATCATCCTGAGAAATATTCTGAACAACGAAGATATTCTCTGGTGCTTCATGCAATCTATTTGATGAATAAGACCGGAAAAATCCATACGGTAGCCTATGGAACAGAGAATCTTCCGAAGAACGGCGGGTATATCATGTATCCGAATCATCAGGGAAAGTATGACGTTCTTGGTATTATGTATACACATGGAGATCCCTGCACATTTGTCATGGATAAGAAGAAATCCAATACCATACTGGTACGTGAATTCGTAGACCTGGTGCAGGCAAAAAGATTAGAGAAGGATAATCCAAGGCAGGGAATTCATATTATCACGGATGTTGCGAAAGAAGTAGCAGCCGGCAAGAAGTATATTCTATTTCCAGAGGGAGGATATGAATTTAACAACCGGAATAAAGTCTGTGACTTCAAGGCTGGAAGCTTTAAGATCGCATTAAAGTCAAAAGCACCGATTGTTCCGATTGCTTTAATTGATTCATATAAAGTGTTTAACAGCTTTCATCTCGGACCGATCACAACCTATGTTTATTATCTTGAACCAATTACTTATGAAGAATATAAGGATCTTAAGACACAGGAGATCGCAGTTCTTGTGAAAGAAAGAATCGAACAGAAAATCAGAGAAGTCAGAGGATGATTATATGAGTAAAACAAATTTTATTGCGCCGGGCGCATATGTTTTAGGAAATGTTACCTTGAAAAAAGATGCGAATGTATGGTTTCAGGCTGTCATACGCGGGGATACCGATTCCATTACGGTTGGTGAAGGTACCAATATACAGGATAATTGTACGCTTCATGCAGATAGAGGACATCCCGTTATTTTAGGCGATTATATTACCGTAGGACATAATGCTGTTGTGCACGGCTGTACCATAGGAGATAATACTGTCATTGGAATGGGAAGTATTGTATTAAGCGGAGCTGTGGTCGGAGCCAATTGCATTGTCGGAGCTGGCTCACTTGTAACCGGCAAGATGGTTATTCCGGATGGGTCTCTTGTCATGGGAAGTCCGGCACATATTGTGAGACAACTGACGCAGGAAGAAATTGACTCCAATCACGAGAATGCACTTCATTATATCAGGCTTTCAGTGAAGTATCAGGAAGAAGTATAATTCATAATATTATTCTTCACGTAAATGTACGTATCTGGCAGCTTTTCTTCTTCGATTGTCCTCAATTTCTGCATAATGTTTTCTTGTTGTATTAACATCTTTATGACCGAGAACATCTGCAACGAGGTAGATATCTCCAGTTTCCTGGTAAAGATTGGTACCATATGTACTTCGAAGTTTATGTGGAGTAATATTTTTAATACTTGTGACTAGCTTCGAATATTTTTTTACCAGATTCTCTACGGCGCGGACACTGATCCTACGGTTCTGCATTGAAAGGAACAATGCGTTGGTGTGGCCTTCAAGGGCGGTGATTCCGCTTCTTTGGTTCATGTAATCGGCAAGTGCATCACGAACTTCATCTCCAAAGTACACAATTACCTCTGCGCCCCCTTTTCGGTGAATTTTAATTCCATTATTTTTAAAATCAACATCGTCAATATCAAGTCCGACACATTCGGATACACGGATTCCGGTACCAAGCAGAAGAGAGAGCATGGCAAGATCTCTTGTTTTGGTACGCTCATGATATTTTTGCTGATGTGCAGTCAGTTTTTCCCCAGATTCAACTTCATCAAGTAGTTGAGCAACCTCATCTACATCCAGACGTACGATTGCTTTATCATGAATTTTCGGCATAGTTACTTTAAATGCAGGGTTGGTCTTGAGCATTTCATTTTTATATAAGTAATTGTAAAATGTTCGAAGTGAAGCCAGTTTACGTTTGATTCCACGTTCATCATTGCTATGTGCAATCCCATCCTTTTCGTGGTATTTCAAATAAAAAAGATATTCTTCGATATCCAGCGGCTTCAGTTCATCTAAAAGTGAAAGAGGAATGGTGGTATTATTTTTTTTATCGCAGATAGGATTATTTTCTCTTAAATAATCAAAAAATGTTCCAAGATCATATGCGTAAGCAATCCGTGTTCTGGAGGAAGTGGTTGGTTCAATTCCAATAAAGAATTGTTTGCAATATGGTGGAAGTGATTCCAATAATTTTCGAAGATGAAGTTCATTTTTTATATTAACATCTTCATAATATGCGTTATCTTTTTTCATTGTGTTCTTCCTTTCTTCATAGGGGAAATCAGTGATGGCCAGCCTTCCATATTTCCATTTATAATTGCATGGAATATCCGTTGTTTAGATCCAGGATTTTCATGATGAATTTGTCGTACAAGCTGTTTGGCATATTCGCGTTTCGTATGACCATCTGCAGGACATGGATTATGCACAACTGGAAGTTCATATTTATTCTTAAAGCCGATCACGTCAGCCTCCAGTACATACATAAGCGGACGTATTACCGTCAGATCCATACGGTCCAGATGTGTGACAGGAGAGAAGGAATAAAATCTTCCCTCAAATATTAGAGATAAAAACATGGTTTCAATAATGTCGTCCATATGATGGGCATAGGCAACTTTATTGCACCCGAGGTCTTTTACGGCCTGATTTAATGCACCCTTCCGAAGCTTGGCACAAAGAGAGCATGGCGACCCTTTTTGAGTAGTATTTGTAAGGATTTCCCCTATCTGGGTCTTGATGATATGGTATTCAACCTGTAGTTTCGAACAGAGTTTTTTTACCTCTCTAAGGTCAAAATCCGGATAACCAAGATCAACGGATATCGCAATCAGTTCAAAAGGAACCGGATAGAATTTGCGAAGGCCTGCAAGTGCATAAAGTAAGGTTAAAGAATCCTTGCCACCGGAGATTCCGACAGCAATTTTATCGTTTGGCTGTATCATCTGATAATCATCAATGGCACGTCGTACCTGACTGTATAATTTTTGTAGTTTCATAATTGATTGTACTCCAATATTTATGTATGATAGATAAAGAACAATATAAGGTGGTGATTGTAATGAAATTTGTGATCCAACGAGTCTCAGAAGCAAGCTGCAGGGTGGATCAGAATATTACGGGAGCAATTGATGCCGGTTACTGTGTCTTAATTGGTATTGAAGACGCTGATACCAGGGAAATCGCAGATAAAATGCTCTCTAAAATGTTAAATCTGCGGATCTTCAGCGACGAAAATGGAAAAACGAATCTGTCACTAAATGATGTAAATGGTAGTTTACTTCTTGTTTCACAGTTTACATTGTATGCAGATTGCCGTAAAGGAAATCGTCCTTCTTTTACGAATGCGGGTAAACCGGATTTTGCGAAGGAAATGTATGAATATATCATATCCGAATGTCAAAAAACAGTTTCGAATGTCCAGACAGGAATATTTGGTGCGGATATGAAAATATCGCTGACCAATGATGGTCCATTTACCATTGTACTGGATTCAAAAGAAATCGTTCATTGACAACGGATGAGGGTTGAAGCAAAATACAGGAGGCCTTTTGTATATTAGTAAAATAATTAAAATAATATTCTAAAAGAAAAAGTTATGTTTTGTGACTTTTTCTTTTTTTATTATAATATTATTTAAATTTTTTTACTACTTTTATTTGTAAATAATTTAAAAAATTGTTATAATTAGTAAATAAATTAAAATTTTATTTATAATAAGTGAAAATATTAAAATAAAATTCTATGTATAGTTCCTGAGGAGAAGTGTTATGAATTTTTCAAAATCCATTGATATGCCAAGAGGTACTCATTACGGAAACAACTATTATATAGTATACAGTAAGAAAATACATAGGGTATGTCATTTTTATTCTAATTTAGAATATTTCAATTTTCTTTCTTTAGAGATAAGTCCAATAGTTGAGAAGTTTTGCGAACAGCCCATGAAAATAGAAATTATTCAAGAGAATAAATTACAACATGCCATAATTGATATGTGGGTACTTTATCGTGATGGACGAGAGGAGCTCCAAGAAGTGAAATACTCTTCGGAACTTACAGGAAATAGTCCACAGGCGATTCGCTCGCAGGAACAGATTAGACGTGAAGAACTATGGTGTAGAGATAACAATATTGATTTTGTTGTTCGAACAGACAAATCAATACCACAAGGTCAATTTTTCCTTAACAATGCAAATACAATGGCAGCACACCTTCGAAGATATACACCAACAGAAGAGAAATTTTATAATCCAAAAATCCTATGCACATTAGAAAAATATGGAAAACTTTCTATTGAAGATTTAATTAATAATAATTTACTTCCGTTAAATTCAGAAATTGATCATTTATGCTATATGTATGAAAAAGGTCTAATTAATATGAATATAGGTAATCAGCCATTAGGATACAAAACGGAGGTAACTATATGGCAAAACTAAATATTCTTGAGTTGAGACAAAGCAGGGAAATATGGGAATCCATAAACACTGATACATTATCTCCCGACGTTCGTAGCCAATATTTTAAAAGAAAAACTGCCGTTGACTTATACATTGATGGTATTTCTCTCAAAAAAATTTCAGAAGAAACGGGGGTATTGCGTTGTGAGGTTATTCGTCTTGTAAGAAAGTGCATAACATTAAACGAAAATCAAAAACCAATTGGATATGAAGCTCTTATTCCGCATAGGCATACGAATAAAACGATAAGTAAGTTGCAAAAATTGTTTTTGCAGTATCCGTCTCTTGAATCATATATTTTGGGCAATTATTTTAATGATAAAAAATATACACTCGAAAAAAATATGACTGTTCGTACATTACATACTAAATTTATAGATGAGTGTAGACGACTGGGGATTCAAGATTATGAATATCCATTTACCTTAAAAGATAATGGTTATGACGCACTAATTAATTATATAAAAAAAGCGAATTCACAAAAGCAGATACAAGCAATTCGTCGAGAAGGAAAAAATGCCAGGCAAAGATTTGTATCTACCGGATATGGTGAGTCAAACTATTTAGCAGCGTTAAATCCCTTTGGAATAGTACAAATTGATGGTCATAAAATAGATATGCTCTATTCTGTAGAATTAGAAAACGCGCAGGGCGAAATTATTCGAATGCCAGCGATGAGAGCTTGGTTAATTGCCATAATTGATGTAGCAACTAGGGCAATTATAGGATATTCTATATCACCTTATGAAAACTATAATCAACATGATGTTCTTATGGCGGTACATAACTCTATCGTTCCACACGAAAAAATAAAGTTTACACATAAAGGTTTAGAATATCCAGAAAATGGAGGGTATCCTTCTTTAACCATTCCAGAAACGCAATGGGCAACCTTTGATATGATCATGTTAGATAATGCAAAATCACATCTCGCTGGTAATACCGTAGATAAACTTTTAAATAATGTAAAATGTACTGTGAATTTCGGATCTGTTGCCACACCTGAAACAAGAGGCATTGTTGAACGTTTTTTTAAAACATTAGAAACCGGCGGATTACATAGATTACCAGGCACAACTGGGAGTTATATAGGAGATACAAAAAGAAATGAGCCAGAAAAAGAGTGTGTCAAGTATCAAATAACATATAACGATATATGTGAGCTATTAGAGTATTTAATTGCAGAATACAATAATAGCGCTCATTCGTCGCTTGAGAACCAAACTCCTTTGCAAGTAATGGAAAGACGTATAAAACAAGCCGGTATGCAACCATACATCCTTCCATTAGAACAGAGAAAGGATATTGAAAAACTCACTTATTTTACTGAAGAGAGAACAGTTCGTGGAGGATATTCTACTGGAAGCAAACCACATATTGCGTTCCTTGGAACAAAATATCATGCATACGACAGGCAAATTCCAATAGATATGATAAATAAAAAAGCCTACATTGAGGTTAATCCAGCAGATGTAAGTCATGTAGATTTATACGATACACATGGCATATTCATTGCTAATCTGGTTGCCATTGGAGAGTGGGGAAGAAGACCTCATTCGTTACGAACACATAAGGCTGCATTAGCAAGAAAAAATAAGAACAAAGAAGAAAATAGTGTATTTTCGCCAAATCTATCCTTATATGAAGATGAACTTCGTGAAAATGCAAAGAAGAGTAGAAGAGAACGAACAAAAACAGCAATTACGGAAAGTGAAATGGGTAACCCATATAAGAATTCAAAATCAACAAAACCCATAAAATATAAGATTCCTAAAAAAGCTGCAAGTAACTCAAACGCTTATTCTAAAGAAGAAATAGACTTAATAGATTCACTTTCAATTGAAGAAGCATATAAGAGAGGGCTAATATGAGTAATTTCAATAAAGAGACTGTTCCTCCTACATTTGATATAGCAGAGTTAGAACGCTATCTTGGTTCCATTCAATACACGATTCCAACTAAATCTATCCTTGACCTTCAATGTAAAGTTGAGGAATGGATTTCTATGAATGACTGTGGTGCTATCATCTACGGAGAATCAAGAGTAGGAAAAACAAGGGCAATACGATATATTTCCTTACATCTAAAGGAAAAATACAGTCTTCAGCTTCCTATATATACGTTTACAGCAACAGATCATGTACCGACTCAGAAAACTTTTTATTCGAGTCTCTTAACAGCAATAGGGCATGAAGAACCTCATAAAGGAACTGCCGTGCAGATGCGTCAGAGACTTGTAAATAGAATTATTGTAAATGCATTGGATACTAAATATCGTAGAGCTATTTTATTTGTCGATGAAGCATATTTGCTATCAGACAAGGAATATTTATGGCTCATTGACATATATAACGAATTAAATTTACAAGATATTTTGTTTACAGTATTTTTATTTGGTACAAGAGAACTGAAGCAACAAAAGACTGCATATATTTCAGCTGGGAAAAAACAAATCGTGCTACGTTTTATGGTAAATGAATTTGAATTTATTGGAATCACCAATCAAAAAGATGCTGCAATCTGTTTAGCAAGTACTGATAAGCCAATTCGTATACCTAGTTGTAAAGAAGAAATCATATTATCTGAATTATTTTTTCCACTTGCATACAAAGACGGACTCAGACTAACTTCGTATACAGAAGATTTGTGGAATGCATTCAAACAGGTAAAAGAAGAAAATAACATTTCTTCGGATCAAATATTAATGAAGCATTTTATGGATGCTATATTTTACTGTTTGAAAAAATATGGAACATATGGTAAAGCTTTATATCAGCCAACAGTAGAAGAATGGAGAGAAAGTATTGTTGAAAGCGGATTTGTAATATCACAAATATAATAAATCTTTGCAATATATTATATATAACATACAAGCATGAACATATTTTATCCTTTATCAATTAGTTAAAGACAAAAGGGTTAATGTAAAAAATGGAAATACAAAGTATAATTTCAACTTCATATACTTGGAAAGATGAATATCTTCTGCCTCTTGAATCATATTGGAGTCGTATTGCAAAATTTTGTTTTTTAAATGGTTTCTCTTGGAATAACGTACAACACAATACTGAATTAAGAAAACTTATATCTGGTTCATATTTCAGCGATTTTTATTTATTTATACCGCCATTTTATTTAAAAGAATCCATTAAATTTGATGGGTACTACTATTTTTTTCAATCAAAATATAACGCACATAAAATATGTCCTATTTGTATAAATTATGGATACCATTCCGTATTACACGAAATAGAAGGACTTAATTACTGTGTATTTCATAAATGTAATTTGATAAAAATTAATAGCAAAGATTTTTATAATTCAAGATTTGGAACATATGAATTTTGGAATGTAAGAGTTGAAAATATTGTAAAAAATGGTTACATTTCAAATGAAATAAAGGAATTTGTGCGCAAACAAGAAAAAGAAAATTTTATCTCTAGTAATTGTTTTTTTATTGACTCTAAAAAAACTGGAAGAAAAAATAAATGTTATGAAAGCACAGAACGATTATATCAAAACATTGTCCTACTACAAGACGATATTGTCCTATATGGTTGTAAATGTATTAGTTCTATGCAATGTAAAGATATTGAGCAGATTAATAATGATTTGTTTGAACATATCATAGATTATCATATTCAAAGTATGAAAGAAAAAAATTTCTTTTATTTTAAATTTCGCGATGATAACGAAATAAGACAATTTTTGATTACAAATTATGCTAGAAAAGGAAAGCATGGTGAATTTTTATTAAAAGATGATTTATTGGGATGGTGCTTTATTACTATAGCCACAGAGGCCATTAAGAGAAATTTCTACAGTTTAGATGATTGGAATGTTACTTTTAACTCTTTATATGATTATACGGATATGTATTTAAAGATCCAAGGAAAAGTAAACAAAATTGCTATTATTTTAGCAGTTCAAGCTCTAACAGGTACAATGTTTCCAGGAGTAATTCAACTGCCATGTAGTTGGAACTGGGCAAAAGGACATAAGATTACAAATTGTAATTTGCCGCTATATTTTGAAATTGGACAAATTAAAGAAACAATACCTTTTCTAAGAGGAAGTCCTACAGAAGCTGGACAATATATTGTATATCCAATAATCAAGGATTTGTTTTATGATTTAGTTCATCGTGCATCGACCATATTAAAACAGAATCTTAATATGGTCGACAAACAATTTATACGAAGCTTAGTAAATGATCTATGGATTATTCCACAATATGCAGTGTTTTATTTTAAAGATCGAGTAGAAATATATAGATGCGATCCTGAACCAGGAGAATAATATTTTAATTTTTTCACCAATTTTATAATGAATATAAACTTTATTTTAAGTTTTTTACTAATTTTACCGTCAAAAATAATTTTTTTTTTATTTTTTCGCCATTGAAATTGTAAAATCCAGACTTACTTTAAATGATTAATTAAGTATTTTAATTATTTAATCATTTGTATTTTAATTATTTTACTAATCAACACCTTTGTCAGCAAAGCGAAAGACCGTCGAAATGATAGCGACAGAACTATTCGCTAAACTCAAGTTTAACGAATAGTTCCTCCGGCTCAAGCCTATAATACGCTAAATATGCTGATTTGTAAAGCTTTTTACGTTTTTAATGATCTAAGATTTTAAAAAAGATAAACAATGCATAAATGCATAGATGCAAACGGATTTGTAAATACATACAAAAAAGAAACCCAGTATACTTTGTTTATATGATACCAGGTTTCTTTTATATTGTGGTGAATATTCTAATAATTATTAGAATGATTTAGTTATGCTCATCCATTAGTCTGCGATATTCAAGGATCATCTTAACGCAATCATCCGTTGAAAGCTTACTTGTGTTTAAGCAAAGGTCATAACTCTTGGAATCTCCCCATTTTTTACAAGTGTAATAGTTATAATAGCTTGCGCGTTGTTTATCCTGTTTCTGTGCCATATCCCTGGCTTTCTGCTCGGTGATATTTAATTTCTTGCTGATACGTTTTGCACGATCTTCTATATCTGCATGAATAAATACATTTAAGCATTGTGGGTTGGAAGCTAAAGCATAGTCCGCACATCGGCCAACAATTACACAGGATTCATGTTCTGCAATCTTTTTAATGGTATCAAATTGTGCCAGAAATACTTTGTGATTTAATGGCATATCAAGAAATGGTGCTGCTGAATAACCACCAGTGGAATAAGTATCCATGACCAGAGAATATAAAAAACTGCTGGTCGGTTTTTCATCGTGATTTTCAAAAATTTCCTCACAAAAACCGGATTCTTTTGCAGCCTGCTGTAATAATTCTTTATCATATAATTTAATACCGAGTTCTGCGGCTAACTTTTCACCGACTTCTTTTCCCCCACTGCCAAATTCGCGTCCGATCGTATAGATTTTATTGCTCATAAACTCACGCCCTTTCTAAGAAGCCAATGCATCTTAATAATAATTTCTTTAGTTAAATTATACCATTTATAGGTGTGATTTCAACTGTTTTGACAGAATATTTACAATTTTTGAAGCAAATCATCAAAATACTTTGGCAGAGGTGCTGAAAATTCCATATATTCCCTTGTGCGTGGATGGATAAATCCAATGGTTCTTGCGTGCAGGGTCTGTCCTTGTAGATGCTTAAACGGACAGTTTTTGGAATAAAGTTCATCCCCAAGTAATGGATGCCCGATACTGGCCATATGAACACGAATCTGATGGGTTCGACCGGTTTCCAGTTTGAACTGCATATAGGTATATTTTCCAAATCTTTTTAAAACTTTATAATGTGTAACCGCTGGTTTTCCATTCTTTTCATTAATTGCCATTTTTTTGCGGTCGACTGGATGACGACCAATTGGTGCATCAATGGTGCCCTCATCTTCTTTGACATTTCCGCATACAATTCCAACATAGATCCGGTTACAACTGTGTTCCTTAATCTGTTCCGCAATTGCAACATGGCTTTCATCATTTTTGCAGACAATTAAAGAACCAGTGGTGTCCATATCAATCCGGTGTACAATTCCAGGTCGGATTTCACCGTTAATGCCGCTTAAGGAATCTTTGCAATGGTACATGATCGCATTTACCAGAGTACCGGAATAATGTCCAGCGGAAGGATGTACCACCATTCCCTTTGGTTTATTGACAACGAGCACATCGTTATCCTCATATAAAATATCGAGCGGAATGTCTTCGGGTTCAATGGACGTTTCTATTGCATCTGGAATCAGGACAGAAATCACGTCATCCGTCTGTACTTTATAATTGGCTTTTTGTATTTTTTCATTTACTTTAATAGAATTTTCTTTTATCAGTTTTTGAAAAAAAGAACGGGAAAAATCAGGATAAATTATGCTGAGTAATTTATCCAGACGTTCCCCATCCTGTTCGCTTGTGACCTGAAAAATTTCTTCCTTCATAAGCTCTCCTTATTTTTTCTTTGGAGGAAAAATTGCATCGAAATCCTCCTCTTTATAATAAAAAAGTATAAAAATGATAAGCAATGCAACTCCGACTGTAACATAAATATCTGCTATATTAAAAATCGGAAAATCAATTAATTTGAAATAAAAAAAGTCAATTACATAACGACGGAAAACACGGTCAATAAAATTACCAATTGCACCTGAAATTAATAAGAGCAGGATCATATCTATCCAGCAAAATCTTTTCTCCATTGGAATACGCAGATAAATCAACGAAAGAACAAGGACAGCAACTATGGTAAATACAATAAAAAATCCCATTTTCCAGGAAAGTAGTGCCTCAGGATGTTCGGTAAAATATGAAAAATGAAAGATCGAATTGAAAAGTGAAACTGGATCCTTTCCAAATGCTGCACTGGTATTTTCCAGATAATGCAATTCGAATACTCCGGGGATAATCTCAAAAGGCGCTTTCCATTTTAATGCCGCAGCTGCAATCAGCTTTGTAATTTGATCAAGCAGAACGAGAATCAGGCTGAAAAAGCCTGCTGAAATTATATTTTTTGAATTTTTTTTACAGATCATAAGGGTTCTCCTATTAATTATATTTTTTCACATATGGTCGTACAGTTTAGTTTACATAATTATTTTATGTAAACTAAATCGGTCTTATAACGGTATTATTTATTTGTAATAGTAAAAGGAAACTTTTAATTTTCCTTTTTTACTGAGTGCCTGTGCCGTTTCAAACCGGAAACGTCCTTTTCCTCTTACAGAAATAATACAACCGGAATCACAGTCCTGATTACAGTTTGTAATGCATTTTCCATTGACAAATACTTTCTCAGATATCAGATATTCCGATGCCTGGGATCTGGAAAGATGATACGCCTTGGCGATGATGCAATCGATCCGGTTGGAAGCAATCATATCGCTATGTTCTTCATATTCGGGGGATACATCCAGATTTTGTATATCATCTAGGAAAGAACATTGAACGGTTGTATGTTTAATTTGTGTCAGTTCAGCTGCGATGAAATCTGCAATCTGCTCTTCCGCAAAAACATAAAATCCGGAGTCCTGACAGATGATATCACCGAGCTTGCCTCTGGTGATACCTAAACTCATTAGTGCTCCGAGAATATCGCGATGTGTCAGTTTTTCTGCATACTTGGGATACACAGGGGAAATACAGATACAACAGATTGGATAGGTCCACTCATAACAAAGAGCATCAGGAATGAATGCAATCATCTGACGCTCTGCGTTCTCATAGCCGCCGAAAGCTTTAGAAATCGTGTAGTATTGCGATTTATTGCTATGATAAATATTCTGTTCATTTAAATTGAGAAAATCGCTGAATGTAACGATATCCCTTGTGTCGGCCTGACGTGACAGATCCACAAGCCTTTTCTTACATAATTCCTGCTCGTCCATATGTATTACAAAGTACTTCCAGGAAGATCAAAAGCATCCATGATATTCTGGAAATCACCAGATATATCAACACTTGCAGGTGTTACGATAAAAATATAATTCGATATCTTCTGAAGGTTTCCACTGATCGCAAAACAAGAACCAGAGGTAAAGTCAATGATTCTCTGGGCAATCTCCACATCAAGTCCCTCAACATTTAATACAACCGTGCGGTTATTTAATAATGTTTCTGTAATCTCGCGTGCGTCCTCAACAGAGGTTGGTTTAATTACACATACTTCCATACCACTTCCACCCTTTCTTGAGTTTTTATTAATCGGAGTGATCTTAGGTGTCGTTTTCACTGGTTTCTCTTTGGTGTTTCTATAATCTTCTTCTTCGGATCTATCACGGCGAAAACTGTGACGTTTTGGAATTTCTTCTTCCTCTTCATCATCTAAATAATCATCGTTGTCAAAATCATAATCGTCGTCATCTTCGTTTAATCTCATTGCGTTTAAAAACTTATCTACAAAGCTCATAATGCTCTCCTGGTTTATTTATTATAGTTTCTTTCTCCGAAAATTCCGGTTCCTACACGTACCATAGTAGCACCCTCTTCAATGGCTACCATATAGTCTCCGGTCATTCCCATAGATAATATATCCATGTTTACATTATCTATGTTTTCTTTTGTTATGTCAACAGATAATTGGTGGATACGGCGGAAATACAAACGATTGTCTTCCGGATTCTCAACAAATGGTGCAATAGTCATAAGCCCTTTGATATGAATATTTGGAAGAGCTGCAATTTCGCGTACAAGCTGGATCGTATCACCTGCATCAATACCGAATTTGGTCTGTTCATTTGCAATATTGATCTCGATCAAGATATCGGTCTGCACATCATGTTTTACCGCCTGTTTACTGATCTCCTGTGCCAGATGAAGACTGTCTACCGAATGAATCAGTTCTGTTTTCCCGATGATATATTTAATCTTATTCGTCTGAAGATGTCCGATCATATGCCATTTGATGTCTTTTGGAAGAACTTCCATTTTGTCACACATTTCCTGAACTTTATTTTCTCCGAAATTGCGGATATTCTGATCGTATATTTCCTGAAGCATTTCTACTGGTTTCGTTTTGCTTACAGCAATCAGTGTAACGTCCTCTCGTTTGCGTCCTACCTTTTCGCATGCTTTTTTAATATTTTCTTCTACAGACTGCAGATTTTCTTTTAACATGATTGTATCATTTCCTCCTGGTTATTTGATTACTAATTGATCTTCCTGCACTTTACTGCCATCGAGTGCAATGTGATCATATAAAGCAACTCCATATGCAGTTCCTGTTTCTACGATCGCATATTCCTCATTCTGATAGATCATATTGATCTGTTTAAAAACAGCATATCCTTTATTAATATTATAAACTCCCTGTAAAGTTGCAGTATCCGTTCCGATGGTATAGGTGGAACTGGAGTCGTTTTTTACAACGGAATCACCGCTTTTCAATGTCTCATCATCAACATAAAATGCAGTATCTGTTTCATAGTAGATCGTCGGGGTGACAAGCTCTACGGATTTTTTATCACCGTTTGATGTCTGAACAAGAAGTGAATAATCCGACGAATCGTCGCCCTGTGTGAAATACTCTTTCGGGACAGCATAAAAATCTTTTTCGGTAATTGCGGAATTGGGAATTTTTAATCCACTCTGTTCATCTAAAAGCAGTTCAATATTCATATACCGTTCTGAAGCATAACGAACCATAGAATTTGTAAATGCAAGATTCAGATAATAGTTATCATCTTTTTTCAGAATGGAATAGGCTGCAGTAGCAGTCTGGTTATCCTTACAGAACCGGACTTTGATATAACTGTCTTCGCTTAGCTGATCTGCAAGAGAACTTGAGATGCTGATAATGATATTCCAATTTTCACTTTTTACAAGTTTGTATGCAGGATCACCGGCTGCAACTTCGGTTCGCGTGTTTAAAGTTGTCTTGCTATATGTCGTTGGATCCAGCTTGTCCGGAGTAAAACCGTCAACGGTCAGTCCTTCGAGACCATCAACATAATATAGAACGATCCCTGGTGTTGCAGTTGTGTTTTTAAAAAAAGTTCCATTTCCGATCGCTGTATTTACCCGATCTGACAGATCATTGAGCGCAGTGGTATTCAGTGTCTGGGAAAGCTGCGAATTGATGTCATTCTTAAAGGAATATACATCATAAAAATCGTTCGGATAATAGGTGGATGTAAACGTGTCAATTTTCTCGGAAAGACTGTTTAATTCTGCTGTAGAAAGTGTGGAACCTTCTTTGGCAGCGGATGTAATCTCATTGGAAATACTGCCATCGGTGTCAACGGAATAAATGACATCATTCACCGATGCACGTGAGCCATTGCGCAGGTAATAGTTGATCAGACCACTCTGTTCTGTATTGACGATCTCCTCATCCCGTATAATGAGACCTTTGTAGATATTATTGGTAGCAATGGTTCCCTGTTGTACTTCATACTCTGCAATCTGATCAGATGTAAGATACACAAAAAGATTGAACAAAACATATATAATGATAATCGCAAAAATAACCACACCGATGTTAATCGAAAGTGGTTTTTTATATTTAACAATTTTATTATTTTTCGCCAAAAAATTCACCTCAATATAATATATGTATAGTGTATCATTTTCATAGGAGAAATACAACAAACTGCCGGAAATATTCTGTTATGTATAATTTTGTAGATTATCACAAATCCTAGTTATGTAAATTCAAAGATGAAAATTATTACAGGAGGAATGCAAAATGAAATGGCTGGATTATACTCTTCTGACACTTGCCATTATCGGATGTGTGAACTGGGGACTGATCGGTTTCTTCCGCTTTGATCTTGTTGCGTTTTTATTTGGTGACATGTCCTGGCTTACAAGGATCATCTACGCCCTTGTTGGGCTTAGCGGATTGTATCTGATCAGTTTTTTTGGCAGAATTCGTGGTGTTGATGGTGACTAGAACAGTCAGATAAGGTGCTGTATTTTAAAATACAGCACCTTGATGTCAATGTGGATATTTATGTTGCAAAACCGGAAAGCATCTCACTCATAAGCAAATATAGATTTAAGCGGCAATCTGCCTTAAATACAATACTTACGATACGCTGTCCTTCAGGATTCAGAGAATAGAGAACCAGACAATAGCCGGCCTCATTCGTGGTTCCTGTTTTTCCACCGATGATCTGGAAACCATCCGGAGTGTTGAATGCACCGGTCAGATAACCGTTTGTATTGTGCCAGGAGTTTGTAACCTGGTTTCCGTCTTTGTCGGTGTATACTGCATCATGATAGGTGGTACTGATCAGATCAACAAAAGTCTGCTCCTGAAGTGCCGCAGAGAAAATCAGATACATATCATAGACAGTTGTATAGTGATCGTCATCCGGAAGACCATTTGCGTTTACATAGTGTGTGTTTGTTGCGCCAAGACGAAGTGCCTCCGCATTCATGACTTCTGCAAAAGCAGAAACACTTCCAGAATAATAATCGGCAAGCATAATTGCTGCATCGTTTCCGCTTGGAAGCATCAGACCATATAGAAGATCACGGACACTGATGACATCTCCCTCTTTCAGATGTGCGACAGAGGAATCGGATGCCTGGTCTACCGCTTCCGCATTGACGGTTACCATATCATCAAGATTTGCATTTTTCACAATAATATAGGCGGTCATGATCTTTGTCGTACTTGCTGGATAAAGCTTTTCGAACAGATTCTGACTGTACAGGACCTGTTTGGTGTCCAGATTGAATACACCAGCACCTTCTGCTACCCAGGAATCTGTCTGGTCTGTGCCGTAATTAATATCTTCTGTCACACACAGATCGTCAGCAAAATAGCTCGTGGAGCCGGTATCAGAAGAAACATTTTGTGCAAGAGTTGACGAGTATACATTGTAGGAATCCTTGAATCCTTCATCCTTGCTGCATCCCGTCACAAAAACAGCTGCTACACATGTAATGCATAGCAGTCGCCTGATCATTTGATTCGTTTTTAATTTTTTTAAAAATTTCATAAGTTCTCCAAGATTATTTGTACATTTCTCTCCACTCCAGATCACCGCGATCCAGAGACTTGATCAAAAGTTCAGCGGTTGCAAGATTGGTTGCAAGCGGAATGTTATGTTCGTCACATAGGCGCACAATGATATTAACATCCGGTTCATGAGACTTCGGTTTTAATGGATCACGAAGAAAAATAACAAGATCCATTTCATTGTGCTCGATCTGAGCTCCTAATTGCTGACAACCACCGAGGTGACCAGCAAGGTATTTGTGAACCTGGAGGTTGGCGACTTCTTCAATCAGCCGTCCTGTTGTTCCGGTTGCATAAAGTTCATTTTTACACAAGATACCTCTATACGCAATACAGAAATTCTGCATTAATTTCTTTTTTGAGTCATGTGCGACAAGTCCTATATTCATATGAATACCCCCCTAATGATATTTTTTGGGCTGCAAGCCAACATTCAATACAAAGCCAATAGCGATATAAAGTGACATCAGAGATGTCAACCCGTAGCTGACAAATGGTAACGTTACACCGGTGTTTGGAAACAGACCGGTTGCAACACAGATGTTAACAAATGCCTGAAATCCGATCCAGGCTGCAACACCACAGCAGATCAGTCTTCCGGATAGATCTTTTGCTTTACGTGCTATCAGAATACATTCAATAACGATCAGAAATGTCAGAAGAATAATCGCAATCGTTCCAATAAAACCAAGCTCTTCTCCGGTAACTGCAAAAATAAAATCGGTTTGTGGCTCGATGATATAATTTGCATTTTTCATGGAGGTTGCTGCGGAGTTGTTTAAGCCCTTGCCCCATAACTGCCCGGAGCCAATCGCCATGATGGAATTCTGCTGCTGTCTGGCTTTGTCGGAAAATTCCGGATTTGTCGGATCCAGCCATGCCATAATACGTGTACGCTGGTATCCTATCAGAAAATCGACTTTTCCGCTTACTGTTAATGCGAGCACAATGATAACAGATGGAATGCCAATTGCTAATGCACCTACTACTATTTTATAACTTAATCCGGCAATAAACAAGAGTGTAATAAAAATTAATGCAGTAACAATGGTCGTAGAAAGATCCGGCTGCTTTAGTATCAGGACTAAAGGGATTCCTGCGAGTATAAAGGAAATCATCAGCATTTTTAAAGTGTTTACTTTTTCATGATATTTTGCAAAAAAAGCTGCAAAAAACAGGATGATACCAATTTTGGAAACCTCAGATGGCTGGAACTTAATTCCTGCTATGGAAAACCATCTCTGGGCATTATGGGAGGAATCACCAAATGCATATACCAGAATCAGTAAACCGCATATGCCGATATAATAAATCCATGAAAATTTTAAAAGAACCGTGTAATCCATCAGCGAAACTACCACCATAATGATGAGCCCGCCAACGAATCCTGCAATCTGTTTATTTTGAACCGATTCTTCCGCACTTCCGATGATCATAATTCCAAGGATCGTAAGAAGTGTGACATATGCAATTAACTGAAAATGATAATTCTTTAGTTTATACTGTTTTAACATATTATGCTCTTTTCCTGTTTTGCTTTAAAATAACCTTTATCTCATATTTATCTGGAGAAATTTCAAAATATCTGCTTACAATATCGGAAATCTCTTTTTTCATCTGAACCATGGTCTCAGGCGCACATTCAAGCGGCTCTGATTCCATCATCAGTTTTAAACGTTCTTTTGCAATACGGTTTGAATAATTTTTTTTAGCCAGCATAATCACATTCCTTTCTGTGGAAAATGGAATGCGATTTCCGGACCTGGTCTTTCGCCTCTGGAATATTTAATGAAATAACATCCGGATTGATCATGTGATTGCAAATTTCACGAAATGCTTTTTGCGCAGCTGTTTTTTTATCCATTACAAGCATTCCTTTGTTCTGTCCGATCACAATATGTTCGTCCACTGGAATAATTCCAAAACTGTTCATGTCCAGAACGTCTTCGATATCTTTTTGCGATAACATATTATGGCGCCGGATCATACGCCGGTTCATCTGATTGATCAGAAGATCAATGGTTTTTATGTGGCTGCTCTCAAGAAGATATAGTACCCTTCCTGCATCACGTACTGCGGATACATGCGGTGTTGTAATAACCATTGCCCGGTCTGCAGCAGATATTGCAAAATGAAATCCATCATCGATTCCGGCCGGACAGTCGATCAGGCAGTAATCAAATCCTTTTTTGAGTTCGCAGATCAACGTGAGCAGCCTGTCCTCATATCCTGTAACATCCCGGTATTTTAGAGACGCCGGGATCATATACAGATTCGGATATTTCCTGTCGCGTATGAAAGCCTGATTTAACCGGCAATGATTTTCAAGAACATCAAACAGATTATATGTGATTCTGTCCTCCATTCCCATAACAACATCAAGATTTCGAAGTCCCATGTCTGCATCGAGCATGACAACTTTTTTATCTAACTGTGAAAGTCCTGCACCGATGTTGGCAATTGTTGTTGTTTTACCTACACCGCCTTTTCCTGAAGTGAAAACGATAGCTTCACCCATGAAAATGAACCTCCTGTTAAATTTGTTTTATTTATTTGAAAAGTGAAGATTCACTTTATCAAATCATTAATCATTGCTTGCAGAAACACCGCTTGCTTCTTCTGCTACACCATCGATCAGGGAAGCTGGATCCTCTGCGTTAAAATAATAAGAAAGTATGTTTTTGGATACGGCTGCAGCATTATGGGAGGAATAACCATAAGCAATACGTGTAGCAATGGAAATTTCCGGATTGTTATAAGGCGCATAGCCGACAAACAAAGCATGGTTTGGATGATTCTCCTGCTGTGCGGTACCAGTTTTACCTGCTACTTCTACTGCAAAGTCGTTAAATTCACTCATATCCTCTACTACCATTCTCATTCCGGAATGGATGGAATCCCATTGATCCTGAGAGAGAACATTGGAGATATCCTGGGATTGTGGAGTATAATGCAGCAACTCATTCCCGTCTTTGTCAACGATTTTATTCATAAGCTGATAACTATATAAATTACCAGAAGTAACAGCAGTAACATATCTGGACAATGCAACGGTAGTAATGTTGTTATCACTCTGTCCGATAGCTGCCATAACCGGATACTGCGTTGCGATCGCAGATGTGTTTTCAGCAATTTCAAGACCACTCTTCTGATCCAGTCCATAGACATCTGCATATTTCTGGATCTTCTGGATTCCGACAGGATCATCGTATGTTCCTGTAGAATCTTTCGCAAGATTAAACCCTACTGTATAGAAAAACACGTTGCAGGAATAACGAAGTGCTTCAGAAACATTTAGATTTCCGTGACCGCTGTGATTCCAGCAGCGAGGCTTATTGCTGACATCATTAAATACTCCGGTACAGTCATACTCGCTGGAGGTTGAGATGATTCCCTCTGCAAGTCCGGCAGTTGAGGATACCATCTTAAATGTAGAACCCGGTGCTGTACGTTCCTGTGTTGCATAGTTATATAACGGCTTGGAAAGATCTTCATTGAGTTTGGCGTAGTAATCGGCATCAACGGTATTGGCAAGACGATTGTTGTCATAGCCTGGATAACTTACAAGTGCTTTTACCTCACCAGTATTGACGTCTGTGATCACAGTAGAGCCTGTACATGGCTCAAGACCAAACTGTGCTGGTGTAATCTCAATATTCTTAATCTTGTCCAAAAGGAAGCTGGAAGGACTGATAGATCCCTGTGAAAGCCCGTTTACAGCAGCTTCATCATAGTTCACAACTCCCTGATCAAACAGAATCAGGCAAAGTGTGGTTCCACTGATTTCATTATTATTGACCATATATTTATAAACAAGTTTTGAAAATGCTTTATCATCCCTGAGTTCGTTTAAAATATATTGACATAAGGCAGAATATACTTCACTGGAGTCTGCATATTTCTGATCCACCTCAAGCTGTGTAATGTCAATCCACTGTTTGGAAATACAATAATTTAGATATTCCTTCGGACTGATGGTTCCGGCTTTCCATGCGGTATAGGTACTGTCGGAATCATCAATTTCACTTGTGAGAAGGATCTTATTGTCCTTCAGCATGGAAATAATATGTGTGACATAATCAAGCATTTCCTCTGACATATTGTTGTTTGCTGTCGGAGAATCCGAATTCAGCTCATTTTCAACCATGGACAACGCCTGTGCCTGACGGCTCTCAAACTGTGCCTGCAGCGCCTGTTCATTACTGCTAGCGGAATCACTTGTAAAATGATTGATATCGATAACATTATTGTTAAGGAGCGCAAAATAAACGTCCTGCATGGATACGGTGGCATTTTGTACGCTGTCATATAAAATACCAGCAATTTCCTGCTCTAAAAGTTTGTATGCAGCTTCCTGCAGGTGAGCATCAATACTTAAATAAACATCATTTCCAGCGGTGGAATCGGTCGTTGATACGACCTCCGTGATCTTTCCCATGTTATCTGTTAATACGGTCTGCTCTCCGTTTACTCCGCGCAGGTAACTTTCATAATACTGTTCAAGTCCGGATTTTCCGACAACATCATTCTGGGTATAAGAGTCATTCGTCTTATGGAGTTCATCATATTCATCAGTGGAGATTTTTCCGGTGTATCCAATAATGGACGCAAAATAATTGCTGTAATTATATTTTCGGATGGTATCCTCTTCAATAGAGACTCCGGTGAGCTCGTCCGAATGTTCATTCATGTATGCAACAGTCTCATCTGATACATTTTGTGCGATTGTTGTGGATTTGTACTGCGAAAAGCGATTCGCATTCATTGCATAACGGATCACAACAACGTCATAAGCAGTCTGGGCATCATAATCAGAAGACACATCATAGTTCTTTGATGACATCAGATATTCCATGATCTGATCTGCTGTCGCAGAGGCTTCATTAAATTTAAACTTCTCATTATATTCCAGGTCTTTATAAGAACTCTTTCCAAAGACATCAGCCAGAAAACGATTTAAGGTTGAACCGCTAATATTGTAGCTGTATGTACCATCGGAATTTAGTGTGATCGCAAAATCATTATAAAGAGAATCTCCGTTTTTTCGAATGACGGAAACCATTTTTGCAAGCTGATCGTTTAATTCCTGATTTTTATTGTCAGAATTATCAAATACATCGGTAATTGTGACCGCATAAGCTAATTCGTTATATGCAAGAAGTTCTCCATTGCAGTCGTAGATGTTGCCTCTGGAAGCGTTTATACTGATCGTTTCCTCAATCTGCAGAGTAAAGTTTTTCTGATAATATGCACCGTTTACAATCTGTAAAGAGAAAACCCGCATGATCAGGATGATTGCAAGTGCAATCATGACTGCAGAAAAAACAAACAATCTTGAGCTAAAAAACTTCTTCAAAAAATCTTTTATATCATAAATCAAATTTTTTTGCTCTCCTTTTTTCGGAAATTTCCAGTTTCTGGTTGATTTTCTGTAAAATATAGTATAAGAAAATGGTTATCACCATTGTATATACGAATTCTGGAAGAATTACGGATTTTCCGTAATATAAAAAGTCGAATCTGCCACGAAACAGGAACATAATGAAATAGATTGCCAGATTACAGAGGATATCACTTGCTCCAATTAACAACATTGGAAATTTGATATCATCCGGATAAAATCTTTTCTGGAAAATCCCGTTGCAATATCCGATGTACATATAAAGTAAAGCATATACACCCAGATAAAAACCGCAAAATATGTCTATAAGCAATCCGCAAAAAAAACCAATGAACATGCCTTCCTTACGTCCGCGCATAAAACCAAACGAAGAAACAACAATGATCATCAGATTTGGAGCAATATTGGCAAAAGACAGAGCTTGAAAGACTGTCGATTGCAATACAAAACAGATTGCAATTATGATAAATAAAACAACTTTTCTTAACATAAATGCACCTCAATATTACTGTTCTGTTGTCTGAGTGGAAGAATCTCCGGAAGATTCTGTCTGTGTCGAATCCCCGGTTTCTTTCGTGTCAAGAATCACAAGAACATTTTCCATATGTTCAAAATCGACAACCGGTGTAATCGTACCGGATTTCGTCAGTTTGTTGGAATCAGATTCAATACTTGCGATATATCCAATTAAAATTCCCTGCTGATACTGATCGGAAACATAAGAAGTAACAACTGGATCGCCAATCTGAACTTTATCTTCGGAATCCCGAAGCTCAGAAAAGGTAATTGCCTGATCGGAATTCATGGTCTGAAGGTTACCGCTTACATTCATATTATCTCCGGTTGTCGTTACCATTGCACTGACGTTTGCGGAATCATCAATGATCGAGCGTACCTTGGCGTAATTTGGTCCCACATCGGTAATGATGCCGACAAGACCACTTCCAGCCATAATGTTCATACCTTTTTTCAAGCCATCTTTTGAGCCTTTATCAATGGTAAAAACTGAAAACCAGTTTCCAGTGTCTTTGGCAATTACACTGGCAGCTACTTTTTGATAACTTGGGTATTTTTCGTCCAGATCCAGAAGCGCCCTTAAATTATCCAGGTCATACTTTTCCAATTTAATCGTGTTCAACTGAGAAGTCAGTTCATCATTTTGTTCCTTTAATTTCTGATTCTCTTCCTGAACCTGTGCAAGCGTTTTAAAATCGTTGGTTTTATCTGAAATCCATTGCCCTGCAGTATTGATTCCCTTCTGCATCGGAACAAAAATATATCCGGCGACCGTGTTTAACGGACCGCCTGATATATTTAAGGTTAAGCTTGTAAAGATCAGGGTAATGCAGACAATAGTCATGATCAAAAGCATATATTTAGTTGATAAGCGCTTCTTTTTATTTCGATATTTCTTCATGAGACCCTCTTATTTTAAACTACTGTTCTTCATGCTGAATGGCAGACGTTTGTATTTGGAATCAGATACGATCTTCACAAGACCACGTACTGCGCTCTCCTCCGGATCATCACAGGTATTCACTTTAATATTGGTAATCTGCTCAAATAACTGATCCAGATGGTTGATCTGTGATCCACCGCCGGTAATGTAAATACCGGAATGGATAATATCTTTTGCAAGTTCCGGTGGAGTTTTCTCAAGGATCATCTTAATTGAATTGCAGATGGATTCCAGGTTCGCTTTTGTTGCTTCATATACAACTTCAGCAGTTACTTCCATTTCGATTGGAAGTCCGCTTACGACATCTCTTCCTACGATCACCATACTTTCTGTACGTCCTGGAAGTCCGGAACCAAGATTCTCTTTTAAGGCTTTTGCAGTTTTCTGACCGATCACAAGATTATATTCCTTGCGGATATAGCTTATGATCGATTCATCCAGACGATTGCCGCCAAAATGCATCAGATCGCTTAGGACAAGTCCGCCAAGTGAAATGACAGAGATCTCAGTCGTGTCAGCGCCCATATCAACGATCATGACACCTGTAGGCTCATTTACATCAAGTCCCAATCCTACTGCATCAGCGATTGGTTTCTCACATAAAAGTACATTCTTTGGTTTTACCTTGTTTTTATAAAAAAGTTCAAAAAAAGCACGTTTTTCAACATCTGTAATATCGGTTGGAACAGCTACAATGAATTCTGCGCCTTTTACTTTCCCCTTCATATGAGACTCCAGATAATCAAAGATCATTGTCTGAAGGAAGTTGAAATCAGCGATCACACCGGTTACAACCGGGAAAGATACATTGATCGATTCCGGTGCTTTTTCATACATCGCATATGCTGCATCACCGTATGCATAGATCTGATTCTTATTTATGATCGCAATTGTGTTCTTCTCTTTTAAGATTTTCCCTGTAGATTTACAAAATACTTTAAAATTACAGGTTCCAAGGTCAATGCCATAGACATTATTATTCATCGTACGTTCTCCCTTTTCATAAGTTATATGATATGTTCTTCTTTAAAACTGAAATAGCAATTGTCACCTATGATAATATGGTCGGCCAGTTCTACACCAAGCAATTCCCCGCAGGAAATAATGCGGCGTGTCACGTGCCTGTCATCCTCGCTTGGAGTCGGATCTCCACTCGGATGATTGTGCAAAAGTATCAGGAATACTGCATTACATTCGAGCGCTTTCCGAAAGACATCTCTTGGAGAAACATAAGCATAATTTACACTTCCAACTGAGATTTCACTGTCTCCGAGAAAATTACATTTGGCATCAAAAAATGCCGCCCAGAGAGCCTCTTCCTTCCGGTGACGCATCTGTTCCATGTAGTATTCAGCTACCGTTGCCGGCGTACTCATCTGGATATGATAACCTCTTTGTGTCCGGGCAATCCGGACCGATAACTCTGCGATGCATTTCAGCTGGATGGCTTTCACTCTTCCGATTCCTTTAAAATCACATAGTTCGTCAAAGGAATATTCATACAGATTCAGAAGATTCTGATGTCTGTATGTCAGCAGATCTCGTGCAACTTCCATTGCTGTCCTGCCTGAGGTTCCACTTTTGATGATAACTGCAACAAGTTCAGCATCTGTCAGACTGGAAGGCCCGGAATGTATAAATTTCTCATAAGGTCTTTCCGATTCCGGCAGATTTTTCATATTCGTATGATTGGTCATAAATGCCTTTCTACTCTCCCAGGTATCTGTAAACCATCATATCAGAAAGAGCCGCACTGCGACTCAGAAATTTCATTTAATTTTATCACACTTAATCTATCTTCACAAGTTGATGTTCATAAAGTTTTTGTAAAGACATGAGAATTCCAAGTTTTGCATGATACCATGTCAGGCCACCCTGGAAATAAACGGCATATGGCGGTTTTAAAGGACCATCCGCACTGAGTTCGATGGAAGAACCTTGTACAAATGCACCTGCTGCCATAATGACGTCGCTGTCATAACCAGGCATCGCCCACGGTTCCGGAGTGACGTAACTATCAACCGGTGCTGCTGCCTGGATTCCCTCACAGAATGCACACAATGCTTCTGGACTGTTTAATTCGATTGCCTGGATAATATCATGACGGCTTTCGGTGGAATCCGGGATAACTTTATATCCAAGTTTTTCATAGATGTTAGCTGCAAAAATAGCTCCTTTTAATGCACCGCTTACCACAGTTGGTGCAAGGAAAAGTCCCTGATAGAAAGACTGGATCACACCGAGGGAAGCACCGACTTCTTTTCCAAGTCCCGGTGAAGTCAGGCGATAGGCTGCATTTTCCACACATTCTTTTTTGCCGACGATATAGCCGCCGATCGGAGCAAGTCCGCCACCTGGATTTTTAATCAGGGAACCGACGATCATATCAGCACCTACTTCAAGCGGTTCACGTTCTTCTACGAATTCTCCGTAGCAGTTATCAACCATGCAGATGACATCCGGTTTGATCCCTTTGATAAACCGGATCAGTTCACCAATCCGCTCAACGGAAAGTGTTGGTCTTGTCGCATATCCTTTGGAACGCTGGATCGTTACAAGACGTGTCTTTTCGTTGATGGCTTTTTTTATCCCTTCATAGTCGAAAGAACCGTCTTCTAAGAGATCAACCTGGGCATAGCTGATCTGATACTCTGCAAGTGAGCCTTTCGACGGGCGGATACCAATAACTTCCTCAAGGGTATCATACGGTTTGCCGACCGGAGAAAGAAGTTCATCACCAGGGCGCAGGTTTGACATCAGTGCAAGTGCAAGTGCATGTGTTCCACAGGTGATCTGCGGACGTACCAGCGCATCTTCTCCCTTAAAGCAGTCTGCGTATACTTTTTCAAGTGTGTCTCTTCCTAAATCATTATATCCATATCCACTTGAAATATTAAAACATTCTGCGCTTACTTTGTTTTTTTGCATGGCCTCGATCACTTTCAGCTGATTCACCTCTGTGCGGGCATCGATCATGGCAAAACGGTCTTTTAATTCCTCTTCTATTCTGGCACCAAAAGCAAGAACTTCTTTTGAAATTCCAAGCTTAGTGTACTGGTTCTCTAAAAACTGATTCATTTGTTACTCCTTTGTTTTGTAAATATTGCAGCATATCATTGAGCAGAAGCCGGTCATCATAGTGGTATTTTGATTTATCAAACCATACAACGTCGCGTTCCCTGCGGAACCATGTAAGCTGGCGTTTCGCAAAATGACGTGTCTCACGTTTGATGATATATATGGCTTCGTCTAATGTTGTTTTTCCTTCAAGATAATCAAAAATTTCTTTATATCCAAGTCCCTGCATGGACACCATTTCTTTTTTACAGCCCATCTCTTTTAAGCGTGTAACTTCTTCGACAAGACCTGCCTGTATCATGAGGTTGACACGTTTATCAATGCGGTCGTAAAGATGGGCACGGTCGTCAGTAAGGACGAAATATGCAAAATTATACGGGGACGAACGTTTCCGTTCTTCTTCATTATGGGATGAGATCGGTACGCCGGAAAGATGATAGAATTCCAGAGCACGGATGACCCGTTTCACGTTATTTTCGTGAATGGATTCGTAAGATACCGGATCGATCTCTTTTAATTTTTCATGCAATGCATGATTTCCATTTATTTCTGCGAATTGTTCCAGTGATCTGCGATATGCAGGATCTCCGTTTTCGACCGTAAAATTGATATCGTATAAAAGTGCCTGGATATAAAAGCCGGTTCCTCCGGTCACAATCGGGATCAGACCATCCGCATAGATATCACGCAGGGCAATTTTAGCCATTTCCTGGAACTTTACAATATTAAATTCTTCCGTAGGTAAAAGATCATCGATCAGATAATGCTTTACACCCTGCATTTCTTCCGGTGTGATCTTGGCCGATCCGATATCCATATATCGATACACCTGCATGGAGTCCGCAGAAATTACGGCTCCGCCGATCTGTTTTGCAAGCTGGATGGAAAGATCTGTTTTGCCAACCGCAGTCGGACCGGTCAGAATGATCATCGGTTTTTTGGTCTGTTCCATTATACAATCCTCTTAAATTTCTTCTCAATATCATATTTTGACATGGAAATGATCGTTGGTCT
Organism: uncultured Lachnospiraceae bacterium; assembly: GCA_934364805.1. Taxonomy (GTDB): domain Bacteria; phylum Bacillota; class Clostridia; order Lachnospirales; family Lachnospiraceae; genus Roseburia. The sequence goes on from CAKRMH010000011.1 coordinate 38,772, forward strand.
TCCATGTGGACAATTGTAGGGGTTGTCCAGAGTCAGAAGCTCGTCGATCAAAGCTTCAATCTCAGGCAGGCTGAGTGTGGTATTTCCTTTTACGGCTGCCTTACATGACATTGTAGCAACCTTCTCCAGAATAAGTTCCGGAGTTTCTTTGCCGGTAAGGTTGGAGAAATCATCCAGCATTTCAATGAAAAGATCTTTCATATCCATATGGAAAAGATTCCCCGGAATTCCGCTTATCATATATTCTTTTCCGCCGAATGGCTCTACCACATAACCAAGCTGTTCGATCTGAGCCCGGAATTTTTCAAGCATTTCCGATTCTTTGGCATCGAGGCTTAAGATAATCGGCGGACTTACTGTCTGTGAAGTATACTCCTTCTTTTTTAAAGATGCCATAGTCCTTTCGTATAAGACTTTTTCATGTGCGGCATGCTGATCAATGATAAATAGCTTATCTTCAAATTCAATCAGCCAGTAGGTTTTAAATAACTGTCCGATGATCCGGTGTTTTTTACGGGATTCCTCTGATAAAAACTCCTTACTGATATCTCCAAGTGTGATCTCCTGATAACCAGCCTCTTTCTTTTTCGGTATAATTGGTTCTGGGTTATGCGTATCCGGTATTTTCTGTTCACCAGAAGGCGCAGCTTCTTTCTGTTCCGGAGGTGTTTTTGCGTGTGCAGAAAGAACTGGAACCTGAATATCCCGTTTATCCCTTGCAGGTGACTCGATTTTCTGGAAGGAAATCGTTTCCCGTACCGCAGCAGCTGCAGGAATAACCGGAGTGGAAACGGACTGTTGCCCGTTTCGCCTTCTTGTTTCAAACGGTTCCGGAATTGGAGCTTTATAAATGTGGGATTCTTCTTTTTTTACGGTCGGTTCTTCGTCAACCGGTACCTGTGGAATCATTTCACGTCCGGAGAGTACAGAAAACAAAGTCTCATATAATTCTTTGTAGACTTCCTGGTTATGGCCAAACCGCAGTTCCATTTTGGTCGGATGTACGTTTACATCTAACAATTCTCCCGGAAATTCAAAATAAAGAACACAGAACGGATACTGATGTAACATCATAAAATTCTTGTAAGCTTCCTCGATGGATTTTGCGATCAGAGAACTTTTGATATACCGGCCATTGATAAAATAATTCTCATAATTACGATTTCCACGCGTGACGATCGGTTTTCCAATAAAGCCGGTCAGCTGGAAAAATTCTCCTTTATAAGAAACCGGAAGTAATGCAGCTGTGATCTCGCGCCCATAGATGTGATAGATCAGGTCTTTTACATTACTGTTTCCGGATGTGTGCAGTTTTGTCTGGTTGTTATTGATATATTTAAAGGATATGTCAGGATGCGAAAGTGCAAGCCGTTCGAGCATATCACTGATGTAATTTCCCTCTGTTTTTGGTGTTTTTAGGAATTTTCTTCTTGCCGGAGTATTGTAAAACAGATCTTTTACCAGAAATGTAGTTCCATTCGGTGCTCCGACTTCTTCGTTTGCAACTTCCCTGGAACCCTCGATCAGATATCTTGTCCCGGTCAGTTCATTGTCGGTTTTAGTGATCAGTTCTACACGCGAAATCGCTGCAATGCTGGAAAGTGCTTCGCCACGAAAACCTAATGACTTCACACAGAGAAGATCCTCTACTTTTTTGATCTTACTTGTCGAATGGCGAAGGAATGCGATTGGAACCTGGGAATGTTCCATTCCGCAGCCATTATCTGTTATGCGGATAAATGAGATCCCGCCTTCTTTAATTTCAACAGTGATGGCTGTTGCTCCAGCATCAATCGCATTTTCAACCAGCTCTTTTACAACAGAACAAGGCCGTTCGATGACCTCTCCTGCTGCGATTTTATCAATTGTATCCTGACTTAGAAGTGTAATCTGTGGCATAGTTCCTCCTTCTTACCAAGTTTACCAGCGGTTTTTCACCTTATTCTGTAATTCGTACAGTTTGTTTAATGCCTCAAGAGGTGTCAGATTACCGATATCAACGTTTCGTAATTCTTCGATAATGTCGTCATCGGATATGGTGTCAAATAACGACATCTGTGTCAGATCAACCTCATCGAGATGCTCTTTTTCTTTTTTCTTTTTTGGTGCATGATCCACCGTAATATTTCGCACAATGGTTGTAATATCATTGGCGGAAAGCTCTTCTACGATCTCCTTTGCACGCTCAATAACGGAGTCTGGAACACCAGCAAGTTTGGCAACCTGGATACCATAACTTTTATCAGCTCCGCCTTTTACGATTTTACGTAAGAATACGATATCGTCGCCTTTTTCTTTGACTGCAATGCAATAATTATGTACATTGCTCAGTTTGCCCTCCAGTTCCGTAAGTTCATGATAATGTGTAGCAAACAGTGTTTTGGCTCCGAGAAGTTTTGGATTACTGATATGTTCTACGACTGCCCAGGCGATACTCAGACCGTCAAAGGTACTTGTTCCACGGCCAATCTCATCAAGAATCAGCAGTGAATTTGAGGTCGCATTTCTTAATATATTTGCAACTTCGTTCATTTCTACCATAAAGGTACTCTGTCCGGAAGCAAGATCATCGGATGCACCAACTCTTGTGAAAATCCGGTCAACAATTCCGATATTTGCAGATGCAGCAGGGACATAGCTTCCGATCTGTGCAAGCAGGACGATTAATGCTGTCTGTCTCATATAGGTGGATTTTCCCGCCATGTTTGGACCTGTGATAATGGAGATGCGGTCATTTTTATTGTCCAGATAGGTATCATTATCGATAAACATATCGTTTGTGATCATTTTTTCCACAACCGGATGACGTCCGCCTTTGATATCAATGATTCCATTCTCGTTTATCTTTGGACGGCAGTAATTATTCTGCTCGGCCACAACAGCAAGTGAAATGAAAGCATCCATCTTTGCGATTGCTTTGGCGGTTTTCTGGATTCTTGCGACATTAGATGCAATCTGATCACGTACCTCACGGAACAGATCATATTCCAAAGAAACAAGTTTGTCCTCTGAGCCAAGGATCATATCTTCCAGTTCCTTCAGTTCCGGAGTGATATAGCGTTCTGCGTTAGTCAAAGTCTGTTTTCTTGTATAGTAATCCGGGACAAGATCTTTGAATGAATTGGTAACTTCAAGATAATATCCGAAAACCTTGTTGTATTTGATCCGGAGATTTTTGATACCCGTCTTCTCTTTTTCACGTGCTTCAAGATCTGCGAGCCATGTTTTTCCCTCTGTTTTGGCTTTGCGCAGCTTATCCACTTCTTCATTATACCCATCTTTAATGATGTCGCCATCACGGACGGAAATCGGTGGTTCCTCCATGATGGAAGACTCTACAAGCTGATAGATATCGGTCAGGCAGTCAAATTCATCACGGATCTCTGCAGCCATATCTCCATCCATATCATCCAGCAGCGTTCTTATGGATGGCAGCATGGAAAGTGAATTGCGAAAAGCAATCAGGTCTCTTGGATTGGCCGTCTGATAAGTAATCCTTGTGATCAGCCGTTCCAGGTCATAGATTGGATTTAGATATTCTCGTAATTCTTCACGTGTGATCGCATGTTTGTTGATATTGGTAATAAAATCCTGTCGTTTCAGGATCTCGGACTTATCGATCAGAGGCTGTTCCACGCAGGAACGAAGGAGTCTTGCTCCCATAGCAGTTTTCGTTTTGTCGAGAACCCACAGCAGAGAGCCTCTTTTTTGCTTTTCACGAAGCGTTTCTACCAGTTCTAAGTTTCTTCGCGAGGAACTGTCGATAATCATATATTTTCCAATGGAATACGGATGAATCTCGAGGATATGATCCAGGGAATTTTTCTGTGTTTCATACAGATACTTTAAAAGTGCACCTGCAGCGATCACACCGCACTCGTAATCTTCCAGGCCAAGCCCCTGCAGCTGCTTGACATGAAAATGTGAAAGCAGCGTCTCTTTTGCAAGATCATCTCCGAAATACCAGGATTCCAGAGCGGAAACGGTAATATGAAGCCGGTTTCTCATGTCATCTATATCGATACCACTCATATAAAAGGCATTGTTGCAGATTACCTCTGATGGCACAAATCGATTCAGTTCGTCTAAAAGTTTTCGCTCAGAATCCACTTCTGTCACATCATATTCGCCAGTCGTAACATCACATGTAGCAATTCCATAACGGTCTTCAAGATATACAATACACATGATGAAATTGTTTTTTGTTTCATCCAGAGACTGCATATCGATATTGGTTCCTGGTGTTACAACACGGATGACTTCTCTTTTTACAATTCCTTTAGCAAGCTTCGGATCTTCTACCTGTTCGCAGATCGCAACCTTATGTCCGTTTGAAACAAGCCGGTTGATGTAGCTGTCAGCCGCATGAAATGGAACACCGCACATTGGGGCACGTTCCTTCAGACCGCAGCTTTTTCCGGTCAGGGTAAGTTCTAATTCCTTGGAAACGATCTTTGCATCATCGAAAAACATCTCATAGAAATCTCCAAGGCGGTAAAAAAGAATGCAATCCTTGTATTCCTCTTTCGTTTTCAGATAATGCTGCATCATTGGTGTTACTTCTTCAAGCACGTTATTTGTTCCTCTCTATCTGTCGTTTGTTCGTATATTTCTGAATGATTGCTTCCGCAACTTTCATCCCATCCATTGCTGCAGACATGATCCCGCCTGCATAACCGGCGCCTTCTCCACACGGATAAAGACCGTGTATTTCGCTTTCCAGATTCTTTTTGCGGTTGATCCGCACCGGAGAAGAAGTCCTTGTTTCCATGCCTGAAAGTATGGCATCTGCACGATCAAAACCTGGTATGATGTGCGAAAAATGCTGCATTCCGGCAATAAAACTCTGCTCCATGTCAGAAGAAATCAACCCACGCAGATTGGAAAGCTGTGCAGCCCCCTTTGTGGAGGAAAGAAAATCTCCATATTGATGGGATTCTACATTATTGCAATAGTCTCCAAACAACTGCTGCGGAATCTTTCCGTCAGCAAGTTTATATACGGCATGTTCCAGTCTGCGCTGATAGCGCATGCCGGCTAATGGGTCTGAAGCACTAAAATCAGCAGGAGTAACAGAGACGATGATCGCACTGTTTGCATTCTGACCGTTTCGTCCGGAATAACTCATGCCGTTTACGACCGTCTCTTCTTTTTCCGAGGAAGAATTTACAACATATCCTCCTGGACACATACAAAATGAATAGACCCCTCTTCCATTTGGAAAATTAGAGGTCACCTTGTATGGAGACGCTGGAAGTCCATGAAAACGATCGGTTCCATACATCGCCTGGTCGATCATGCTTTGTGGGTGCTCTACTCGGAATCCCACTGCAAAGTTTTTGACTTCCATGGTAATATGTCTGGCATAAAGTTTCTCAAAGGTGTCTCGGGAACTGTGTCCAAGTGCGAGTACAACGGTCTGCACATCAAAGGTTTTCTTATCACAGACAATCTGCCGGATGCTTCCATTCTCAATTATGAAGTCTTTTGCACAGCATTCAAAAAAGAACTGACATCCCTTCTCTTCCAGATATTTACGCATACGCACAATCACCATGGAGAGTATGTCCGTTCCGATGTGTGGTTTATTATCATACAAAATCTGTTCCGGAGCACCAAATCTGACAAAGGTTTCCAGGACAAACTGATTGCGTCCCGATGGATCTTTGACTGCAGAGTTTAATTTACCATCGGAAAAAGTACCTGCACCGCCTTCCCCAAACTGTACATTGCTTTGCGGATCTAAAACGCCTGTTTTCCAGAAGTTCTCTACATCCTCCATACGATCTTCTATCTTTTTGCCCCGTTCGATCACCAGCGGCTCATAGCCCATTTCAGTAAGAAGATAGGCACAGAAAAGACCGGCAGGACCGGCACCGATAATCAGTGGTCTCTGTAAAAGCGGAGTATCTCCGGATACCGGGTACTGGTAATTCTTTTCCCGTATGGAAAGAACGGAAGGGGTATGTATCTTCTTTAAGATATGCTCTTCTTTTGAAACATTTACATTTACAGCGTAAACGTAATAAATATCTGGTTTCTTTCTTGCATCAATGGAACGACGCACAATACGGTATGTGAATTTCTCCTGACTGGAAAGCCGGAGCGTTTTTTTAATCTTATGTTCCAGATCTGCGGCAGAATGCGTGACTGGAAGTTTTAACTGATTAATACGAATCATGATTTCTCCTCTTCTATCTGTCTGCTGGCATGAAGACCGGCAGCATATCCGGATGACCATGCCCACTGCAGATTATAGCCGCCACAGATTCCATCCACATCAAGAAGCTCACCACAAAAATAAATGCCGGGCCAAAGCCTGGATTCTAAGGATTCCGGGTTGATCTCCTCTGAACGGACTCCACCACAGGCAATCTGCGCATATTCAAATGATCTAGGCTTCGTCAGTGTGATCCTGAAACCTTTGATCGCATCTCTCAGTACCCTGATCGCATCCGGGTACTGTTCTTCTTTTGGTTTCTGTTCTGGAATAAAACCACAATATTCACAAAGGCAGGCGGTCAGTTTCTGGTTAAGCAGACCGTTGAAAATCTGCATGTAATTCCTTCGATAACGGGACGGCCGATAAAACCTGTTTTTTAATTCAAGAGCAAGTTCTTCTATGGAAAGTGATGGAAACAGATCGATGACTGCTTCCACCTGTTTTTTTTCGTAAAGGGCAACCGACGCATAACGACTGATCTGAAAAACCGGAATTCCGGATATCCCATACTCTGTGAATTGTATTTCACCACGGTCGGATGCAACCGGTACATGATCTATGAATAAAGATACGGTTCCTTCAAAACGGACTCCGGCAGCAGATTTTGGGTTGTAGCCGGAAGTTTCAAAGCCACAAAGTGCCGGAACAACTGGCGTGAAATGATGTCCAAGATTTTTGATTACCGGAATAAAGGAACCATCACTGCCTGAATTAGGAGAAGCCAGAAGTCCGGTTGCAATAATTACCTTTTTCGCCGGAATATCCAGTTTTGCCCCTGTAATCAAATAGCCTTTCAAAGAATCTGCTTTTTGGATACGGTCAGGAACACATCCGGTCATTATCGTGACACCGAGATTCGTAAGTTCCATTTCCAGAGCCTTCTGAATCGATAAAGCCTGTTCCGAAGCCGGATAATAATATCCTTTCCGGCATTTCGGAAGGACTCCGATCTCATGAAAAAAGGAAAGGGTATCATCCCGGTCAAATTGTTTATATATAGAATGAAATAAATTTTGATCTCCACGAAATGCTTCGGGGGTCATTTCACTGTTTGTAAAATTACATTTGCCGTTTCCGGTTGCAAGGATTTTTTTACCAAGCTGATCTTTGTGTTCGATCAGAACGACCGTTTTTCCTGTTCGCGCAGCTGTGATAGCCGCCATCATTCCAGAAGCACCGCCTCCGATCACTGCGATATCCCAAGGCGTCTCTTTTTTGCTCATATATTCACCAACTTATTACTAAAAGTCAACTGACATTCTATCATATCCCCCGAAAACATTCAACTCATGCGTTGAGAATCACTGCTTTGTTCTGTATTGAAGTCTCTCTTTATTCATGTTATACTTGCTTGAATGTATTTTTATGCAAAATGGATAGAACAAAACATTTAAAGGAGATTATGTTATGACAGGAAAAACAATAGGACTTCTTATCGTCATGGCAGCATACCTAGCTGTTATGATCATAGTTGGAGCCATCTATTCCAAACGGAACAAAGATGTCACTGATTTTTATCTGGGAGGACGAAAGTTAGGACCGATCGTCACAGCAATGAGTGCTGAGGCTTCGGATATGAGCAGCTGGCTTTTGATGGGACTTCCTGGGGTTGCATACCTTTCCGGGTGTGCTGAGGCAGGATGGACAGCGATCGGACTGGCAATCGGCACATATTTAAACTGGCTGATTGTTGCAAAAAGACTTCGCAGATATACACATAAAGCGAATAATTCCATCACGCTTCCGGCCTTTTTCTCCAATAGATACCGTGATAAGAGCCATGCACTGCTTGCGATTGCTGCAATCATGATCGTGATCTTTTTTGTACCATATACAGCATCCGGTTTTGCGGCGTGTGGAAAATTATTTGCCACCCTTTTCCACGTACCATATCTGCCTGCAATGATCATCAGCGCAGTTGTTATCGTTTTATATACAACACTGGGAGGATTTCTGGCAGCCAGTATGACGGATCTGATCCAGAGTATCATTATGACGATCGCACTTGTCATCGTAGTTCTTTATGGGATTTATGCAGCAGGAGGACTGGATGCAGTAGCTGCCAATGCCAATTCCATGGATGGATATTTAAGCATGATGTTTTCACATGATGCAGCATCCAATACGGCGGTTCCGTATAAAGGACTTACTATTGCTTCTACCCTTGCATGGGGACTTGGTTATTTTGGCATGCCGCATATTTTACTGCGTTTTATGGGAATTGAGGACGAGAATAAGCTTACAACTTCCAGAAGAATAGCTTCGGTATGGGTTGTAATTTCCATGTTTATAGCAATATTTATCGGAATTATCGGATCTGCAATGACAAAAGCCGGAGCAATTGAAGTATTGGAAGGATCTTCCCAGGCAGAAACACTGATCGTAAGAACCGCAATGCTTTTAAGCAATCATGGTTTTCTTGCTATTGTTCTTGCAGGACTGATCCTTGCAGGAATCCTTGCAAGCACCATGTCCACCTCAGATTCACAGCTTCTTGCAGCAGCATCCTGTGTCTCAGAAAATTTAATTACCGAATGTTTCGGAATGAAATTATCAAAGAAGGCTTCCATGCTTATGGCAAGGCTTACGGTTGTTGTGATCGCTGTCATTGGCGTTTTCATTGCGAAAAATCCGGACAGTTCGGTATTTCGCATCGTGTCATTTGCATGGGCCGGCTTTGGTGCAACGTTTGGACCGATCATGCTCTTTTCCCTTTTCTGGAAACGTACAAACCGAAATGGCGCTTTAGCAGGCATGATCGTTGGTGGCGTTATGGTATTTGTGTGGAAATACCTGATTGCACCATTAGGCGGAATCTGGAGTATATATGAATTACTTCCGGCTTTCATCTGTTCTGCTGTTGCCATCGTAGCCGTTAGCCTTTTGACAGCACCGCCATCAAAGGAAATTGTGGAAGAATTTGAAAGTGTTTAGGATCAGCTGGAATAATTTTCCAGGAATTCGTAGAGGTCCTCTTCTGTTTCGAAACAGATACCAGAAGGCAGCTGGTTCTTTAACTCATCGGTGAGTGCATTGACCGGGATTCCGGTATTCATATATAACGTTTTGTTATCGGAGCAGTAGACGGACAATCTGCCCTGGTCTTCTAAAATAATATATTGATAGCTTTTGATTTCTTTATTACTGTTTATAACGATTTCGGATTCACTGTTTTGTGTTTCCTGTGAGTCCGGAAGTAATTGTTCGGATTCTTTGTGATCGTCAAAAAGAATTATTACAGAAATCAGAAACAGAACAATAAAAAATATAAAAATGCAGATACTAAGATTTCGTTTCATATATCATCACCCGAAATACAGTATCTGCATTTTTTACGTTTTTATTCAATTTTGTATCATTATAACAAATGAAATTTCTTTGCGATCTTTACAAGGCTGTCTCCTTTCGGAAAATGCCTGATCTCATCTTCTGTCAGCCCTTTTAGTAAAAGCAGGCTTACTGCATATACGAAAACTGCAATCACAAATGCAGCAAGAAAAGCAATATAAATCTGTGAAGTGACCGCATAAAGACCATGATAAACAAGATAACAGATAATCCCCATAATTGCCGAACAGATTCCCGGAATCAGGAAAGTTTTAACAATCTCCTGATGATATCTGCTGTATTTTTTGATTGCCATTCCATTTAAGAAACACATAAGAAGTCCTAAAAATGCATTGGCAATGACGACCGCATAGATGTTCATTCTAAAAAACATCATTAAAACGACCAGAAGAACAATATGTGCCACAAGTGAAAAAGCACCGTTTGTTACCGGCTCCTTTAAGCGGTTGATTCCCTGAAGCAGACCATTGGATAACGTAGATACCGAATAAAAAACAACTGCGCATGCACCAACTACCATCATCATGACTGCAAGATCCAGTGTTTCAATAGTTCCTGGGAACAGGATTGCAAAAATCGGGCGTGCAAGCACTGCCAGTCCAACGGTACAAGGCAATGCAACGATCATGATAAAACGCATTGCGGCATTGATCTGATAACGTACCTTGTCCATATCTCCCTCCGTGTATGCAGCGGTAAGAGAAGGGACTGAGGAAGCGGCAAGTGCAGATGCAATGGAAATAGGTACATTGATCATAAGCTTGTACTTTCCAGAGAAAACCCCCCACCAAATATCGATATCGTTCTCGGAATATCCCTGGAGTAATGCAATGTTTTTGAAAATTCCCTGATCCAGGATTCCGGCAATGCTATATACGATCGTACTGAGTAAGACCGGAAGAATCGTTGCGATCAGAATGCGGAAGGTATACAAAAGAGAAGCTGTTTTGGACCTGCGGTCTCTGCGCATCTGGCGTTTGAATACTTTCATATAAGCCATAAAAACAACCAGAACAAACAGAAGTCCGGCTACCGATCCGAGGTTGGTTCCAAGCGTACCTCCGGCTGCTCCATAAGCTGCCGCATATTGTTTTTCATTTCCAAGAACTTTTCCGATCTTAGAACCATATTGATACAAAACATAAGCTGCCCAGACACTGACGATCGCATTTACGATCTGTTCGATAACCTGGGAGATCGCACTCGGGATCATAGTTCCGATTCCCTGAAAAAATCCGCGGATGACGCCGAGAACCGCAACAATGATCAAGGCCGGAGCCAGAATCTGCAGTGCAAATAAACTATTTGGTGTTTTCAGAAGTGAGCTTGTAAAAAAGTCTGCGCCAAAATATACAATAAGCGCTGAAATTGCTCCCGCAATGACGGCAAATAACATGGCACATTTAAATACCTGGTAAGCCATTTTCCGTCTGCCATTTGCCATCTGTTCTGAAACCAGCTTAGCAACGGCAAGAGGCAGACTGTATGAAGATATGATCAGCATAACATTATAGATATCAAATGCACAGCCATAATAGTTATTTCCAAGATCTCCGATAATATTGGTCATCGGAATCCGGTAGATCAGACCGATCACGCGGCTGATAATAGATGCAATTGCGAGGATCGATCCCTGAACCAGAAAATTGGTTCCTTTGTTGTTCGACTTGTTCATTTTATTAGATTTCCTTACTTATTCGCTTCAAATTCATCTTTGGAGCCATAGACAATGTTATTCTCTGCAGTATCGCTTGGAATAATACATACCCATGTTTTTCCCTGATTCAACGTAATTTCATTGCCAGAGGCATCGTAATATCTGGTTGGAGAAGTATCGGAATCTTTTTTCCATGTAATGTCGACTGCTTTTCCATTTGAGATATATTTTCCTTTTCCACCAGACATGTAATCTACATCGAGAGTACCGTTGCCGGTATCCATAATATGGCTGTTACACTCCTGCAGAATGATGTTTCTGACTGCAAGCTGTTCGTCTGTCACCGCATCCTTCTGAGGATTTCCAAATTCATAGCGATAATATAATCCGTCATCTTCATGGTATTCAAACCATGGTTTTGGATTAACATATGCTAAAGCTACCACAGCGGCATCGCTGCTGTCTGTCAGAGTGACTGGATTTTCATCTTTTGCAAACTGATAATGCCCTTTGTAATCTGCATTCAGATCGGTGCGATAACCAAGTTCTGTGATCGCCTGGCTGATTCCATCGGAGGAAATGTACAGATTATGAGGTGCCTTACGGTCATTGGTACGGTAAAAACAGGTATTACCGACCGCTTTTATCCCATCAATGTTATCAATGAAATCGCTGTCTAGTACGTCTACCGCATACTTGCTCTCTCCTGCGTGTACGTAAATTGCATCAAATTCCTTCGCAAAATATACATAATACAGACGGCAGCTGCGGACATTACCGATTCGATCCATGCCGCTGTAATCCTGATATAGACCCATCAGACGGGTAATTCCACCTTCTACTGGACATTCGTAGATCAGATCCGCTTTGCTGATGTTATATTGCGGAAGTGTAGCCTCGGTATTTTCAATCATCAATGCGATCGGACGTTTGGATGCGAGAGATTCGTCGATCCATTCTCCGGTCAGAATACTCTGCGCCTGCCCTTCATGATTGTCTGCAAGCTGTGGCTCTTCTGTTGCAACCGTCTGGGTCACTTTTTTCTCGGATGCCGGTTCATCCGATGTTTTCTTTTTGCATCCGGCAAATGTGGTTCCTACTGCCAGAAGAATCAGGCAGAGTGTGCATAATCTTTTTTTCATAATCTCCTCCTTAAGATCTTGTGATGTTCATTTCCTCGAGTATCTGACGCTGTTTTGCCTCCATAACAGCAGCCTCATCTGGTTCCATATGGTCATAACCGAAAAGATGCAGCATACTGTGTACGATCAAAAAAGCAAATTCACGTTCTTCGCTGTGCCCAAAGCTTTCTGCCTGTTCCTTTACTTTATCAACCGAAATAATAATATCCCCCAGAATTGCTTCTCCTGTGTCCGGATTAAAGTCATCATCGTTCTCTTCCTCCAGGAAAGAAAAATCTCCCGGTGTGGCATAGGATAACATCGGAAATGACAGAACATCCGTCGGACGGTCAATATTCCTATATTCTTTATTAATCGTGTGAATGCCTGGATTATCCGTAAGTGTAAGATTCACTTCTGCCTCATATGGAAATGCCTCATGCTCCAGAGTAAAACCGACAACTTTCTCAGCCAGTGCCTGATAATCAAACGCAAATGGAACCGGACATTCTTCTTCTAAATAAAAACTCATTATTTTAAAGCCTCCTTTACCAGATATTCTCTAAGACGTAAAAACTGATTAATGCTCATTCCGGATTCGTCATACAGTCCAGAAGAGGAAAAATCATCAAGAGACTGGTAAATCAGAATGTCTCTGTTCCAGTCGCTCAATGTAACATCTTCATTTAATACTTCTATTTTCTTGACGATTGCGTCTACGATATGTACCAGCGCAGATTCCCGCGTAGATGGCTTACGGACTTCGCCATAGTACTCACCCAGAATACCAATCAGTTTCTGAGGAAAACAATACTTCTGTGCCTGCCTGATGCCATTTTCAATATATGGTTCCCCCTCCCAGCGCCCAAGCCGGTAATAAAATCCGGCAGCAGCACAAAGATTTTCATCGTATTCTAATTTCTGGGCTGCGCGGTAGCAAAGATCGGAAACTTTTCTTGCATGTTGATATTCGATCTCAGAAAATGCCTTCACCTCGGCAACCAGAGGATATGTATCCTGAATCATATCGATATAATTGATCGTGATCTGATTAGCCGTATCTTCTTTCAGATGTAAAAAGAACCATATCACTACAACTGCAGTAAAAAATCCCTCGACTGCCCCATACACATACTGGATCATATGAATCTTATGATAGGTCCAGTATGATGCCAAAACCGGAAGAATCAGATGAAACAGGAACAGCAGAATCCCGCTTAAGAACCGATAAGAAGGTTTCGTAAGTGCACTGCCTACTGCGATCGCAAGGATACTCATCGTAAAAAGTACGATCAGTTCTGTTGTGCCTGGCGAAAAAAGAAGGGCGTACAGACTGATAAAATAAGTTACCGCAGTATATGCGATCAGTTCATTGCTTACCGCATACATAAAAAGTGCGATCAGCATCACCGGTTTGTAAAATTCTGGAAGCCAGTTCATCAGGAACTCCAGAAAACAGCAGATTACAAACATAATAGCAATTTTTGAAAAGCTTGTCTCGGTGTTCTTACCGATCGCTGCCCGTTTGCGCTGCAGCTCCAGTTCCAGAATAAAAACCGCAAGGAAAAATACGCAGAACAACACAATACAGATACTTTCATCAATATATAATTTTTTGATCAGACATAAAAGAACCGATAAAACCATCGCCGATATTCCGATGCCGGTCAATGATAAGAACCGATAAATAGATGCTCTCTCTTTTACATTCATTTTTTCACCTGTCTTGCTCTTCCAGATGATCTGGAAGAGGATTTCTTCTCAAAATCGTCGTATGCCTGAACAATCTTTTGAACAAGCGGATGACGTACAACATCGTTGCTCGTCAGTTTGCAGATACCGATCTCATCGATATTCTTTAATACACGCAAGGCAACATCCAGGCCGGATTTACTGCCTGGTGCAAGGTCTTTCTGTGTTGCATCACCGGTTATTACCGCTTTCGAGCCAAAACCGATACGGGTAAGGAACATTTTCATCTGTGCAGGTGTGGTGTTCTGGGCTTCATCCAGAATAATAAAAGCGTTATCCAGTGTACGTCCTCTCATATAGGCAAGCGGTGCAACCTCGATCAGCCCCTTTTCCATGTTCTTCTGGAAGCTCTCTGCTCCCATGATCTGATATAACGCATCATATAAAGGACGCAGATACGGATCTACCTTGCTTTGAAGGTCTCCGGGGAGAAATCCAAGCTTCTCTCCAGCTTCAATTGCCGGACGCGTAAGGATGATACGGCTTACCTCCTCATTCTTAAACGCCGTGATCGCCATCGCCATGGCAAGATAGGTTTTACCAGTTCCCGCTGGCCCCATACCGAATACGATCATTTTATTGCGGATGGCATCGACATAATCCTTCTGCCCAAGTGTCTTTGGCTTGACTGGTTTTCCAGTTATGGTATGACATATGATATCTTTGTCGATCTCAACAAGAGAAGTCTCCTTTTTCTCTGCGAGCAGAGAAAGTGCATAGTTGACATTCTGTTCTGTAATCACGTTTCCGCGTCTGGAAAGTTCATAAAGCTGCGTAAATACTTCGCTGGCAGCTTTGATATTTGCTTCATTACCGATGATCTTTAACTGGTCGCCACGGACAATGACTGTCACTCCAAGTGTTTTTTCTATTTTACGTATATAAACATCAAACTGCCCGAAGACATTTGACATATGCTCCAAAGGGATATTAACTGCTAGTTCATTCATGCTCATCCGTTGTGGTTCCTTCCTTGGGTATTTCTTTTTGTGCCGTTGGTTCCGGTACGGCAATCGATTCACAGGCTTTGATCTCGCCCGTGATCACATAATTGGTACTTCTTTTAACCATTCTAACATTTTTGCTGATAATTTGAACCCCATTTTGTTCTAAATTTGATAAAAATTGGTCAAGATCCTGCTTTGCTTTGGCCGCAGCAGTCTCTTCGCTGTTTGTCTGCGTCGTATATTCAAACTCACGGTATGTTTTTTTCCCGGCAAAAAAAGGCAGATAAAAATTGTCGGCCAGATGAAGCTGGTGGTATTCTTCCATGACATGGGAGTTGTCGTAGACCGGGAAAACAGCAGGGGATTCAAAAAACCAGTCTTTCCATCCAATACAAAAATGGGTACGTTTCTGTCCCGTTTCGCTTTCCTCCTGCCAGTGAACCGGGATATTGTCTTTGTATTCATAAATAACAATACCACTGACATCGGCATCCGCAGACTGATAATAGTATTGCGCAACTTCACCGAAATCATCCCGTATTTCCTGACAGCCGGAAACAAGAAGATCTCCTTTATGGACTTCCTGCCCTTCCGTTACATATGGAACACCGCTTCTTGTGATGATGGAGGCGATGACGGCATCTTTTGCAGCGACCAGATCCGAACAGTCAGCGGGATCTGAAAATGTCTGTGCGGTATCATTCTGCTGGTTGATATTTTCCTGAATTTCTACGATCAGTTTGGTGCCTCTGATATAAACAGATGACCAGATCACTGCATCAAAGTCCTGTCGGATTGCAAGTTCGAGAGACGGACAGTCGATCTTATTTATTTCTGAACCAAACCCGGCCTTTTTCTCCTGCAGATATGCGATCATTGTATCTTCGGAGAGATTGGAATTCCCGATCACCTCTATTTTCCATACAAATCCGGAATAATAGAGAATGCACAGGCATACAACAGCCAGTGCAAGTGGGAAGAAAAAACGTTTCCGGTAATGAAATGTAAAAAAAGGAACACCGTACTTCTTTAAAATTTTTATCTGGGTATGGGTTTTTCGTAACATCGGCTGGCAAAGCCAGATATCATCCGCATACATATAAAAACAGAACTCCTCTTCTGAAAGAACTCGGATCTTCCAGAGGGAAATGTTCTGTCTGACACATAAATTCATACAGCGTCTTGCATTTTTTCCTGAAAATCTTACATATACATACCCTCTGAGCTTCCGATAAAGAAATGGGATCATGGAAGAAACGTAATCTGATGGATCTGTCCCTGGATCTTCATCGATTCTCCCGTATAATATTCAACATTCAGGCATTCTCCATCTATCTGGATACGGAATTCTTTGGAAAGAACGATCATCTGATGCTCCGAATAATCAGTGATCCCGCGATGATTCTCGATCAGGATTTCCCGATTCCCGGTAAGTGAGATCGCAGGCATTCCAAGAATGAGATCTTTGGGAAGTTCGAGGGTTTCGATTAAGTTTTCAGGATTGATTTTTTTATGGTTTTTCATATTAAACTATATGAAACCAGAGCGAGTCCTATGTTATTTATGATAGGGTTCGTGATTGATGATCCGGTAACTCCGGTAAATCTGCTCTAGCAAAATTACCCGCATAAGCTGATGCGGGAATGTCATATTTGAAAAACTGAGCTTATAATCGGCACGCTTTAAAACAGTATCGGATAATCCAAGGGAGCCTCCGATCACAAAATAAAGATGGCTGATCCCGTTAATCCCAAAGGATTCGATCTTTTTTGCGAGCCTGACGGAATCCGGCTGTGCCCCGTCGATTGCCAGACAGATCAGATATCCATCTTCTTTTATGGATTTCAGCAGACGTTCTCCTTCTTTCTCTTTGATCTGTGCAACCTCTGTGTCCGATGCCTGATCCGGCGTTTTCTCATCGGCAACCTCAATTATATTCAGCTTACAATATCGGCTGAGCCTCTTTTCAAATTCTTTGATTGCATCCCGATAGAAACTTTCTTTTACTTTTCCTACGCATAATATTGTGATTTTCATTTCTGACCTACCTGTATCTATTCGTGTAATTCATACGAAGTATCTTCGTCAATAATGTGAAGCATAATATCCGCAAATTGCGGATCAAACTGTCTGCCTCTGCCTCGCTGTATCTCCTCACGGACAACATTCTGAGGAAGGCAGTCACGGTAACTCCGGGTAGATGTCATTGCATCGTAAGCGTCTGCAACAGAGATGATCCTTGCAATCTCAGCAATATCTTCTCCACCCAAACGATCCGGATAACCTGTTCCCCCATATCTTTCATGATGCCATCTTGCTCCAACCTTCAGTTCCGGTATTTCAGAAATTTCAGATAGAATTTCATATCCGATGATCGGATGCTTTTTGATCTCAGCAAATTCCTCATCCGTCAACCGTTCTGTCTTATTGATAATCGCATCCGAAATTCCGATTTTCCCAACATCATGCAGTAAAGCGGCATATTCCAGAGCTTTCAGCTGTTCACCATGATATCCACATCGTGCTCCGATCATCGCAGAATACTTTGCAACACGGGCTGAATGACCTTTGGTATATTTATCTTTTGCTTCAATCGTTTTACTGAGTGTCTGAATAAGCTGAAACGTCATCCGTTCCTTTTTCTTGAGAAGAATATTCTGTTCTAATACCTTTTCTTCTGATGTTGCATCTGTCAGCATCAGTACAACACCATAGCTATCCCCGTAAATATCCGTTGAAACAACAGAACGTATGCTGCAGGATATTTCAGTACGTTTCGTCATTAAATGTTCGGATAACATTTCACCTTTCATAATACATGCAAACTGTTCCTCATTTCCAGCCAGCAGATCTTTCAGGTCATATATCTGCGATCCATCCATCTGCAGAAGCTGTGCCGCACATTGATTATAACTATCCACCTTCCCATCTGGATCCAGTGCCAGAATTGCCATATCGGCTTCATTGTATATTGCATCCGTAACGTTCGCTTTTGATATGCTGAATGTATTTTCCTTTGTGGTCCAGTATATTGTTCCGACAAATGCAATCGTAACTCCGATTCCAGAGCTTGGATAGGAAGGAACATGGAACAGCGGTAACAGCGTATCCGGAAATGCCAGAAAAAACATGACACAATTGACCAGCACAATTTTGAGAACAAACATATGCTGCCGCTTTAACCTGCTCTTCCGAAAACATTGAAAAACAAGGTAAATACAAAATATCAGATAAAAAGCAATATAAAAGTAATGATAATACACAACCGGATCCATTTTTGTGTAGAATGCTGTTCTTATACCAATTGTGAAAAACTCATGGATCGGAGCCAGCCCAAATATGACCAGATCGCCTACGGACAGCACGATCCCCAGACCTGCAAAAGCGTGATATACCATACCTCTCATTCCGGTCAGCTTTCCAATGTACAGGCATAAGGCAACTACATACAGGTCAAAAGCTGCGATCAACAAATAGAAAAAAATATGATACAACGTTGCATCTACAGAAATGCTGTATCCAAGTGACATCATGTTCCATAATGTTGCGGCTACACCCATTAGCAGAATGATCCTGTTCTGCCGTCTGTTATGAAATATATTCGTTCTGGCAAATGATATCGCTGCGACTGCGCATAACGTAGTGCTGACTGCAAGCACAATAATTGTAAGTATTCCTGAAGTCATAATATTGTTCCCCTTTTATCCTTACGTGATAATTTATTATAACAAACTTCCTTACGCCTTGTCCTCTACTTTAACCGTGATTGTGTAATTGTGTTTCTTGTATGTTGCAGCGGCTTCGTATTCCCCCACTTTGTCTGTGTCAACTGTTATAAAATCTGGGAAAGGAAAGAATTGTTTTTGAAAATGGTTTTATGGTGTTATTTTAGCACTTATGATTTTGGTAGTCTATGTTGCTTTATACGAAAAATGGAGGAATGTTTGTATTCTACATTCCTCCAACTTGATCGTTTTCATTTATCAATAAATTTTAAATTAAGTCTATTTTTCCAGAAGCATTTTATTTTTTTGCATCTGCAAAATTTATAAATGGTATATTATACGCTGGAAAACGTGATGCATTCGTTATCATAGAAATTATTGGTCTCGCATATGACAATAATAATGCTGGTGCATTTTGATTTAAAAACGAATTCACTTTACTATCTTCCAATTCTGAATTCCATTTAAATTTTGCCATAAAAATTGTCTCCAAATAAAATGGAGCATTTTCATCCCCCAAATTAACTTTTAACTTTACAACGGCCTCATTTTCCGATATTTTTGTGTTACTTACACCTATTTCAGTTTGAATTTCAATTTCTTTTCCTTTTTCAATTGAAAAGTCTCTATTCTCTCGAAATTCCATAGATGTAAGACATGGATCTGTGAACTGAAAATTGCTTTCTTTCATCGTTTATCCCTCAAATTTATGCTGCATATTTTATTGACACACTCTGATTAACAGAATACATACTTTCAGATGCATAATACTCATCTACTGTATATGAAGGCTTACTTTCCTCCAAGATATTAATATTTGTATTTTTCCAAGGTAAATATTGTACGTTTACAGTGCCAATATATGTCTCTTCTTTTGAAACGGGAACAGCTTCTATTTCACAACAATCTTCTTCCAGAACACTCAAATCAACATTTAAATCGGAGATGTCAATTGATAAAACTCCTTGATGATCAATTTCAGATGTTAATTTGGAAATAAACTTATCCCTAACATCTATTGAATTCAAATCAGCTGATATCATCATATTATGAAATTCATTTGCTGCTTCTCCACTCAATCTAATCTCAGTATCAATCATCATATTTTTCACCTCTTAAAAATTAGTACAAAACCCTTCTAACTTTTCAATTTCTTCCTTCGACATACAATCCATAAACATTGGATATGTAATTCCATTAAACTTTTTCCCTGGAAAATCTTTAAAGCCAATAGTCTTGTACCATTCATGATATTCACTTAATGCATCAATTGTTATTATTCGTATTGGATAGATTTTAGAAAGTTTCAATATCTCAGCAACTATTCCTTGCAATACGCGAGTTCCTATACCGTTATGTTGAAGACGTACGTCAATTGCCAAGTATCTTATATGTATGACCATATAATAATTAGTCATATTGCTTTCATATTCTTCACCCATTATTTTATTAATCTCATCTAATTGTATCCCTTTAAAATACAACATATAATAACCTATCACTTTGTCATCAATCATTATTTGATGTCCATATGCTTGTTTTAACAAAGTAATAAAATAGGAATCTCTTATCTGCTGTTCTATTGATGGATTTGCACATTTAAATCCTATAACTTCTTTATCCATTAACGGACATTTTATCTTGCTCATATGATTTGCCCTGGTTGAATTTAATTTGTTATTTCATTACAATCCTTCACTTTTATCAAACATCAATAAATCCATTCGTAGTTTAACACATTTTAATACAATAATACTATATAAAGTGCCAAATTTTATAAATCAGTAGTTTTATTTTATTTAAGCAACAACATATAGTGTAATCCAATCATCTATGATTTAAACATGTACTCACAAATATAAATTTGTGGGATAAATGTTATCACCAAAAAATCTGGTAAGCGGGATAATATCAGGAACAGGTCTTTCTAACTCTGCATATTGTAGAAACGTTCTTCATTTTCGTATAATTGGATTAAAAAATAAAAATCGGTTTTTTATATCAAGGTAAAACAATATAAAAAATCATTTTCTTTTTTTGTTTTTTTATACTATACTTTTATCAGGATGTGAAAACATCACAAGCTACACTACCAGCGAAGAGCTGCGGGACAGGAGGATTTATGAAAATATACGTTGACCAGAATACCCGATTGGAAGACATGAAATCTACCGCATGGAGTTTTTGCATAGTTGGAATTGCCGGAATTCTGTTACTCATCTTACTCTGGATGGGAGTGCTTCCATTCCAGATCGTGCAGGATACCAAAATAATTCTGACCGTTGTTATGGGAATTTTGTTTGCGTTCTTCTTATTTGTTGGAATTCATGCATTTGCGTCATTGAATCAATTAAGGACGTCAGCTTCCAAAGAGAAAAATACATACGATACTATCATTTCCTGGTTTATGGATTCTTACGCAGAAACATTGCGGAATAAAGAGTTCGCTGAAACTGAATCCACGGATGGCAATTCCAGCGAACTTTTGTATTTCCCGCGATATCAGGAAATTTCAACAATTATCACGTCAAAATATCCAAATTTATCCGAAGAATTTCTCGATCATATTGTGGAAGATCTTTATACAAAAATTTTTCCGGAAAATTAGGGAATTCTCTACTTTTTTTGAGAAAATAATGATATAATGGATAAACTAATGAATGAAGGTGTGAGGTAATTACCGTGAAAGAACTTGAAGAAAAAATCAAAAATGACGGAAGCATTCTCAGCGAAGATATTCTTAAAGTGGACAGTTTTGTGAATCATCAGGTTGACCCTGAGTTAATGCTTCATATAGGACAGGATTTCGCTGAACATTTTAAGGGAAGAGGAATCACAAAGGTTGTAACCATTGAGAGCTCCGGTATTGCTCCAGCTCTGATGACCGCACAACAGCTTGGCGTTCCACTTGTTATCTTAAAGAAACAGCCATCCAAGATCCTGAACGATAATCTTTATCAGACCCAGGTTACTTCTTATACCAAAGGTACAAGCTATGAACTGACTTTATCTGCCAATTATATCGGAGAGAAAGATCACGTACTTATCATTGACGATTTTCTTGCTAATGGTGAGGCAGCTACCGGTGCGATCCGCCTGCTTCGAAAAGCACATGCAACGGTTGCCGGTGTTGGTATTCTGATTGAGAAGTCATTTCAGCCGGGGCGCGAAAAGATTAAATCACAGGGATTTGAAGTATATTCTCTTGCCCGTGTGAGCAAAATGAAAAAGGATTATATTGAGTTTATTCCGGAGGAATAATTTTTACATAAAATAACGGATGTTTTCACAAATTATGAAAACATCCGTTATTTTTTTCATCACATTAATGGAAATATACAAAGTTACCTCGGTAGATCGGACTGGATAAACCGGTCGATTCATCAATCAATACAACCGAAAGGACATTGTTTCCATCTGGCACAGGAATCGGGTCTGTGTATTCCTGTGAATTCTCATCCGGATCACTTCCGTCCCAGGTGTAATAAGCCTTACAGCCATCAGAAACAGAGACAGTTACCGTAGTTTCTGCTCCGAAATTTCCACCGTCCGGGGTAACGACTGGCATATCCGGGGCTGGAATATCAATCTTATATTTGTTGGATACAACATCCGAATAAATATCTTTGTCATTGACACATACCGCTTTGATCTCATACTCTCCCATTTCATCAAGCTGGATCGGATCCGTATATCGTTCGCCATATTTGATCGGATCTTTTCCGTCCTTGGTATAATAGATCTCACATGAATTCTGACCGGATAATTTAATATCAATAAATTCATCATAGGTTCCTGCGGTCTGATTAAAAACAGGCGCAGTAACCAGATAATCAGAAAAAAGATCCAGAAGTTTACTGTCCGTTACCGTTTTGCTGAGTGCAATAATCGAATCATAATCTTTTTGCTTATCATAAATGGAGATCAGATTCCTGTATGCGGTTTTATTCGTTTTATCAAGTTTTAGTACTTCCTTATATTCGTCAATGGCAGAATCATAATCCTTTTGTGTCAGATACAGATTCCCGAGTGCCATCAGGATATCAGCGTCTTTGGAATCAAGATTCAGAGCTTTTTTATAATACTTTTCTGCTTCGTTATAATAACCGGACTTCTCCGCTTCTTTTGCCTTTTGCAGCTGATAATCCACGGAGTTATTCTGCCTTTCTTTCAGCTGAAACTGAAGTAGAATAATAATTGAGATAATTGCAATCACAATGGCCGCAACAGCGCAGATCACGATCATCAGTTTCTTTTTCTGATCCTTTTTGTCATTGCCTTTATCGTTCTTTTTCTTTTCGGGTTCGGTCTCCTGCTTTTTCGGCTTTACCGGTGGCTTATTGGAAATGTTTTTCTTCGCAGTGTCATCCGGTGCTTCATTGCTTGTGATCAGGGCCTTCAGATAATCATCTTCAATGCCTGAATAATCTGGTACAAGCTGGACCTCTTTTCCGCATTTGGAACAATAAATGCAGCCTTCTTTTAATTCAGCTCCACAGTATATACATTTCATAAGTTTTCCCCATTTATTTAAGAATACATCTTCATTGCTTCTACACAGTTATGCATGAGCATGGCGATTGTCATTGGACCGACTCCGCCTGGAACCGGAGTGATAGCGGATGCAACCGGTTCAACTTCGTCATATTTTACATCACCACAGAGCTTGTTGTTCTCATCACGATGAATTCCGACATCAATGACAACGGCTCCTTCTTTGACGTAATCTGCAGTGATAAACTGAGGCTTTCCAATTGCAACGATCAGAATATCAGCTTCTTTGCAAAGTTCCTTCAAATTCCGGGTTCTGGAATGACAGATCGTGACAGTAGCATTCTCACGAAGCATCAGAAGTGCCATAGGTTTTCCAACGATATTGCTTCTTCCGATTACCACGCAATGTTTTCCTTCCATCTGGATATTGCTGCGTTTTAAAAGCTGGATAATTCCGGCGGGAGTACAGGAAACAAAGCCTTGCTGTCCGATCACAAGGGCTCCGACATTCTGTGGATGGAAACCATCCACGTCTTTTTCCGGTGAAATTCTTTTGATGACTTTATCCTCATCCATATGCTTTGGAAGTGGAAGCTGGCATAAAATTCCATGAACTGAAGGATCTGCATTTAACTTATCGATCAATGCAAGTAATTCGTCTTCGGATGTATTCTCATCCAATTCATAAGAGAGGGAACGAATGCCGATATATTCGCACGCTTTCTTTTTGTTTCTGACGTATACAGAGGAAGCCGGATCATTTCCGACCTGGATCACAGCAAGTGCACATTCTCTGCCAGATGCCTTTAATACAGCAACCTCCTGTTTTAATTCATCTTTGATTTCCTGGGAAATATGTTTTCCGTCAATTATTTTAGCCATTGATTCTCTCCTTAGAAAAGTCCAGTAATTACTCCGTCATCGTTAATGTCAATATTATTTGCAGCCGGTTTTTTCGGCAGACCTGGCATGGTCATGATCGATCCGTTGATTGCAACAACAAATCCGGCTCCGGCAGATGCATATACCTCACGCACATTGATTGTAAATCCGGTCGGACGTCCAAGTTTTTTTGCATCATCAGAAAGGGAATACTGTGTTTTGGCCATGCATACAGGAAGGTCTGACATTCCAAGATCTGTGATTCGCTTTAATTCTTTTTCTGCCGCTGCGGAATATGTAACACCATCAGCTCCATATATCTCTTTTGCAATCGTTTCAATCTTCTCCTTTAAGGAAAGATCGTCTGAATATAAAACTTTAAAATCGCTCTTTTTATGCTCAAGGGTGTCTAAGATCTTGTTTGCAAGCTCAATTCCGCCTTCTCCGCCTTTTTCCCATACCTCAGACAGTGCAAATTCACATCCACGGTCTTTGCAGAACTGTTCTACAAAATCAGTTTCAGCCTTGGTATCGGTAATGAAAGAGTTTAAAGTTACTACAACCGGTACACCGAATTTGTGAAGGTTCTCAATGTGTTTCTCAAGGTTTACGATTCCGGCCTTTAATGCATCAAGATTCTCCTCTGAAAGCTGATCCTTTGGTACTCCACCGTTATATTTTAATGCACGGATCGTTGCTACTAAGACAACTGCATCCGGGTGAAGGTTTGCCTTGCGGCATTTAATATCAAAGAATTTCTCAGCACCAAGGTCAGCACCGAAACCAGCCTCTGTAATAACATAATCAGCAAGTTTTAATGCTGTTTTGGTTGCACGTACACTATTGCATCCATGTGCGATATTTGCGAATGGTCCACCGTGTACCAAAGCTGGCGTATGCTCCAGTGTCTGGATCAGGTTCGGTTTTAATGCATCTTTTAATAAAGCGGCCATGGCTCCGGTTGCCTGAAGATCGTCTGCTGTAACCGGTTTTCCATCAAAAGTATATGCAACAATGATACGGCCAAGGCGTGCTTTTAAGTCATTCATGTCATCAGCAAGGCATAAAATAGCCATGATCTCAGATGCAACTGTAATGACAAAATGATCCTCTCTTACCATTCCGTCCATTTTGCTTCCGAGTCCGACAACGATATTACGTAAAACACGGTCATTCATATCCATACAACGTTTCCATACGATCTGTCTTGGATCGATTCCAAGGATGTTTCCCTGCTGGATATGGTTATCTAAAAGTGCTGCAAGAAGATTATTTGCAGAGGTGATTGCATGGAAATCTCCGGTGAAATGAAGATTCAGATCTTCCATTGGAACAACCTGTGCATAACCGCCGCCGGCAGCACCGCCTTTAATTCCAAAGCATGGTCCTAATGATGGCTCGCGAAGAGCGATCACGGCTTTTTTGCCAAGTTTTCCAAAAGCCTGTCCAAGTCCGACACTGGTGGTTGTTTTTCCCTCACCGGCAGGAGTTGGATTGATTGCTGTTACAAGGATCAGCTTACCATCCGGTCTGTCCTTGATCTTATCCATTAACTCATCTGATAATTTGGCTTTGTATTTTCCGTAAAGCTCGAGTTCGTCTTCTGTAATATCAAGCTTTGCGGCAACATTTTTGATCAGATCCATTTTTGCTTCCTGTGCGATTTGAATATCGGTTTTCATTTCTTTAACTCCTCCACTTATGTATATATACTAATAATGTTTATCACTTTTCACTGTTTTCGTCAATAAATTGAGCAAACTCTTCCGGAGACATCAGTATTTTTCTTGGTTTGGTGCCTTCCTCCGGTCCGACGATTCCAGCTTCCTCCAGCTGATCCATGATCCTTGCAGCACGGTTAAATCCAACTTTGAGATAACGCTGCAGCATTCCGATGGAAGCACGTTCCTTGTCCATCAGTATCTGGGCAGCATCCATAAAGTATGCATCTCTTCCATCATTGCCGGAGTCATTATCCGATATGGATACGGTATTTCCTCCAGTTGTCGGCATATTATTTAAAGTTTCTTCCATATCGTTATTATACTCTGCTTTTCCATTGTTGGAAGTTAAAAATTCAACAACATCAGAAACTTCTTTATCCGAAACAAAAGCACCCTGGACACGGACTGGTTTTGGTGTTCCCTGCGGATCAAATAACATATCGCCTTTTCCAAGCAGTT
Organism: uncultured Lachnospiraceae bacterium; assembly: GCA_934364805.1. Lineage (GTDB taxonomy): Bacteria > Bacillota > Clostridia > Lachnospirales > Lachnospiraceae > Roseburia. The sequence continues at coordinate 65,104 of CAKRMH010000011.1, forward strand.
TTTCTGCTCCATTCATATCAAGGATCGTTCTGGAATCCACACCGGATGTAACTGCAAAAGCAATACGGCTTGGCATATTAGCCTTGATCAAGCCCGTAATGACATTGACCGATGGTCTCTGCGTTGCAATGACAAGGTGAATACCGGCAGCACGCGCCAGCTGGGCAAGACGGCAGATTGCTTCTTCTACATCATTGGATGCCACCATCATAAGATCCGCCAGCTCGTCTACAATAATCACGATCTGTGGCATTTTCTTTGGCCGCTCCTGGCCTTCCGGGACTTCAATAGAATCCACTTTTGCATTATAACCATTGATTTCACGAACATTTGCCGCTGCAAACTTATTATACCGGTCGGTCATTTCATTTACAGCCCAGTGAAGTGCACCGGCCGCTTTTTTCGGATCTGTAACAACCGGGATCATCAGGTGCGGGATTCCGTTATATACACTCAGTTCTACAACTTTCGGGTCGATCATAATAAGTTTTACGTCATCCGGATGTGCTTTGTATAGAATACTCATGATAATGGTATTGATACAAACCGATTTTCCGGATCCGGTTGCACCGGCGATCAGCAGATGTGGCATTTTTGCAATATCGGTAACGGTCACTTTTCCGGAAATATCTTTTCCGACTGCAAAGGAAATCTTTGATTTCGAAGACTGGAATTCCTCCGACTCAACAAGTTCACGGAATGGCACCATAACATTTTCTTTATTTGGAACTTCAATTCCAACAGCTGCTTTTCCGGGGATCGGAGCCTCAATTCGGATGTCTGCAGCTGCAAGATTCAGTTTAATGTCATCTGCCAGGTTAACAATCTTGCTGACCTTTACACCCATCTCAGGCTGGATCTCATATCTTGTAACTGCAGGTCCACAGCTGACATCCGTTACAGTTACATTTACACCGAAATTCTTTAATGTCTGCTGTAATTTCATTGCTGTTTCACGTACTTCATCTTTTGTATTTCCAGATTTTTTGCCGGAAGGAGCTTTTAAAAGATCGATCGGCGGGAATACATATTCCTTTGTTTCGGTTAATTCTTCAATTGCATGCTCTACTTCACGTACTTCGTCTTCTAATTTGGTTTCCGGTTCTGGTGCGGCCGGAATAGAATCCTTTTTTACAGGGGGCTCAAATTCGCCGTGGATTACAAGATCATCTAGAGAAGTATCTGCTTGTGATTCCTGCGCTGGATAAGCAAGTTCCGGTTCTGGTGGAAAAACAGCTTCCTTTTCGGGTTTTGGACTGATTTTTACCTTTTTTTCCTCTTTTACTTCACATAATTCCGGATAATTTTCCATTTTGATTTCATTTATTTCATCCGTTTTGGAATTATTTTTTGCAGTTGTAATCCGTGTATCCGCTGAGACACCACTGACCTTACGGTCCATTCTTCTTCTGGCTTTCTCTTCCTGCCGCTGCTCCCGGATCTCCTGATACCGCTCTGTATTTTCGCGGGCGGTTTCGTATACTTTGCGGCTTCCTTTCTGTACACCTTTTAAAGCGGATCTTTCAGTGATCAGAACCATCGTGATGATCAGAACAATAATATCAATGATATATGCTCCAATGATTCCAAATGCTGGAACCAGTATGTATGCCAGACATCCTCCCACGATTCCACCGCCGGCTTTCCTTGAGGAACTGTACTGAAATGCTTCCTTTGGTGTCATTACCACCGATTTGGATACGATCAGTTCTGAAAACAGACAGATAAAGATGAAAAAAAGGATTGCAGCGATCAGTTTTAAAATGGCAAACGGGTTATCTTTATTGGAAACTCCAAAGAAACTTCCTGCAAATAAAACGATTGGGAAAATATATGCGACCAGTCCGAACATGCCAAAGAAAAAACTGCTGAGCGAGTTGCCAAGCCGGCCTCCAATACCAAAGTTACTGATAAAGAGCACTAAGGAAACTGCGATGACTCCCCATAAGATTACTTCTTCCCGGAATGCTGCGGCTTTTTGCTGCTGGATCATTTGTTCTTTTTTGGTATTTTTTCGTTTTCTGTTCGTAGTCTTATTTTTCGAAGAATAATTTCTCTTCGTTGCCATGAAAACAACCTCCAACTAAATTCCTGTTATTGTTCAATAATTTCTCAGGCTATAAAATATCCAACAACAGATACTATGCCTACAAGTATGCAGTAAATCGCAAATCCAGTGAATTTTTTTCTGCGTACGATAACTAACATTGTTTTGATACTGATGTATCCGATCACAGCCGCAACAATCATTCCGACTATATAATTTGCAATCATGTCTCCACGGAGCGCCAGCTCACTGCCCTGCACACCAAAGCAGTCTTTTATTTCAAGAATTGCTGCTCCAAGAACCGCTGGGATCGACATTAAAAAAGAATATTTTACAGCAAATTTCCGGTCAAATCCACTTGCAAGGCAGGCTGTGATCGTAGTCCCGGAACGTGATAAGCCCGGAAGTGTTGCCAGCCCCTGACAGATTCCGACCATAAATGCATTGGTATATGTAACATGCTTTGGCGTTTTATGCCCGTCTGGAAGCCTGTCCGCAATCAGAAGTAGAATTCCAGTAATGATCAGGCATGCACCTGGAATCAACAGTATGGTCTCAGACATTTCAACCAGGTCGCTGTCAACGATACCAATGATTCCAGTAGGAATCGTTGATACAAGGATCAGCATTACAAATTTACGATATGCCGTACAGATTACCCTTCGGTAAGGCAGATCCTTTCTAAGAAAAAGGTTCTCAAAGAACGTTACGATATTCAGAATAATATCTATAAAAAGCAGGATTCCTTCCCTGATGAGACGCCCCACATCTTTGTGAAACGCTACAAATATGGAGATCAGTGTTCCAAGATGCAGTAATACACTAAAGAGTAATCCGGTATCGGTATTTACATGAAATAATATTTGAAATAAAGCCAGATGTCCTGAACTGCTGACTGGAAGAAATTCCGTCAATCCCTGAATGACTCCCATTAAAATTGCTTGTAATAATGACATAGGCGCCCCCTTTTCTTTACGTACATATTTCATAATATCATATTACGAATATTTTGTCATCAAAGGGTTTGGGAAATACTATATTTAGTGCTTTTGATAGTCGATCAGTTCGTGAAGTTTTAAAAAGGCCTGTTCGATTCCACCGGTTTCATTGATCAGATGTTCTTCTACTGCCTGTTTTCCAACAAGAATGGTTCCGAGGTCTTTCGTCAGCATCTGTTTATTCATCATCATTTCTTCCAGACGTTCTTTCGTTGCATTGCAATGCGCTGAAATAAATCCGATGATCCGGTCCTGCATCTGTTTAAAATAATCGTAGGTCGGCTGTGCACCGATCACGGTTCCGCTCATTCTCACGGGGTGGATCACCATCGTCCCGGTTGGCACGATCATGGAATAATCTGTGGAAACAGCCAGGGGAACACCGATCGAATGACTTCCACCTAATACAAGTGATACGGTCGGTTTACTGATGGATGCAATCATTTCTGCCATTGCGAGTCCACTTTCCACATCCCCGCCAACGGTATTAAGAAGCAGAAGGACACCGTCTACACTGCTGTCATCTTCAAGGGATGCAAGTCTTGGAAGGACATGCTCATATTTCGTGGTTTTTGAATTGGCAGGCAGGCATTCATGTCCTTCAATCTCTCCGATGATTGACAATAAATAGATATTGTGATGATAGACATTATGTGTAAGGAGTGTCTGACCATATTCGCGTATATTTTCACTTTCCTCTTTTGAAATTGTCTGTGGTTTCATCTTATTTTCTGTTTCCATTCTTACCTCCGATCAAAAAAAGTACGGATAACTGGTATCCGTACTTAGTGTTTCACAATCTTTTGTTTTTATTCTCCGATCAGGTAATTATACAGCCCTTCGTAACGGAATTTGGATGAATTCCACGAAAAATCGTTCTCCATGCCACGGTCAACAATCTGATTCCAGTAACGTTTGCAATCATAAAAGATATGTTTGGAGTAATTGACAACATTTAACATATCATCTGCATTGTAGTTTGTAAATGAAAATCCGTCCCCGGTATTCTCATATTCGTTATATGGTGCTACCGTATCTTTCAATCCTCCGGTTTCGCGGACAATCGGAACTGTACCGTAACGGAATGAGATCAACTGTGTCAGTCCGCACGGTTCAAATGCTGATGGCATTAAAAATGCGTCCGCAGCTGCATACAGCTTATGTGCAAGATCATCCGAATAACAGATATTTGCAGATACACGATCTGGGTATTTCCATGCATAATGCCGGAACATATTCTCGTATTTCGGATCGCCTGTACCGATTACAACAAACTGGGTGAACTCATCGATCAGTCCTTCCATCGCATAATTGATCAGATCCAGTCCTTTCTGATCCGTAAGTCTTGAGATCAGTCCGATCATGTACCGCTTTTTATCGACAGCAAGTCCAAGTTCCTCCTGAAGTTTTATCTTATTCTGTGATTTTTTCTTCCGGAAATCCGATTTGCTGTAGTTGGTATATATCTTGGAGTCGGTTTCTGGATTGTAAACCTTGTAATCAATGCCGTTAACAATTCCCTGCATATCAAAATGGCGGGCAGAAAGCAGACCGTTTAATCCTTCTCCATAATATGGGGTCTGGATCTCGTTGGCATAGGTATCGCTTACGGTTGTAATATAATCAGCATAAACCAGTCCGCCTTTTAACATATTGGCATCTTTATTGAATTCGAGTTTGTCCGGGGTAAACAGACCTGCCGAAAAACCAGTCAGTGCCTTCATGGTTTTAATATCCCATACTCCCTGAAATCTGAGGTTATGTATTGTAACAATGCTTTTAATTCCCCAGAAAAATGGATCGGCAGCAAACTCATTCTTCAGATAAACAGGTACAAGTCCTGTTTCCCAGTCATGGCAGTGGATAATGTCCGGATGAAAATCAATATGAGGAAGCATGGATAATACCGCTTTGTCAAAAAACACAAACTTCTCAATGTCATAACGGATATCCCCATAAGGAACCGCACAGGTAAAGTACTCCTGATTATCAATAAAATAATAGGTGATTCCATCTAATTCGTATTTTAAAATTCCTACGTATTTATTCTGAATGTATGGTCCTGCATTCATATAAAAATGTGCAACATACTCAAATTTATCACGGTATTTTTCTGGAATACAGCTGTAATTCGGAATCACAACCCGAACATCCCAGTATTTTTTATCAAATTCTTTTGGAAGTGCTCCACATACATCTGCAAGACCGCCAGTTTTAATAAACGGAACGCATTCAGATGCTGCAAATAATATTTTCTTCATGTCTGCCTCCTCAATACATAAAAAATAATTGCTTACATTTATGATACCTCTTTTTGACTGTAATTTCCATATATTTATAAAAAATCCCCACTGCATAAATACAGTGGGGATCCGGGCTTGAAATTCATTACTCTTCCCAGTTGTGATATACTTCCTGAACGTCGTCATCTTCCTCTAAAAGATCAAGAATTCTTCCGATGTTCACAATATCTGCTTCTTCGGATAACGAAACATAATTCTGTGGAATCATAGTTACTTCTGCAGAAGCCATTGGAATATTGGCATCTTCCAGAGCTTTACGGACAGTCTCGAAATCAGCAGGATCTGTTGTGATTTCAAAGCTGTCTTCTTCTTCTGAAAAATCTTCTGCTCCGGCATCGAGCGCTGTCATCATAAGATCATCCGCATCAAGGTCACATTCTTCTTTATCAATGATGATCTGTCCTCTTTCATCGAACATATAGGATACACATCCCTGTGCACCGATACTTCCCTGTCCTTTTGTAAATGCGTTTCTTACATTGGCAGCTGTACGGTTCTTGTTATCTGTTAAACATTTTACAATGATCGCAGTTCCACTTGGACCATATCCTTCATAGGTAGCCTGAACATAGTTTACATTGTTTCCATCACCAGCAGCTTTCTTGATACCGCGTTCAATGGTATCATTTGGCATATTGTTTGCCTTTGCTTTGGCAACAACCTGAGCAAGTTTAAAATTATTTGCAGGATCCGGTCCGCCTTCTTTAACAGCAACAGCGATCTCGCGACCGATCATAGTAAAGATTTTGCCTTTTGCAGCATCATTCTTCTCTTTTTTATGTTTGATATTCGCAAATTTGGAATGTCCTGACATAATCGTTCCTCTTTTCTAAAAAAAATTTTCTCTTTATTGTAGCATTAAATTTTTATCTGTGCAAGTGTCAGCCTCGGTTTTTGTTTCAACTGGAAGACGTGACACTTTTACTTTTGTGATCATTTTATTTTCCACTTTCAGAATATGGAATTCATATCCATACTCCTTGACACTGGTCTCCTCACCGTCATTTGGGATTTTATCCAGCGATGAAATTAAGAATCCATTCAGCGTGTCAAAAGAATCCTCTTCAACCGGAATATGTAAAAGTTCAGTAACTTCCTCAAAAGCTGCCATGCCATCCATCAGATAGGTTCCATCCGGAAGTTTTTCGATCATATGGCTTTCATGATCGTGTTCATCCTCAATATTTCCAACAATTTCTTCAAGGATATCTTCCATAGCAACAATACCTGCGGTCTGCCCATATTCATCTACAACGATAACCATATGGGATTTGGCTGTCTGCATTTCCGTAAATAATGTATTGATATTTCTGGTTTCCGGAATGTATTCAACCTCCCGGATCAGTCCCGGAATATCCTTGATCGATGTACGGAAAATCTCATTTTTTTTCGAGAATGCGAATGCATCTTTGATATGGAGCACACCTATAATATTATCGATGTCTTCCAGATAAACCGGGAATCTTGAACAGCTGCTGTCAATCATGACAGAAACTGCATCATTATAGGAAAGTTCTCCATCGATTGCAATCATATTTTTCCGGTGAGTCATAATATCTTTTGCTTCTTTATCCCCGAATTCAAAAATATTATGGATCATTTCTGCTTCCGAAGCAAGGAGGACACCTTGTTCATGTCCTTCGTTCACCATCGAAATAATCTCCTCTTCCGTCACGTCGTCACTGTCATGAAAAGAAGCTCCGTGCATCATATTTTTCAGTTTCTTTGAAAGGCTCTCATGATATTCTGCAACTAACAAAATCAGCACAACAATCAGAGCCAGAATGATTATCCCTAAAATAATAATTAAATAGGGACTCCCACCATCTTCCATAAAATGTTCTCCTTTTATCTTATTGTTTGTAAATTTAAAATTTGTGGTAAAAACAGGAAAATCATACCATGATGACTGAATTACGTCAAGCTATGTATACAGTTCCAGGCTGATTTCCAAGGCTTTATCGATTTTCATAAGGATCTGGTTATCCAGATGACACACTTTATCCTTTAATCTTTTTTTGTCAATCGTCCGAAGCTGTTCTAAAAGAACAACGGAGTCTTTTACAAGATCGTATTTGTCGCTTCGAAGTTCCACATGAGTCGGAAGTTTTGCCTTATTCATCTGTGAGGTGATCGCTGCACAGATGACTGTCGGACTATGCCGGTTTCCAACATCATTTTGTATAATCAAAACAGGTCTTACCCCGCCCTGCTCCGATCCGACAACCGGACGCAGATCTGCATAATAAATATCTCCTCTTGATACTAACATATCATCCACTCCATAAATTTGGTATACCAAGAGTATTTCCAATTTTATCGAGTGTATTCATGACTATTCAATGCAGGCAGGTCTTTCCGATATCACCTTCCCATTTCTATGATAAATCCTTGGAACACGGTTTGTGATCAGGCATGCGAATTCATAATTAAATCTTCCGGAAAGCGCACCCAGTTCTTCCAGAGTGATCGTATAGTCTCCATCGTTTCCAAGAAGGGTCACAACATCTCCTTCTTTGACATCCGGAATGTCTGTAACATCGACCATAAACTGATCCATGCAGACCTTTCCGCAGATCGGTGCTTTCTTTCCATGAATCAATACATATCCCTTATTCGAGAGCCCTCTTGCATACCCATCCCCATATCCAACCGGAATGGTTGCGATTTTCTGCGTTCCTGTTGTGGTATAGGTTCCACCATAACTGATCTGCCGGTCTGCATCAAGTTCTTTGATAAATGCAACATGACTTCTTAAAGACATTGCCGGCTTTAAGGAAATAATATCTTTTGCTACCTCATCAGATGGCCAGAGCCCATACATTGTAATCCCTGCACGCACCATATCAAAATTTGCCTGTGGAATCTCAACGATTCCGGCACTGTTTGAACAATGTTTGATTGGAATGGATACCCCTTTTTCTTCAATCATATGTATCATATACTGAAAACGTTCCATCTGATCATAAGTGTATCTCTTGTCCGTCTCATCTGCCCGTGCAAAATGGGTAAAAATCCCCTCTACAATGATATTTGGCAGTTTTGCAATCTGCGCAATGGTCTCTGCGGTTTTTTCACTAACCTGAAAACCGATACGGCTCATTCCGGTATCAATCTTGATATGTATACAACAGTTTTTTCCAGCAGCTACCGCTGCATCCGATAATTTCTGAGCCGAAGCATATTCGCAGACAGCAGGACGGATATCGTGCTCGATCATCTCCGGAAACTGATCTTCAAAGGTAATACCCAGGATCAGCACAGGTTTACGAATTCCATGTCTGCGAAGAACCATTGCCTCATCAACGGTCGCCACAGCATACCCCCACAGATACGGAAGAAATTCAATCGCCTGTGCAATCTCCTTTGCCCCATGTCCGTATCCATCGGTTTTAATGACAGCAGCCATTTTTGTTCCTGGTGCTATATTTTGATACATGGATTCCATATTATATACTACTGCATCCAGATCAATATCTGCATACACGCGTTTATTTTTACTCATAAATTTAACTCTCTCTTTTCCAAAGGCCGTTCAGACCATTTATAATATCATCTGCAATCATACCTCGAAAACCGGTTTCTTGCAATGCCTGATTTCCGGCAAGACCATGGATATATGCTCCAAATACTGCCGCATTTTCGGCAGTGCAGCCCTGGCCGAGAAGACTTCCAACGATCCCGGAGAGAACATCTCCGCTTCCAGCCGTTGCCATGCCATGATTGCCGGAAAGATTTAAATAGGTCATACCATGCCAGACATTTATCACGCTTCGACAATCCTTCAAAATACAGGTTGCATGATAAGTATCCGAAAACGTTCTTGCTGTAGCGATCAGATCATCCTGGATGGTTTTTACATCGCATTTACAAAGACGTGCCATCTCACCGAGATGCGGTGTCACGATCATCGTTTCATTTAAAAATGAAAAAAGGCTGCGATCGGCAGAGATGATATTTAAGGCATCGGCATCTATGACACAAGGAATTTGGATATTCTGAAGAACTGTTTTTACAATCAGATGGGAAGTCTCAGATGTTCCAATCCCGGGACCGAGAATGACCGTATCTGCCCATTTCAGTTCATGGAGTAACATTTCCGGATCAAATGATGCGTCATAAGTAGACAAAATTGCCTCCGGAATCAGCGATTGCAAAGGAATCCGGTTGGTATCATCTGTGAAAATACGTACCAGTCCGCTGCCTGTGCGATATGCTGCTTTTGCACAAAGATACGCAGCACCCGCCATATTATAACTTCCTGCGATCACAAGCACCTTTCCATAGGTGCCCTTATTCGAATGTGCGCTTCGCTCCGGCAGAAGAGACAGATCCTCTGGCTCAAGTGCAGCGATCTGAGGTCTTTCATCCAGCCAGCTTTCTTTTGTAATGCCCATAGGTGCTATAATAACATCTCCACAATATTCTGATCCTGGCCATAAAAACTGACCGGTCTTGCCAAAGGAAAATGTAATTGTATGATCCGCATGTACACCAGTGCCAAGAATCTGGCCAGTTCCAGCAGATACCCCGGAAGGCATATCAACGGCAAAAACTGTTCCATGGAAATTGTCCATCCGCCGGATACATTCTGCCATAGATCCCTCAATCTCACGGGAAAGCCCAATTCCAAACATTGCATCGATCAGTACCGTATAGGACTCCCAGGACTGATCATAGGAAACAACGGGATAACCATACTCTGTATAGATCTGATATTGCAGACGAAAAGAATCTGTCTGTTTTGTCTGCATAAACGGAATACAGACAGCCGCAGATATATTCTGCTGACGAAGCAGTCTTGCAATTGCAATTCCATCTGCGCCGTTATTGCCGGTTCCGCAGACAATCAGAATATTTGCTGCATCATTTCGAAACCTTGCAAACTCTTTTATAAAAGCGTTTGCTGCCTGCTCCATCAAAACGATTTCCGGAATGTGAAAATGCTCAGACGTATTCCGGTCAAGATTTTTCATTTCCCTATCGGATACAAGATACTGCATTAGTTCTCTCCATCCTTTTCTTCTGATTCTGATTCTCTCGGTTCCTGCTCTTTTGGATCGCCTTTTTCCGCTTTATCTGGAAAGACCTCTTCGTATTGTACATCGAAAAGATCCAATACATCCGGTCCAAAAATATCATGCATATACGCATAAATCTCACGGTTATTAATATCACGATTCTGTTTACGAATGATGTTTTTCTTTAAATCAATACGCACCTGATTAATCCAGTCTTCGATCTCCTTTGATTCACTCTGGTTCACACGTAATTTGGAATAACAGTAATCCATACTTTCAATCATCAGTTTCAGATTGGCTTCCTGGATGAGTTTTGGAATATCCAAAAGCTCATCTTCACACTCTTCCAGTTGTGTATTGATCTCATCAATCAGTCTCTTATCTTCATCCAGCTTGCGATGTCTGAGATGTTCCTGGTCTTCTGTCTTCTCATCATTCATATTAGCGACGATGTTGCCCATGAGCTGATTTTTTAATTTCTTCAGTTCCTTCAGTTTCGTATTTAATTGTCCCTGCCGGACTAACAGTCCGTTTACTTCTTCCTCCAGACTTTTAATGGCATCCGTTTTCCCATGAATTGCGAATAACCGATGCCATTTTTGATCAAGAACAAGAACTGGAATCTTTTTATTTTTTAAAGCTTCTTGAAAATCCTGTTCACTTTTCATATTTCTTCCTCTTTGTTCAGATGGAAATTATTTTTTGTTTTTCTCGATGTTGTAAGATAATTGCATCAGACTGTCCGATAAATGAACATTCTCTACAACGACATCCTCGTTATCGATATCAAGATCTACATGTGCAAAGTTCCAGATTGCATGAATTCCAATACTTACCAGATGCTTTGCCGTAATATCAGCTTTTGCTTTCGGCATTGTCAGAGCGGCAATATCTACTTTATTGCTTGCGCAGAAATCGTCAAGTTCATCCAGCATGTGAACCTTAATGCCTCTGACACTAACTCCCTCCAAAGCTGGATTAACATCAAACAATGCTATGATTTTAAAACCAAAACGTTCAAATTTTACATAATTTGTAAGTGCCTGACCAAGGTTGCCGGCTCCGATCACAATAATATTATGAACCTGATCAAGTCCTAATATTTTGCCGATCTCTTCATATAAATATTTCACATTGTAGCCATATCCCTGCTGTCCGAAGCCGCCAAAATTATTCAGATCCTGACGAATCTGTGATGCAGTGACCTGCATCTGGCTGCTCAGATCATTGGATGAAATCCTTTCAACTCCGGCATCCAACAGTTCGCCTAAATAACGATAGTATCGTGGCATTCGACGGATTACAGCCTGTGATATTTCTTTTTGTGCCATCGTGCCCCTCCTGTTAATTTATGTTGTCATTATAGTTTTTTTTAGGCAAACTGTCAATGTGTGAAATTTTTAACATGAAAGACTTTTCTCTAATTCTTCCCGAATCGCTTTGATAAAGCCCTCACTGTTTAATACAACCGGGTTCTCGATCGTTGTAATTAAAGCAAGGTCTTTGGTCATTTTTCCTGATTCGATCGTTTTGATGCAGGCATTTTCCAGGAGATCTGCAAAACGGATCAGCTCATCCAAACCATCAAGTTCACCACGTTTACGAAGAGCTCCGGTCCATGCAAAAATTGTTGCAACAGAGTTTGTGGAAGTCTCCTCTCCTTTTAAATGTTTGTAATAATGTCGCTGTACCGTACCGTGTGCTGCTTCGTATTCATAATATCCATGAGGCGATACAAGAACAGAAGTCATCATGGCAAGAGAACCAAATGCTGAGGAGATCATATCGCTCATAACATCACCGTCATAATTTTTACATGCCCAGATAAATCCACCCTCTGATTTCATAACGCGTGCTACAGCATCATCGATCAGCGTATAGAAATATGTAATTCCTGCTTTTTCAAATTTGTCTTTGTATTCCGCATCAAAAATCTCCTGGAAGATATCTTTGAATGTGTGGTCATACTTTTTGGAAATGGTATCCTTAGTCGCAAACCAGAGGTCCTGTTTGGTATCAAGCGCATATTTAAAGCAGCTGTGTGCAAAACTTTCGATGGAATCATTTAAGTTATGCTGTCCCTGAATAACTCCTGCACCTGTAAAGTTATGGATCAGTTCACGGACTTCGGTTCCATCCTCAGCAGTATATACGAGCTCTGCTTTTCCAGGTCCTGGAATTTTCATTTCGGAAGCCTTATAAACGTCACCATATGCATGACGGGCGATCGTTATTGGTTTTTTCCATGTTTTTACGTTTGGCTCAATGCCTTTTACAACGATCGGGGCACGGAATACGGTACCATCTAACATGGCACGGATCGTTCCATTCGGGCTTTTCCACATTTCTTTCAGGTTATATTCTGTCATACGGGCAGCATTCGGTGTGATGGTTGCACATTTTACTGCAACACCGTATTTCTTGGTTGCATTAGCAGAATCAACGGTAACCTGGTCATTGGTACGATTTCGCTCTTCAAGTCCAAGGTCATAATACTCTGTTTTTAAATCGATAAATGGAGTGAGCAGTTCATCCTTAATCATCTGCCAGAGGATTCTTGTCATTTCATCTCCGTCCATCTCTACTAAAGGGGTCTTCATACTGATTTTAGCCATTTTACGGTTCTCCTTCTACATACATTTTATTTAAAAACATTACAAATCCCAAAAATTGCAGGTTGTAATGCTTATTTACTTGATCAGATTGTCCCAGCCTATCTTGTCCATATTGGACACCGTGTTGCGGATGTGGATTGTTGCAGCTTCTTCTGCTTTTTCAGGATCATGCTTTTTTAATGCTTCAACAATCACTTTATGTTCTTCGGTCGATTCCTGGACACGTTTCGCCTCTGCAAGGGTAACCTTGCGTACACGCTGCACATACTGATGATAATCGGTAAGAATATGTTTCAATTCCTTGCTCCCGGATGCCAGATATAAAATTTCATGAAAGCGGTTATCCAGTTCAACCATCTGTTCCCAGTTCTGCTTGCCTGCATGAAACTCCGATAAGAAGATATTTTCTTCCAGTTCATTTAACTGTTCTTCCGTAACATTGACAGCAGCCCACTTTGCGCACAATCCCTCTAAAAGGGAACGCATTTCATAAATGTCCCGGATATCTTTTTTGGATAATCCGACAACATAGGCACCTTTATTTGGAATAATGGAAACAAGACCTTCCAACTCCAGCTGGCGCAATGCTTCCCGCACCGGAGTACGGCTGACACCCAGTTCATCTCCGATGTTCTTTTCTTTCAATTCTTCATTTGCAGCGTATTTCCCGGACAGGATTCCCTCTCGGATCTTATGAAATACGCGCGATCCTAATGAATAATTATCCTCTGCCATATGCTACCTCGACTATAAAACAATATTGAGCTTTTTGCAACAGTCTGTTATCTCTACGACCAGCTCGTTGTCGGTAAGTACCGTAACACGTCCATCTTCATACTGTTTATCAACCCAGGCTTTTACCATTTTGACAAGTTCACTGTTTTTATCGATCTTACGGTCTTCTTTAAGATGATAATAATTGTTGATCCAGTGTGCAATACCAGCAAGGCCGGATGTATTGGAAACAGCAACAAGTGGTGGACGGTTTAAAAATTTACCGGTATCAAAGATATTATAAATTTCTTCATTCTTCAGCAGACCATCTGCGTGGATTCCGGCTCTTGTAACGTTGAAATTGCTTCCAACAAAAGGTGTTCTGCTAGGCTGCTTGTATCCCAGTTCTTTTTCAAAATACTCAGAAAGTTCCGTAATGACAGTCGTATCCATGCCATCTAAGGTTCCCTTTAACTGTGCATATTCAAATACCATAGCTTCAAGAGGCGTATTTCCGGTTCTTTCTCCGATTCCGAACAGTGAGCAGTTTACACCGCTTGCTCCGTAAAGCCATGCGGTTGTTGAGTTATTAACAGCTTTATAAAAATCATTATGTCCATGCCATTCAATCAGCTCTGAAGGAACGCCTGCATGTGTAGTCAATCCATAAATAATACCCGGTACACTTCTTGGAATAACAGCACCTGGGAAGTTAACACCATATCCCATGGTATCACACGCACGGATCTTGATCGGAATCTTGTATTCATCCATTAATTTCATAAGTTCAAGACAGAATGGAATAACAAACCCATAAATATCTGAACGTGTAATATCTTCCAGGTGACATCTTGGGCTGATTCCGGTCTCAAGACATTCGCGGATAACACTTAAATACAGGTTCATTACTTCTTTTCTTGTCATTTTCATCTTGTAGAAAATATGATAATCCGAGCAGCTGACAAGAATACCTGTTTCACGGAGTCCGATATCTTTTACAAGCTGGAAATCCTGTTTGCTTGCGCGAATCCATGCTGTTACTTCCGGGAATTTATATCCACGTTCCAGACATTTATATACTGCGTCACGGTCTTTCTTGCTATAAAGGAAAAACTCACTCTGGCGGATCTTTCCTTTTGGTCCGCCAAGTTTGTGAAGATAATCATAGATCGTTACGATCTGCTCAGTTGTATACGGAGCTCTTGACTGCTGGCCATCCCGAAACGTTGTATCTGTAATCCAGATATCCTCCGGCATGTTATGAGGCACGATACGATCATTAAATGCAATCTTCGGGATCTCTTCATACGGAAACAGATTACGGAATGTATTTGGTTCTGTGACATCTGCCAGCTGATAAAAATGCTCTTCTAATTGAAGAAGATTTGTTTTATTGTTCATGACTACTTCTCTCATGGCTAATCTCCTTTATATATACATTCTAATTGTATATTCTTACATGAATAATTGTATACAATTATACTTTGCTTCTAGTTTAGTCATTTACCACAATAAAGTCAAGCCTTATTTTCAGAAAAAAGAATTCTTTTTGGAACCCTCTTTGTGTTTTCTCATAGACTATATTGTAAAATAAATATTTGGAGGTCACTTATGAGTGATTTAGCTGCAACAAACTGTGGATGTGGCGATAACAGCTGCAACTCTATCATCTGGATTATTCTTTTACTGTGCTGCTGCTGTAATGGCGGAAACGGATCTGGCTTCGGATCTGGATGTGGTGGAAATGATAACTGCTGGATTATCATTTTGCTTCTTCTGTGCTGTGGAGGATGCGGCGGAGGATGTGGCGGCGGCAGCTTATGCTGATCGCATCTTAAAAATGCATAATCCTTGCATGAAAAAAGCAGGTCCTTATATGACCTGCTTTTTTGCTGTTTAGCGTTCTGGGCTTTTGTATTCTCTTTTGGGTGGCCTGTTTTTCCATTCTGGCTTCAGCTTATCCAGGACCTCGCATTCCTTTGGTATCTGTTTTCTTTTTGCACACTCCTCGTCAATTTCGTACACTGCTTTTCCGTCAATAATGAGTTTTCCCATCATCCATTTCCTTCTTTTCCTTTTATTATATTTATATGACAGACGGAATAAAAAGGAATATTGATCATAGTATTTATAAAAAAGGCAATTATGGAAGAATCAAATAAGTTTACACCATACGATGAAAAAATGCAGACCAGGGAACTTCAGATGCTAAAAACAATGGTGCCCTATATGAGTGGCACCAGGCAAAAACAAATTGCAATCTTTATCCAATATCTGGAATTACAGAATACATTAAAACTATTCTCCGGTTCCAAGGGCGGACTTGCAATATGCGAAATCCCAGAAGGCGCTGACAGGCGTTCTTCCATGTTGAACGCCATGCGTCAATACTGTTCTCCCAAAGAACAGGAAACGATTGATATGTTATTAAATATGTTCAGCATTCTTGATAATTATGAATTATTTTTAAAATAGGAGGTCACGATGAACCCGGATGATGTTTTATTTCAAAATCCTGTTTTTCAGGGAATGGACCCTGAAAAACTGCAATTTATACTCTCCTTTGCCCAGAAGGATAAACCAAAAAACATGAAAGAAGCCATGCCATTTCTTCTTGCAAATATGAATATTGCGAAAAAGAAAAATCTGAATTTCTCTGCGCCGGAAGTACAGCTGATTGCCGAAATCTTAAGCCGGGATCTTCCAGATGCTGAGAAAGAACGTGTACGAAAGATGCTGTCTGTTATGTCACACAATACCAAAAGCTAATGTTTCAGAGAATCCACCCGGATCTGGAGTATCTTATCGATTGGCGAAGTGCTGGTTCCCTTTCCATCTGTTCCTTCATAATATTTCTCGCCGGCAGATTCAAAAATTACATATAGGGCATCATCCTGAAAATCAATTTCTTCAGATCCGGGCGGCATCTCGATCCTTAGAACCGGCTTTTTCGGTTTGGATGACATTGCCGTTACGGATTCATATACCTTGATATAAGAAGAACTGTTCCGGCCGTAAGAAGTGCTCAGGTACACACTTCCATCGTCTCCAAAAGTAATGCCCTGGACCTGACTTGGAATATGGTATTTACTGAGCGTTTTTAACTGCTTACTGCTGCTGTCAAAATAATATGCAACCATTCTGGAATTCAGATATTTGGTATGTGTGGCAACCCAGAGCCTTCCGCCATAGTAAGTAATACAGGAAGGTGCATTATTTACTGGAAAGATATCAACTACATCCGTTGCATCTACAACGCTTCCTTTGTTTGCCGCTGCCATTGTCTGGATAAAATCATAGGAGATCCGTTCAATGGATTTTGTATATGAATTGCAGACCCATACATTTTGTCCGTCAAATGCAATTCCCCCAAGATGACTGTTCGGATCCATGCCAAGTGTAACAAGAAATTCTCCCGTTGCACGGTCAAAGACAAGCAGTTCACCCATGCAGTCATCTTCTGTTGAATACGATGTGACTAACACAAGCTCATCCGTCAGGCAGATCCCTTGCGGACACTGTGATTCGCTGAAAATATAATTATTGAGAAAATCGTCCTCTCTTGTAGATGGCATTCCCGGAATGTTTATGTTGTCACAGAAACTGTACTCACAGTCTTTCAGACGTCTGGTATTTTTTCCCGGGCGTCTGGAAGCATGATAATCATAATGTTCGACGTTATACCGGTTATCAATGTTGTCTGTCCATTTTGCATAAAGTACAAGATCCCCGCAGAAAGAATCGTCAATCTGCTCGATCTTTCTGGTAAAGTTTTTGTCCAGATACCATCCGGAAAAGGTATAACCATACCGGTAAGGAATTCTCAGCTTGATCGCAGCCTGCCCTGCTTCATAATGATCGGGATTGGACCATTGATTGATTCCACCATATAATATATAAAATACATGAAATTCTTTTGTGACGGCTGTATTGGCATCATATGCATGCGTAAAAACAGAGGCATCTGATGTAATGGTATCAGATGCCTCTGTCTGGTCTGTTAATGATCCATTCATCCATAAATATATAATGCATAATACTGCGATGATCCAAAGTCGAACTTTCATTTGCAGTACTCCTTTATCCACGGTATGGATCTATTGTATTACGTTTCTTCAAAATCTACAAGTTTACTTGCTCTTTCCTCAATCTGCTGTTTTGCAATCTCATCCGGAGCCTGTTCATATCCTGCAAATTCATAAGAGAATGTGCCGCTTCCGCTTGTCATGGAGCGAAGTCTGGTATTATATCCATATAGCTCAAGATACGGAATATCTGCCGTAATCTCCTGATAACCGTTCTCTGTCGGAACCATCCCCATAACACGTCCTCGTCTCTTATTCAGGTCTCCCATTATATCTCCGGTATAATTTTCCGGCACAATAACTTTTAATGATGCAATTGGCTCTAAAAGTACTGGAGACGCATCCATGAATCCTTTTCGGAAAGCCTGCATTGCAGCAGTTTTAAAGGCCATTTCTGAGGAATCAACCGGATGATACGATCCATCATAAAGAACAGCTTTTACTCCTGTGACCGGATAAGCAGCAAGAGGTCCTTTTTTCACCGATTCCATGATTCCTTTTTCTACTGCTGGGAAGAAATTTTTCGGAACCGCACCGCCAACCACACATTGTTCAAATACATATGGTGTATCCAGATCACCGGATGGCTCAAAGGTCATTTTTACATGACCATACTGTCCATGTCCACCCGACTGTTTTTTATATTTGTATTCCACATCCACTTTTTTACGAAGCGTCTCCCGGAATGCAACTTTTGGCTTCATCAGATCGATCGCAACCTTATATTTATGAAGCAGTGTACCTGCAACAATCTCAAGGTGCTGCTCGCCCATACCATATAATAAAGTCTGTCCGTTTTCACTGTCATTTATATTGGCAAGCGTCAGATCTTCCTGCAATAATTTCTGGATAGCCTGGGAAATTTTGTCTTCGTCTCCTTTATTTCTGGCTTTGTATCTCAGATTTACATATGGCCTGGAGATTGCAGTCCTCAAATATGCAACTGGATTAGCACGGGTGGAAAGAGAATCCGTTGTGACCGTCTTTTGTAATTTGGCAAGTGCTCCGATATCTCCGGCATGAAGTTCCGGAACTTCTTCTACTTTATTTCCCCTCATGACATAAATCCGTCCGGCTTTTTCTTCAAAATCCCTGTGATAGTTATAAAGCAGATCATCGGTCTTGATCACGCCGGAATTTACCTTGATCAAAGAATACTTTCCAATAAACGGATCGACGATCGTTTTGAAAACATATGCGGATTTGCTCTTTGAAAAATCATAATCGGCCTGGAACACCTCGTTGCTCTTTACATTGATACCGGCACAGGTCCGTTTGTCCGGGCTTGGGAAATATTTCACAATGTCCGTCATCAGCGTGTACATTCCTCTTGCCATAAGATTAGACCCCATCAAAACCGGAACCATGGAGCCGTCTCCGACATTAATGCGAAGTGCCTGGCGGATCTCGTCTTCGGAAAATTCGTCTCCCTCAAAATAACGATCCATAAATTCTTCACTTGTCTCTGCTACAGATTCCAGCAATACATCCCGGCAGATGGCAAGGTTTTCTTTGGAGTACTCCGGCATCTCAAAATGTTCGACTTCTCCTTTGGCGTTCCATCGTTTTGCTTTCTGCTGTACGACATTGACATAACCGATAAATTCTCCATTCTCACGGATTGGGAGATGGAATGGTGCAATCTTTTTCCCATAAAGTTCCTGAAGATCGGTAACGACCTGTCGGAAACTTGCATTATCAATATCCATTTCTGTAACAAAGAACATTCTTGGGAGATGATATTTTTCACAGAGCTCCCATGCTTTCTTCGTGCCTGTCTCTACTCCTGCTTTGCCGGAAACAACAATGACTGCGGCATCTGCAGCAGATACCGCTTCCTCTGTCTCTCCTATAAAATCAAAGTATCCCGGAGTATCTAATATATTGATCTTCGTATCTTTCCATGGAATCGGAATCAAAGAAGTATGAATCGAAAACTTCCGTGTAATCTCCTCTTCATCAAAATCGCTGATCGTATTACCGTCTGTAACCTTCCCCATTCTTGTTGTCAGACCCGCCAGATAAGCCATTGCTTCAACCAGAGAAGACTTACCACATCCCCCATGTCCTAAAAGGACAACATTACGAATTTTGTCTGTTGTGTAAACATTCATAGTATGTACCTCCAAATTCTGTAAATATAGCCATATCTCCTTTTTTGTACAGCAGATTTGTATGGTTATATTGTACTGTATCTGCATTATTATTACAATATATTTATTCATATTTCACAAATATAATCATCATGTTCGGTATATGCAGGCAAAAAGTCTTTCATGACTGTGGCAAATATAGTACAATGAAACAAGTATATATCTTGGAGGAAAACATCATGGGATTTCAGAAAATCGGATTTGTCGGTCTTGGACTGATTGGAGGTTCTATTGCCAAGAAACTAAAAGCTGTCAATCCGGATATACATATTATCGCAACCGCCGGTCACACAGAAACAGTGAAAGAAGCATATTCCCTTGGAATTATCGATAACGATACCCTGCTTCCATTATCTGCTTTTTGTGAGTGTGACTATATTTTTTTATGCGCACCAGTTCAGAAAAATATCGCATATCTTTCCGAACTTCGTGATATTATAAAACCAACCTGTTACATCACAGACGTTGGAAGCACCAAAACCGAGATTCATGAAGAAATCATCCGGCTTGGCATGGAAGACCGTTTTATCGGAGGACATCCGATGACGGGATCAGAGAAAACAGGGATCACCAATGCAAATGAGTATCTTCTTGAAAATGCATATTACATCATTACACCAACTTCTGTAACACCGCAGGAGGAAATTGATGAATTCCGCACCTTTGTCACCTCACTTGGTGCAATCCCACTTGTTTTAGATTATAAAGTCCATGATTACGCAACTGCATCCATAAGTCATCTTCCACATGTGATTGCATTTGCTCTGGTGAATCTGATTCAAAGAATTGATGATGACAAGGATACCATGAAAACAATTGCAGCCGGCGGCTTCCGTGATATCACCCGAATCGCCTCATCTTCTCCGATCATGTGGCAGAATATCTTTTTATCCAACAAAGAACCTGTTTTAAATCTGATCGACCAGTATCTGGATGAGATCAAACGTGTCCGCAATGATATCGAGAAATCCGACTCGGATGCAATGCTTCAATATTTCCAGTCAGCAAAAGATTATCGTGATTCCATTGCTGTTCCAGGGAAAGCGCATTCCGTTGTTTATGAGATTTATCTGGATCTGATCGATGAAGCCGGCGGAATTGCTGCGATTGCTACCATTCTTGCATTAAAGGGAATCAGTATCAAAAATATCGGAATTATTAACAACCGGGAGTTCGAAGACGGTGTATTACGCATTGAATTTTATGATCAGGAATCTTTAGATCTTGCAGTTGTACTTTTAACTGAGCGAAATTACACTTTATATAAAAGATAAAAAATACGCATTTACGTTTTTACTACGTAAATGCGTATTTTTTAATCATATACCTGCGCTTCCAGCGTTTCAAAATAATTTTCGAACGTTTTCCGGCAGCAGGAAGGATTCTCTATGATCACATGATCTGTCTTTAATCCAATCATTGCAAATGCCATTGCAACTCTGTGATCCTCATAAGTGTGGATCAGCGCTCCATGTAAAGTCCCGGGATGAATTGTGACGTTTCCATCGCTTTCCTCGCATGCAATTCCCAGATCATGCAGATTGGATAAAATCGCATGTATCCGGTCGCATTCCTGAAAGCGGATATGCCCAATTTTTCGAATGGTCACATCCTGATCTGCAAATGGTGCGATCGCAGCAAGCGTCAATGCCTGATCCGAAAAACCAGACAGATCAAAACTTCCACCCTTCAGGCCATTTTCCGGTGGTAAGACCGAGATTCCATCCTTACTTTCCAGGATCTCACATCCCATGTCTTTTAGCACCGTGAGAAAACGGATATCCCCCTGCAGGCAATTGTGATGTACATGCATAACTTTTGCAGGCACATGAAGCAAAGGACTCATCGCATAAAAATAACATGCTGCTGATAAATCCGGCTCAATCTGGTAATCGATTGCCTTATAGGAAGAATTTTTGGCAATACGGTAACTTCCTGCTTCTGGCTGTTCCACAGAAACGCCAAACTGTTCCATCATTGCAATGGTCATTTTGACATATTCCATGCCATGATTTCCTTTTACGTGAATTGTAAAATCATGATCCGCAAGAACTGATGCAATCAGAAGTGCACTTAAAAACTGGCTGCTTTTCTCTACATCAACAACCGTTTCTTTCTTCTGGCATCCGTTGGAATGAATATGATAGGGGAAATGATTCTCCTCTTCCTCAAAGGTAAATTCTACTCCAAGATTCTCCAGGGATTCAATCAGTTCCTGCATCGGACGTTTTTTCATTTGCTCCGACGAATTAAGGAATGAATTTCCTCCGGAAAGTCCAAGATACGCAGTCAGAAATCTGGCCGCAGTTCCTGCACTGCCGACATCTATTTGCAATTCTTTCTCACGATTCTGCTCAAAATATGGAATGCTGCCACCATATCCTGTGATCTTTACAGTACACTGTGCTTCATTCACTTCTACTGGAAACTTCATGTCGATCAGTGCCTGAAGAAAATGTCTGGAATCATCGGAAAAAAGAACACCTTTTAAAGTGGATGTTCCATCTGCCATTGCAGCAATTAAAAGCGCCCGGTTTGTAATGCTTTTGGAACCAGGTACCTCTACATTGATCCTGTGTGGATCGGTTATTTTTTTAACTAAGTATTCCTGTTCTGTTTTCATATGAAATCGTATGTTATCCCTTATTATAATTCATTAAAGATCTCGTAGATGTCTATTTTTAATGCATCACGTTCCGCCATTCCGATGAAAGTTGCGCCATACTGATATCCGCCATCTTTTTCTGCACGTCTTACAATCTGAATAACAGCGTCAATAACCTCCTTGGTCCAGATCTGGATCTTTGTATCATAGTAGGTACCGATCTCAAGTTCCTGTCCTGCCGAAAAGCCAATTCCGCTTTTGGAAATATCCGATACATCGACCGTCAGATATTTGACGGTCATAATACCATCATTGCTTAACCGTTCAAGCTGAATCGAAACAGCAAGATCCAGTCTTTTGCATTTTCTCTTTTCTACCATAGTTAATTTCCCCTCCACCTGCCTGAAAATAATCTGAATATTTATAGTTTAGTATATTTTTATTTCCGATACAAGTATTACTTATCGATAATCAGCATTGCATCCCCAAACGAAAAGAAACGATATCTCTCCTGCACAGCCTCTTTGTAAGCATTTAAAATATGTTCTCTTCCAGCAAGTGCTGATACTAACATAACAAGTGTAGATTCCGGAAGGTGGAAATTCGTAATCAGTCCATCGATTACTTTAAAACGATATCCCGGATAGATAAAGATTTCGGTCCATCCGCTTGTAGCTGTCAGATGTCCGTTTTCATCTGCAGCAGCTTCCATAGTACGCGTACTTGTCGTTCCGACCGCAATGATGCGATGACCTGTTTCCTTGGCATGATTGATTTTATCTGCTGCCTCCTGGGATATCATGTAAAATTCCGAATGCATATGATGCTCAAGTACGTTCTCTTCTTTGACGGGGCGGAATGTTCCAAGTCCGACATGAAGGGTCACCTCAGCAATGTCCACTCCCATGTCTTTTACCTGCTGTAATAATTCCGGAGTAAAATGAAGACCGGCTGTCGGTGCAGCTGCAGATCCGTCATATTTGGCATATACCGTCTGGTAACGGTTTTTATCCTTCAGCTGGTGGGTAATATACGGTGGAAGCGGCATCTGCCCCAGCTGATCCAGAATTTCTTCAAAAATACCTTCATAATGAAACTGGATCAGACGGTTTCCTTCTTCTACAATGTCAATAACTTCTCCAACCAGAAGTCCATCTCCAAAGATGATCTTTGTTCCAGGCTTTGCTTTTTTCCCTGGTTTTACGAGAGTCTCCCATACGTCGTTTTCTTTACGTTTTAAAAGAAGGATCTCAATTTTTGCCTCGGTGCCTTCTTTTACACCGTATAATCTTGCCGGAATTACTTTGGTATTATTTAAAACCAGGCAGTCGCCCGGTTTTAAATATTGTGTAATATCTTTAAAAATTTTATGTTCCACTTCTCCACTTGTCTTATCAAGTACCATAAGACGGGAACTGGAACGGTCTTCTAAAGGATCCTGAGCGATCAGTTCCTTTGGAAGATCATAGTCGTAATCTTTTACGCTCATTCCAATCATTGTTCTTTAACCTCAATTATGCACGAAGCTCAATTCCAAGTTCGGAAAGACCCTTTAAGATCTTATTCATTGCACCTGTAATATCTGCTTCTTCCAGATTCTTTTCTTTTCCACGGAATTTTAATGAATATGCGACAGACTTAAAGCCTTTCTTGATCTGGGCACCTTCATATACATCAAATAATTCATAGCCTTCCAGATATTTTCCGCCTTTCTGGTCGAATACACGTTCAATATCTCCAACAAGCACTTCTTTTGGTACAACCATAGAAAGATCTCTGGATGATACCGGGAAGTTTGTAATACCTTCATATTTGAAGTCAAAGGAAGCATTCTCAAGAATCTTCGGCATATCGATGACAGAGATATAAACGCGGTCTTTAATTGCATAATTTGCAGCAACTGTCGGATGCACTTCTCCAATGTAACCGATCACTTCTCCGTTGTATAATACATTGGCTTTGCGGCCAGGGTGGAAAAATGGAAGTTCTGCATTCGGATCATACTCCGGCTTGTTTCTCATACCTACTTTATAAAGGAATTCTTCTACAACACCTTTCATGGTAAAGAAATCTCCGTCTCCGTACATTCCGAGTGTAAACTGCATTCTTTCGTCCGGAAGTTCTGTTACTGGAAGCTGTTTTGGAAGGTAGATATTTCCCAGCTCATATAATCTTACATCTTTATTTCTGCGTCCGAAGTTTGTTGAAAGTGAACTTAACATTCCATTTAAAGACAGCGTTCTCATGATGGAATAATCTTCACCAAGCGGGTTCGAAATCGGAACGGCCTGACGCATTTTAGAATCTTCCGGAATCAGAAGTTTATCATAAACTTTCGGACTTTCAAAAGAATAAGTCATTGCCTGCGAAAATCCACAGAATTCTGCGCACTCTCTTGCAAGGTCTTCCATATAAAGTTTAAAAGAGATCTTTCCATGTGTCGACTCACCATCCGGAAGTGTAACCGGGATATTGGCATATCCAAAGAAACGCGCTACTTCTTCTGCGATATCTGCATCACATTCAAGATCCTGTCTCCAGGAAGGTACTAAGATCTCGTTTGTTTTCTCATCGAATCCAAGGTCGATGCGTTTAAAATACTCAAGCATCTGTTCCGCCGGAATCTCAGTTCCGAGAAGATGATTGTATTTATCCGGTTCAAACGGAATGCGTCTTCCCTCTTTTTTAACAGGATAAAAGTCAATGGCTCCTCCGACGATCTCACCGGCGCCAAGCTCTTCTACCAGCTGGCAGGCACGATCCATTGCCTCCATCGCAAGATTCGGATCAAGACCTTTTTCAAATTTTGCAGATGCATCGGTACGTAATCCGACTTTTTTACTGGAAAGACGGATGTTTGTGCCATCAAAGCAAGCTGCTTCAAACAACATTGTATGCACATTTTCTGTGATCATGGAATTCTCACCACCCATGATTCCTGCCATTCCAACAGCCTTGTCTGCATCACAGATCATAAGAACAGAATCGTCCATCGTTCTTTCCTGGCCGTCTAATGTTACAAATTTTTCATCTTTCTGTGCACGTCTTACAATAATCTCTTTCCCTGCGATCGTATCCAGATCATAAGCATGCATTGGCTGTCCAAACTCTTCCATAACATAATTGGTAATATCAACCAGATTGTTGATTGGACGGATTCCCTGGGCACGGAGTCTCTTCTGCATCCATTCCGGCGATGGTGCAAACTTGATATTCTTTACAACACGTGCGGTATATCTGGAACAGAGATCCTGATCTTTGACAGTTACTTTAATATAATCATTGACATCTTCCTGATTGCCGGTTTTCGTTACAACCGGAGGTACAAATTTCTTGTCAAATGTTGCAGCAGCTTCTCTTGCCACACCAAGCATGGAAAAGCAGTCCACACGGTTTGAAGTAACTTCATATTCTACCACGGTATCATCAAGTCCAAGATAGCTGACTGCAGATTCTCCCACAACCGCATCGTCTTTCATGATATAAAGACCATTTTCCGGAGCCTCCGGGAACATCTCTCTGGAAGATCCGAGTTCTTCGATCGAGCACATCATTCCGTATGATTCCACTCCGCGAAGCTTTCCTTTTTTGATCTTGATTCCACCAGGAGTACGCGAACCGTCATGTCCTCCTGCAACTCTTCCACCATCTAATACAACCGGTACTTTGGCTCCTTCGAATACATTTGGAGCACCTGTTACGATCTGAAGCAGCTCCGGCTTGCCGATATCAACCTGACAGATTACAAGTTTTTCTGCGTCCGGATGTTTCTCAATTTTCTTTACCTGTCCAATGACAATCTTGTCCAGATCTTCATCCAGTTTCTCATAGCCTTCTACTTTTGTTCCGGAAAGTGTCATTGCGTCTATATATTCCTGATCTGTACATGTAAGTCCAGGTACTAAATCTTTGATCCAATTTAATGAAGTTTTCATTCTTCTAATTCCTTTCTGATTATGACATTCTCATATATGTGACTGACTAGAACTGTTTTAAAAAACGATCATCGTTTTCATAAAGAAGTCTCATATCATCTATTTCATATTTCAATAAAGTAATACGCTCTAATCCGATACCGAATGCAAATCCGGAATATTCCTCAGGATCGATTCCGCTCATTCTAAGAACCTTTGGATGAACCATACCGCAGCCTAAGATTTCGATCCAGCCTTCGCCTTTACAGAAACGGCAGCCTTTTCCGCCGCATTTAAAGCAGCTTACATCCACTTCAGCAGATGGCTCTGTGAATGGGAAATGATGAGGTCTGAATTTTACCTTTGTATCTTCACCGAAAATTTCCTTCGCGAACTCGGCAAGTGTACCTTTCAGGTCTGCAAATGTGATTCCTTTGTCGATTACCATTCCTTCGATCTGATGGAAAGATGGAGAATGTGTAGCATCTACTTCATCGGCACGGAACACTCTTCCCGGTGCGATCATACGGATCGGAGGTTTTTTCGATTCCATGACACGGACCTGTACCGGAGAAGTCTGTGTACGAAGTACGATCTTGTCGTTAATATAGAAGGTATCCTGTTCGTCTTTTGCAGGATGATTTGCCGGAATATTTAATGCCTCAAAGTTGTAATAATCATATTCTACTTCCGGACCTTCTACCACTTCATAGCCCATTCCGGTAAAGAAACGTTTTACCTGATCCAAAACTTCTGCATTTGGATGACTGTGTCCGATCTTATTGCGTTTTGCCGGAAGTGTTACATCAATAACCTCGCTTTTTAACTGCGCATCCAGCGCGGCAGCTTCTAATTTCTTTTTTGTCTCATCCAGTTTCTCTTCAATTGCAGCTCTTGTCTCATTGACCCACTGTCCAACCTTTGGACGATCTTCTGGAGCAACATCCTTCATTCCTTTTAAAACGGCTGTCAATTCACCTTTTTTACCTAAGATGGCAACACGCACCTCATTCAATTTGGAAAGATCGCCGGATTCCTGGATCTCACGCATTGCATTTTCTTTGATCTGCTGCAGTTTGTCTCTCATAATCAATCTCCTTTTTCTATATTGGTGTCAGACGGATTCTGTAAAATTTTTACAAAATAAAAAAAGCTCCATCCCTCTCTAGGGACGAAACTCATTCCGCGATACCACCCTGATTCCTGTAATTAAATACAGACTCTCATTACTGCGTAACGTGCATAAAACGTCACAGACTACTTCTTTCATCCGTGCAGCTCCTGTGCGAAATTCAAACAACCCGGTACATAAGAAAGCTTACAGCCAACGACTTTCTCTCTCTGGATGACCTACAGATGTCCTACTTGACACATTCATTGCCTTTTTCATACCGACTATTTTAGCACAGCATATTTAAAACTTCAAGCTTTTGTTAAAAAAGCATTCAATTCTCCGCCAATCAGCATGATATATACGCAGAAATACACCCATAACATCAAAAGCATCAATGTCGTAAGGCTTCCATACATGGAAAATCCATTGAAATAATCTACATAGATCGATAACCCATATGAAAATACCGTCCAGCCGGCCGCTGTAAAACATGCACCAACGATCTGCCCTTTAAAATGCAGCTTTTTATTCGGAAGTGCCGTAAATATAACAATAAAAAATACGATCAGTATCAAAATGCCAAACAGCCATTTCATCCAGGAACCAAAGAACGTCAAAAGTGCTGTATGCGGGAATTTTTGAAACAGGACACTTTTTACATAATTGCCAAACACAATGAAGCCAAGCATAAAAAGGATTGCAAGTGCAAAAATGAGCGTATAAATAATTGCCCAGAACCGGAGAACAAACCAGTTACGGTTCTCATCCACGTCGTATACTGCATTTAATCCGTTTGTAATGTACTGTAACCCCTTGGCTGCTGACCAGATTGCCGCAATTGCCGTAATGGACAGAACTCCTGCGGAATGCTCATACACTTCATCGATCATGACAATCATAAACGGCAGGACATAGTCCGGGCAAAACGCCTGGACGATCTGTAAAAAATCTGCTTTTCCAATAAACGTATACTTTAGCAAAGAAAATATAACCATCAAAAACGGAAGTGCAGAAAGAATGATAAAAAATGCAGATTGTGCTGCATATGCCCCTACATTATCTTTTTTACATTCATCATAAAATTCAAACCCCTTGCGAATCATAGCGTTCTCCTTAATCCGTATTCAGTCAGAGAATTGGGAAATCTCCATAAGTTCTATCCCTGAATAATAAAACTTCATGATATCTTCGTATGTCATTCCCTGTCTGGCCATAGTCGAAGCCCCATATTGGCTTAATCCGATTCCATGCCCAAATCCGCCTCCTTTCAGGATATAATGGCCGTCTTCGAAAGAGGCAATATAAAAACATGCACTCGGAATCAGCGTAAGATCTGTTCGTTCCTTACCATTGGATAATACAACATTTTGTAACATATGTCCAAGGATGTTTCGGATTTCGTTCTCCTCATAGAATGTTTTTTCGCCCTTTTCATATTGGATCTTCAGACATAATACATATCCGTTTGTGCTTCTTTGTAAAATGGATATGCTCTGTGCCATGCCAAATTCAGAATCTGTGCCTCCCTTTAGGTCAAGTCTTGCTGTCCAACGGTAAAATGGAGAAACACGATCATATGAATCGGGTGCCGAATCGATAAATTTCTGAAACCTGCTTTCATCCGAAAGATCTCCGGGGTTCTCAGAGGTTTCATATTTTTTCTGCAGATACTCCGGATTTTCCTGTCCGTTCTCCCGTTCCTCTTCGTTTTTCCAGAGTTCATAATCTTCTGTGACACCAGGATTCGTCGAGCAATAATAACAGGTGATCGGATTTCCCTGATACACAGCAATCTGCCCGGAAGTCTCATTTCCTGCCTGATCTGTAATCTCACTCTTTCCTGCCTTGTTATAGACCTGAAAAGCGGTAGAATCATCAACATTTGCCCCATACATGGCATACTGATCGTTTTTTAACTGACTGTAAGCGTAAGTTCTTGCGCACACCGCCTGTGCTTTTAGTGCCTCTAATCCAAACTGCTGGGGCATTTCCGATGGAAGCACCCTTTTTACATATTCTTCGATCGGAAGTTCATTCACCATGACAATTCCATTTTCTGTCCGGATACAGTAGATGGTGTCCGGATAGGAATTGCTGATATGATTTCCAGATGCATCACAAATACACATTTCTCCGCCTTCGGAAACGATCTTTATTTTTCCAAGCCCATGCTCATCCAGGAATTTCCCGCAATCGAGAATATTTTCCCCTTCGATCCGGAACAGTTCATTCTCATAAGAGATCTGACAGCTTGAATCCGATTTCAGATATAACTGCGGATACTCGGTAACGGTATCATTTTTGATGATAACACGTATGCTTTCTGCAACGGTCGCTTCATTGACCAGAATCGCCTGTATCCGATGATATGCAAGTACATAGTTCACGTTACTGCTTCCTACGATAAGATCTGTAAGCGAGCCTTCCCGGACCGTTCCGTTTTCTGATATGTATACGGGAATTTCAACTTCCCGTTCAATCATGCCATAATCACGCACCTCCATCTGTTTATCGGTATAGCTCTCAAGAACCCCTTCGATCCTGTCCGGTTTGGTGTAAATATGGCTGATTTTATCCTGAGTGATCTCAATGTCTGCAATCCCTTCATACGGAGTATCCATGTGTCCGGGCAGCTGATAAATCTGTCCCTTATAAAGATACTCGATCTTATCGTTCTGTGTGGAAATAATATATGCGTTTTGGACAATGCCATTTTCCTTTTCTGACTCTGTCTGTCCAGCCTCCGATTCTGTCTTATGCAAAAGCAGACGAAATACAATAAGAAACGTAATTGCCACGCAGACAATTATGGTAATAAAGACAATGAACACGATACAGCCGGGGCTATTCTTTTTCTTCATTCTGACTCCTGAACATGCAGCAGATTCCGATCTGCCTTTCTATAACAAAAGGGAAGCTGTTTTGTCGAACAGCTTCCCCTTCTTTTGTATCTTAAAAACTTTCTCTTTTGTAAGTTCTTTTGTACTTCTCAATGATTCTTTTGTATTTACCCTGATATCAGTTCTTATAGGTACTTTATAGCACTTCTTCTTTTGTAATATAACCCAAAATGCCGGCTCCTGCAATTTAGACTCCTAGCTAATGCTAGGTGGGCGACCGCAGTTTACCTTCTGCCTTCCACTGATACGAGGCGGCCTGACATCCAGTAACTCATATAGGAATCCCGTTTAAAGTAAATGTAGGTTCTAAATAGCAAGAGTTATCGAACATTCCAGGCTATATCTTTTTGTGTTTTTATTATACTTTAATATGTCTCATTTTTCAATGAAAAATTCAAGACACATTTTGCCATAATATGAAATTCTTATTGAATTCCCTTTTCCAGATCATTTTGTGTAAAAGCGCCTGGAAGAAGTTGTTCTAATGTGCATTTTTTAAAATGTCCATCTGGTTTTACCAGAAGAACCTGAAAAGTCTTCGGATCACAAAACTCCGCCATTACCTGTCTGCATACACCCGGGAGTTTGACAGTTGAATATTAAAAAAAGTTATCGCAGGTCGCATAAAACCTGCATTTTTTATGTCAAATTTTCC
>CAKRMH010000012.1 GCA_934364805.1 uncultured Lachnospiraceae bacterium
ATTCGAACCCACGCGCCCTTGCGGACAAACGGTTTTCAAGACCGCCTCGTTATGACCACTTCGATACCTCTCCATATGCTGTTTTGCACTTGCTCAGTGCAAGAGATATATTATCATCAAAACCAACATGTGTCAACCAATTTTTTCATTTTTTCTCAAAAATAATTCTGCAATGTGAATATCTTCCGGTGTGGTTATTTTTATATTCTCATAGCTTCCCTGTACCAGTTTAATGCGACAACCTGTTACATATTCCGCAACCATTGCATCATCGGTTATCGCCGGGATCCGTTCTGCGTTCTTTTCCGCCTTCAACACCTTGTCATATGCATCAAAGATCAATGAATAGGAAAAAGCCTGTGGTGTCTGTATCATCCAGAGTGTGCTGCGGTCTGGCGTATGATCGACATACCCATCCGGATCTGCCACTTTGATCGTATCCTTCACTGGCATAGCTGCTACACAGGCTTTCTGCTGCCTGGCGCCTTCCATCGTTCGTTCAATGATCTCATCGCCTATCATCGGTCTTGCTCCATCGTGTATCAGGACATAATCTGCCCCATGAACCGCTTTCAGCCCTTCAAAAACAGAATGATAACGTTCTTTTCCTCCCGGAACGACCGCTGATACTTTTGTAAAATGGTATCTCTTTATGATTTCTTCTGCGCAATACTCCACATCATCTTTGCCACAGACCAGTATAATTTCCGACACCCTGCTCTCCTGAAATGCCTTCAGACTGTAATAGATCACTGGTTTTCCATTCAGATCCATATACTGTTTTGGGATATCACTCTTCATTCTTTTTCCACTGCCCGCAGACAATACAATCGCCGCATATGTGCACATTCTGCTTACCTCATTTTCATCTGGATTCGTCTTTTCCGGAAAGTGCTTCCGAGTTTTTCTGCAATGCATGGCAGAATGTCTAGCGTTCTCCGAGTTTCAGATTCGGAACCGCATTCAGATCAAGTCCATCTCTCTTTCCGGCAAGGAAATCATAGTATGCAGCTGCTCCGATCATGGCTGCATTATCTGTACAAAGAATCGGGGATGGATGATAGAACTGTACCCCCTTTTTTTTGCATGCCTCTTCCATTGCAGTGCGCAGTGTGCCATTTGAAGCTACTCCGCCAGCAATCGCAAAGCGATCCATTCCAAATTCATCGACTGCATGCATTGCATGTTCGACCAGTACATCCGTAACTGCTTTCTGGAACGAAGCAGCCACATCTGCCGGGTGAATTTCAATTCCTTTCATTTTGCAGCCATTCAGATAATTCAAAACTGCAGATTTTAATCCACTGAAGCTGAAGTCATAGGCTCCGCCCCCGACTTTTGCGCGTGGGAACTGAATTGCATCCGGATTGCCTTCATGAGAGATTTTCTCGATCTTTGGTCCACCAGGATAACCGAGCCCGATCGCTCTGGCCACTTTATCAAAAGCTTCTCCTGCTGCATCATCACGTGTTTTTCCAAGGATCTCATATTTGCCGTAATCCGTTACTTTTACAAGGTGTGTATGTCCTCCGGATACAACAAGGCATAAAAATGGAGGTTCTAAGTCCTTATTCTCAATATAATTTGCGCTGATGTGTCCCTCAATATGGTGTACTCCCACAAGTGGAAGATTCTTTGCGTAAGCGATTGCCTTTGCCTCAGCCACACCAACCAGAAGCGCTCCAACAAGTCCAGGACCATATGTAACACCAATGGCATCCATATCATCCAGTGTCATGTGTGCATCTTCGAGTGCCTGTTCGATCACCTGATTGATCTTCTCAATATGTTTTCTGGAAGCGATTTCCGGAACAACACCTCCATAAAGTGTATGAAGGGCGATCTGGGATGAGATCACGTTTGACCTTACATCTCTTCCATTTACTACGACTGCTGCTGCGGTTTCATCGCAGGAACTTTCAACCGCCAATATTTTAATTTCTTTTTCTGGGTTATTCATTTTATTCCTCCACGGTATCCGGAGCTTCTGTCTGATAAAAAACAAGGATTTTCCATTTTCCGTCTTCATCTTTGCGAAGAACATATGTCTGATACGTCTTACTATAGGAACCATTTGCCTTGATAAAATATGACGCCGACACATATGCTACATCCGATCCGTTATCTTTCTTATATAAAACATCATTACTGTCACATACATCATACTGTGCAATGGTCTTCGAATCTGCCTGATATTGTGCAATGTCTGTCTCAACGCAGGTCTTATACTGGTCTTTCGGATTATTTGCCTTCAGATCATCATCAAATAAAGCCAGAGCCTGATCCACCAGTTCGTCCAATTCGTCATCTGTATGCGCTTCACTATAATAGCATTTCAGAATACGGTTATAGAACTTCACAACTTCCCTTGGTGTTTCCGGGTAGTCTGTTTCCAGATTCTTTCCGATCACTTTCTGAACCTCTGTCAGTTTTGTGGCATCCACTGATGGCTTATGATGTTTGGAAACATAAAAAAACCCACCACAGATCACGCCAATACAGAGGAGTGCAATTACAACGATTCCTGCTTTTTTCATTTTCATCCCTCCTGAAATACCAGTTCTACACTTTTTCCATCCTTACCCAGATACGCATTATTAAAAATCTCGCGCACCGCCGGCATATAATCTTCTCCACGAACCAGCGATGGTGAAAAATGTGTCAGCCACAATTCCTGAACCTGTGCTTTTTTTGCCAGTTCCGCCGCTTCGTAAAATGTCATATGTTTGTATTTCTTCGCCTTTGCAATCTTATCTTTTTCCGCATACATGCCTTCGCAGATAAAAAGATCGGATCCTTCAGCCGCATCCACAATTGCCTCCACTGGGCGGCTGTCCGTGCAATAAGTAACCTTCAGTCCTTTTCTTGATGGTCCAAGAACCATGTCCGGCGTATAGGTATTCCCATCCTGTTCAACCGTCTCCCCTTTCTGAAGATGGCTCCAGAGTTTCATCGGAACATTCTGTTCTTTTGCACGCTCCACAGAAAATCTTCCCGCACGTTTAATCTCCACCGAATATCCATAGCACACAACATTGTGCTTTACCCGAAATGCGTGGATCTCATAGCCATTTATGGAAAAATGCGCATCTGGCTCGGTAATCTCGATACACCGGATCTCAAACGGAAGTTCCGGTGCAATGACACGCATTGCTGAAACTACTCTTTCCAGTCCTTTCGGTCCGATGATCGTAAGCGGCTCTGTGCGCTCCGCATTCCCCATCGTAAGTAAAAGTCCCGGAAGCCCGCTGATATGATCTGCATGAAAATGTGTGACACATAAAATATCGATCGGTTTAAAATTCAGTCCTTTTTCTTTCATGGCGATCTGTGTTCCCTCACCACAGTCAATCAGAAGATTGCTTCCATTGTATCTGAGCATCAGTGATGTCAGCCACCGGTGTGGCAATGGCATCATTCCTGCTGTTCCCAACAGACATACGTCTAACATGTTCTATCCAACTTTCTATTCATTATCAGTGCATCTTCCTTCGGAAGATCATAAAATCCTCTGCGAATGCCGACTGATTCAAATCCGCTCTGTTCATAAACATGGATCGCAGCATCATTTGACTTTCGCACTTCAAGAATGATATTTTGTATCTTTTTTTCTTCAGCGGCTTCCAGCATGGCATGTACCAGGCTTTTTCCAGTTCCTTTCCCTCTCATATCAGGGTGTACCGCTACATTTGTAATCTCACCTTCATAAGCGGAATAATAGATTCCGATATACCCGGCAATCCTGCCTTCTGTCTCTGCCACAAGGAATTCTGTATAGTCCAGTGCCAGAGAGTCCAGAAATCCCTTTTCACTCCACGGGCGTGAAAAACACAGGCGCTCAATCTCTGCAGCCTGCGGAACATCCACCTCTGTCATCCGCCGGATCAGCATATACGGAAATCCCTTTCTTTCTCCTGACGTTCCCGTTCAGCCTGGGATAATCTGAGATAATCCGGTTTGTGCTCTCCCGCAGTCTCCACCTGCCCCTTTTCAAACATAACCGCTCCGAGTGCTGCAACGGATGCAGCACGCTGTTTATTATTGTTTGCAGGAGCAAATGCATACGGAACCACGCAATGTTCTTCAATATAATCATGGAATACGTCTACGCCATCTCCAAGGAAAATGGTCTTCCTTCCAGTCTGATTCACGCATTCAATGATCTCATCAATGCCAACTGCGCACTGTGGGATGAGTGTATTCAGTTCATTCTCACGAAATTCATACAGTCCAGTATAAGCCTGCTGCCTTCTGGCATCCATAAGCGGGCACACCTGATCTGTTGTTCCCCACATATTATAGGCAAGGGCATCGATCGTCGGTACATGCACAAGCGGCTTGTCCAGTGCGAGACCAAGTCCTTTTGCAGTTGCCGATCCGATACGGAGGCCTGTAAACGATCCCGGTCCTCCCGACACAGCAATTGCATCCAGTGTATTCAGATCCAGTTCGATCATCTTAGCCACGGTATCCAGCATAGGAAGCAGCGTCTGTGAATGTGTTTTCTTATAATTGATCGTGTATTCTCCAAGAAGATTGTTATCTTCCACAACTGCGACACTGGCAACCAGTCCCGAGCTGTCTAATGCTAATATTTTCATTCTCCAACCTCTTTAATTGTAATCCTGCGGTAGTCAAACCCTTTTTCCAGGTCTTTCTCAATGGTGATCTCCTTGCGTTTCTCCGGAAGTATCTCCTCAATGAGATTCGCCCATTCGATCATGGTGAGCCCTTCTCCGTAGAAATAATCTTCATAGCCAATCTCATCCATCTCCTCGATATCTCCGATCCGGTAAACATCAAAATGGTAAAATGGCATGCGCCCTTCCTCATAAACCTGCACAATGGTAAATGTCGGGCTGCTGATCGCCTCCGTAATGCCAAGTCCAAGTGCGATTCCCTGTGTAAAAACCGTTTTGCCGACTCCAAGATCCCCCACCAGTGTATAAACCTCTCCCGGCTTTGCTTCAAGTCCCATGCGTCTGCCAAGTTCTGCGGTCTCTTCGGCTGAATATGTTTCGATCGTTGTTATACTGCTCATTGATATCTCCTATTTCATTTTTACACGGAATTTTTCCAGGCTGTTATTAGCAAGCTCTGCCAGCCTGTCATACTGTCCACCCAGCTGGCTTTTCGGAATAATGTAGGCATTCTTACGTCCACTGTAGATGAGCACATGATTTCTGGTGGAAATCATTTTATAGATCTGTTTCCATGGAAGTTCTCCGCTTTCCTCTCCCTGAGTCACACGGATGCCATCCTCTGACACTTCATAATGCAGAGTGTCTGCAAGCACTTTGTTGCTCTTTAACGTAAGCTTCGCCTTTGTCCATAAAGTAACCGGGATATATCCGATAAAAATCACAAAGAAAATTCCATACATCACTGCATAACTGTAATTACCATCTTGATAGGAAACCGCTGTCATAATTCCTGCTAGGATAATGATCAGAATGGAAATGATCCCCTGGCTTCCCGTATATGTCTGATACAGGTTAAAACGATACAGATCCTTTGGTTCCAATTTCACATCAAATTCTACTGTCATCTTATTCTCCCAAATAGTTTTTCTGCGCTCATTATATCATTATCCAGAAAAAAAGAAAAGACGCGATTCCGCGTCTCTTCTTCCTGTAAATATGCATCTGGGCATTTTAATTTTTATTTCCTTTTAATAATGGTGAAATGTGTTTGTAGATCAGCAGAGTGATCACAACACTGATCATACCCTTCATAAAGGTAAATGGCATGTTAAAGCAGATCAGGCACTGAAGGATGGATTTCATTCCAGGTACAATCGCCTGATATGCAGCAAGAATTGCCTCTTTTGGCATGAAATTATAATAGAATGGATATACGACAAAATAGTTTGACACGATAGATACGAGTGCCATTACAATTGCTCCGGCAAAGGATCCGATCAATGCGCCTTTTTTGGTCTTTTTAAATTTATAAATGGTACCTGCGGTAAATACAAATACTGCACCAAGGATAAAATTGGACAATTCTCCGACAAATGCAGTTCTTGAAATAGTCATATGAAGCAGATTCTTGATCAGACATACGATCACACCACATGCAGGTCCCATTGCAAAAGATCCGATCAATGCCGGGAGTTCGGAAATATCAAGTGAAATAAAATTAGGCATAAATGGCACATTGAAATCAAAATACATCAAAATAAATGCAATTGCCGATAACATGCCTGTTACCGTCAGGTATCTTACATTTCCTGTCTGTTTTACGCTTGTGTTGCTTCTTGCTGTTGCTGTTTCGTTACTCATAGTCTTTCTCTCCTTTTTTATGGGAATTCCAGGAGATTGCCTGACTGGGAAAAAAAATCTTCCCGTAAAGCAAAAACCCCGGATCAAAGATCCGGGGCTGTAAGTCATTGTTGTCATACGGATTTAAGCTTTCCACTTCCTTCCGCATGTTCGATAACTCATCTTCTCTCATCCAGACTATACTGTCGGTTCCGGATTCACACCGGATCGGCTGCCGAAGCAGTTCACGGACTTCCTGTTGCCAGGTTACCGTCGGTCGGGAATCTATGCCTTGGCATATCACCCTGCCCCGAAGAATTCCTATATTTTTTCTACCATTATCATATGCAGTTCATGCGATGCTGTCAAGAGGTTTTTCATCATTGATGCGTTTTTTCTCAATCCGCAATACCATTTTATCCATTCACCTTCATGGTCAGCTGAATCCTCTGCTTCTTCAGGTCAACACTCATAACCTTGACCTCCACAACATCGCCGACGCTTACCACCTCTAACGGATGTTTGATAAAACGATCACACATCTGAGAGATATGCACAAGTCCGTCCTGATGTACTCCGATATCCACAAAAGCACCAAAGTCGATAACATTTCTTACCGTTCCTTTTAGGATCATACCCGGAGTCAGATCTTTCATCTCGAGCACATCGCTTCGTAAGATCGGCTTTGGCATGTCCTCTCTCGGATCGCGTGCCGGCTTCTCCAGTTCCTTCACAATATCCAAAAGCGTGAGTTCTCCGATTCCAAGTTCTTCTGCAAGTGCTTTGGAATTTTGGATCTTGCCGGAAATTCCTGCAAGACTTCTCCCTCTCACATCATCCATCGTATAACCAAGCCTTGCGAGAAGTTCTTTGGTTGCTGCATAGGATTCCGGATGAACCCCGGTCGCATCCAGCGGATTTTTTCCATCTGCGATCCGCATAAATCCGGCACATTGTTCGTAGGCTTTCGGTCCAAGTTTTGCAACCTTCAGCAGTTCACTTCTGGATGCAAATCTGCCATGTTCCTCACGGTAAGCTACAATATTCTTTGCTATGGTTTTGCTGACACCGGATATATACTCCAGAAGTGACGCAGATGCCGTGTTCAGGTCCACTCCGACCTTATTCACGCAGTCCTCAACAACGCCGCCAAGTGCTTCACTCAGCTTCTTCTGGTTCATATCATGCTGATACTGTCCAACACCGATGGATTTTGGATCGATCTTAACAAGCTCTGCCAGAGGATCCTGCAGTCGTCTTGCCATGGAAGCTGCGCTTCTTTGTCCCACATCAAAATTCGGGAATTCTTCTGTTGCAAGTCTGCTTGCAGAATATACAGACGCTCCGGCCTCATTTACAATAATATACTGGACCTGCACCGGAATTTCTTTCAGAAGCTGTACAATGATCTGCTCTGATTCCCGGGAAGCAGTTCCATTCCCCAAAGAGATCAATGTAATGTGGTATTTCGAGATTAATTTCTTTAAAACGGCCTTTGCTTCCTCTACTTTGTTCTGTGGCGCAGTTGGATAAATTACCGTCGTATCAAGCACTTTTCCAGTCGGATCGACAACAGCCAGCTTACATCCCGTACGGAATGCAGGATCCCATCCAAGTACAACCTGGCCTGCGATCGGCGGCTGCATCAAAAGCTGCTCTAAGTTCTTTCCAAAAACTTTGATTGCACCATCCTCCGCACGCTCTGTCATATCACTTCGGATCTCACGCTCAATCGCCGGTGCGATCAGCCTGTCATATGCATCCGCTGCTACTTCTTTCAATATGTCCGCTGCAGAACTTTCCCTGCGGATCATCTTTTTCTCCAAATATCGTAAAATCTCTTCCTCCGGAGCTTCCACTTTGACATTTAAGATTTTTTCTTTCTCGCCACGGTTTAAAGCTAAGATCCGGTGCCCAGCAAGTTTGTTCAGCGGTTCATCAAATTCATAGTACATCTCATATACCGATTCCGCTTCCGGATCTTTTGCAGTCGAAATGATCCGCCCCTTTTTCATCGTGAGTTCACGGATTCTGGTCCGGTATGCTGCATCATCGGAAACTGCCTCTGCAAGAATATCCTTTGCTCCAGCCAGTGCATCTTCTGCGGTAAACACTTCTTTTTCTTCATTGATATATTTTGCTGCCTCTGCCATATAATCACAGCCGGGCCGCTGTAGTATGACCAGATTGGCAAGTGGCTCAAGCCCTCTCTCCTTTGCAATTGTCGCACGCGTACGGCGTTTTGGACGATACGGACGATACAGATCGTCAACAGCAACCTGCGTCTCCGCTGCAAGGATCTGTGCTTTTAACTCCTCTGTGAGCTTTCCCTGTTCTTCTATGCTGGATAATACGGACTCTTTTTTCTCTTCCAGATTTCTGAGATAATTCAGCCGGTCAAACAGATTTCTGAGCACTTCATCATTTAATGCCCCTGTCGCTTCTTTCCGGTAACGGGCAATAAACGGGATGGTGTTTCCCTCATCGATCAGTTTTACGGCTGCTTCTGCCTGATTTTTCCTGATGTTCAGTTCTTCGGCAATTTTTGCTATAATATCCATTTATTTTTCCTTTCATCGTCAGATTTATCTTTCCCTATTATATATGACGTGGTAAAATATTTGCAAGAGCGCCCGGACAAAAGCCGGGCATTTGGAGGTTACTTTTTATGCAATACTCAAATTATCAATCCGGTTCCATGTACCAGCCGCCTGCACCAAATAAACGTTCAGCCGGGATGGAGACAGCTGCTTTCGTACTTGGCATCGTTTCACTTGCAACCTGTGCGTGTATCTATACTTCTGTCGTCTGTGGTGCACTTGCAATCATGTTTGCATTGCTTTCTAAAGGTGGCGCTACATCAATGAGTAATCGCGCACGTTATGCACT
The DNA here is from genome assembly GCA_934364805.1 of uncultured Lachnospiraceae bacterium. Lineage (GTDB taxonomy): Bacteria > Bacillota > Clostridia > Lachnospirales > Lachnospiraceae > Roseburia. The sequence goes on from CAKRMH010000012.1 coordinate 9,153, forward strand.
GATTCTTGGTCTGATCGGTCTGATCTCAACCATCATTATGTATACGACAACTTTTGCCTACGCAATCCACACCTATGGCAGCATTGAGAATCTGCTGAAGGAATACTGCAATCTGACCGGAATGGATTTTAACGAATTATATGGAGATCTTTTTGCACAGTAAAATACCTTATCCCGGGATCTGGATTCCATAACGGATCAATAACATATTTTGCACAATGCAGTTTACAAGAATGATTACAAGACCAATCCACAGATAGATCATGCGAAAATGCATACCTGTTTTTCTATGACTTATTTTTCCGATCGTCTGACTGACCATAAATATGGTTCCAAGAAAAAATGTATAACATACAAACGGATGCTGCCGGAGTGACAAAAGCAGTCTGCCATGCATCAATGCACGCACGGCTCTTGTTCCGCCACAGCCTGGGCAATACAGTCCTGTAAGCATATGGAATGCACATGGCGGATAGTATGCCATGAGACGGACTCCTGTTATTTTTTCTATTAAGACATAGATGACTGCGGCTGTGATAAGCAGCCAGCCCGCAATATAAAAGCCGCGATCGATCTCTGGATTTGTTTTCATTCTTTTTCTCCATATCAACTATTTTAGTCAGTATACACATACTTTTATTTTTTTGTCAAAAATACAATCAAAGGAGTACCTATTTTTATGAACCGATCTTCCAAAGAATTAAAAAGACTTGCCAGAGAGAATCTGACCGGTCACTATTCTACCCCGATGGGAGCTTTCGTCTGTGCAGGTGCCATCAGCCTTGCCATTGAACTTCCATTTTCCATGCTGCAGAATAACACTCAGACAACCACTCAGACTGTCGTATTTGCTCTGGCTGAATTTCTGATCGGACTGCTTAGTTCTATTTTGATCGTTGGTCAGTTTCGTGTCCACCTTTCCATGGCACGGAAACAGCCTTATGAACTCAATCAGCTTTTCTATGGATTCAAAAATCATCCGGACCGGATTATTATATGTTCCCTTCTGGTTACAATATTTACTGGACTTGCATGCATTCCCGTGATCTGTGGAACCCTTCTGTTTGTTCTAAGAAACGGGATCGCAAGCGGCATTATTTTTGCAGTCACCCTGATCATCAGCCTGATCTTATGCATTCTGCTCCAGCTGATGTTCCAGCAGATCTATTTCCTGCTGCTTGACCGCCAGGACTTAAGTTCCATGGGCTGCATAAAGGAATCTGCCCGTCTTATGAAAGGACACAAGGGACGCCTGTTCTATATTGTTTTAAGTTTTCTTGGCATGGATATCCTTGTTCTCCTTTCACTTGGCATTGGCTCACTCTGGATCATGCCATATCAGTCCCAGACTTATACACTTTTCTATCTGGATATCACCGGACAACTTCCGGAAGAGTCCGTATCCGGTTCTGCTCCACAGCAGGAGCAGCCAACATTTAACAAATATGTATAAACACCTATAAAATACTTTAAGGAGGATTTTCATTATGACTCACAAAAATGACGTAATTCGTGATGCAGGCGTGCTCGGTGTTCCAAAAATGCTTCTGCTCGGTCTGCAGCACATGTTTGCCATGTTTGGAGCAACCATCCTTGTCCCGATTCTGGTTAACAGCTACTTTGAAAGTTCCAGCCAGGTTCTTTCTGTTCAGGTAACACTGTTTTGTGCCGGCATCGGAACTTTATTCTTCCACCTTTGTTCCAAGTTCAAAGTCCCTGCTTTTCTTGGTTCATCCTTTGCATTTCTTGGTGGATTTGCTACTGTTGCCAATCTTGACTCCGGAATGTACGCCAATATGCCCGACATTGAAAAACTGCAGTATGCATGTGGCGGTATCGTTGTCGCAGGACTGTTATATCTGATTCTTGCGCTGATCATTAAACTGGCCGGTGTAAAACGTGTCATGCGTTTCCTTCCGCCGGTTGTAACCGGTCCGATCATCATCTGTATCGGATTAAGCCTTGCACCATCTGCTGTATCCAATGCATCAACGAACTGGCTGATCGCCCTGGTTGCACTTGCCGTTATCATCATCTTCAACATCTGGGGGAAAGGCATGTTTAAGATCATCCCGATTCTTCTCGGTGTTGTGATCTCCTATGCGTTTGCATTTCTTTTAAACAGTTTTGGTGTGACAAACCCGGATGGTTCTGTGATTCTGGACTTTACGAACGTTGCATCCGCAAGTATCGTCGGACTTCCACCTTTCCGCATCTGCAGATTTGACCTGACTGCAATCCTCGTTATGGCTCCGATCGCAATTGCAACCATGATGGAGCATATCGGAGATATGTCTGCGATTTCTGCTACTGTCGGTCAGAATTTTATTGAAGATCCAGGCCTTCACCGCACGCTGATCGGTGACGGTCTTGCAACTTCCTTCTCAGCCCTGATCGGTGGTCCGGCCAACACAACTTATGGAGAAAATACCGGAGTTCTGGAATTAAGCCGTGTACATGATCCTAAAGTTGTCCGTATTGCAGCATGCTATGCCATCGGTTTAAGTTTCATTCCGAAAGTTGCCGAAATCATCGGTTCCATGCCAGCCTCCATCATTGGCGGAGTCAGTTTCATTCTTTACGGAATGATCTCTGCAATCGGTGTCCGTAATGTTGTGGAAAATCATGTAGACTTTACCAAATCACGCAATCTGATCATCGCAGCTGTGATTCTGGTATCCGGTCTCGGTTTCTCCAACGGACTTACTTTCACCATTGCCGGAACATCCATCACACTGACCTCTCTTGCAATTGCGGCAATCGCCGGTGTTGTATTAAATGCAATCCTTCCTGGAAATGATTATGATTTCGGAAATGATCCTGAAGGAGATGCCTCCCGCGGTGTAGATCTTCGTCCTCATGAACTGGAAGAAGAACTTCGCAAAGAAACGGAAAAATAAGCGTACTTTATCTTATGGAAAAAACGCATGCTGGCAGGTTCCTGCTGGCATGCGTTTTTTCATACATTTTTACATACGTTACATTGTTGAGTTTCATTTTAAGTGCTTCACAAAACCTTATTTCCCGCTCTGTGTCAGGATCTCATCCATGATTGCATCTGCAACTTCAGATTTTGACATGATCGGGAGTTCTTTTGCACCTGCTTTTGTGATCAGTGTTACGATATTCGTATCCGTACCAAATCCCGCACCACTTACTTTCAGATTGTTGGCAACGATCATATCCACGTTCTTCTTATCCAGTTTTGCAGTGGAATTCTCAACCATATGTTCCGTCTCCATTGAAAATCCACAGATAAACTGTCCTTTTTTCCTGTGCTCGCCAAGATATTTCAGGATATCTTCCGTACGTTCGAGTTCAATGGAAGAATCTCCATCTTTTTTCTTGATCTTTTCATCCGCAGGATTGACCGGACGATAGTCAGCTACTGCCGCCGCCTTGATCATGATATCCTGGCTGTCAGCTCTCGTTTTTACCTCTCTCGCCATCTCTTCCGCTGAAGTTACCGGAACAACATCTACGAACATCGGAGGCTGGATTGCAACCGGTCCGCTTACAAGTGTAACCTCTGCGCCCCGACGCATACAGCATTCTGCCAGTGCATATCCCATTTTCCCCGTCGAATGATTGGTAATATACCGCACCGGATCAATCTTCTCCTGTGTCGGACCTGCTGTAATCAGCACACGCTTTCCGGCAAGATCTTTCTCGCAGGCAATTTCTCTTAAAATATACTGAAGAAGTGTCTCCGGTTCCGGCATTTTGCCGGCTCCGGTATCCCCACATGCAAGATACCCGTTTGCCGGGTCAATAATCTCAAATCCATAGTGTTTCAGCTTCTCCAGATTGTCCTGTACAATCTGATTGGTATACATATTCGTATTCATCGCAGGAGATACAAGCTTTGGACATTTTGCAGCAAGAATCGTTGTGGTCAGCATATCATCTGCAATTCCATTAGCCATCTTGCCGATCACATTCGCAGATGCAGGTGCTACCATAAAAATGTCCGCACGTTTTGCAAGTGCAACATGCTCCACATTATACTGAAAATTACGATCAAATGTATCCACCAGACATTTATTGCTTGTCAGTGTCTCAAATGTGATCGGATTGATAAAATTCGTTGCATTCTGTGTCATGATGACATTCACGTCTGCATGAAGCTTAACCAGCGCACTCGCAAGATACGCAATCTTATATGCAGCAATACTTCCTGTTACACCAAGCACAACTGTTTTTCCTTTCAGCATAATATAAATCCTCCGTTTCGTTCCTATCCTTGTTATTTCACCGGTTTGATCTTTGTAAGTACTACTCCGATCGCATATACGATCACCGCAGCAACGATCGCTTCAATTACGCCGTTAAAGCTGATCACACCACCAATTACGCCAAGTACCGCATTTGCGTCAATACTGAGTGCACTCGCATATGCATCTTTGTATAGAACGAAAATACCGCCCATAACTAACAGTGTGTTAATAAATGCTCCGGAAATTCCGGCATATACAAATGACAACACATTGGCATCCTTTTTCATGGCTGCAAACTGAAGTACGGCAAATATGACAACAGCGACGATGATGCTGATGATCAGATTGGCGCTCTCAGCCATGTTTCCGGCTGACATTTTTGCGATAAAAGCATGAAGTCCAAATCCAAGCAGTACACATACTGCAAGATTTAAAATGATTCCCCAGATTTTTTTGTTTTCTGACGATAATGCTTTTTTGATCAGCATATATACAAAATATGGCAGTACACCTACTAAAATACGTGGTACAAAGCAGATGAATAAACTCTTAAAAATTCCTGCTGGTCCGACTACACTGCTCGCAAGTACCGGTGAAAATACAAATGCAGACAATGATGACGGCATAATCGTATTTTTAATAAAACTCGTGAATCCAAATACAAACCCAAGAAATGCTCCCTTTTTCGGGCCGCAGAAAAGGGATCCTAAGATTACCGGGATATGTATGATCGTCGCATTGATTACTACAAGCGGGATATATCCCAATGGTGTGAATGCCATGATAATAATAATGGCAGTGAACAGACTGGTCAGTACCAGTTCCGACGTTTTGTTGTTTCGCATTGCTTTTTCCTCTCATTCCAGGTAAGATCCGTTTTTGGTCTCTTCCTCTTTTTTTGCAAATGCAGCTATTTTGCATTTTTGTCTTTTCAGGACCAGATCACTTGATTCCGGAATCCGGTAACCAGTCATCTTTCCCATAATATCACTGCAATAATGATTTGTAAACGAAAACAGCCATGCCTTACGGCATGACTGTTTCTATAAGTCTACCTGAGCAGGTAAATTATTTACCTAATTCAGCTTTTAACTGAGCAGTAAGTGCTGGAACGATCTTGTTTAAATCTCCAACGATACCGTAATCAGCTACATCGAAGATTGGAGCATCAGCATCTTTGTTGATTGCAATGATGATGTCAGACTCTTCCATACCAGCTACGTGCTGGATTGCTCCGGAAATACCGATTGCAAAGTATACGTTTGGACGTACTGTTTTACCAGTCTGTCCTACCTGATAATCCTGTGCTAACCAGCCGTTCTCAACAGCGGCACGTGAGCAGCTTACCATTCCGCCTAATACGTCAGCAAGCTCTTTTAACATACCGAAGTTCTCAGCGCTTCCAACTCCACGGCCACCAGATACAAGGATCTTAGCGTCCATGATGTTCTCAACGTTTCCAACTGCCTTAACAACTTCTTCGATCTCAACATATTTGTTGTTCTCTTTCAGTTCTGGATTGAACTCTACAACGTTTGCTTTTGCACCTTCGATTGGAGCGATCTTCTGCATAACACCAGGACGAACAGTTGCCATCTGAGGACGGTTGTCCGGACAAGCGATCGTAGCAATTGTGTTTCCACCGAATGCAGGACGAGTCATCAGTAACTGATTATGTTTCTGCTCATCTTCCTTACCTGGAACTGCTACTAATGGGAAATCTCCGATCTCAAGCATTGTACAGTCTGCAGTAAGACCTGTCTGTACTCTTGCTGATACAGTAGGACCTAAATCTCTACCGATTGCTGTAGCACCAACTAACATGATCTCTGGTTTGTACTCATTGATAACAGCTGTTAAAGCCTGTGCATATGGCTCAGTTCTGTATGTCTCTAATACTGGATTATCAACAACGATTACCTTATCAGCACCATATACTGCTAACTGATCTGCTAAACCTTTTACGTTGGATCCAAGAAGTACTGCTGTTACCTCAGTATTTAAATCTTTTGCTAATTCTTTACCTTTTCCAATTAACTCAAAAGCGATTGGACTAATTTCATTGTCAACCTGCTGTGCGTAGATAAATACGCCCTTATATTCTTCTAAACCCATTTTTTTCACCACTTTTCTTTCAGAATGTTAGATTACATGTTTCTCTTTTAATTTGTCCATGATATAAGTTACGGATTCTGTTGGATCAAGAGTAACTTTTTCTCCAGCACCTTTACGAACTTTATCAGAAGCTTTTGCGATCTTTGTTGGTGATCCCTTTAATCCAAGGTTTGAATCATCAACATCTTTCAGATCAGCTCTTCCCCAAACAGTTACTTCTTTGTCATATGCATCGAAGATTCCGCCTGGAGTCATGTATCTAGGTGTGTTTAATTCAGAAAGTGCTGTAACTAAGCAAGGCATTTTTGCTTTCAGCATATGGTATCTGTCTTCATACTGACGTTTTACTACAACAGAATCTCCCTCAACTTTGATATCCTCTGCATAAGAGATTACAGGGATTCCAAGATGCTCAGCGATCTGTGGTCCAACCTGTGCTGTATCTCCATCGATAGCCTGACGTCCTGTGATGATCAGATCATAATCGATGTTTCTTAATGCACCAGCGATTGTTGTAGATGTTGCCCATGTATCAGCTCCACCTAAAACTCTGTCTGTTACAAGTACTGCATGATCAGCTCCCATAGCTAATGCTTCACGAAGTACATCATCAGCTTTTGGAAGTCCCATAGTAAGTACAGTTACTTCTGCACCTGTCTGTTCTTTAATTCTTAATGCTGCCTCAAGACCAGCTTTGTCATCTGGGTTCATGATAGCAAGCATAGCTGCTCTATCAAGAGTTCCATCTGGGTTGAACTTAACGCCGCCCTTTGTATCAGGAACCTGTTTAATACATACTACGATTTTCATGTATTTGTTCTCCTTCTATCTTATTCTACAAGCTTTTATACCGCTCTTTGTGATTACTTAAGTAATGAACCAGAAATAACCATACGCTGAACTTCTGAAGTTCCTTCGTAGATCTCTGTGATCTTAGCATCACGCATCATACGCTCAACATCGTATTCTCTGATGTATCCGTATCCACCGAATAACTGAACAACCTCTGTTGTTACAGCCATTGCTGTTTCTGCTGCGAATAATTTAGCTTTGGCAGCTTCTACAGAGTAAACTTTCTGTGTAGCTTTTGCCATAGCAGCTTTGTATACTAACAATTTAGCAGCTTCAATTCTTGTAGCCATATCAGCTAACTTGAACTGTGTATTCTGCTGCTGAGCGATAGATCTTCCGAACTGTTTTCTTTCTTTGGTGTAAGCGATTGCTCTCTCTAAAGCACCTTCTGCGATTCCAAGTGCCTGAGAAGCGATACCAATACGTCCACCATCCAGAGTATGCATAGCGATCGGGAAACCTTTTCCCTGTGGTCCTAAGATGTTCTCTTTTGGAATTCTGCAGTCTTCGAAAATTAATTCGTATGTAGAAGATCCACGGATACCCATCTTCTTCTCTTTTGTTCCGAAGGAGAATCCTGGAGCATCTTTATCTACGATAAATGCGGAGAAGTTCTTTTTCTTTCTTCCTCTCTTATCTTCTGTAATGCTTGTGATAGCGATTACAATGTAAACATCAGCAACTTTACCGTTTGTGATGAAACATTTTGATCCGTTTAATACCCACTCGTCACCATCTAATACTGCTTTTGTCTGGCATCCCTGAGCATCTGTACCAGCGCCTGGCTCTGTTAAACCAAATGCACCGATCTTCTCTCCTGTTGCAAGTGGTCTTACATATTTCTGTTTCTGCTCTTCTGTTCCGTATGTCATGATCGGATCAATGCAGAGTGATGTATGTGCAGATACGACAACACCTGTTGTTGCGCATACTTTTGATAACTCTTCTACACACATAACGTATGTTAATGGATCACAGCCCTGTCCGCCATATTCCTTTGGAACCGGGATTCCCATGAATCCATATTTTGCCATTTTTGCTACTGTCTCAGCTGGGAACTGCTCTGTTTCATCAGTCTCCTGTGCGAGAGGTTTTACTTCTGTCTCAGCGAACTCTTTGAAAAGAGTGCGAGCCATCTCATGTTTCTTGTCTAAAGTGAAATCCATGATTTCCTATCCTCCTTGTTTTTCATAGGAAAATGCATTCCTGTACGGGGTGCATTTTCCTGATCTTTTTATTAATTACTGAGCATCCACTGGTGTTTTTGTGCGGTCAGCATTGTATACATAGAATCCTTTTCCGCTCTTAGCACCAAGGTTGCCACCACGAACCATTTTACGGATCAATGGGCATGCACGATATTTGCTGTCGCCTGTCTCTTTGTAAAGTACGTCCATGATTGCAAGGCAGATATCAAGACCAATGAAATCTCCTAACTCTAATGGTCCCATTGGATGGTTAGCACCAAGTTTCATAGCTGCATCGATACCAGCGATGTCTGATACACCTTCCATTTTGATGAAAGCTGCTTCATTGATCATTGGGATCAGGATACGGTTAACAACGAATCCAGCTGCCTCGTTAACCTGTACTGGTGTTTTTCCGATCTCAACAGAAATCTTCTTAATTGCTTCAACAGTCTCATCCGGAGTATTCACGCCAGCGATAACCTCGATTAATTTCATACGGTCTGCCGGGTTGAAGAAGTGCATACCAACCATTGGACGGTTCAGGCCATTTCCGATCTCTGTGATAGAAAGGCTTGATGTGTTAGAAGCGAAGATACATTCTGGTTTTGCGATCTCGTCTAATTCTTTGAATGTTGTCTTCTTAACCTGCATATCCTCGAATGCAGCTTCAACGATCAGATCACAGTCTTTGCAAAGGTCTTCTTTTAAACCAGGAGTAATCTTTGCTACGATAGCATCAACTGCTTCCTGTGTCATTTTTCCTTTCTGAACAAGTCTTGCATAGCCTTTCTCGATTTTGGCTTTACCATTCTCAGCCCACTCCTGCTTAATATCGCAAAGAGCTACTTCATAGCCTTCTGTCTGGGCAAATGCTTTTGCAATACCCTGTCCCATGGTTCCTGCACCAATTACACCAACTTTCATGTTAGTACCTCCTGATTATAATTAAAAATTAATGTAAATCAGCTGTCATACCTGAAGTGGCATGACAGCCGTTATTTTATTCTGATTATCTCTCAACGATTGTAGAGCAGCCCATTCCACCACCGATACACAGTGTAGCAAGACCTCTCTTAGAATCTCTCTTCTGCATCTCATGTAATAATGTAACAAGGATACGGCATCCGGATGCTCCAACAGGATGTCCAAGTGCGATCGCACCACCGTTAACATTAACTTTAGACATGTCGAATTTCAGATCTCTTGCAACTGCAATAGACTGAGCAGCGAATGCTTCGTTAGCCTCGATCAGGTCAAAATCATCAATTGAAAGTCCTGTTTTAGCTAATACTTTCTTTGTAGAAGCAACTGGTCCAACACCCATGATCTCTGGCTCAACTCCGCCGAGTGCTCCAGCTACCCATGTAGCCATTGGTGTAACACCAAGCTCTTTTGCTTTCTCTTCGCTCATTACAACGATTGCTGCAGCACCATCATTGATACCAGATGCGTTACCAGCTGTAACAAGTCCACCCTCTTTACCAGAGCAGCATCTTAATTTAGACAGAGACTCAGCTGTTGTTCCAGCACGAGGTCCTTCATCTTTCTTGAATTCAACGATCTCTTTCTTAACCTTAACAGGTACAGGAACGATCTCATCATCGAATTTGCCTTCAGCCATTGCTTTCTCGCATTTCTGCTGGCTGTTTGCTGAGAACTCATCAAGTTCTTCTCTTGTAATTCCATATTTATCACATACGTTCTCTGCAGTGATCATCATATGATAATGATTGAATGCATCTGTTAATGCATCGTTAACCATTGTATCGATGATTGTTGCATTGTTCATACGATATCCAAAACGAGCTTTTGTCATAGCATATGGAGCCATAGACATGTTCTCCATACCACCAGCAACAACGATATCAGCCTCTCCAGCCATGATCATTGTAGCTGCGTCGTTTACACATTTCAGACCTGATCCACATACAACGTTTAATGTGATCGCTGGAACTTCGATTGGTAAACCAGCTTTGATAGAAGCCTGACGTGCAACGTTCTGTCCCTGAGCTGCCTGGATTACACAACCCATTTTAACTTCATCTACCATCTCTGGTTTTACGTTTGCTCTTCTTAATGCTTCTTTGATAACGATTGCCCCTAAGTCTGCTGCTGGAGTATTGCTTAATGCTCCACCCATCTTGCCGATTGCTGTACGACAAGCACCTGCTAAAACAACTTTTCTTGCCATGTTCGTCTCTCCTTTATTTTAAAATTTAAATTAGTGCCAAAAAATGCTGTTAATTTTTTAACAAACTCATAATAGCACATTCTATTCATAAAATCAATGGATTTTACAATTCTTTCTATAAATTTTCTAATACATTTCTAAAATTTGTCTTAAAAAGCAAAAGTCTGTCAAAATAAATAGAAAACCTCTAGTAGAACACATGGTGTCCGATCACGGTTCCACTGATCACTCCGGTATTTACACGGAAATACAGACAGCTTACCGTCCTGTTTCCCCCAAGGACTTCTCTTGCTGCTTTCATGCAGCTGGCTGTCGGTCCCCTGTTTAACATATAGGCAAGTCTTCCACTGGCAACCGGTGAAAACTGATTTTTCTGATAAATAACTCCCGTGATCGTGTCCGGGAAATATTTACTTTCCACACGGTTCAGGACAACGCTTCCAACTGCCAGCTGGCCTGCATAAGGTTCTCCCTCCGACTCACAGTCGATGATACAGGCAAGAAGATATACTTCACTTTCCGAAACATTTGCAAACGGATTATCATCAATGTCCGTATCCGTTCCAGGATCTGTCGTTCCAGGATCTGTCGTGTTTCCCGTATTATCGGAACCGTTATTATCTCCCGAACCCGGCTGCGTATCTGTGCCCCCGTTATTGTCGCCATTCTGATTGTTTCCTGATGTACTACCTGCATTATCCGGGTTCTGTGTCTGCTGCTCATTCTGTGCCTGCTGTTGTCTTTTTGCTTCTTCTCTTCTCTGTTTTGCTTCTTCTCTTCTCTGTTTTGCTGCTTCCTGTTCCTGACGGAGTTCTTCCTCCTGTTGCTTGATCATTGCCATATTAGCAGCATCTTCGGCGGCTTTCTGTTCCTCCATCTGCCGTTCGAATTCTTCCATCGCTGCAATCTGATCCGCATACTGATCTGCCTGCTGCTGGCTTTCCTGCTGTGCATCGCTGGTATCTTCAAGTTCACTCTGTCTGCTTGCAATGACCTGGTTCAGATCGTTTTCCTTATTTTTCAGTTCTTCCTGGGAAGCTAACAGTTCTGTCTTCTGCTGTTCAAGTGTGTCTTTGTAAGAAGCGATCGTCTGCTGCGTCTCCTGATACGTGTTTAACATATTTCTGTCATACGCACTGACATCAGCAATATACTGCACGCGGTTTACAAACTCTGCAAAAGAGCCTGCTTCCAATAATGTAATCCATATGGAACGATCCGAATTCTCGTACATGAACTGGATTCTCTTCTTCATGTCCGCATACTGCTTGTCTGCCACAGCCTGTGCATCAGCAAGGAGCTGCTCTGATTCTGTTATCTTCGCTTCTGTCTCGGAAATCTTATCCTGGATTTCCTCGATGGAGGAACCAATATCACCGAGATCGGAATTCATATCTCCGATGGATGCCTCAAGCTTTTTCTTTGCTTCTTCAAGTGCATCTGCGCTCTCCTGTGCATCCTGCTGTTTCTGCTTCATATCCTCAATGGATTCGCTTGTATCACTGCTGCCTGTCTCTGCCGCACCTGCCGGGATCGCTGCTGTTGCAACTGCCATGCATACCGCTGTCGATAAACAGATTGTTTTTATCATATGGTGTTTTGCCATAATGTTCCCTTATTTCTCCCATTGTTTTCAATTATTTTCCGATAGATTTATCCTTATCATAGCAGATTGTACAAATCCTTTCAATATGAATGCATACTGCATCCCCTGTTTTCTCTATTTTCACACATTGTTTTTCAAACCCCATTATGTTAAAATTGTATTTATATAAATACATGAGATTTCGGCTACAAGGGGGACAACTATTATGCAATTTATACGTACTGAGAATTTAAAACCCGGCATGCGTCTGGCAAAACCAATTTATAACAAAATGGGAATCCTGCTCTATGACAGGGATTCCAAACTGACTGCACCTGCCATCAACAGTATCCATAATTTCGGGCTGATTGGTATTTATATTCTTGAGCCGGCAGAACCGCTCCCTCCTCTGTCCCAGGAAGACATTGAATTCGAGCAGAATCAGACAATCTATATGTTCAAGCTCCGTGACTGTCTGGACTCGATCAAGACCGGCAGGCTTCCGGCAAGTTTTCACGAACTGATCGATCATATCATCGCTCATTACGGTTCTTTGAACCATCAGATTAATTTCACCCAGAATCTCCGCAGTTCGGATGATTTTATTTATAAGCATATGATCAATACCGCAATCCTTACCGCAATGATTGCACATAAAATGAATTTTAAAAGGGATTTTCAATCTGCAATGGTAACTGCCGCTCTTTTATACAATATCGGATATCTTTACGTTCCTAAGACTGTCCTGGTCAAAGGAAGCCACATGACTGCAGGTGACCGCGATACGATCCAGCTCTGCCTTGAAAAAGGATACGAAGACCTGAATGCCCATTTTGACCGTACACAGCTTATCGATCGTTCTATGGCGCTCATTGAATATTTCATTTTCCGTAAGAGCGTAAAACGCAGGATCACCAAAGCCAATCAGGATCTGATCGCCATGTCTGCGGTTCTGCAGGTTGCAGATGAATACGATATTTTAACTGCCATGAACGTCGATTATGCTCCGGTTTCCGAGATTATTGCTATGCAGAAGCTCCAGGGGAATCCAGACGAATATCCAAAAACAATCGTGGATGCACTCGCCGATTGCATCCACATTGTCCCAGCCGGTGCAAGCGTAGATCTGTCCAATGGTCAAAAAGCAATTGTCCTTGTGGAGAATCCAAATGACTTCATGAAGCCACTCCTTCTTCGTATCGACAATAATCAGCTTTATGATTTAAGTAATCCAACCATTGCACGTCATATGCAGATTACAGATATCATGAAAACAATGGACAACCGTATTGCGATCAATGAAGATACCTTAAAACTGTTTGTTGCAGATAACCGGATCAAAGCAACCGCCAAGCGGTTCCACGACAAAAAAATGCGTTCTGGGCATACCCAAAAGACTGCTATTCCAGAATCTGCTGCAGTATCCCAGGCCACTTCCAAAACTGCTGATAACAAGGTGGACTCTCCAAAAGAGGTCTCCAAAGCTGCTGGTAAGAAAGCGGACTCTCCAAAAGAGGTTTCCAAACCAGCTGCCGGCGCTGCCCGATCCACTGCAAAAACAGCTGCGCCTTCCATGGAAATTCCACCATCCACCAAGGCGCCACGCCGGAAGCTGCTCTAATTGTTGCTTAAAAAAGGAGTATGAAACCCGAAATTTGAGTTTCATACTCCTTTTATTTACATATTACATATTTTTAACGGTTGCAATATCGATTGGTGTAAGCTTACCGTCTGCTGTTTCCAGTGAACGTGCAAGTGCATTTGCTGTATCCAGAGATGTGATACAGTAAACACCTGTCTCGATTGCATTACGACGGATCAAAAAGCCGTCTCTTGTCTTGTCTCCATTCCCCTGTGTCGGAGTATCGATGACAAGATCGATCTTATGTCCAAGTATCAGATCCATAACGGTTGGTGACTCCTGATTGATCTTGTTTACGCGAAGGGCAGCCACTCCATGCTCCTGTAAGTATTTTGCTGTACTTCTTGTAGCATAAATCTTATATCCAAGTGCTTCAAAACGTTTTGCAACACCTACTGCTTCTTCCTTGTCTGCATCTTTTACGGTCATGATCATCTGTTTGTATTTTGGCAGTGTCACGCCGGCTCCAAGGAATGCTTTATATAACGCTTCATTGAACGTCTTTGCAATGCCAAGGCATTCACCGGTAGATTTCATCTCAGGTCCAAGGCTGATCTCAGCACCACGCAGTTTCTCAAATGAGAATACCGGCATCTTAATTGCAATATAATCTGCAACCGGTGCAAGTCCTGGTTTATATCCAAGTCCTTTGATCGTATTACCAATAATCACTTTTGTGGCAAGATCTACGATCGGAATGCCTGTTACTTTACTGATATATGGTACAGTTCTTGAAGAACGTGGGTTAACCTCGATCACATATACTTCCTCATTCATGGCAATGAACTGGATGTTGATCAGTCCGACTACATGCAATGCTCTTGCAAGACGTTTGGTATACTCTACGATTGTCTCTTTTACATGATCGCTGATCGTCGGTGCCGGATATACTGAAATACTGTCACCGGAATGTACACCAGTACGTTCGATATGCTCCATGATACCAGGGATCAGAATATCCTCACCATCACATACAGCATCTACTTCGATTTCCTTACCCTGTAAGTATTTATCTACAAGGATTGGATGATCCTGCGCAATACGGTTGATGATACCAATAAATTCCTCAATTTCTTCGTCATTAAAAGCAATCTTCATGCCCTGTCCGCCAAGTACGTAAGAAGGTCTTACCAGTACCGGATAGCCAAGACGGTTTGCAACTTCTTTTGCCTCTTCCGCAGTAAATACGGTTCCACCTGCTGCTCTCGGAATTCCAGTCTGCTCAAGGATCTCATCAAATAATTCTCTATCCTCTGCTGCATCGACATCCTCAGCCTTTGTTCCGAGGATCTTAACTCCCATCTTCATCAGAGCTTCCGTCAGTTTGATTGCAGTCTGTCCACCGAACTGTACAACAGCTCCATCCGGTTTCTCAAGGTTTACGATACTCTCAACATCTTCTGCTGTAAGTGGCTCAAAATACAGTTTATCGGCAATATCAAAGTCTGTGGAAACCGTCTCCGGGTTATTATTAACAATGACTGTCTCCCATCCTTCTTTTGCAAATGCCCAGGTACAGTGTACAGAGCAGAAGTCGAACTCGATACCCTGTCCGATACGGATCGGTCCGGAACCAAGTACGAGTACTTTTTTCTCCGGTTTTGTTTCTGCAGCTTCGTTTTCACTTCCATAAACAGAGTAATAATATGGAGTCTCTGCGGCGAACTCTGCGGCACAGGTATCAACCATCTTATATGCTGCAACGATTCCGTTTGCATAACGCATATCGCGGATCTCTTCTTCTGTTTTTCCAGTGAGACGGGCGATCACGGTATCCGGGAATTCGATGCGCTTTGCTTCTTTTAACAGATCAACGGTAAGCTCTTCCTTCTCAAGATGTGCTTCCATCTCAACCAGAATTGCAAGCTTATCAATAAACCAGCGGTCGATCTTGGTAATATCATAGATGTGATCGTAGCTTACTCCACGGCGAAGTGCTTCAGCAATTACCCAGATGCGACGGTCATCTACAACATGAAGCTGTTCATCCAGTTCTTCATCCGAAAGTCCAGTGAAATCATAGGAACGCAGACAGTCCACATGCTGCTCCAGTGAACGGATCGCTTTCATCAGAGCGCCCTCAAAGTTATCACAGATACTCATGACCTCTCCGGTTGCTTTCATCTGTGTTGTAAGAGTTCTCTTTGCTGTAAGGAATTTATCAAATGGAAGTCTCGGGATCTTAACGACACAGTAGTCCAGCATTGGCTCGAAACTTGCATATGTTTTCTGTGTGATCGCATTCTTGATCTCATCCAGTGTATAACCAAGTGCGATCTTGGCAGTAACCTTGGCAATCGGGTATCCGGTTGCTTTTGATGCAAGTGCAGATGAACGGGATACACGAGGGTTTACCTCAATAACACAGTATTCGAAAGAATCCGGATTCAATGCATACTGTACGTTACATCCACCGGTAATCTTTAATTCATTGATAATGTTCAGTGCAGAACTTCTTAACATCTGGTACTCTTTATCGCCAAGTGTCTGGGAAGGTGCAACTACGATGGAATCTCCGGTATGAACACCAACCGGATCAATGTTCTCCATGTTACATACGGTAATGCAGTTGCCGTTGGCATCACGCATTACTTCGTACTCAACCTCTTTCCAACCTGCGATGCAGCGCTCTACCAGTACCTCTCCAACGCGGCTCAGGCGAAGTCCGTTGGATAAAATGTCAACTAACTCTTGTTCGTTGTGTGCGATTCCACCACCGCTTCCTCCCAATGTAAATGCAGGACGGAGTACAACCGGATATCCGATGGTATTCGTAAATTTAATACCATCCTCTACATTTTTTACGACCTGTGATGCGGCACATGGCTCACCGATCTTCTCCATGGTATCTTTGAATGCCTGACGGTCTTCTGCTTTAAAGATTGTCTCTGCAGTCGTTCCGATCAGTTTTACACCATGTTTCTCTAAAAATCCGCTCTCAGCAAGCTCCATACCAAGGTTTAATCCGGCCTGTCCTCCTAATGTCGGAAGGATACTGTCCGGTTTTTCTTTTAAAATGATCTCTTCGAGAACACTTGCTGTTAATGGCTCAATATATACCTGGTCTGCAATCTCTTTGTCGGTCATGATTGTTGCCGGGTTGGAATTGACCAGACATACTTCCACGCCTTCTTCTTTCAGTGAACGGCAGGCCTGTGTGCCGGCATAATCGAACTCGGCAGCCTGTCCAATGACGATTGGACCAGAACCAATTACTAATACTTTTTTGATGTCATGATTTCTTGGCATTACTGTTTTCCTCCCATCATTTCAATAAACCGGTCAAAAAGGTAAGATGAATCCTGCGGTCCAGGACATGCTTCCGGATGGAACTGAACCGTAAAGATGTTCTTTCCAACATACTCAAGGCCTTCGTTTGTTCCATCATTTACATTTACAAATGCCGGTTTTGCAACCGCCGGATCCAATGTCTCGGTATCGACCACATAACCATGATTCTGGGAAGAAATATAAACGCGGTTTGTCCTCAGGTCTTTTACCGGATGGTTTCCTCCACGGTGTCCATATTTCATTTTGTGTGTATCTGCACCTGTCGCAAGTGCCATAAGCTGATGTCCAAGACAGATTGCAAAAATTGGTGTGTCTGAATCGTACAGTTTCTTAATCTCTTTGATGATCTCTGTACATTCCTTCGGATCTCCAGGTCCGTTACTTAACATAATTCCGTCCGGATTGGATGCAAGAATTGTTTCTGCGGATGTATGTGCCGGATAAATGGTCACTTCGCATCCACGTTTATTTAATGACTGGGCAATGTTATTTTTTGCGCCGAAATCAAGCAATGCAACTTTTTTACCGGTGCCTTTTAATACTCTCTCTTTATCACAGGTTACTTTATCTACCACATTACCTGTGCTATATTCTTTGAGTCTTGGAATAATCTCATCTAAATTGTAATTCTCATTGGTTGTGATCATTCCATTCATGGTTCCCTTCTCACGAAGGATCTTGGTCAATGCTCGGGTATCAATTCCGGCAACGCCCGGGATGTCGTATTTTACCAGATAATCCTGAATCGTTCCTTCACATCGGAAGTTACTTGGCATACGGGACAGTTCTCTTACAATATAGCCATCCGGCCACGGTCTTTTCGACTCCTGATCCGGAGTAATTCCGTAATTACCAATCAGAGGATATGTCATTACAACTGCCTGTCCTGCGTAGGACGGGTCTGTCAGTACTTCAAGATATCCTGTCATAGAAGTATTGAATACGATCTCGCTGATGACTTCTCTGGTAGAACCAATGCTGGTTCCAGTAAATACATTTCCATCTTCGAGTATTAAAAATGCTTTCATGTTTCACCTTGCCCTTTCTTCATTTTGGCAAAAAAAAAGAGGGATGCTCTTTTTCGCCTTTTATGTGTCTTAAGAATGCCTACGGCATGCTTCTCGCACAGTATCTGCCTAAATTGTAAAAAGTTTATCATATCAAGGCACTTTTTTCAACCTTTTTGGGCGAATAAAAGTGCCGAGATTTCATACAATTTCTAAAATGTTTTATGCATTTTGTTTAGAATGCTCATAAACAGGATAACACAAAACCGATTGCGATGACAAAGATTGCGACCAGAAATCCAACAATAATTCCGATCAAAGTGCGTTCTTTGATGTGTTTTACCGGATAATCACACTTTCCCTCTGTGGACAAGCTAAGTGATACAAAACCATTGGTCCCATTTCCCTTCGTATCCATTCTGGAATATCCAAGTGTTTCAAAATATCCTGCCGCCTCAACCGGCATAGCATTGACCGTAATACGTTTCAGGTGCAGAAATTTGTCTGCATATTTTTTCATTTCAGATGCAATCGTCCGTGCCAGTCCTTGTTTCTGGTAATACGGGAAAACATATAGCATCGTAATATGTCCTTCCCTCTGCAGTCCGCCAACTGCTATGATCCGTCCTGCATCAAAAGTTCCCCACATATAAAGCTGTGACTGCCGGATCAGTCCAAGCAGCTGTTCTGTCTGCAGATACTCTTCTGTATAACGTATGATCTGCGGATCTGCAATCTTCTCTTTGACACAATGTTCAAAAATTCCTCTGGCTGTCTCTGCCGCCGCCGGGATCTCATTCTCATATAACATTCTTGTTTCCATCTGTTTATTATCCTTTCCTTTATGCCTCGATCAGCCTGTCTTTTAATCCGCTATATCGTTTCAGTTCTGTCGTATTCTGGATCATCATGTTAAACGTTTCATCATTTCCTACCAGTGTAACACATTTCTTTGCACGTGTAACTGCTGTATAGAGCAGATTACGGTTCATCAGCATATGCGGTCCGGTAAGAAGCGGGATTACAACTGCCGGATACTCTGATCCCTGTGATTTATGTATCGTGATCGCATATGCAAGTTCCAGTTCGTCCAGAAGTTTAAAAGAATACTCCACCATACGGTTCTCATCAAAAGCAATCGTCATCGTCTCAGCAAATTCATTGATCTGCTGGATGATTCCCATATCGCCGTTGAAAATTCCAGTACCTTTTTCAATGGAAAGTCCATATTTACTGCGTATCTCCCATTCCAGCTGATAATTATTCTTCGTCTGCATGACCTTATCTCCCTCACGAAAGACCGTGCCATTGTATTCTTTTTCCGTTTTTTTCTTATCCGGCGGATTCATATACTGCTGCAAAATCCCATTCAGACGTTCTACCCCGAGAAGTCCTTTTCTCATTGGGGTTAGTACCTGTATATCATATTCCGCCGCCTCTACGAACTTCGGAAGTTTCTGTTTGATCAGCTGCAATGTGACATTAATGATCTTATCCGCATCGTATCGTTTCAGGAAGAAAAAGTCCATACTCTTATTATCCAGTGTAATTTCTTCTCCACGGTTGATCTTATGTGCATTTACGATAATATCCGATGTGCTTGCCTGACGGAAGATTTTTGTCAGCATGACGGTATTAAACTGATGTGAATCAATGATATCTTTTAAAACGCTTCCCGGTCCGACGCTTGGAAGCTGATTAACATCCCCCACAAGAATCAGCCTGGTTCCTGCTACGACAGCCTTGAGCAGCGAATACATAATGCTGATATCCACCATGGACATCTCATCGATAATGATCACATCCGTTTCTAACGGATTCTGTTCATTCCGCTCAAATCCGGCGTTTCCGTCCATTCCACCATTAAGCTCCAGCATGCGGTGGATCGTACGTGCTTCAAACCCGGTTGTCTCACTCATACGCTTCGCTGCACGCCCAGTTGGTGCTGCAAGGAAAATATCCATTCCTTCCATCTCAAAATACCGGATAATTGTGTTGATGGTCGTTGTTTTTCCAGTTCCAGGTCCTCCCGTTATAACAAGCACACCATTCCGGATTGCCTCACGCACTGCCTGGATCTGATGTTCATCAAGCTGGATATCTGACTTTTTCTCAATGGCGTGTATCCGCTGTTCAATCTCTGCATCCGATACATCATATTTGATATTCAGCTGTTTTAACATGGTTGCCACATTCGCCTCCATGTAAAAGAAACTGGCCGAATAGATCTGTGTCACATCCTCATTCTGGCGCATTACAATCTTGCGGTCCATTGCCAGATTCATATAATGTTTCTCAATGTGTTCCGGATCAATGTCCAAAAGCAGACTTGTCCGCCTGGTCAGCTCATCCATCGGAAGATAGGTATGTCCTTCTCCCGCAGCCTGAAGCAGTGCATATTGTATTCCACTCCGGATCCGGAAATCTGAGTCCGTCCGTATCCCGACTTTTGCCGCAATCTCATCTGCCGTCCGAAATCCGACACCTTCCATATCATCTGCAAGCTGATACGGGTTCTCTTTCAGAATACGATAAATCTCCTGTCCATATGTATTATAGATTTTTACTGCGAGGTTTACATGGATCCCGTATTGCTGCAAAAAAATCATTGCCTGTCGTAAATCCTTTTTGGCATTCACCTGATCCGCAATCTCCATCGCTTTATGTTCACTGATGCCTTTTACTTCCGCAAGCCGTTCCGGTTCTTCCTCAATGATCCGGAACGTATCCTCTTTAAATCTTCTTACAATTCGGGCAGCAAGTGCAATTCCAATTCCTTTGATGGCCCCCGATCCCAGATAGCGTTCGATCGCAAGTTCATCCTGAGGCGCCTTCTCTTCAAAAGACGAAATCTTAAATTGTCTTCCATAAGTCGGATGATCCGTATATTCTCCTTTTGCCTCGATATTCTCGCCCTCAGCAATATCTGAGAAATAACCGACACAGGTCACTTCCTCTTCTTCATATATCAGTACCAGAACGGTGTATCCGTTATCTGCATTCCGGTAAATGATATGGTCTACATATCCATTAATCGTCTCCAAGCTCTATCTGTTCCTTTTCTCCATTTTCTGTCCGCAATGTCTTTCGCACAGGAAAAGAGCAGACTACGTCTGTTCCAACATACTCTGCTCCCATCTCTTTTACTCAATATTATAATTACGCTTCATTGCCTCATATAACTGCTGCGTATAATTCTCACCGACCTGATCCACGATCTCGTCCGCAACCAGTTCAATTGCATTGTCCATATACATATCCTTGTACTGGGACACCGTAGAATCTTCGTCGTCTTCGCTCGTCAAAGTATCTTTCATTTCCTTGATGATCTGCTCTACAAAGTAAGACTCAAAATCCTTGATCACACCTTTCAGTTCATCTTCTGAAGAATCTTTTGACAATCCCTTTAAAGAGCTGCTCAGGGAACTGGCAGACGATGCTGCACTGCTGTTCTGTGCCGAATTAAGTACACCAGACATATTACCAAGTGATGAAATGTCCATATCCTACACCTCTTATCGTTTCAGATTATTGGCGGTTTCCAGCATGGAATCCGCTGTTGTGATTGCCTTTGAGTTCAGTTCGTATGCACGCTGCGCAACGATCATATTCACCATCTCGTCAGCGACAGATACATTGGATGCTTCCAGACGTTTCTGACATACCTTACTGTTTGTTACTCCTGCAGTAGTTCCCTCCTGCATTGGATTGCCTGATGCTGCTGTTGCCTCAAGCAGACTGTTGGAACGCTTTTCAAGTCCAGTTGGATTGTTAAACTGATATACGCCAAAATACTGGTTCAATGAAACATACTGATTCTCATTATTATAGTATCCAATCTCACCAGTCTGGGAGAACTGCATTTTTTCGGCGCTGACACCATTTGGAACCGTAATCGTATTACCATTCCGGTCAAGAACCGGATAACCCTGTTTCGTTGCAAGGATCGTGCTTCCGTCTGCAGCAATACTCCAGGTGAAGCTTCCATTTCTTGTGTAATAAGTCTGTCCATCAACACCTCTTACCGCAAAAAATCCATCTCCTTCTAACGCAAAATCCGTGTCACTCTCTGTCTCTGTCAGATTTCCCTGTGTATACATGGATGTAGTTGCTGCAACTCTCGTTCCAAGACCAACCTGTGCACCAACCGGCTTTTCTGCTCCATTTGCAGATGTGGTTCTTGTCTGGATTGTCTGATATAACAAAGATTTGAATTCCGTACGTTCAGACTTAAATCCTGTTGTATTCACATTTGAAAGATTATTTGAAATAGTATCCAGATTTGTCTGCTCTGCGATCATTCCTGTCGCAGCAGTATATAATGCTCTCATCATAGGACATTTTCTCCTTTGCAGAATCGTTTATTGACTACTTATACCTTACCAACCTGATTTGCTGCGATGTCAAGTGTTCCATCGATCGATGTAATCACTTTCTGTCCAGCCTCATATGCTCTCTGGATTGTGATCATGTTGACCATCTCCGATACAACATTTACGTTTGATGTCTCCAGGGTTCCCTGTTCCACTGTTGCATCTGAGTTCACCACTCTTCCGCCATCTACGAGATTGTACATATTCTCGCCATATTTTTCAAGATAGTCATAATTGTCAACATTCACCACTCCGATGTTGCTGACAAGCTGATCATTTTGATACACCTGTCCAAGTTCATTGACCTGGATCTTGGCATTCGGATCAACACGCACGTAATTGCCTTCTCCTGCATTACCAGTCAGAGCACCGTTCGTATTTAATACGTAGTCTCCATCTTTGGTAACCAGATAACCATTCCGGTTCACAGTAAATGCACCATCTCTGGTATATTTTACAGAAGTTTCCCCGGCCTTATTGGTAAATGCGATTGCAAAAAAACCATCTCCATTGATCGCAAAATCCGTATCATTGTCCGTCACTTTTAAATTACCAGTCGAATAATCCGTATAAACCTGTCCAAGCTTCGTTCCATACGTAATTCCTCCGATGCGTTTTGGAAGACCATAGTCCGATGTATCCCGGATACGGAACGCCAGCTCATCCCCGAACGTTGTTGCTGTTGTTCCTTCTTTCTTATATCCAGTTGTATCCGCATTTGCAAGGTTATTCGAGAGAACGTCCAGACGTTTCATCTCATTCACCATTCCTGTATGTGCAGTATAAAGACCCTTTACCATACGCTACTCCTTTTGCCGCAGGTTTTAATCGTCGTCACGCTTACCTGCTAAAAACTCTACATATTTACCGGTTCCGATGGCAACACAGGTCATTGGTTCCTCTGCTGTCATTGTATTGATCCCTGTCTTATCCTCGATCAATTCTTCTAATCCACGAAGAAGAGAGCCGCCACCTGTCAGAACAATTCCTCTGTCTGCAACGTCAGCTGCAAGTTCTGGTGGAGTTTTCTCCAGTACGGAATGTACCGCTTCTACGATCTGAAGTGTCGGCTCACGTAAAGCTTCTTCTGTCTCTTCAGAGCTTACTGTTACAGTTCTTGGAAGTCCGGTAACAAGATTACGTCCACGTACATCCATTGTCTCATTCTGAGCCAGAGGATAGCATGTTCCGATCTTGATCTTAATGTCTTCTGCGGTTCTCTCACCAATCAGAAGATTGTGTTTCTTACGCATATATCTTACAAGTGCCTCATCAAAATCATCACCGGCGATCTTGATCGACGTGCTTACTACAGATCCGCCAAGAGAGATAACAGCGATATCTGCAGTACCGCCTCCGATATCTACGATCATATTACCACATGGTCTTGCAATATCAATACCTGCACCGATTGCTGCTGCGATTGGCTCCTCGATGATTGCCACTTCTCTTGCGCCTGCCTGATACGTAGCATCTTCAACAGCCTTTTTCTCTACTTCCGTAACACCACTTGGGACACAGACGCTGATACGTGGTTTGCGGAAAGTTTTCTTGCCGAGTGCCTTCTGAATAAAGTATTTGATCATTTTCTCTGTTACCGTGTAATCAGAGATAACACCCTGACGCAATGGTCTTACCGCCACGATATTCCCAGGTGTTCTTCCAAGCATCAGTCTTGCCTCTTCACCAATTGCTTTGATCTTATTGGTGTCTCTGTCAAATGCAACTACAGATGGCTCTTTTAACACAACACCTTTTCCTTTTATATATACCAAAATACTCGCAGTACCTAAATCAATACCGATATCTGATCCAATCATGAATCGTTCCTCTCTTTCTTCGTTCTGACTCTTTATGTGTGATTCGTCTCTGACATTCTTATCCAGAAATAGACGCAGAGATGCATTTAATCATATTTTTACATATACATTACCAT
Organism: uncultured Lachnospiraceae bacterium; assembly: GCA_934364805.1. GTDB lineage: Bacteria > Bacillota > Clostridia > Lachnospirales > Lachnospiraceae > Roseburia. The sequence continues at coordinate 33,552 of CAKRMH010000012.1, forward strand.
TATATACAATTCGCTTCATTTTTCAAATATTTTTTCTTTGTTACAGGCAGATTTAAAAAAATCTTCATTTTTTCATGGTTTCATCACACACTTGTCACATTTGGCATATATCTTCTAAGAGTACTAGCTAATCAGCTAATATAATTTTTCATAACTCATACCTTCCGGATATTGTGCTGTATCCGGAGGGTACTCCCCAAATTCCCCGGCACTTCTTATTTCTTTTCCAGATATGGTTTTAAAAACTGTCCGGTATACGATTCCGGCACTTCGCAGATCTCTTCCGGTGTTCCCTGTGCAATCACAGTTCCACCGCCGTCTCCTCCTTCCGGTCCCATATCAATGATATAGTCTGCTGTCTTGATCACATCCAGATTATGTTCAATCACAACCACCGTATTACCGCCATCCGAAAGCCTTCTTAAAATCTCGATCAGCTTATGCACATCTGCAAAATGAAGTCCTGTTGTCGGCTCATCCAGAACATAAATTGTTTTTCCGGTACTTTTCTTGCTCAGCTCTGTTGCAAGCTTGATCCGCTGTGCTTCTCCTCCGGAAAGTTCTGTTGACGGCTGTCCGAGCTTCACATAGGAAAGCCCCACATCATAAAGTGTCTGTATCTTTCTGTGGATTGTCGGAACATTTTTAAAGAACTCCAATGCCTCTTCCACAGTCATATTTAACACATCATATATGCTTTTTCCTTTATATTTGACTTCCAGGGTCTCTCTGTTGTAGCGTTTTCCCTCACAAACTTCACATGGAACATATACATCCGGGAGAAAATGCATCTCGATCTTCAGTATTCCGTCTCCACTGCAGGCTTCACACCTTCCACCTTTGACATTGAAGCTGAAACGTCCCTTCTTGTATCCTCTCGCTTTTGCATCCGCAGTCGCTGCAAACAGATCACGGATCATATCAAATACCCCTGTGTAAGTTGCCGGATTCGATCTTGGTGTCCGTCCGATTGGAGACTGGTCAATGTCAATGATCTTATCCAACTGTTCCAAACCATCGATTCCATCGTGATCTCCAGGGATACATCTTGCCCTGTTCAGTTTACGTGCAAGGTGTTTATAGAGGATCTCATTCGTCAATGAGCTCTTGCCCGATCCGGACACACCGGTGATGCAGGTCATAATTCCAAGCGGTACTTTCACATCGATATTCTTCAGGTTATTCTCCCTTGCTCCCCGGATCGTCAGAAATCCAGTTGGTTTTCTGCGTTCCTCCGGAACCGGAATTTTGATTCTTCCGCTCAGATATGCACCGGTGATGGATTTCCTGCATTTCATGATGTCTGCTGCGGTTCCTGCTGCAACTACTTCTCCACCATGTGTTCCCGCCCCCGGTCCGATATCCACAATATAATCTGCAGCACGCATGGTATCCTCGTCATGTTCAACAACGATCAGTGTATTTCCAAGATCTTTCAGATCCATCAATGCATGCAGCAATTTATCATTATCTCTCTGATGCAGTCCGATACTTGGCTCGTCAAGAATATATGCTACTCCGACAAGTCCGGACCCGATCTGCGTTGCAAGGCGGATACGCTGAGCTTCGCCACCTGACAAAGTTCCGGTCGCACGTGTCAGTGTCAGATACTCCAGTCCGACTTCTTTTAAAAATCCCACCCTGGCACGGATCTCTTTTAAAATCTGATCTCCGATAAAATGCTGCTGTTCGGTCAGTTCCATCTGATCCAGGAACTCGCACAGATCCCTGACTGACATATCTGTTATCTCATGGATATTCTTGCCACATACCGTAACTGCCAGCGAAGATTTCTTCAGTCGTTGTCCGCCACATTCCGCACACGGTGTGATGCGCATAAACTGCTCATATTCCTGCTTCATTGTGTCTGAACCGGTCTCCCGGTAACGCCGTTCCACATTGCGGATCAAGCCTTCCCAGTTCAGATCGTACACGCCTTCTCCACGCTGCCCTTTGTAATGGACTTTCAGGATTCTTCCGTCTCCGCCGTGAATCAGCATATGACGGATCTCTTTTGGAAGGTCTTTGTAAGGAGTATCCAGGGAAAATCCATATCCCTGCGACAGAGCCTGTAACGTTGCATACGTATAACTGGAAGGATCTGTGCATGACTGCCATCCGATCACCTGGATCGCTCCTTCGGAAATTGCCAGATTCTTATCTGGGATCATTAGGTTCTCATCAAATTCCATCTTATACCCGAGTCCATAACATACCGGACAGGCTCCGAACGGATTGTTGAACGAGAAACTTCTTGGTTCTACTTCATCAATGCTGATTCCGCAATCCGGGCAGGCGAAATTCTCCGAAAAATTGATCGGTTCACCATCTACAACATCGACAATGGCATTGCCCTCTGCAAGGCGGAATGCATTCTCAAGAGAATCTGTAAGACGGTTCTCAATTCCATCTTTGATCACCAACCGGTCGATCACAATATCGATATTGTGCTTGATATTCTTCTCCATCGGAATATTCTCCGAAAGGTCATACATATTACCATCTACAACAACACGGACATATCCGCTCTTCTTTGCTTTTTCAAAAAGCTTCTGGTGTTCTCCCTTACGTCCTCTGACGACCGGTGCAAGAATCTGGATTCTGGTCCTTTCCGGCAGCGCAAGTACACTGTCAACGATCTGATCGATTGTCTGCTTGCGGATCTCTTTGCCACATTTCGGACAATGTACCACGCCGATCCTGGCATAAAGGAGTCGGAAATAATCATAAATCTCCGTTACGGTTCCAACCGTGGACCTTGGATTACGGTTCGTTGATTTCTGATCAATGGAAATTGCCGGTGGAAGACCTTCGATGATCTCAACATTCGGCTTTTCCATCTGCCCTAAGAACTGTCTTGCATAGGAGGACAAAGATTCCATATAACGTCTCTGCCCTTCCGCATAAATCGTGTCAAATGCAAGAGATGATTTACCGGAACCTGACAGACCGGTTAAAACAACAAATTCGTCTCTTGGGATATCGATATCTATATTCTTCAGATTATGTTCATTTGCGCCTCTGATCTTAATGTATTTTCTCTGTTTCTTTGCCATTGGGCTTACTGTCCTTTCTGTCTAACTGTCTATCTCACGCAGCATATTCTTTAGCCTGACCATCTGATCCCTGTATTCTGCGGCAGCCTCGAAATTGAGTTCTGCGGCAGCTTTCTGCATCTTCTTCTTGATATCTGCGATCAGTTTCTCGAGTTCCTTTGCGCTCATGGATTCCGGGTCTTTCTTGAAATCCATCTCCTCCGCAGCAACTTTCTTGGAAATAGCGATCAGTTCTCTTACAGATTTCTGGATCGTTGTCGGTGTAATGCCATGTTCTTCATTATAAGCCTGCTGCACTTTACGGCGTCTCGCAGTCTCATCGATCGCAACACGCATGGAATCTGTGATCTTGTCCGCATACATGATGACATGTCCTTCACTGTTACGTGCTGCACGACCGATCGTCTGGATCAGTGATGTCTCCGATCGTAAGAAGCCTTCCTTGTCTGCATCCAGAATTGCAACCAGTGTAATCTCCGGGATATCAAGGCCCTCCCGAAGCAGGTTGATTCCGACCAGGACATCAAACACATCCAGTCTCAGATCACGGATGATCTCCGCTCTCTCTAAGGTATCGATGTCAGAATGCAGATACTTCACACGGATTCCGAGCTCTCCCATGTATTTGGTCAGATCTTCTGCCATTCGCTTGGTCAGAGTCGTGATCAAAACTTTGTGATGTGCAGCGGTCTCCTTATTTACCTCCCCGATCAGATCATCGATCTGCCCCTCTACCGGCCGGACAGAGATCTCCGGATCCAAAAGTCCCGTCGGACGAATGATCTGCTCCGCTCGAAGCAGTTCGTGTTCCTGTTCATAAACATTCGGAGTTGCAGATACAAACAGCATCTGATCAATCTTACTCTCAAACTCTTCAAAATTCAGCGGTCTGTTATCCAGTGCTGACGGCAGACGGAAACCATAATCAACCAGTGTGGTCTTTCTGGAACGGTCTCCTGCATACATGCCCCGCACCTGCGGAATCGTGATATGAGACTCATCCACAATGATCAGATAATCATCCGGGAAGAAATCCATCAGTGTGTCCGGAGTTGCCCCCGCCGGTCTCCCTGCAAGATGTCTCGAATAGTTCTCAATTCCACTGCAAAAACCGGTCTCCTTCATCATTTCCACGTCAAAGTTCGTTCTCTCTGCGATTCTCTGTGCCTCGATCAGCTTATCTTCGCCCTTGAAATACGCCACTCGCTCCTTGAGTTCCTCTTCGATATTCTCGCATGCCTTTAATATCTTCTCCTGCGGAACTACATAATGGGATGCAGGAAAAACTGCAATATGGTTCAGTTCGCACTTGACTTCTCCAGTCAATACATCCACTTCTGTGATACGGTCGATCTCATCTCCGAAGAACTCCACACGGATTGCTGTGTCCGTCTCATTCGCCGGAAAAATCTCGACCACATCTCCGTGAACCCGGAATGTACCTCTCTTAAAATCCATCTCATTCCGGTTATACTGCATATCGATCAGTCCATGGATCACCTCATCCCTGTCGATCTCCATTCCAGGCCGAAGTGACAGCATCATATGCATATAATCATCCGGACTACCAATGCCGTAAATACACGATACACTGGCCACGATAATAACATCCTTGCGCTCTGCCAGTGCAGCGGTAGCCGACAGACGTAATTTATCAATCTCATCGTTGATTGCAGAATCTTTCGCAATATACGTATCGGAAGAAGGTACATAAGCCTCTGGCTGATAATAATCGTAGTAGGATACAAAGTACTCTACTGCATTCTCAGGGAAAAATTCCTTCATCTCTCCATACAACTGCCCTGCAAGTGTCTTATTATGTGAAATGATCAGAGTCGGCTTCTGCAGCTGCTCAATCACATTCGCCATCGTAAACGTCTTGCCAGAACCGGTAACACCCAGCAGTGTCTCAAACTGATTGCCTTCTTGGAATCCTTTCACAAGCTCTGCAATCGCCTGTGGCTGGTCTCCGGTTGGTTTGTATTTGCTGTGCAGTTTGAACTCCATGGCTCCATCTCCCTTCAAAATCTGCCGTAGTCACTGATTATCCCAATAAAAAAGGACAAAATCAATGTCTTTCTAGTATGGCATTTATATGCTAATTCTACTACAAAGCTTTGATTTTGTCCATCAATTATAGAACATTTGTTCTTTTTATTTGTGCATTGGATCAATGTAGATTCCATAGTCTGTCAGATCTGTGCCTTCCGGAAAATATGCACAAAAGCATCGAATCTATCCAGCTTGACCCTCCTATGCTAAACTGATCATCCATTTGCGCCTCTTAAAAATAACAAGCGATACAACCAGCCTGAATATTTCTTCTGTGGTAAGCAGTGTATACACGCCCACAATCCCCCACTCAAATACATACGCTGCAAGCAGACACAGTGGGATTCCGATGCACCATGTGCCAATAATATCAATCATCATGATAATTTTAGTGTTGCCGCCGCTTCTTATAATTCCGCCGCCCAGGATCATATTTTCCACCTTGACCGGTGCATATAAAGCAAATACAATAAGCAGTATCCTTCCAAGTACTTTTACGCTGTCATCCACACGATACAATCCGGTATAAACCCCTGCCAGTACAATAAGCAGTGCAGAAACGGCTACCGCGCCTGCTAAGCCGGCATACATAATCTTCTTTGACTCTGTGTAAGCCTCATCGTATTCTTTCCTGCCAAGCCGTTTGCCGACCATTACACCGGCAGCCGCCGACAATCCACTCAGTGCTCCTACAATAAGCCCCTGTATCGGGCAGGTAAGTGTGTATGCTGCCAGATTTGATGTGCCAAGATGACCATACACAGCAGATTCCACATTTTGTCCAAGACTCCACAAAAATTCACTGACCAGTATCGGCATAATCATGATCAGATAATCCCTGATGGTAATCTTTCTAAAATGCAGTGACAGTACCGGCTGGTCTCCATCTTTTCTGATGCATAAAACAAATCCAATAACAATAAATATCAGGTTAAACAACTGGGAAATAAGCGTTGCAATCGCAGCACCCTTTATTCCCATACATGGCAATCCAGATTTTCCAAATATCAGCAGATAATTAAGGCCTGTGTTTACTGCAACTGCTCCAAAACTTGCTAAAAATGGTATCGTGGCATGCTCCCTGCAGCGCAGCCATGCAGATAAAACATTGCTGACCGCCATTGGAATATAGGAAATTGCTACAATTCTAAAATAGACCGCCCCCGTATTTATAATACTCATATCCTTCGTATACAATCCAAGAATCTGTAATGGAAAAACTCCGGCTGCCAGCAGAAATAATGCTGATATTACCATTCCGCAAATAAGACTCACATCAAAACTGCACCATGCCTCTTTTGTATCTTCAGCCCCAATAAACTGTGCGATCAAAATTCCTGCAACCGTGCTTACCGCACCAATCACCACAGAAAATATTAAAGAAAAGTTACCGCATAATCCAACTGCTGCTATATTTGTCTCGCCTAACTGCCCGATCATAATCTGATCTACAATGGAGAACGAAGCCTGCAGCATACTTTGCAATGTGACTGGAATTGCAATTTTACACAATGATTTCATAAACTTTGACATTATAATCCCCTCGTACTTTCTCTTTTTATTAACTCAACCGGCAACACAATTTCTGTCTCACATTCTGCTCCATCACGCATTGCCTCCAGACATTCAATTGCTGTTTTTGCTCTCAAGGCTGCCTCCTGATGAATCGTTGTAAGCGCAGGATTACTTTCCCTGCTTGCCATGTTGTCATCAAAGCCAATGATCTGGATATCCTCCGGAATTTGTATGCCTTTTCCCTGTAAAAACCTCATAAGCTCAAGTGCATAAAAATCCGATACTGCAAAAACAGCGGTAACATTACTCTTTATCAGCTCTCTATATTTGTCCTCATAAAAGCGCATTCTTTCCTTTTCTGTCCTGGGTATTTCCCATCTTAATGTTTCCTGCGGTCCAAATGCTTTGTGAAAGCCCTCGATGCGCTCTTTGTCCATGCAGATGAAATTATCCGCTATGCACAACGCTTTTTTATGCCCCAGCTCCCTTAAATATTTCCCAGCCTGATAACCGCCATCATAATGATCGATGACCAGATTTACTACCTTGGAGCATTTTTCAAAATAACCATCATACACAACAAACGATATCCTCATCTGGTTTCTGAGCTTCTCATAATCAGCTTCACAAAAGCCCATCAGAATCAGCCCATCCATATTCCACATGGATGCAAATACCGGAATCTCACCGATGTCAGATGTCGTTTTTATCATCAGAAAATATCCTTTTTCATTTACCTCATGGGACAGGGCATTCAGCGAAGACATCACAAATCCATCCTCTAAAACCCTGCCTTCATACTTTTCATGGTCATTCACCACCACACCGATGATTCTTGAATTATTTCTTGCAAGCAGAATGCCTGCCATATTAGGGATATACCCTGAGCGTTCAAGCTCCTGCTGGACACGTTTTACCGTCTCATCCGAAATCTTTTCTGTTTTGCCGTGAATCACCTTTGAGACAGTCGCTGTACTAAGACCCAACGCATCTGCAACATCCGCAATTCGAATCCTGTTCTGTGCCATATCGATTTCCTCTTTTTTCTTATATTCTGATTATATGGTACAACAGAAATGTGCGTTTTACAAAGGTTAAGCGTGTAACCCATCACAAAATCCGTGCGTGTTTTTTGTGATATTTTACCAATGAATTTCTACAACTAGATTGTTCACTGCATATACCTCTTTGCGCAAAAAAAATCCCGATACACAGCAACCATGCATTTCTGCATTGGGTTCTGTGCACCGGGATTTATCATCTCATTCTATTATGTGCTTCTTTATTTCAGTCGTCCGCAGCACTGTTTGTATTTCTTTCCGCTTCCGCATGGACACGGATCGTTCGGATATACTTTCGCTGCTTCACGCTTCTTTGGAGCATTCTGTGCAGTCTCGTCTTTATTTGTTCCGGTAACTTTTGCTACCTGCTCACGTTCTACCTTCTGCTCGATCTTGACATGGAACAGAAGACGGACGGTATCTTCCTGGATTGCTGCGATCATGTCATCAAACATATCAAATCCAGCCATCTTATACTCAACCAGCGGATCTCTCTGTCCATATGCCTGAAGGCCGATTCCCTGACGGAGCTGATCCATATCATCGATGTGATCCATCCACTTACGGTCAATGACTTTCAGTAAAACGACACGCTCGATCTCACGGAACTGTTCGATCTCCGGGAACTCGGTTTCTTTGGCTTCATAGAGAAGAACTGCTTTCTCCTTGAGATACTGGATCAGCTGTTTGTTATTCTTTACTGATTCCAGATCTTCTACTGTGATCGGCTCTAATGGGATGAGCGGGAGAATCAGTTCATTTAACTCGGTAAGGTTCCACTCTTCTTTCGGAATCTCTGCTGAGATACAGGTATTGACAGCTTTTTCCACGCGGTCCTGGATCATCTTAAAGATAACCTCACGCATGTTCTCGCCATTTAATACGCGGAGACGCTCTGCATAAATAATCTCGCGCTGGTCATTCATAACCTGATCGTACTCTAACAGATTCTTACGGATTCCAAAGTTGTTTGCCTCGATCTTCTGCTGTGCCTTCTCGATCGCAGATGTAAGCATCTTGTGCTGGATCTGCTCATTCTCTGGAACTCCAAGTGTTGTAAACACATCCATAAGCTTCTCAGATCCAAACAGTCTTAGCAGATCATCTTCCAGAGAGATGAAAAACTGGGATTCACCTGGATCGCCCTGACGTCCTGCACGTCCACGCAGCTGATTATCAATACGTCTGGACTCATGTCTCTCCGTACCGATGATCTTCAGTCCACCTGCAGCCTTGGCATCATCATCAAGCTTAATATCCGTACCACGTCCGGCCATGTTCGTGGCAATGGTAACAGCTCCATGCTGTCCTGCCTGTGCAACGATCTCAGCCTCAAGTTCATGGAATTTTGCATTCAATACCGTATGCGGGATTCCTTCTCTGTTGAGCATTCCACTGACAAGTTCTGAAGTATCGATATTAATGGTACCTACTAAGACCGGCTGTCCTTTTTCGTGTGCCATTTTCACTTCTTCTACGACTGCGTGGAATTTCTCTTTCTTAGTCTTGTATACTGCATCCTCATGATCGATACGTGCAATTGGACGGTTGGTAGGAATCTCAATAACATCCATTCCGTAGATATCACGGAATTCCTTTTCCTCAGTCAGTGCAGTACCCGTCATACCGGATTTCTTGTCAAATTTGTTAAAGAAGTTCTGGAATGTGATCGTAGCAAGTGTTTTACTCTCACGTTTTACTTTTACATGTTCCTTTGCTTCAATTGCCTGATGCAGGCCGTCTGAATAACGGCGTCCCGGCATGATACGTCCGGTAAATTCATCGACGATCATAACCTGATCATCTTTTACTACGTAATCCTGATCACGGAACATCAGGTTATGCGCACGAAGTGCAAGAATAATGTTGTGCTGGATCTCAAGGTTCTCTGGATCAGCAAGGTTGTCGATCTTAAAGAACTGCTCTACACGTTTGACACCCTGCTGTGTCAGATTGACGATCTTGTCCTTCTCATTTACGATGAAGTCTCCGGTCTCTTCCTGTTCCATGCCCATCAGTGCATCCATCTTGGAGAACTCCGGAACGTCTTCACCACGTTCCATCTGTCTTGCAAGAATATCGCAGGCCTCATATAATCTGGTCGATTTACCACTCTGTCCGGAGATGATCAGTGGTGTTCTCGCCTCATCGATCAGTACGGAATCGACCTCATCAATAACAGCATAATGAAGTCCTCTTAAAACAAGCTGTTCCTTATAGATTACCATGTTATCCCTCAGGTAATCGAAACCAAGCTCATTGTTCGTTACATAAGTAATGTCGCAGTTATATGCGTCGCGGCGTTCATCATTGTTCATGCTGTTTAATACAACACCAACGGTAAGTCCCAGGAATTCATGGACTTTTCCCATCCACTCAGAATCTCGTTTTGCAAGATAATCGTTGACGGTTACGATGTGAACCCCTTTTCCTTCAAGGGCATTCAGATATGCCGGAAGTGTAGACACAAGTGTCTTACCTTCACCTGTTTTCATCTCTGCAATACGTCCCTGATGCAGGATGATTCCACCGATCAGCTGGACACGGTAATGTTCCATGCCAAGCACACGGCGTGCTGCTTCCCTTACTGTTGCATAAGCTTCTGGAAGCAGATCATCTAAAGTCTCGCCTTTTTCCAGACGTTCTTTATATTCTTTTGTTTTTCCTTTTAATTCCTCATCTGAGAGCGCACCCATCTGTTCCTTATAGGATTCGATCTTATCTACGATCGGATAGACTCTCTTCAATTCCCTCTGGCTGTGGGTACCAAAAATTTTGGTTAATGTACTCATATTTATAACTCCTATTCACGCAATATGGATATTGTATCACTTTCAATGTCTTTGCACAACACGAACGCGTGAACGAATTATAAACTTTTTGTTAACGTTCCGTTGAAAAATCAAGGTTTCCCTGTTATAATCATCAAAGTTTCAATGTTACCAAAACAGGAGGATTGACTATGACATACGAATACAAAACCAAAGGAACCTGTTCTACCGATATCACATTTGATATCGAGGACAACAAAGTACATAATGTTCATTTCACTGGCGGATGCAACGGTAATCTGAAAGCAGTTGCAAGCCTTGTAGAAGGACTTCCAGTTGATGAAGTCATCTCACGTCTGGAAGGCATCAAATGCGGATTCAAGAGCACATCCTGCGGAGACCAGCTTGCACATGCACTGATCGAGGCTTCCCAGAAATAATCCCGGATCTGATAAAGATTCTATGAAAAATGCCGGTCTGGCTTCCATGATACTTAAAACATGGCAGTCAGCCGGCGTTTTCTATTGTATCTGTTTCATCTGCCCATACTGGTATAAATTGCTGACTTTTTCAATCCAGCGGCTGAAGGATCGGCTGGATCTGCTTTCCTTTCAATGCCAGTTCGATCGTTTCCGGCAGAAGTTCCATCTTTGCGACCAGCGAATTGGGTTTGCTTTTAAAATTATCCTGACCAAATGGAACAAAATAAATATTTTTTGTGTTCATCAGCATTCCGATATTTTTAAAGTTTGCTCCAAGCGCATCATTTGTGGATATTGCGATGACAAGCGCTTTTCCATTGCGCATATGCGCCTTCGCAGCCATAAGGACCGGCGTATCCACGATACCATTGCAGAGCTTTGCAGCCGTGTTACCGGTACACGGGGCAATCACCATAATGTCCAGAAAGTTATTCGGACCGATCGGTTCTGCCTGACTGAGCGTGCGGATTCCCTCATTTTCCGTAATCTCACAGATTCCATCCACATATTCCCGCGCACTTCCAAAGCGGGTGTCACAGCTTTGTGCTGCAAAAGAGAAAACAGGAATGACATTCGCTCCCATCTCCTTCAGCCGGATGACCTCCTTTCTGGATTTGGAAAATGTGCAGAAAGACCCGGTAATTCCATATCCTATATTATAATTTGAAAAATCCATGATTTATCCTCTTTTCTTACATCCTCCGGAAGCGTATGCCGGATCACAGAATCAGCAAGAATCTTCGCACTGCTCTTTGGAGTATAGATGCCCGGAAGTCCAAGTGCTTCGATCACAGGGATCTCATATTTTGCGGCGGCTTTTTTATCCGTTCCACCAGGCTTTGAGGCAATGTCAATGATCACGGTATCCTTATGCATTTCCCGGATCATGGATTCTGTGATCACCATCGCTGGAACCGTGTTGATCACACCGCGTGTTCCATAAGCTTCCTCCGGTGCATAAGAAAAATCTGCAGCATTATGACCATCTGTTTTTGCTGCCTTCCGGTCTCTTACACTTCTTGCAAGCACAGTGACCCTTCCTCCAAGAAGGGCTATTCTTGCGGCAATTTCCTTTGCGCATCTTCCATACCCGGTAACAATATATTTCTCATTTCGGATAGAATATCTGCTATGAAACAGCAGTTCAGCAATCGCAGCTTCCGCTGTCACACACGCATTTTCCAGTGTAACCTGCTCTTCATCCATAAAATCCACGTAACGGATCTCATATTTTTCCAGAAATTGTCTCCACTCCTCCGAGAACTTTCCTCCAAATACCATAAGCTGTGGAATCATGCCTTCCTCACGGTTGATCATCAGATTCTCCCGGACGGTGGACCGGATGTCCTGTAATTTGTCTATTTTCAAAACCGGAGTCGGAAGAATCACCCTCTCCGCATTGCGTATGAGATTCGAAAGCTCCCTGACACTGCCTTCTTTACATCTTCCGGGAAGATAATCGCCAATATACTGCTGTCTTTGATCTGTTACAAATATAACCGTATATCTATCCATAAAAAAACGCTCCCTTCCATATATCATATGAAAGAGAGCCCTTTATGTTCTGCATTTTTATAAATATTAAAGTCTTGTTTCAACGAAAATGTCGTAAATCGCTTTAATTGCATTTTCAAAATCAGCATTGCTTACACCGATGATGATATTTAACTCAGAAGATCCCTGGTCAATCATCTTAACGTTGATATTTGCATGTGCAAGTGCGGAGAAGATACGTCCTGCAGTACCTCTCTGTGACTTCATTCCACGTCCAACAACTGCGATCAGTGCCAGATCTGCTTCAAGATCAATGATGTCCGGATGCGCCAGTCTGCGCAGCGCACTGATAACCTGCTGCTCTTTTCCTTCAAACTCAGCCTGATGAACAAACACGGTCATGGTGTCGATACCGGATGGCATATGCTCGATGGAAATACCGTTCTCCTCGAATGCCTGAAGTGCTTTTCGGCAGAAACCAACTTCAGAGTTCATCATATCTTTGTCGATGCTTACGGCAACGAAGCCTTTCTTACCGGCGATACCGGTAATGGTATATTCGGCCTTCTGACATGTGCTTTCTACGATCAGTGTTCCCTCATCATCCGGAGCATTGGTGTTCTTGATGTTGATCGGAATGCCAGCCTTACGTACCGGGAAGATTGCATCCTCATGTAAAACAGATGCTCCCATGTAAGATAACTCACGGAGTTCGCGGTATGTGATTACCTTGATCGGTTTGGAATCTTTGATAATACGAGGATCCGCAACCAGACATCCAGATACATCAGTCCAGTTCTCATACATGCTTGCGTGTACTGCTTTTGACACGATCGATCCGGTAATATCGGAACCTCCTCTTGAGAATGTGCGGATGCTTCCATCCGGATTCGAACCGTAAAATCCAGGAATAACGGCAGTAGGAATCTTCTCGAGTCTGGCGGAAAGTACTTTATCGGTACGATCTGCATCAAAATTGCCATCTTCATCAAAAAAGATTACTTCTGCGGAATCCACAAATGTATATCCAAGATAATTCGCCATAATAATACCGTTTAAGTATTCTCCACGGCTTGCAGCATAATCTACTCCGGCTTTCTTCTTAAAATTCTCGGAAATCTTCTTAAATTCCTCTTCCAGAGACAGCTTTAACTGTAATCCGTTGATGATCGAATCATAACGGTCTTTGATCTTCATCAGCTGAATGCGGAAGTCTTTCTCCTCTTCTGCAAGTGCATAGCATGCATACAGCATATCGGTAACCTTCGTATCCTTTGAGTTCCGTTTTCCCGGTGCACTCGGCACAACGTATTTTCTCTCTTTATCCGAACGGATGATCTTTCCTACCTTTGCGAACTGCTCCGCACTTGCAAGTGAACTTCCGCCAAATTTCACAACCTTAACCATTTCTTTCGCTCCTTACTGACCCTTCAATTTCAAAATGCTTCCCGCGTTTTAACCGCTTTTCTTTGCCGTTTCAGGTTAAAACTCGCTCCGCTAATTATACCATATGCTTAAAATTCGTCAATTTTTTTCCTGTGTTTCAATTATAGTATTTAATTATTAATATCATTCGTCTTGGTAATAAACATACTTATGTCCCATAAGTAACAGATATAGATGCAAATACCTTTAATCCATATATATGATATCGGTATCCATAAGATCCGTTCCCCCATCGATGGTCAGAATTCCATAAGATGGCGGAGTTCCGTACGGTGGTGCTCCAATGCTTCCGGGATTCAGATACACAATGCCCTCATAAAAATCCTGGTATACACAGTGTGTATGTCCAAAAAGCGCTGCATCCACTTCTTCTGCCTTTGCCGTCATTGCAAGCCGCAGATAACTCGCCTTGACATTCATCGTATGCCCGTGGCAGATAAAAACGCGTCTTCCCTCGATCATCAGAATGCGTTCCTCAAACTCGTGGCTGCAGTCACAGTTCCCTGGAACCTGTTCCATCGGAATGTGCGGAAATTTCTTCTGGAGCTGGGCAGCATCCGACCAGCAGTCTCCAAGATGGATGATCATATCCGGGTTCTCGTTTCTAACTGCCAGTACCATATTATTTACATTTCCATGCGAATCACTCAGCACCAAAATCCTCTTCATATAATATCCCTGTCCATTCTATTTGCTAACGATCATAGCAGATTTTTCTGTAAAATGCAAAAAACTCCTGTAACGGCAGCGTTGCCGTTTCAAGAGTTTTTGTAAAAACCGTTTCCTTTTCCTTTGAATCATAACCCCTGTTATGCTAATCTCTTCCAGTGTTTACTGCATTTGTAGTATGAGTAAAACATGCAGTGATCCGCCTGTTCACAGCGAACCTTTGCATCCTGGATATGGCACTGGCAATTTACGATTGCGTCCGCCTTACCATGACACTGTCCTTTTAACATAACTTCATCCAACACTTCGTTCGTCATAACAATACTCCTTAACTAAGCTTTGTATCCAACGAACTTTATTATACAATATCTTGTGTCGGAAAACCATGTGGCATTTTAGACAAATGATTCTTCTGGATTTGTCCAAATTTTCACTTGACGAAATGTTAGTCGTCTGCTCACGTGATAAGTTATAGCCATAAAGTACTATCTGTTTTCTTATAAAAAAAAGTTGCACAGAATGACCTTCCTGCATTCCATTGTCCCTTGTTAAAAATTGTGAAAAGGCGTCATCCGAATCCTGTTACTTCAGATGACGCCTAATGCTGTTCATTTTCCAATGGACAATACCTCTTCTCTTTCCAGATTCTGTTCTTATGTTTCACCTCAAATGGCGGTTGGGATTGACTTTGTATCAGATGAACGGATCTATTCAAAGTTCCTTCCCTGTCTTATTCATCATCAATGCCACTGGTTTCCGAATGAAGTCTGGTGTGCCTGGTTGCTCCTCAACAAAATGCAGTTCCTTTTGGACTATACCTCTCTTTCTTAGATTAAGAACTTCGATTGCTATGTCTGTTCTTTTGTTGTCTTTAATATAGCATGCATTTCACATATTGTCAACATATTTTTCTAATTATTTTTATATTCTGTTGTTTTATTCTATATTCCGTTTTATTTGTATGCTATTTTCTGATAATTCATTCTATTACTTCTACTCGATAGCAGTTTCAAAATGGAATTGCTGAATATCTGACCATACTGTCTGATTAATTAAAAAAGCCGCCTCACGAAATCTCTTTCGTAAAGCGGCAGTTTCAAAACCTGTTATTCTCCAAGCGTAACCTTCATAAGAACCGGGTTATGATCCGAATTTGCAAATCCAAGATCCTGCGTCTCGACCGAATCCACAGTCAGATTGGATGACACAATAAACCCATCTATCAGATAATACTGAAAATGCTCCGGGTCTGCACCTTCATACGGCTGGTCAAGCGACCTGCAGGAAGGTGTACGGTTATCTGTCACAAAATTCAGATCGGAGCCGAATTCATCAACGTCCACACATCCCGGCTGCCAGAGATCCTCACTGTTCTGCGGATACATACTGATATCCACATTGGAAAAACTCTGGTTAAAATCACCTCCGGCGATCACATAATTTCCCTTGTCTACTTCTTCCTGAAGCACCTGCTTCAGCATTTTGGTCTGAGCAGCTTTTCCTTCCCCATCATCGTAGGCCTCAAGATGAAGATTAACAAGAACAAGTTCTCTGTCACTGTCTTCGACTGGAATACGGTCCACCATCAGACAGCGTTTTAAATTGGCGATTCTGACCGGATAAGAAAATGGACATGGAAGTGAGATCCGCTCCGCATTTTCCATCTCATAGCCGGACAGTGTAAGGATTCCGCAATCTACTTTTCCAATTGTCGGAATCGGATATGGCACATAGAGTACCTTATAATTGGTTGCAAAACTATATGTAGAATCCTTCCATTCACCAACGATCGCATCCTGCTCATTGATTCCGTGCGACCTCTTGGAATCAAGATCCACTTCCTGAAGAAACGCCGCATCCGGCTCCAATGTTTTCAGTTCCCCGCTGATTGCCTGAATGTTCGTCTGCACCTGTTTTCTGTCGGCTGTGCTTACATGCTTTCCACCATCCATGAAAAAATCGGCGTTTGCTCCCAGTGCCCCATAACCGATATTCCATGTAACAATGGAAAAATCGTCTCCCTCATGAAGCGTTCCGGATGCATTTCCCCCTACATCCAGTGTCTCCTTCGAATCCGGCTTAAATTCTGTGACGGTAAGTACAAGCACCAGAATCAAAAAAGCTGCTGCCGCAACTGCAACAACGCTCCCGGCAGCTTTCAGGATCGTTGTCACGTTCTTCTTTTGTTTTTCCTGCATAAAATAAAATCCCCCCAGATTATTTATATTCCTTCCAGGCTCCACTTCAATGCTGTTAGTGGATTCCCTTCAGCTTATAGCCAGCCTCTTCAATCACCTTTGCAAATTCCTCTTTGGATACTTCACGGTCCGTTGTCACCTCTGCGGTGCCTTTTTCAAAGCTGACTTCTGCGGTCACACCGTCCATATCATTGAGTGCTTTGGTTACATGTGCCTGGCAATGTGCACACATCATTCCTTCGATTTCAAGTGTCTGTTTCATTTTGTGTTCCTCCTTCTTATCTATGCAGCATTCTCCGCTGTCGGATTGTGCTGTCACGTTCTTTTTGTCAAATTTCATCAGGTTCAGCCGCAGGGCATTCGTTACCACGCAAAAGCTGGAAAGGCTCATTGCAGCTGCACCAAACATCGGATTCAGCTTCCAGCCAAACTGTGGAATCCACACACCTGCTGCAAGCGGAATTCCAATCACATTATAGAAAAACGCCCAGAACAGGTTCTCATGGATATTTTTTAATACTTTTCGGCTCAGATGGATGGCTGCAGGTACATCCGAAATATCACTTTTCATCAGTACCACATCTGCAGCATCAATTGCCACATCAGTACCTGCCCCGATCGCAATTCCAATATCCGCTCTCGTCAGTGCCGGCGCATCATTGATTCCATCTCCCACCATGATCACGCGTCCTTTTTCCTGAAGTCTGTGGATGTTTGCTTCCTTGTCCTGTGGGAGCACATTGGCAATTACCTGATCGACTCCTGCCTGTGCTGCGATTGCCTGTGCGGTACGTTCGTTATCACCTGTTAACATCATAACGCGTTTTCCCATATGATGCAATTTCTGAATTGCATCTTTTGCATCTGCTTTTAATACATCTGCAATTCCTATCATTCCAAGAAGCCTGCCATCGTATGCAAAATACACCGGAGTTTTTCCTTCTCCTGCAAGCTTATCTGCCTGTGCCCTCACAGACTCATCAATGCCCATCTGCTGTTCCATGAAGGACAAATTGCCGCCAAATGCCATCTTCCCGTCAATTGTTCCGCTTAATCCATTGCCAGGATACACCGTAAAATCCTCCACTGTATGATCCGTACGATCAGCATTTTTTCCATAAGTTACAATAGCATGTGCAAGGGGATGTTCGCTCTTTGACTCTAACGCACAGGCGATCGAAACAAGCTGTTTTTCCTCTGCTGCAACCGGGATCACGTCCGTTACGACAGGCTTTCCGGTTGTCAGTGTTCCGGTCTTATCCATGACAACGATGTCTGCCTTTCCAGTGTTCTCCAATGCCATGGCATTTTTAAATAAAATACCGTTACGCGCTCCGATTCCATTTCCAACCATAATTGCTACCGGTGTCGCCAGTCCAAGCGCACATGGGCAGCTTATAACAAGTACTGAGATTCCCCGTGCAAGTGCGAAACCAACCGTCTCTCCTGCGAAAAGCCATACTAGAATTGTGATCGCTGCGATCGTTATTACAACCGGTACAAATACTCCGGATACCTTATCTGCGATCTTTGCGATTGGAGCTTTGGTTGCCGCCGCATCACTGACCATCTGGATGATCTGTGACAATGTGGTATCCACTCCGACTCTCGTTGCACGGCACTTCAGATAACCTACATGGTTTATCGTTGCTGCTGATACAAAGTCTCCCTCTTTCTTGTCTACCGGAATACTTTCTCCGGTCAAAGCGGACTCATCGATCGCACTGCTTCCCTCTAAGATCACGCCATCCACCGGAATACTCTCTCCGGGTCTCACTACAAAAATGTCACCGATCTGTACCTGTTCCACCGGAACAGTCACCTCGTTGCCGTCCTTAAGCAGAACCGCCTGCTTTGGAGCCAGATTCATCAGACTTTTTAATGCATCCGTTGTTTTTCCCTTGGAGTAAGACTCCAGCATTTTTCCAACGGTAATAAGCGTCAGTATCATCGCTGCCGATTCAAAATAAAATTCATGCATGTAGCTGTGTGCCAGCTCCATATCTCCAGTCTGTAATGCTGCGCCCATTGCGTACATCGCATATACACTGTATCCAAACGAAGCAGCCGCTCCAAGTGTGACCAGTGTGTCCATATTCGGAGCTCCGTGAATGGCACTTGTCCATCCGCTGATAAAAAAGTGCTGGTTGATCACCATTATGATCACTGTAAAAAGCAACTGTGTCAGTGCAATCGCAACATGATTGTTGATCGCCTCCGGAACCGGCCAGCCCCACATCATATGTCCCATGGAAACATACATAAGCGGAATCAGAAAACATACCGATGCGATCAGTCGCTTCGCAATCTTGGGTGTCTCTGTATCCTTCAGTGAATCTGCGGTTTGATACCCTCCATGGGTATCTGCATTCTGTGCAGTCCCATTCGGATTCTCAAGTGCCGCTCCATACCCTGCCTTTTCCACTGCGTTTATCACAGCGTCCGGGGAAGCACTTCCCTCAACGGTCATGGAATTCGTAAGCAGGCTGACCGCAACCTCATCGACGCCATCCACTGCGCGTACTGCTTTTTCCACATGCGCACTGCAGGCTGCACAGCTCATTCCTGTTACCTGATATTTGTCCATATTCTCCATCCTTTCCTGTATTTTCTTTACCGATACTTACTTGTTATCTTTTATTTCATAAGTTTCTGCAGCGTTGTCACAAGTTCATCCACAACCTCGTCTTTTCCCGCATGCAGATCGTCCACAACACAGGTCCGGATATGATTGGCCAGAAGCACCTTATTAAAGCTGTTTAATGCAGCCGTGATCGCAGATACCTGCATCAGAATATCCGGGCAGTAGGCATCATTCTCCACCATTCCCTTTATGCCGCGGACCTGTCCCTCAATCCGGCTCAACCGGTTGATCAGATCTTTATATTCTTTCTCACTGCGGTGCTTTGTCTTGTCCTGGCAACAGCAGCATTTCTTTTCTTCCTGATTGTCTCCCATAAGTATCTCCTTTTTGTGTGATTTTCATCATAGACATTTGCGCAGTCATTGTATACCCCCGTGGGGTATATTGTCAAGATAGAAATGTGCGAAATTTTCTCAATTGCATAACAGCCTGTTCTATTGACGCAATCATTCAGCAGGACTAAAATAGCATCATTGATTTTAGATTATTTTTAGGAGGATTCGAAATGATTGAATTCAGATATGATACCCAGTTACTGATTGAAGGCACGAACCTTGATGAAGATGCCATCAATGAATATTTTACAAATAATTTCAAGGGTGACTGCCTTCTGGCTGTCGGTGATGATGAACTGATCAAGATCCATTTTCACACCAATGAGCCTTGGAAGGTGCTTGAATACTGTGCTTCTCTCGGCGAGATCTATGATATTGTAGTGGAAGATATGGACAGACAATCCAGAGGTTTGAAGGGATAAGATGTAAGCAATTATGTATCTGCATGATTCTCCGTAAACTGATTTGTGTTCAATTTACGGAGAATTTTTTTTGCAAATGGCAATTCTAATTTTCAGGCATAAAACATCCAGCCCGAAGCAATGGTGTTGCATTTCTATATTTTTTCGGCTATATTCTGATATTTTGGCTCTATTTTTACAAATATATTGACATCTATTTTTACGATATTATATATTTATTTTGAAAATAAACGGGAGGAGGATACAGACCAATACCAATTAAAGTTCAATGGAATAACTCTTGCATCAGGAACCGGTCGGTATATTTTAACATGGAAATTCGTATAGGAGGCTGTATATGAAAAAAATAATTACGTTTGCAATTGTTCTTTTTGTACTTATGAATCATTCCTTTCCTGTCGGTGCATCGCAGACAGAAAGCGGTCCACCAGTTTCCAAAGAAGATATTCTCTACTATAGTGAAGATTACTCTGAAATAAAGCAGCTTGAGGCAGAGATTGAAACAGATTTGTCACAATACACAGGTAAACCTGTAAAATTAACAGACGATGATTATAAACAAGCATTCAAAATATATGTTGACAGTGATTTGATCAACTTAAATTCCATTCGCGAAAAAGATGTGCTTAACACTCTTGAATCTGGTAATTACGTTTGGTTCTTTCCATATTTAAATCAATATGATGTCACAATCTCAAGAGGACTTCCATTACCGGAAGATAGCAAAACATCTCTCACCATCGATGAGCAGCAACAAGTAATTGAAAATGAATGCAAATGGGGAATTGCCTCATATGGGGAATCTCCTCATTCTTTTTACATTGCTTACCTAAAGGAAAAAAGCATTGACTGGTCTTCATACAGCCGGGTTGTATTTGCTGGCGGTCTGCATGGTTTACAGAATTCAGTGGCAATTTCATTTCGAAATGGTGAGGCCTGTGATGTGATATCTCTCGGATTTACCTATGATGCAATTCCTGATACCAGCAGTTCCGATGAGAATACCGTCATGTTTGCAAATGAAAATACTGAGGATGGAGTTTACTCCTATCCTGACATCATCAAACATGCGAGAGAAATTGATTATCCTTCCGACACAAGTCTCACCGGTGGTAACGGAACCTATCATAACACCAATTCCTCATTACCTATATTGATTGGAATCGTAGTTTTCGTCACATTCGCAATACTAAGTATACTTATTTTATTTTTAAAAAAGATTCGGATGTCAAAAGGTGGCTTTTAATTTTATTAGCGACGTGCGCCGCAAGGCGCACACACACATGAGGGACAAAATACTTTTTGCCCCTCATATCATATGATACATATATAGTTCTTCCAGTCCCGCTTTCACCTGTTTCACGTTCCTTCCATCCAGTTTCTTTTTGCTGATCACCCGGTAGATTTTTCCAACCGATCCCATTTTGATATTTACAATATACGCATCCCCTTGTGCATACTCTTCATCCAGTCCGGTCTCAACCTCATAAACCATGCCATCGAGTTCTTCCAGCAGCTGTTGCGGAGAACCATGGTCAATGATTTCCCCCGCCTTCAGTAAGATGATCTCTTTTGCGATAAACTCAATATCCGAAACAATATGTGTCGCAATAATGATAATCTTGTTTTCCGATATCTCACTTAAGAAATTCCGGATACGGATCCGCTCACTTGGATCCAGTCCGGCTGTTGGCTCATCCATGATAAGAATGTCCGGATCATTTAAAAGTGCCTGTGCGATCAGAATTCTCTGTTTCATTCCGCCTGAGTAAGAGCCTATTTTCTTTCCCTTCTCTTCCCCCAGATTCACCATTGCGATCAGACTTTCAATGCGGCTTTCTGCCTGTTTCTTATCCAGCCCCTTTAATGCAGCCATATACCACATAAATTCTTCTCCGGTAAAGTTATCATAGATTGCCTGCTGCTGCGGCATATATCCGATTTTTGCCCGATATGCTTCCTTTCGCTTATGAATGGATTCCCCATCGTATAAGACCACACCGCCATCCGCTTTCAGATTATCGGTAATAATGTTCATGAGTGTGCTCTTCCCGGAGCCATTCGGACCTAATAATCCATAGATTCCAGGGGTAAAAGACATCGTAACATCACAAAGCGCCCTTTTCTTTTTTCCATATGTTTTGTTTATATTTTTTACAAGTAACTCCATGCTAAGCCCCCCTGTTCGCAATGCTGATCAACAGCACTGGTATATTATTTTTTGAAAAATACAAAATCAGTGATACCACAATGACAACCACAGATGCAAAAATGGATGTAACAAATTCATTTTCTGTTTTTCGGGCTGAATACGTTGTCCATGCTGCCAGGGTCAGATAGCACAATCCTCTTAGCAGATATATGATTACCAGAAACAGAAACAGTGGAATTGCCCATCCAATGCGTGGCTCATAGAGGCGGTCCACATTTTGCCATAATTCATCTGCCTCCAGAATTGCAGAAACACCAGCCACTGATGGAATCATGCTTACGAGATATATGCCAAATCCACATAATATTGCGCATCTTCTTTTTACGCAAAGCAGCTTTGTCCTTCCATTTTTCGCAGTTTGCAACAAAAGCTTCGTCCTTTTATCATCCTTTGCACCATATAATCCGGAAAGAAGCATCACAAGGATGATTGATGAAGCCATAAAGATCAGGATATCACTTCTATATTTTCTGATCATGGAATTCAGGTTCAGTTCATCGATCATATAACCGGTTCCGCCATCTGCACAAAGCATCTCATACTGCTGACAAAGTCTGTCAAAGGCTTTCTTTCTGCTTTCCAGCTCCCCAGCCACTTCTTCTGCTGCAAAACCGTCCCCCTTTTCAACCGCCTCGTCAATCTGAGCCTCCACACTTGCGATATACTGCTTTTCCTTTTCGATGTATGCGTTTGTCTCCTCATCAACCCTGCCATGGATATTGGATAAATACATGTGATACACTGCCTCATAGGCACTCTGATATGTGGTATCCGGAAGATAAGTCTGGTAAGAGCCAAGCAAACCTGCACATAAAAGCAACAGCAGCACCCATTTCTTCTGCAGAATAAAAAGCTTATAATACTCATTCACATACATATTCTCAAAGCGGAGCAGCTTCGACAGGCGGCTTCTTACAGCTGCTCTTAAAAATGGAAAATATTCTTTCAATTCCGTAATATATCGCAGACGGAATATTACTGCCCCAAGCAATGGCACCAAAATGATCACCGCAGGCACGATTGCGGCAGCCATCAGATTTTTATCTGTGGGAATTCCAAACAGATTGATGTTCTGATATCTTCCGATTGCATTTTTCATATCCCATAAATAAAACAGATTGATCGGAGCATTTTTGGAACTGAAAAATTCAAATCCGAAAAATCCGGCCGGCAGCATACTTCCAAGCAGCCTGCTGTTACATACCGTCATGAAAAAAAAGAGAATGCTTCCCACAACCAACGTAATTCCGATGTGGTTTATGACCGTGCATACGATCGCTGCCCCCATCGATAAATAATAAGGACAATCCCTGAATACCGGCAGACTCTGCACGGAACTGTTCAGATTTCCCACTGAATACATTGCCGTACCAAAAATCAGCACCAAAAGTTCCTGCACGACGGCAAACACCGACAGAAGAATTGCAAATACGAACCATTTTGAAAGGATCATGTTACTTCTTCCTTTTTTTGCCGTCCTCAGAACATGTATCATTCCGCTTTTTCGTTCGGAAATATAAATATATTCCATGCTGACAAACGCAAATGCGATGCAAAAGAATATGCCATAGGTAAAATCCGCATATTTTTCCACGCCCCAGTTATACTCCTTGTCAATTTTAACATTCGAAAGCTTTCTATAATCAGATATCATCTGATCAATATTTTTCTTATAATAAGCATCTTCTTTATGATCCAACGCCGATAGTAACGCCGTTCCTCTTTCATCCATCTCCCCAATGAAGTCTGCATAAGTTTCCACATACTGCCCCTGTTCCTGATTCCGATATGCGATATATGCCTCATTTTTCTCCCCAAGACAGTATATGATCGTCATGATGTCAATCAGCAGGAGAACCGCTGCCACCACAAGGAACATTTTATTTCTGAGTATTTTCCTGATTTCCCCTATAAACAATACTGCTCCTCCTTTGTTACCAGTCGATATTATTTAATTCTCCGAAATTCCGCTCTGAAACGATCTTCGGTGTAACCTTTTCCCCATTGCAATTGATCACTTCCTCAATACTGATTTCATGCACATACCAGGAGGTATCGTCCTGCGTCACATCCACGGAAATTCCATCTGGTCCAAACCCGGAAAAGGTTCCAATGGAATTAATACCATATTCAAACTCTGACAGCTTTTTGGCATCGGAATCATAAATCTCCACATTGCAGGAGTTCTGATTATCATATTTAAAATACTGGATATCTGCATTATCTAGGATGACATCATTATCATATGCCATCATTCCGGAATCCTGAGCTACACCATCCAGCCAGACTGTTGTCTCCTTCGTATCATAATCCATGCTATAGATTGCTGTTTTATATTCACAATCCTGCATATCATCATATTTTTTTATCAGCATTTTATCCTTCAGAAAAACGATACTGCCAATCCCATCCGTATCACTCTGACAATCCGGCACCTCCATGACTGACACCTGATCTGTATCCATATTATATACATAATAGGTGTGGATTCCTGCCTTGATCCACGATTCATTATCTGTCATCTGAAAGTCCTTGCTAAAGCAATCCGTTGAAAAAAATAACTGATCTTTATAGGCTTGCAGTTGTCCAAAACTATGCATATTCAGTTCTTCGTCCGTCTGAAAGATTACTTTTGCGTCCTTTTCCTTCATGGAATCACGGATACCGATCTGTTTTAAAACACCTCTTGCATATATATTGTCACCTTCGGAAGAATATTCTTCCACCTCATAATACAGCTTTCCCCTGTGAATCAGCCAGCTTATGATTGCCTTTCCGTTCTCTGTTGTAAAAATTTTCTTTTTCGTTGTTCCATCTCCGCTCACACGGTAAACATCTGAACCGATTGTATAATAAATGCTTCCTTCATAGTACTGTATAAACTTGTACCCCGGATCTACGGAAGTTTCTTCATTCCAGGATGTCTTATCAATATATGCATTGCATTCCCCCCGCCTTGTACTGTCCGTTTCCATGTCATGCAGGCAGTTTGCTTTATCGCATAACGGATTCAGCTGTTTCGTTTCATTGTTATAATAATATATGTAATTATTCATAAGAATATATTGTCCACTTCCATCCGACTGATACTTCTTCCATGAAGTAATATTGTTATCATAGGAATACTGTGCATCCGTTTCATAATTGTATTCTCCACTGTATTCCTTCGTCTTTGCACACCCCATTGCTGTGACTGCAAGAACAAAGGCTATTGCGATTACTGTCATTTTGTTTTTTTTCATGCTGTTCCCCCTGTTACCAGTCGATATTATTTAATGCTCCGAAATTCCGCTCTGAAACGATCTTCGGTGTAACCTTTTCCCCATTGCAATTGATCACATCCTCAATACTGATTTCATGCACATACCAGGAGGTATCGTCCTGCGTCACATCCACGGAAATTCCATCTGGTCCAAACCCGGAAAAGGTTCCAATGGAATTAATACCATATTCAAACTCTGACAGCTTTTTGGCATCGGAATCATAAATCTCCACATTGCAGGAGTTCTGATTATCATATTTAAAATACTGGATATCTGCATTATTTATGATAACATGATCTTTATAAGCGGTCATATCGCAGCCCTGCGGTATTCCTTCCATCCATACTGTGATTTCCTTTGTATCATAGTCCATACTGTAAATCGCTGATTTATATTCACAATCCTGCATATCGTCATATTTTTTTATCAGCATTTTATCCTTCAAAAATGTAACACTGCTAATTCCTTCTGTGTCGCTCTGATAATCTGGCAGTTCCATAGCCGACACCTGCTCTGTATCCGTGTCATACATATAAAACTGATAAACAGCAGCCCTGATCCACGATTCATTGTCTGTCATCTGAAAATCCTTGCTAAAGCAGTTTGTCGAAAAAAACAAATAGTTCTTATATGCACTAATCTTGCCAAAATCATGCATATTCAGTTCTTTGTCCGTCTGAAAGATTACTTTTGCGTCCTTTTCCTTCATGGAATCACGGATATCGATCTGCCTTAAAACTCCTCTCGCACATACGCTGTCTCCCTCATAGGAATACTCCGGCACCTCATAATACAGCTTTCCCCTGTGAATCAGCCAGCTTATGATTGCTCCATTCCTCCCTTCCGTTGTAAAAACTTTCTTTTTCTTTGCCCCATCCCCGCTCACGCAGTAAACACTTGGACCGATCGTATAATAAATGTTTCCTTCATAGTACTGTATAAACTTGTACCCCGGATCTATGGAAGTTTCCTCATTCCAGGATGTCTTATCAATATATGCATTACATTCCTCCCTCTTCGTACTGTCCGTTTCCATGTCATGCAGGCAGTTTGCTTTATCGCATAACGGATTCATCTGCTTCGTTTCATTGTTATAATAATATATGTAATTATTCATAAGAATATATTGTCCACTTCCATCCGACTGATACTTTTTCCATGAATCAATATCAGTATCATAAGAATACTGCGCATCCGTTTCATAATCGTATTCTCCACTGTATTCCTTCGTCTTTGCACACCCCATTGCTGTGACTGCAAGAACAAAGGCTATTGCGATTACTGTCATTTTGTTTTTTCTCATGCTGTTCCCCCTGTTACCTGATCGTCAATTGACATTTTGATTTTACCATGTGATTTTTTATATAACATAAATCTTGCTCCAACGGTCAAAAACAGGGAGTGAATGGTCACTCCGACCGTTCACTCCCTGTTTTTATCCATTCATCCATAATTTATTTATCCCAACTGTTTTTCGTGATATAATGTGCGAAGCAAATTATATCATGTGCGAATGCGCATATATTTTCAAACAGGAGACAACAACTTGAACCTTAATATAACAATCTGCGATGACGAAAGAAATGCTATCACCGTATTAAAAAAACACATTTCACAATATAACATACAAACTGATCACAATATCATTGTATCCGCCTACCTCTCAGCGGAGGATTTTCTGTTGGAATACAAAAAGCATCCCTGTGATGTCGCCCTTTTGGATATTGAAATGCCGGGACAAAACGGCATGGAACTTGCCAGACAGCTCCGGGAAATCAATGACGAACTGCTTATTGTGTTTACCACCTCATATCCGGAATACATGCAGGACAGTTTCGAAGTACAGCCTTTCCAGTTTCTTACAAAGCCTGTGGAATACAACACGGTATGCAGTTTGCTGAACAATATTATTAAGAAAATGACCCGTAGTTCCAAAAATATAATTGTGCTTGATGCGGATGGCGAAAAACATTTTGTAACGCTCAATAACATATTGTTTATTTCTTCCATAAAAGAAAACAAAGCTCATATCAGATATCAGCTATCGGATCAGGAACTGACTGCAAAGGGCACTTTATCCGAAGTTGAGAGCAGACTTTCCCCTCTTGGATTTGTTGTCCCTGCCAGAGGCTTTCTGATCAATATCCATCATATAAAGTCTCTGGATTCCACTCACATCATTCTGGATAATGGCTTTGAAATCCCGGTCAGCCGGAGACGCTTCAAAGACCTGCAACGCATTTATTCACAATATATTATCGATATACTCTAAACCAATTGAAGGAGACACCATGAATATTTTGTTATTAAATCTATTAGGCAGTATCATCACAGGCAGCTCAATGTTTGTTTTCTTTCAAGCCTTCCTTGGAAAAAACAGATTAAAACTCCCTTACTATCTGATTCTTTTTCTATACATAAGCGTCTCGATCGCATATACGTTTTTTTCTTATGCATTAAATGGGAACACCTCTGTTTCCGCAACCATGATACGTATCGGCACCTGCATCATTATTTCGTTCATATTATGTCTCCTGTTCAACACAAATCTCAGAACCCGGCTGCTATTATCCATCATATATCCAATACTGACTGCTCTTTTCGAAAATTTTTCATACTACATCATTACCAGTATCTATTCCTATCAGGTCACAGTAAATACAATGGATACTCTTGTTTTTTCAAGTATCTCATTAACGGCAAGTCTGTTTATGTTTTTCTTTTCCATGCTGATACATCTGATCTGGAAAAAACAGACGATCGTGCACTCATTTGCCTATCCACTTGTCTTATTGATCATACCGGTTCTTTCCATCGGTCTGCTTACATTAAAACCGATTCTGTATCTGAACATTAACCTGCCGTCTGCATATTTCATTCTGGCAGCCTTTGTCCTGTTCATAAACCTGATGAACTATATCCTGCTGTACAACGTCCTTGAGACCGAAGACCTCCGTTTTCAGCTTGCCGTACAGAAGGAGCAGCTTGCATTCCAGCAGAATAAATATAAACAGCTTGGAGAAGCCTACAAAAACATCCGGAGCTTTATGCACGACACGAAGAAGCATTTATTTTATATTGAAAGCTGTGTGAACGAGAAAAAATTTGATGACATCATTCCTTATTCCCGGGAAATCATGCATGATCTGGAGTCACGCTATTGTACCATTAATACCGGAAACCTTGTGGTCGATGCCTTTGTGAGCAATCTGCTGCTTCAGACGAAAGCGCAGGGAATCACACTGCATACCAATCTGAAATTTGATCAGGCAACGATCCCTGTTAATGACTATCACCTTACGATCATTCTCGGGAATCTGTTGGATAATGCACTAAATGCCTGCAAAGAACAGATCAATGCACAGATCACGGTCGCTGTCCGGACGGTAGAAAACAATTTTACCATACATGTTGCCAATACCTATGTAATCACAGATCCTGCAAGAAAAACGGACGACTTTGAGAATATTGATTTTATTCACGGATATGGTCTGAAAAACGTGAAAGACTCCGCTTCAGCATGCGGTGGCTTCTGTGTCATACAGCACGAACATGATGTATACTCTGCCACCGTTATCGTACCGCTGTAACCGGTTATTGTCCTGACGCAATTCTCCGTAATCTGTTCTTTTTTTCTGATTACACCACAGATTTTTCGATTTTTGATGGTGTAATCAGCGGTTTTCCTTAGTTTACGGAGAATAACCTTTTTAAATTGCTCATGCAAGCATGATTTTTCTCCGTAATATTGATTTTTAGATAGATTACGGAGAATATAAATTCTGTCGCTTTAAATACACATAGGAATCTGGGGATATCATGCCACACCGGCCAGGAACACTGAAGGCAATCTTTCCTATAAAAGTTAGAGCGCAAAAGGCAGCTTTTGACACCCTGACCCTAGAAAACAAAAAAGCCCCGCCCTGGGCAGTTCTGGTTATCTACCATGTCTGCTCAAGGCGAAGCCTGTCTCTATAAATTTGCGGTTCTATAAATTTGCGGTTCTATACATCAGCCATTTTAAAATATATCCAATAATTCTATAATAACGTCTTTATATTTCTTATCCATGCAGAGGGTGATCACAGCATTGAAAATAAATAATACTACTGCAATTCCAAAACAAACCATATTATCCAGGATCCAGAGCGAAATTCCCGCAAAAACTGCAGATAAGACCGTTAACCATAAGAAAATCTTTGCTTTCATACACGTCTGATTGCCTTTCTGAAAAGATGTTCATAGAGCAGATTGCCAAGCTGCCCAATTGCAAAAGGAACAAGAAAATATTCAAACAATGGAGCCAGCATGGCAATCAGCTGGAAGAGACTTTCCGATGCCGTGCCATATCCGATCACCGAGATCAGTTCGCAAAATGCAACTGCAATGACCGACCCAAAAATCCCAACGTATACAAGATCCAGTTCCTTAAACATATGATAACAATACACTCCGGAAAGAAGCCCTACTGCCATCACAAAATACATTTCCATCCCGATATTCCCGATATTGAAAATTCCAAGACCTGCTAACATTTTCCTCCTCCTTTTCCTATCTGTCCGTTCATGTGCTCTGCAAATATTGTATCATAGAGTCCCCCAATGTTTGTTTAAGATTTTCTTATTTTTGTTTAATAAAAACTTTATGTTATTGAAACGTTTCCGTAACCTTGCGTGCCACATCCGGGTAATTGGTGATGATCGCATTTACACCAAGCTTACAGCACATCTGCATATATGGTTTCTCGTTTACGGTCCATACGTTTACATCCAGTCCGTTTGCCACAGCGTCCTTCATATAATTTGGGAACTGCAAGTTGTAAAGAGCAGGATGCAGGGCATTGCCGCCATGTTTTGCACAGTACTCTGCCATGGCGATCGGACCATCTGCATATAAGAATCCAACATATGCCTTTTGGTCGATCTGATGCAGTTTTACACAGGTATAATGGTTAAATGAAGAATACAGTACCTTGTCTTCCATTCCCATTTTTCTCGTAAGATTGATTACTTTTCGTTCCAGATCTTCATAGAAAACGATTCCAGTTTTCAGTTCCACATTAATGGTAAGATCTGTCGGTTTTAACAGCTCATACACTTCGCGCAGTGTCGGAATGTCCGCATGCTCCACCTCCGGATGTGTCCGGTTAAAATTAAATTTGCGCAGTTCTTCCAGCGTATAATCTTTGACCCAGCCTGTTCCGTCGCTGGTTCTGTCGATCTTTTCATCATGGATGACCACAAGCTGATCGTCTTTTGTCAGCTGCACATCCAGCTCTACACCGTCCGCTTTCATATCAACCGCTTGCTGAAATGCGATCAGCGTATTCTCCGGCGCATATGCACTTGCGCCTCTGTGTGCCCATACAAGTGGGGCATTTCCATTTTTTTTGAAATTTGTAAAACTCATATCTGTCACCTCATTTTTAATCATCTACATCAAAGGCTTCAAGGCCCTTTTTTGCTTCCACTTTGTTATCTCCATGTCTGACCATTGTCATCGTGAGGAATGATCCAAATACAAAAACTGCGGCATATGGAAACAGTGCATTGTAACCGATCCGGTTCAGCAGAAATCCCGCCACGATCGGTGTCACAATCTGTGCAGCCATGCTGAATGTATAGTAATATCCGGTGAATTTTCCAACGTCGCTTCCACTGCACATTTCCAGTACCATCGGAAGACTGTTGACATTAATGGAAGCCCATGCCAGCCCTACCAGTAAAAACAGCAGGTACAACGCAACATGGAATGTATGGAAAAAGCAGGTATACACAAATGCTGCTGCAAAACATGCTGTCAGCAGTAACACCCCGCCGATGATCGTCTTTCTGCGGCCGATCCGGCTTGCCAGCTGTCCCACCGGTATGTATGAAAGGATGGCTCCTCCGGTTGCAATTGTCAGACACATCGACGCACCGCCAAGACTCATATCCCACATGCGGCTGGCAAATGTCGTAAACCATGTTTCAACCGCATTGTAACCGATAAACCAGAGTGCGATCGAGATCAGAAGGAAGGTCAGACTCCGCTTTACATCCTTCGGAAGAACTTCCTTTCCTTCCGGGCTCTCCTCTGCCAGATTCTCTTCCGGATGCGCAACCTCATACGTTTCCATTTCCGCATTTAATTTCACCTCGTCTACCGCAAACATCACAATGATCAGAGACAAAATCATGATCCCGGCAACCACAAGAAAAAGCGGAATATAGTTCACATGCGCAAGCCCTTTTGTCCGCGACGAAGAATACATCACACTTGCAATGAGCAGATAGAGGATTCCTCCAACAGCTCCCATCAGATTGATGATTGCATTCGCCCTGCTCCTGAGTGGCTTTGGTGTCACATCCGGCATCAGTGCAACCGCCGGACTCCGATAAGTTCCCATTGCAACAAGCAGCCCTCCCAGCACGCAGATAAAGATCACCTGTTTTGCGGTAGATGGTTCTGTAAAATATGCATTATCCAGAAATGGGATCATCAGCATAAAAAACACCGCTGCAATCGTTCCGCACAGAATGAACGGTTTTCGTTTTCCAATCCTGCTGCGGCACCGGTCTGAGATTCCTCCAAACAGTGGAAGCAAAAACAATGCAAGCACATTGTCCGCTGCCATGATCATACCGGAAAATGTTTCGTTCATGGAAAATGTATTGGTCAGCATAAGTGGGATCACGCTGTTATACATCTGCCAGAACGCACAGATCGACAGAAATGCAAAGCCGATCCGTATGGTCTGTCGGGTATTCAGTTTCATGTAAAAACCTCCTGTATTATATTTTCTTATAAAACAAAAAATTTACAGAAAGAATCCCCCCGGATTCCCCTGTAAATTCATTCTAACACTCTTTGATTATACACAAAAGGACTTTACAAACATTTTACCACAATCTTAACCGAAGCACCCGATTGACCTGTTTTGCAACCCATTCACTGGCCAGCCAGAAGGTCAGGCAGATTGCGACACAGATTAAAAGCAATACGGAAAACAGATCCAGCTGTTCAAGATAATCGTACATTCCCATAAACATCAGAATGTCACGGATCAGGCGGTGGAGCATATATACTGGCATCGTTCTTTCGCCGATAAATGATATCTGTGTTTTCCGGTCCGGAACTAAGAACATCACTGCCCAGGAAAGAAAAACTGCGCACACCATAAGAACCAGACGCACGATTGCCCCCTCTGCCCAGTGATCCAGTTCAAAATATGAAATATTTTCATATACCATCGATAATTCATCATGCAGGCGGTCGCCAAACAGCAGAATTCCGATGCAGATTCCCACAGCAGCCAATATGACCGGTTTCTTCAGCTTGGGAGACAGTACTTTCTGTATGTCGTCTTTTCTCATGTAGTAGCCAAGGTAAAAAAACGGGCCAAACACAAGGATTCTCGACAGGCACAAAAAATCCCCGATCTGCCTGAAATATCCTGCTGCCAGTGCAAGCAGAACACTTCCTCCGAGGACTACCGCAGGATGCAGCCTGCGGATAAGCGGAATGCACAGATACCATGCGATCATTGCAAACAGATACCACGGTGCCCCGCTTTGCGCAAAGAAGTTAATCTCTGCAAAACTGCGGAATCCAGCCAGCACATATACAAGCTGGATCGCAATGACAAACAGAATATATGCCTTGATCAGATATAATATCCGTTTAAAATTAAACGTTCCGTTGTGATAGATCGTCTTGGCAAAATAGCCGGACACAAATACAAAAAGCGGCATGTGAAACACATAGATCAGTCTCTTCAATATCACAAGTACTGCATTATCGTGGATCGGAAGCAGAAAATGCCCCAGAACCACAAGAAAAATCAATACTGCTTTTAAGTTATCAAAATAATAATCTCTTTCTTTTTTTTCCATAAATGAAAACTCCCTTGGATCCAAGTCCAAGGAAGTACTATACTACTATTTTTCTCATTTTGCAACGGACGGCCGCTTTTCTTTTTCCAGTCTGCGATATTCACTCGGTGTCATTCCGGTCTGTCTTGCAAACAGTTTGCGGAAATGTTTATCATCATAATATCCGGTCTGTTCTATAATCTGCTCAATGCCAATGTCCGTATCCCGGAGAAGCTGCTGTGCCTTTTTCATGCGGATCTCCGTCAAAACGTCAATGTAATTTTCTCCGGTCTGTTCCTTGAATTTTCGGCTGAAATAACTCGTACTGAACCCGCAGTGTTCTGCGATCGTCTCCAGGTTCACTGGCTCTGCATAATGCACTTTCATATAAGCAATCGCATGGGAAGCCAGTTCGTGTTCATCCGATAATTCGTTCTGCATCATATGGCTGATCTCCAGAAGAAGAAGCT
Source organism: uncultured Lachnospiraceae bacterium (assembly GCA_934364805.1). Classification (GTDB taxonomy): domain Bacteria; phylum Bacillota; class Clostridia; order Lachnospirales; family Lachnospiraceae; genus Roseburia. The sequence continues at coordinate 67,495 of CAKRMH010000012.1, forward strand.
GCAATTCCTTCATCCGCTCATGTCCGTCAAATACATGCTGCAAAGCGAAAAAACGCATATCCGGAAAATTCCGGATCCGGCTTGCCTTTTCCATTTTTCTGACCTGTTTGTGCATCTGCCAGCAGAACTGCGCATATGCAGGGGGATATTCCTGAAATTTTGGTTCTGTTTCCCGATAAAAATGCTCAAACCATGCTTCGATATGCTCCATATCTCCCAAGGCTACATAGCGGCACAATTCACGGATACTACGGTTCGACAGGAAACGTTCAAGACGCTCTGTCACTCCCGGATGTTCCTTCGCATATAATACCTGCTCCGGTTCTGCCATACGGTATTCTGACACATACATAGCTCCATTCAAAGACGTACGAATGTCTTTCATCTGTTCCACCATTGGTCCAACAGCGATCGTAACCTCAAATCTGCCATACGTATCTTGCATCTGTGTGATCTGTCTGCGCAGTTCTTCCAGTTCTTCTCTCTTATGCGGCTCACTACAGTCCTCCGGATAATTCACGATCACAACCAGTCCAAACGGGTCGACTTCTCCAAGGATGATCTCACCGTTATTCTCCAGCTGATGAATAATAAGCAGTGAAATCTCCCGCAAAAACCTGGAATCCTTATTATACAGTTCAAACTGATCCACCGTGATCGTAATTGCCTGATAATGAGATGCATTCAGTTTCGTCCCATATCTCCGGTTGATCTCAGGAAGCAGATAATCCACATCCTCCGGTTTATCCAGAAGATACTGCAAAAGCCGTTCCATGATCTTTTGTCTTTTATTGAACTCGTATTCCTCCAGCCTTCTTCTTTCTTCACGCTGCTTGCAGAGTGCAAGAAGCCTTCTCGTACACCCGGCGATCCGTTCTGTGATCTCCCCGGAATCCTCAGGCTCAAGGATCACTTCATCGACATGTGCCTTCACTGCCCGGTACAAAAGTTCAAAACTTCTCTCCTGTATAAACAAAATTACTGCAGCGCATTTATTTCTGCTCTTTAATTTGTCCAGGAAATTCCAGAGTGTCTCATGGTTCTCATTTACCCATTCCTGATATGCCTCGCCATGTCCTTCCGCATTTGTAAAACGGATCAGAAAAAGTGACGGTCTGTTCAGATCCATGCCTCCGGCATGATGGAGATGAAACTCCTTTACCGTTCTCTCAAAAGGTCCAAAACAAGCGGAATCTGCGATTTCATTGATATCAAATTTCCTTGTATAAATCTGAAGTGTTTCCATGCCCCTCCGTTTCGGTACTTTTGTACCATGGTCTATTTTGTCCTGCAAATTTTACACCTTGTTTCCACAAATATACCATGCTATTATGCTCTTGTAAACAGGAAACGAAATAAACATTCCTGATAACAAAGCGAATAAAGTCGATTGACCCCCATCTTTTGACTTGACTATATATTGTAACCCTTTCCTTTATTCCCCTTATAAAATTATATACCCCAGCTCTGCCGGGAATGCAGAGCACGACACCACAAATGTCCCCACATTTGATGGTGTTTTTTTCTATTCTCCGATCGTAAGTTCATCCAGCAGATGCAGGTGATGACGTTCCACCAGTTCCATACATTTTCTGTAGTTATCAACGTCCCTGATATTTCGTACACAATGTGCATCCAGTCCGAGCACTACATCATTTCCCACCTCACCAGCGACTTTCCAGAAACGGTCAGCCGGATATTGTTTTTTCTCTGCCATGCCAAGAACATTGACTTCCAGCGGAATCCGCAGTTCTTTCATTCTTCTGCAGAGTCTCGTCATCTCCCAGTCATATACCGAATCCATCCCCTGATAATTTATAATATCCGGGTGTGCAAGATAAAGATAGCTTCCTGTCTCCATTCCACGGATCACAATGTCTACATACTCCCGTATCCTGCTCTCATCATCCGTTGGCGTTCCCGTATACGGACCATCCTTCTCGCTTCTGAAGAAATGCTGCCCCATGATCATATAATCACAGCCAAGACTTCTGAACATTGCCATCTGCTGTGGATAAAATTCCGGAATATATTCAGCTTCAAAGCCTGCATAGATCTGAATGTCATCCTTATATTCCTCTGCAAGTCTGCGGATACATCCAACGTATTCCCCCGCCTGATCCATCGTCATCCGTATATTGGAAACAAAACCATCCTGAAACGGACATGGGATATGATCCGAGAATCCGAATGTCCCGATTCCCATATCAATTGCCGCCTCAATATATTCTCTTTCTGTTCCGTCTGCATGCTGGCATCGGAACGTATGTGCATGGTAATTTGCTTTTAAAAAATCCTGCATCGCCCTGTTCTCTTTCTTATTATTCTATGCCTGGAAGTTCTCATCCTGCTCCAGGAAACGGTTCATCTCTTCCCTGATATGGACAAACTGTTTCTTTGTCTCCGGATTATCCGTTGGAAAATCCATCATCCGGTCCAGGTATCCCTGTTCTTTTACAATAGCCCGGCTCTCAGGGTACACAAGCTCATATACAAGGGAAATGTGTCCTACCGCATGATCCACTGCCGTCTTCTTTAGACTTCTTAATATCGCATGATGCCCGTCAAATGCCTGCATCACTTCTGAGGTGACTTCACTGGTGCGGAGTTCTTCTGTTGTCACATTGTAGATTTCTTCCATCGGTGTGTCAAGGTTCACACGCAGAATATCGATCTTATCGGCATCTCTCAGCAGATTACAGTACATCTGTGTTTTTTCATCAAGACCTTCTGGAATACGGTATGCACTGTGCCACTGCACAGCGGTCTGAAGAAGTCTGTCCCATCTGTTCTCCGACAGAAAACTGCGTATGCGTCCCTCTTCCCCAAACAGAATCTCACAGCTTAACTGCGCATGGTCAACGGAATCCGCATCCGAAAATGTATGATACCTCCGTATCTGTTCAAACCTTCCGATATCATGTAAAAGTCCGCACATCCATGCCAGATCCAGTTCTTCGCCGGAAAGTCCGATTGAACGGCCGATCCGGTCACACAGTCCTGCCACGCGGTATGTATGATCAATCTTAAGCTTTATTTTCGGATCGCTGCTGTTATAGTGCTCCGTATATGCTGCAAAAGCCTGTTTTGCTGCTTCTCTGTTCATAATTCCTCATCCTTCCGTTCTTCACACTTATCAATGTAGCATTTTCTGGTATTTTTTTCCATACCAATTTGCACTCATATCGAAAGAAATGTATATTGCACAAAACAAATCCACCCATTATAATTAATTTATAAAGTTCATACTTTTTTTATAACTTTTTTCAAATAACATAATACAAAAGAAGGGAGTATAACTATGTTATTTCAAGTTTATGGTGACGGATCTTCTTATCAGTTACTCGGCTGGATTCTTGTATTCGCAGCTCTTGTAATCATGAATGAGATCGCACGTCGTACAAAAATCGGAGGACTTCTTTGCTTTGTAGTTCTTCCGGCAATTCTTACCGTTTACTTTATTGCAATCTATGTAAGTGCGGCTAACGGTGCCGAGTGGGCTTTAAACAACCCGACTTACGTACATATGACAAGCTGGTTCCACTATGCGAAGTTATATGCTGCAACTGCAGGATGTATCGGTTTCATGATGCTCAAATACAAATGGAGCATCGGTTCCAAAGAATGGTTTAAAGTTTTCCCATTCGTAATCGTAGCAATCAACATTCTGATCGCTGTCGGAAGTGATTTCGAATCTGCTATCCGTGGTGCCCAGGCATTATCGGAAACAGGAACAAGATGGTGGTTATCATCAGAAGGCGTATGGTTATACGGTGGATGGTGGAACATTGTCAATGGTATCGCAGGTCTGATCAACATCTTCTGTATGACAGGATGGTGGGGAATCTACTCATCCAAGAAAAAAGATGATATGTTATGGCCGGATATGACATGGGCATTTATCGTTGCCTATGACATCTGGAACTTCACCTACACATACAACAACCTTCCTACACATTCCTGGTATTGTGGTCTTGCATTACTGCTTGCTCCTACATTTGCAAATGTATTCTGGAACAAGGGTGGCTGGATCCAGAACCGTGCAAACACACTTGCATTATGGTGCATGTTTGCCCAGGTATTCCCATTATTCCAGGATCAGAGTAAATTCGCAGTTCTCCCTGTATTATACGCAGACGGCACAATGGATAAATTAACACATCCATCTGCTGTAAATCCTACTATGCAGGGTGTTGTAGCAGTACTTGCAATCGTTGCAAACGTGATCTGCATCTTTGCAATCGCAAAACGTGCAAAAGCACAGGGAATCAACCCATACAAACAGGAAGTATTCAAAGGAACAAAAGACTTCGAAGAAGCTATGTCCAGAGCAGAATAATCCAGATTATTTAAAAGGAGCTGGCACACTTTCGTGTGCAGCTCCTTTTTTTACTGTAACTGTTCTGCAAGACTGCCATCTTATCCTTCCATTGAAAGGATTTTGTCAGCTTTTGTTCTGATGTTTTCGGTAATGTTGTGTGCTATGTATAACACGGTAATATCCTGTAACTCAAAAATTGTGTTTTCGATATCCACTTTTGTATCATAATCCAAAGCCGAAGTCACTTCATCCATCAGAAGAATTGGCGCTTTTCGTAACAAAGCCCGTGCAATTGAGATTCTTTGCTTTTCTCCTCCTGAAATATTCTCTGCGTTCTCCTCGATTCTAAAATCCAGTCCGTCTTCATGATTTTTTAAAAAAGTCTCCAGTCCAGCTGTCTTCAAAGCTGTTGCAATCTCTTCATCCGAGGCATCCGAAAACAGACGCACATTATCTCGCAATGTTCCTTCGTATATATATGGATTTTGTGTAATATAACAAACAAGTTTTGCATAATCCTGACGTTTGATATCTCTGATCTCACTGTCATCCAGACATATCTGACCGGAATAATTTTCCATCAGTCTGCCGATCAGATTCAGTAAAGTTGATTTTCCGCGGCCACTCGGACCTACAATCAGATATTTCTGTCCCTTTTCAAATGAATAGGAAAAATGATCAATGACTTTTTTCTCATCATATCCAAAAGATAAATCGGACACCTCAATACCGGTATGAAATTCCTTTTTTTCCTTCACTCCATCTGCTTCATTTTGCTGACTCAGAATTTCCACATAATCATCTGAGATCTTTTTTACTGATTTTAATTCTGCAACGATTTCGCTAATGCTGTTTAAAGGGGATGCAATATAAACCATAAGCTGTGAAGCCCCAATAATTGCAGCAATCGAAAGCTGGCTTTTCAGAGCAAGAAACGCTCCAATTAAATAGATTCCCAAAAACATCACGTTACCAATTGCAAAAGAGCATTCATAAGAAAGACTGTTGATCTTTCTGGAATTGAATTTTGAATCCTCAACCGATACATTTTTCTCTTCCCCTCTTTGCAGCAGTTTATCCGTAATACCAAAAACCTTACTCGTCAGAAATGAATCATAATTTTCCTTTAAAACGTGCAGATATTCATTCTGGGTGACTGCTGCCTTTTTTCCTTCTGCCTCTATGGCATCCGAAAACAGATGTGGCATCAGCAATTGCAAAAATGCCAGAATAACCACATAAACGCCCAGCAGCGGACTCAGATAAAACATTGCGATTGCCGCAATCACGAGCTCCAGAATCTGTATATACAATCCCAAAATTGTATTAAAAAAGGAATTTCGCATCACTTCCATATTTGTTGTCATATGATTCATGTATTGAGACACATTATTCATTGTAAAATCTTTATAGGACAAATTCATAATGTGTCTGTCCATATCACTTTTCAGCAAAGTCATACTTTTTGCAATCAGCTTAAACCGTATCTTCCGATACGTATAATCCACAAGAAAGAAAACCAGAATATATGTAATAAATCCAAGTGCATATATCCAGAACTCATCCAGTCTGCCACTTGTTGCATAATTAACGGCTAATCCCATCGCATATGCCAGTCCGATTTCCAGAACTGCTGTTATTGGCGCCAATATCAAAAAAAGGATAAATAACAGCTTATTCTTAAATAAATATCTTAAAAGTTGTTTCACAACCTTGTCCTCCTGGTGCTTTTTCCTTTCCTCATTATATCATGTGCTTATTTTCAAAAAAATTTATCAAATGGAAAATATTTTTTTCCATTTATGATATGTTTCTTCTTACAGACTCATTAAAAGTCCTTTCATAATATTCCTGTATCATCCGCTTGTCTGTCTCATCGTTTCTTGCTGTTGCAATATAATATGCCTGTTCCAAATATTTTTTACACCTGACAATATCCTGTTTTTCTCTTTCTCCTTGTTCAATCTGCTTTAACATATTCCATGCTATATCAACCAAAGATGCTACAACCACAGGACCATTTTCTGTTCCAGTTTCCAAGTCTAGATTTTCTATCGATATTTTTAAAGCTTTTTCATGCTCTCCCAGTTCTCCATATGTTTTAGCCAGATTGCATCTTATTGGCATTTTTAAAGTCCAGCTATCCGCAATATAATTCGCATCCAGACACCGGAGAAGCATCTTTAAGATTTCAATGCTTCTTGTTTGCATATTAATTTTATTGTACGCTATTGCAAGTCTTTTTAAACAATGGATTTCCTGTTCCGTAAATGGGTATATTGAATTTATGTACTGCATATAATCAGGAACTGTCATAGAAATCGCTGCCTCCATACCTGCAGCAAATTCCTCAGCATTTATTTTCTTTAAATAAAATGATAATAATGTTTCTTCCCTTAATACGTATTGTTTTACAAGCACGGAATCTGTTCCTGTATTATTCTTTTTGATTTTTTTCAGAAGCATTTCCGCTTCATCAAAATTGTTTTTTTTCATCGCATCTTCATATTGAAATCTCAATTCGCTTATTTTCATATCATCATCAAGAATCTCATAAGATTTTTCCGGTATTCCGCCCAATCTGTGCATCAGATTTTTATATAATTCAAATTTTGTTCCCTGCTTTCCATTCTCTATTCTTGATAATGCTTCTACCGAGCATATATCTTCCGATAATACTTCCTGCGACATCTTTTTGGACACCCGATATAAGCGAATCATTTCCCCTGAATTATATTTCGACATTTAAACACTCCATTAAAAAGTTTTCTACTTCCTTTGTTTTCTTTTCATTTCTTTCGTATTCAAAAATACAGTATGCCATATAACACTCATCAAATATTTTTTGTTTTATAGTTTTATTGAAGATCTCATTTTCAAACAAGTCCTGTACATATAGATACGTCGCCTTCGCCTTTAAAAATCGAAAATCTGCTATATACTTAAGTGATGATCCTTTCTGCAGAAGAAGTAATGCCTCTTCTGCATCATTTATCATTTTTATATAATTATTATGCTCCTGATGAAACATAATCAGCTCCATATACAGAGGCGCCGCAACATCCCTCATTTGACAGTAACTATAATGTGTTAGGGAATAATGAATTAACTTTTGTAATTCAAATTCATAATCCTCCTTTTTCTCATATTTTTTCAAAAAAAACATTAACTCAAATTCAATAAGGCTAAATAATTCCGTATTTCCAATATCATCTATATCTTTTTGCGTATATTTTAAAGCGGCTTTTATCTTTTCTTTCAGATCAATATCTATATGCCCCTGCACAAACTCCAGCTTAACATCCATATATGAACAAAACTGCTGATGTAATACCTGTTTTTCATTAATCAGCTTTCTGTACCTGTTTAAATTTTGCTGAACCAAAAGATATTTTTTCCCATTAAAATCCTTTTCTATTTGCTCTCTTAATTTGAATAACTTAAAATCCTTTTCATCCAAAACCATTTCAAAGCAATTTATTTCTATTCCAAGACGTTCTAGTAACGTTTGTGTCGTCATCAGATCAACATAACGTTCTTCCCATTCAATTCTTGATAACGTTGCTACCGAACATATTCCTTTACAAATTATTTCCTGCGATAATCCTAATCGGTTTCGATAATATCGAATCATTTTTCCTACTGTATTTTGCTCCATTTTAATCTCCGTTTTCTGCATACCGCCCGTTCTCTCTTACTGCGCCTTCTGTTTCTCTACTTCCGGAATACAGATCTTCGTTGTCCTGCTCCATTCTTTTGTCTTTTCGTCCCTTGTCACCGCACTCCGGTGTTTCTTTAGAAATTCTGTCAGCGGATAACAGTTGATCCAGATCTCATTATCACTCTCTTTCTGGCTTTCGTCAAAGACCAGCTCCATTCCAAAATGCAGATGTACGACTTCAATGTTGTTCACGTTTTCCTTTTTACTGTATCCGGTGTGCCCCATATAGCCGATTACGTCTCCAGCCGTAACAATGTCCCCTTCTTTCAGTCCTTCCGCATATGGACGATCCTGTCTCAGATGCGCATAGTAATAATACCTCTGCCTGTCAAAACTGCGGATGCCGATCCGCCAGCCGCCATACTGGTTCCATCCAAGCGCTTCTACATACCCGCTTTCCACTGCAATGATCGGTGTACCGATAAGTCCCATCATATCGTGTCCGAGATGCGGTCTGTTGTAGCCATACGACCGGGCAGAGCCAAAATCATCTCCTGAAGAATAGTCGAAGCCCTCCGCAATCGGGGAATACGCCATAAGTCCATACTGCTCTTTCATACTTCCATCCTCGGTTTCTTCCTGAAATGTGCCGACCATTCCTCCAAGTACGGCCGTATATGCCTTTTCATAATAATCAAAATACTCCATACCCTCGGTAAACTCCTCCAGAGAAGTTCCGGACTCCAGGCTTTCTGCGGCTTCGTCAACACAGGATAAGGCATTTTTTCCAAATTCGCCTCCGTTTTTTGCAGCTGCATAGGCAAGCAGATCGATCCAGCTCACCGTTTTTTCCGTATCATCCGACTTCTCAGCTGCCTTTGTGTCCTGTTTCTCATGCGATTTTACATCCAGCTCATATGCCCGGCACAAAGCCTCATAAGTGGGATTAAATTCCACATAGTGGATGTAATCTCCGCTGTTTTTGTTCGCCTCTGCGAACTTTGTGTTCTCCTCCGGAGCATGTGATACGATCTGTATCATGACGAGCATGATCCCCAAAAGCTCCGCACCAATGCCAAGAGCCAGCCACTTTACGCGGCTGGCTCTGCTTCTTGCAAAACGATAAATTTTTCTTCTTCCTGCCACATCTGACCCTCATAGTTTTCCTATATCCTATGATTATTCAGATGTTCGCATTTTATTCCTCATTTCCTGTCGTACACTGTGTTGCCCACTCCAGAGCAGCCTCAATATTCGGACGGAAATTCTCTTTTCCCACTTTATCGATAAATCCGGCTTTTTCCATAACGTGCATCGGCTGTGCATTGACGTGGGATAAGATCAGACGGATATTCTGTTTCCTGCAGATATCCAGAAGGTTCTCAAGTGCATTCATAGCAGTAATATCAAGCGCCGGAACTGATCTCATACGAAGTACCAGACACTTTGTAAAATCCTTGAATTCAATCTCTGTAAGCACTTCTGCAGCTCCAAAGAACAGAGGACCTGAGATCTCGTAAACGCGGACATGCTTTGGTACATCTGCCAGTTCATTCTTATCCACATCCAGATCTTCTTCCTCTTTGTAATGCCAGCCATATACGTCCGTCTCATCGCTCATACGTTTCATGAATAACAGACATGCCATGACCATTCCAAATTCAATCGCTACCACAAGATCAAATGCAATGGTAAGCACAAACGTCGCAACGAGGACGAAAATATCGCTTTTCGGTGCTGTTTTGCAAAGCTTCACAAACGGGCGCCACTGGCACATATTATAAGCGACCTGGAACAGGATCGCTGCGATCGTCGGCATTGGAATCCATGCTGCATACGGCATAAGTACAACAAGGATCAGAACCAGCGTCAGTGCATGCACCATTCCGGCTACCGGAGTACGTCCGCCACTTTTGATATTGGCTGCAGTTCTTGCGATTGCGCCGGTTGCAGGGATTCCTCCGAACAGTGCCGATCCCATATTACCGATTCCCTGTGCGATCAGCTCCGTATTGGATCTGTGCTTACTGTTTACCATTCCATCCGCAACCACACAGGAAAGAAGGGATTCGATCGCAGCAAGTACTGCGATAACAAGCGCATTGGACAGCTGCGATTTGATGAGTCCAAAACTTAAATCCGGAAGTGCAAAAGACGGAAGCTTATTACTGATCGTATAAAGATCCCCAATGGTATTGACCTTTAAATCCAGACCTTTCACCATAAGAATTCCGGCAACAACGGCAATAAGAGAACCCGGGATTTTTTTATTGATATATGGCCAGATGATCAGAATCGCCAGACAAATCACGCCAACGAGAACAGCCATCCAGTTGATCGTATCAATATTTGAGATGAATGCATGAAATTTTTCTACGGTTTCTACCGGTTTTTCCCCATGCTGATAGGTAATCCCGCCAAAATCCTTCAGCTGTCCGATGAGGATTGTGACTGCAATACCTGCTGTAAAACCGGTTGTGATCGTATACGGAATAAATTTGATCAGACTTCCAAAATGGAAAATTCCCATAAGAATCAGGAAAATACCTGCCATAACGGTGGCAACGATGAGTCCTGACATTCCGCTTGTCGCTACGATTCCGGCCACGATCGTCGCAAACGCAGCTGTCGGTCCTGCAATCTGTACGGTACTTCCACCGAAAAACGAGATCAAAAATCCTGCAATGATCGCAGTGTAAAGTCCCTGCTCCGGTCCAACACCAGACGCAAGTGCCAGTGCGATCGACAATGGCAGTGCAATGATTGCTACAATAATACCGGATATGACATCCTTGATAAACTGCTCTTTACTATAATTTTTCATGGTAGTAAACAGCATTGGGCGAAAAACTTTCATAACTAAATCCTTTCTTCTGCACATAAGAAAAGGGACAAATTACGAGAATCTGTCCCATCACATAACTAAACTAACATTAGTTTAGCAAAGTTCCCTCAAAATAAAAAGGGGATTCCGCAAATAACGACAAATTTCTACGGAATCCACAAATTTATAAAGTTTTTATAAAGTTTTTAAGTTATTTTTATGGAATTATTTACCATTTCTTTACCAGAGATCTATTTGACACTCTCTTCAAACACACGGTATACCTTTTCATTGACCCTTCTGATCCTGCTTTTGGAAAATTTGCAGATCTTACGGTCATAGGTCAGTATTCCATTGATCTCATCCTCAATATCATTTAACTGGGTATAGATCGTTGCGCTGAGCCCCTTGCTGATGTTCGGATAAATGTCACGCTCATACAACTGTTCGTATGCATCGCTCAGTCCATCCTCATTTTTGCAGTCCTTATAGCCAAATTCTGTTTCACTGTACAGATGGCCAAGCACCGGACACGCATAACCTCCAAATTCTGTCAATGCAGTCACCCGTTTTCCATCTGTTTTGAACTGGAGCGGACGCAGATAATTATGGATGCTGTTCACATCTCCGCCCTTCTGGTCAAACCAGCCACAGGCTTCGTTGATCAGCCGGTATGGATCTTCGGTGCGGATAAGTTCCGTTGCCTTTTTCGCATCAAACTGGCCCCATCCCTCATTAAATGCCGTCCAGAGGGCAATTGACGGATGGTTATATAAAAACAGGATCATCTCCTGCAGATCTTTCTGATACTGCAGCCGGCCTGCTTCGTCTTTTCTTGCAAACCATCCATAATGCTTATCTTTTACGTGTTTTCCAATCATCGGAATACCATTCGGAAGATAGGTAACAAATGTGGTATTGTATTCTCCCCCGCCATTTGGCATATCCTGCCATACGATCATTCCAAGTTTATCACAATGGTAGTAGAAACGCTCCGTCTCTACCTTTACATGCATCCGCAGCGTATTAAATCCAAGCTCCTTCATCTTCATGATGTCGTATTTCAGTGCCTGATCTGTCGGCGGTGTCATCAGGCTTTCCGGCCAGTAGCCCTGCGCCAGCACTCCATGAAAGAAGAACGGCTGATTATTCAGATAAAAACGCCAGATTCCATTCCCGTCCTTTTGCTTATGGAATTTGCGCATTCCAAAATACGACAGGACTACATCCCTTCCATACTGGATCCGGGTCTGATAGAGATCCGGTGTCTCCGGCGTCCATGGATGTATCTCCGGGATCGTGATCGTGGTATCCTCGGCATTCTTGTCCATTTTTCCGTTATAGATACATGCACCCTTGAAAAAGATCTGGATATGAAGCATATTCGGATACGGGTTTCTCTCAAGTACTCCATGATATTCTTCCGGTCCGAAAAGTCCTTCTCCATCGCTTGTAACCGTCTTGATCTCGAGCTTTCCTTCATCAAAAAGAGGCGTCAACTTCAGGCTTTTTATGTATCTGCCCGGCACACTTTCGATCCATACCGGTTTCCAGATACCACTGCTTGGTGTGTAGAAAATGGATGCCATCTTTCCGGTCCGCACAAGCTTCTGTTTCCCTCTTGCATGCGAAGACTTCTCTGTCAGATCGCGCACACGCACAGTCAGTTCATTCTCATCTTCCGGCTTCAGACCATCCGTAATATCAAACGTAAATGGCAGATATCCGCCTTTATGCCCTCCGATCCATTTTCCGTTGATCCAGATCTCACATTCCTGATCCACTGCGCCAAAATGAAGCAGTACCCGTTCACGTATAAACGCTTCCGGGATCGTGAATGTTTTCCGATAATGCAGGTATTCCTCCGGCTGCAGTACTTTCTGCACACCAGATAATTCTGACTCCGGAGAAAACGGAACCAGGATCCTGCCATCGTATTTTGACGGTTTCTCCTTTCCGCCGATCGCATAATCCCATTCTCCGTTCAGGCTGAAGAAACTGTCCCTGACCATAGTCGGACGAGGATATTCACTGTGTATCTTCCCGGTATTCAATTGTTCTCCCCATTTGGTCTTCAGCTGGTTCATGCCCTATTTTACCTTTGTATTTATACTTGCTATCTTTCAGAATATCTTATTCCGCATTTTTAGTCAATATTTCCAGTATATATCCTGTGATCCAGGTGGTTGCGAAACTATCCAGTACCTATTCTAACATGTCCTGCAAGTACAGATAATCGCAGGCACGCTCCCGCTGCTCATCGCTGGCAGCGGTACATAAGACGTCAAAATACGCCGTCTAAGTACCGGCCGCTCTGAAGCACCTGCGAGTTATCTGTACTTGCAGGACATGTTGTCTATCATTATTATATTAGTTTCGCATTCCCCTGGATATATGATATAATGTTCGCGAAGGCAAAAGTGAGCATCCATTCCAGCCAACTATGAATGCTTGCATGATATAGTTGACTGGAGTGGATGAGAACGCGCCCGCGAGTCCGGAAAACCGAAGGTTTTTCGGACTTTTGCCGGAGCTGTCACGCACATGCTACAAGGAGCGCAACAACCAATCATACACAGGAGTTTTTTATGAATTCAGAAAATAAACAAAAAATCGAAAAGCGGATCATGAATCTTTCTCTGATCGGAAGTATCCTTTTTATGATCGTTGAAGGAATTATGGCCTACATCACACATTCCCATTCGATTCTGATGGACTGCGTGTTTGATGTGACGGACCTTATCATGATCGGTCCTTTTCTTTTTCTCGTTCCTCTGCTTTACCGTCCGGTGACGGAACGCCGGCCTTACGGATTTGCGCAGGTGGAATCCCTTTTCCTCGTTATCAAGTACACCGTACTTCTTGTTATCACGATCCAGCTGATCATCGACAGTGTACAAACCATTCTCGATGGTGGACACAGTGTCAATGCCGGTGCGATCGCAATCTTTGAATTTGTCATTTTTCTCGGCTGCGTAGCACTTTATCTGCTGCTTTCTTATTTCAGCAAACGCTATGAATCCATGACCATTCATGCAGAGCTCTACGCCTGGAAGCTGGATATCATCGGAAGTCTCGGTGTTTCACTTGCCTTTGCCCTTGAAGTGATATTGCGCAAAACAAATGCTGCCTGGTTCAGTCCATATATTGATCCGATCGTGGCGATCATCATGGCTCTTTTCCTGATCCGTGAACCAATACATATGATCTTTGTGAATCTGAAAAGTCTGGTTCTTTTTGCCCCAAATCAGGAGATCATGGATCAGATCCGTGCCATTGCAGAACAGAGCATGTCCACTTCTTCTTATACCATTCAGTTCCTGGATGTCATCCAGACCGGACGAAAAACCTGGGTTGAGATCTATATTGACAGCCCAAACGATATCATCACTCTGAAAACATTAAACCGCATACGTGACGAGATCCGCGATGAACTCCGTAAATCCTTTGATCAGATTTACGTTGAGATCATCCCGGATCTGCCAGAATAAATACGTTTCTTATTCGTTTCTGCCTTCCATAAGTTCCAGATAATCACCCTTATCAATATGCATCATGGAAATACGGTTATTGTGGCGTCGGAATCCGTACACACAGTCCACATTCTGGATCAGTGACTGCAGACGTTCATCCGGCACACAGACAATCAGCTGCAGCCCCATCTGTCTTGCATATTTCAGGCAGACTGCACTTCGCTCCTGATCCATCTTCGAAAATGCCTCATCCAGAAGTACCAGACGGATTTTTGAATCCCGGTTGTTCTGCTGCATATAAAGCATTGCAAAACCTGCAAGCAGTGCAACATATTTCGGGTTCTGTCCCTCACCTCCGGAATCTCTTCCCGCCATGTCATCGACATGATTCTCGCGGATCAGATTGCCGTTTTCATCGGTTACCTGCTCGTACATGCTAAACGACAGATAATTGCGGTAATCTGCATACTGCTCAATCTCTTTTTTCCGTTTTTCAAGCTGGCGTTCATCCTCCCCACCGCGGACCGGCATAAACTTTTCTGTCAGAAGTTCGATCTGCTTTTCGTATTTCTGGAAAAATACATCCTCCCCAAAACTCATCTGACCTTCCATGCCATCGTTGTTTAAATTCTTGCTGTCAAGTTCTTCTGCCATCAGCATCTCGTAAAACTGTCCGTTTTCATTTTCCGCAGGCTCGATTTTGATCTGATAGGTACTGTCTGAGAAATTCGTTTTTTTCAACAGACGGTTAATCTCATTCTTATGGCGGATTGCGGCCTTGATATCACCATGGATCGTTGCAATGACGTTATCACGCAGGCTCTTATAGATGAAATCGCACTGTTTGGAAAACTCTTTCTGATACTGCGGTTCATAATCGTTCTGGTAATCCAGAAGAAGCTTTTCGTAGGCTGCGTTGGTCTTCTCCATACCACTGAATCCACAGGACGGATATTTCTGGATAAAACGGTTTCTCGCCATCTGCAGATTCTCCGTTTCCTCCTGTACCTTGATCTCCAGTGCGCTGATCGCACGAAGCTGTGTATTTCTTACGGATTGTCCGGATGCTTTTGCAAGTGCATTTTCCACTTCCTGCTCGATCAGTTCATTTGAAATATAACCCTGTTTCTTTTCTTCCAGAGTCTGTCTGCGTTCTTCGATCTCACGCTGCAAATTGCCTTCCTGACGTACCATTCCCGTAAGTTCACTCTGAACCTGTGCCTCACGGTCTGAGATTTTGGAAAGGACTGTCTCAAGCTGTCTGCGTTTTTCGTCCAGTTCCTTAAATCTGCCTTCTCTTAAGGTCTGGATCTGCTCATGCTGTTTTGCAATCTCCTCATTCACAGCGTCCAGTTCTTCTCCTGCAATTGACAATGCAGCAATATCCTCCGGCTCTGCTCTTAAACACTCAAAATCACGTGATGCCTTTAATCCATCCGTGATCCGTACAAGATCTGCATGTTCCTTCGAAAGCTTTAAGATCTCCTGCTCGTATTCTGCCTGTTTTGTTTTGGACACTTTTCTTCCGATGCAGGCTCTTCTTCCATAATCTTCTTCCCGCAAATGGCGGAAAATGAAATTGCTGTATGAATAGCAGTCCGGCGTAACTCCGTCCCGTACCTTTTCCAAGTCTTCGATACTCTGGCATTTTACAATATGTCCAAGATACCGTTTCAGGCAGGTATCCACATAGGCTTCGTCCGCAGCAACCGCTTCATATAAAGAATTGTCATCCTCTTTCGGGCTGCTTTTCTCAATCGCCGCTGAATTGATCAGATCGACATTTTCATAACTTTTCATGTTGCGGAAGATCTTTGCTGCATCATGCGCATACTGAGGCTCCGTGATCAGCGAGAACTTGAGTCTGCCAAGTCTTCCCTCGATTGCATTCTTCCACTCATCCTCACGGATATCAAACAGGTCTGCCAGTACATGAACATGCACCGGCTTTCCAAACGCTTCACTCAGACGGCGTTCCAGTGCACCACGTGCTTTTTTCAGGCTCTCCGGATATGGTTTCACGCCCTGTACCATGGCGTCCACCAGCTCCTGCTTCTCCTTCAGTTCCTTTTGCACTTCACGGCGTTTCGCATTGTAGTCCTCATATTCAGACTCAATATTCTCTTTCTCATCAGCGATACGGTCACGCAGTTTTTTTGCCTGCTCTGCCGTTACATTTCCTTTTTTAAACTCTGCAATCATATGTAAAAGAGGATTGGAAATATATTCGCCCACATATTCGTCCTCTTCCCATCTTGCAAGCCCTCTGACAAGCGTTCTCCACTGTCTGCTGGCATTTACAAGCATCTCGCTGTGACCTTTCAGATCTTTCAGATGCTGCTCTTTGCTTCCAAGATCACTTGCCTTTAGATCAGCCTTGATCTGGATCAGTTCTTCATCTGCTTTTTTCTTCTCCTCACGGATCTTTAAAAGTTCTTTTTCTTTTGCCTCCTGGGCTTTCCGGTTTATCTCAAGATTTTCACTTCCACCCGCAATCTTTGCCTCTAACTCCTGCAGTTCCAGGCAGCGGATCACAGCATTGGCATGAATGATATCTCCTTCTACCTGAATTTTCTTTCTTCCTGCTTCCTGAACCTCCGTAAGCAGGTCAATACGATCCTTCAGATCATTGATCTTCTCACGGATGTCACGATAGGCTCCAAGCTGATCACTGATCTTTTCAATCGTGTCTGCGGAACTTGCCGGAAACATATAATCACGGATAAACTGTCCGGTTCCGTTTGACATCTTAAGTGCGATCGCACTTTTTTCCATTGTGATAAAACGGGAACCATCAATATAGCCCAGAATCACATCATATAAGACTGCAAGATAGGACTCTCTGGATGCATAAATACGGTTTACGTCTCCTCTTCCACGATTTTCTGTAGAAGCAGAACGTTCTTCGATCAGTTTGCGGATGTCCGCATTGGAATACGGATATCCTTCCTCTGTAACATAACCATTCTCCGGCATTTTTCCGGAATGACTGAAAAACTGGTATTTTTTCAGGTCGGTATCATTTTTTCTTACTTCAAATGCAATTCCCACACAGTTAACAATATGTGTTCCCGTATCTTCAATCTCCAGTGCTATGACGGAACAGAAATCTCTTCCTTCCCTGTTGGCAGACCCATCCTTCTGTTCTCCACGCAGATAACTTAACACACTTCGCCGGTTTTTGGCATCATCCGCTGCCTTATTCAGAAATGCAGATGAAAAGCTTCCATATAAGATTACCTGGATTGCATCCATAACGGTTGATTTTCCCGATCCGCTTTTCCCACTGAACAGATTCACATATTCGTGAAATTCCAGAATTTTATGATCGATTCCACCCCAGTTATTCAGACACATTCTGGTGAAGATCTTCTTTGCCTGTTTCATCTGTCATTCTCTCCTCTCCCGCTTCTTTTATGTCAAGTTCTCCACTGTATTTTGCAACGAGCTCATTGATATCCACAGCGGAACAATACATATTCACTGTAGTGTTGATATAGATTGGTGTGTTGTCCATCAGATTCATGATTGCTCCCGGAATCTCGATGATCTGATGTACCTTAAGCATTCCAAGTGCCTCATTCCAGTCCTGCTCCGGAATGCGATTCTGCAAAAGACTGGTGTCCATACCGTATTCCCTGATCTCAGAAAGATTGGTAACCGGTGCATTCAGCCCTTCACCCATGATTTTGTCATAATAGATTTTCTTAAGAAGTACCACAAGCTTCGTGGTAAAAAGATTCATATGCTCTACTGGCGCACCTTCCCCGCCAAGGCGGAAAATATGTGTCATTGCATCATAGATCAGTTCACATCCCATAACAGACACATAATCTGCTATAAAATCTCTGTGTCTCATACAGATCTGATAGCGTGGATTATTCTTCTGTTCCATTGTGATTGGATCATATTTCACCTGTAAAATGCATGTCTGGCGAAACAGATCCTGAATCGTTTTTTTTATATTATCTGCCTCTGCCGGAGACAGATTTTCCATATATTCAAACATCGGCTACTCCGTTTCTGATTGTACTTTGTTAGTATTATCTGCGATCACAAGACCTGAATAAGTATAACCGTCTTCTGACTGAATCTCTTCTCCGATCGCTACCCGATCTTCTTCCATACGGTTTTCGGTTGCCTCCTGCCATAAAAACAGTAACTTTTCAAGATCCTCAATCGACCGTACGGTATCTTTTGTGGCAACAAAAGCCCCGTCCCTCTGATTCTTTCTTCGGAAATCATCCAGCTCTTGTCTGGTGTATAACGGTTTCGGCACAAAATCTGCGATCTCCTGCTCGTCCGCCTGTTTTTTTTCTACCGTCACCGGTGCAAATTCTGCCTGCGTGGTTCCCCTCGGTGTAAACAAACTGCGGTCTGACCAGATCTTATACTGCGTTGTACATCCCATTCTTCCGGAAAGATCCCTTAAAATGTTCTCACGGTCTGCGCTTCTGTTCAGAAGTCCGATCAGATTTACAATATTATCTTCGTTATCCGCACCTTCCTGCATAATGTACTGGATCCGTACAAGCGCTCTCTTCGCAAAAACTGATTTCTGCTCAATCAGTTTATTGTATTTTCGCTCAATCCGGTCAAACTCTCGTTCAATGTGATATACGAGACCACTCGCTTCCTCACAATCCCGGATACGCATCTGGGAAAAACGTAGCGCAGCCGACTCCGGCTCCATTCCCTGCTGTTTGCGTAGAAGTGTTTCCTTTCTCACTTCTGTTTCACTCAGAATATCACTGATCAATTCTTTTACCGACTCTTTATACCGGTAAAAACTGTCACTTGTTGTCAGAATCGCATATTTTTTACTGTCACTGTTATTGATTTCCTCGACAAGTACTTCCTGAATTCCAATGAAGTTTTTTCTGCTGGAAAGCTCATCAAAATACGCACGCATGCCGTCCTGCATATTGGACAGCATCTGTCCAAGCCGTTTGCAGGTGCGCACGGCATTGATCAGAATATCGTTATTTTTATCCTTATCCGACTGATACGTATAAAGTGCACTGTAGATTGCCAGAATACTTTCTCTTTCCCTGCTGTCATCTTCATGATAAAGCTGCTCAAACAGTTCGATATAAAGCTGACTGTACTCCGGAAATCCAATTACATACTGGTTCAGACGGTCATCAAATTCTTTTCGCATCCAGCCCCAATGGATCAATCTTGTCACAATTGCTGCCGGAGAATGCCTGAGACCAGCAAATTCCAGCTGTCCATCCCGATCTTCCTGCTCCTCGAGTTCATCCTCCTGCAGAAAAATTCCCTGTTTTGCGATCATTTCCGATATGATCGCCCTGCATTCCTCAATCGTTAAACCAAGTGATGTATAAATCTCATTATTTTCTTCATAGATAGCTACAAGGAACTGCATATATGCGTCCATGTTCCTTGTCCGGAATAATTTATAAAATCCTTCCGGAATTCGTTTTTTCAGTATCATATAAACCTCAAACCTTTATTTTCTTATGTTCCCTGCGATCTTTGTGCTCCCACACATAATATGTCACGATCAGAAGAAGTCCCGTAAAAATCCATGTGATCGGGCTTGCAAGCCGGACTGCCCAATAACCGAACGGTTTTAATGTGATCATTATTACAAGGAGACGACATACTAATTCTACCACACCACTGATCATTGGCACAAATCCTCTGTTCAGTCCCTGAAGTGCATTACGGTATAAGAAAATCCATGCCAGCGGAAGCATAAACCAGGCGATCGTTGTCAGGTATTGCATTGCATAAGTAAAAATCTCTTCGGATGGATTACTTACAAACCAGCTCACAATAAACCTGCCTAAAAATACACAGACTGCAGATGCACCTGCCGCAAGCAGGATACAGATATAAAATCCCTTTTTCATTCCCTCATAAATGCGGTCATGACGCCCTGCTCCAAGGTTCTGTCCACAATATGTAGACATTGCAGTTCCAAGTGTAGGCATCGTCTGGGTAGAAAGGTTCTCTACTTTCGATGCAGCTGTAAACGCAGCCACTACACTTGAACCAAATACATTGACTGCCCCCTGCAGGATCATAGTTCCCACGGCAGTAATGGAATAATTCAAAGCCATTGGCACTCCGACCGACAACATATGAAATACCCCGGAAGCATCAAAATAATAATCTTCTTTTCGTGTTTTTAAAATGATATATTTATGGAACATATAAATAAAGCAGAGCAGCGCTGACACACCCTGTGCGATAATGGTCGCATAAGCTGCTCCCGGCGCTCCGAGTTTTACAACTACGATAAAAAATATATCAAGTACAATATTCAAAGCAGAGGACAGAATCAGAAAATATAACGGTGTTTTACTGTCTCCGATTCCCCTCAGTATTCCAGATGCCACATTATAAGACATCGTAAGAATAATGCCGCCAAAAATTACTTTAATATAGGAATCTGCAATCCCAATGATATTTTCCGGTGTCTTCATCCATTCCAGAAATACTCTGGAAGCTGCAACCGTCGGTATTGTCAAAATTACTGAAATAATTACGGTCAGCATAAGCGACAGTGCCACATAGTGTTTCAATCTTGGAAAATCTTTTGCTCCAAACGCATGAGACACCATAACTCCAAATCCCTGTGCAATTCCATTTGCAAATCCAAGCACTAAAAACATCAGACATCCGGTCGAACCAACTGCCGCTAAAGCGTCTTCTCCCAGATACTGACCAACAATGATCGTATCTACCATATTATAAAACTGCTGAAATATATTTCCAAGCAAAACTGGTAATGAAAATAACAGTATGATCTTTAACGGACTTCCTGATGTCATATCTTTTGCCATGCTTTGATTTCCTCCTTTGTTTTTTACACATGTTCTAACAATATACAACCTTTATTGTCAAAACACAATATTCTTTTTTAAAAAATGGTACTAATTATTCACGGTCTTTTTTGTTATGCAAATATAACGTGTTGTAGGATCAATTCACCCATGTTATTATAATCTTGTAAATGAAAAAGAACTTCATTAAGGACAAAAAGTTAATAAGCCCCCATTTATTAACTTTGACTATATATTGTAACCCTTTCCTTTATTCCCTTTATAAAACCCCCTTGCTTTGTTGGGAATACAAAGCAATAGCACCACAGATGTGATAAGCATTTGGTGGTGTTTTTTTTGTTATTTAAAAAATAAAAAAAGCAAAATATCAATCTGATATTCTGCAAACTCTCTTTTCTATATCTGTTATTTAAAAATCGGGGTGACAGGATTCGAACCTGCGACCTCCTGGTCCCAAACCAGGCGCTCTAGCCAAGCTGAGCCACACCCC
>CAKRMH010000013.1 GCA_934364805.1 uncultured Lachnospiraceae bacterium
CCTGTCTCCCATTTGGAAACAGCTCTGTCAGTGATGTTTAACTTTTCTGCTAATTGTGCTTGTGTCAGACCTTTTTCTTTTCTGCAACTAGCAATAAACTTTCCTGTATCAATTTGATTCATTACAATATGCCTCCTTTCACGCTACACTTTACAATTTTTATCAGTTTTTGTACACAAACTGTAAGTGGAATTATCAAACTCAACCATAGGTTGGGAGAGGTATTATATTTGATAAATGCCGTTTTCTTCAACAACACCATTTTACCACACGCGCACACACAATTCTATTAAAACCGTTTACTTCGCTTTAACCGATACTTGAATCATCTTGAAAAACACCGGATGAAATGCTTCAAAAAATCATCCAAAATCAGTAAAAACGAGTGTATACCACCTGTATATCACTTGTGTATCACGTGTATATAACGACCTCAAAACAACGTAAATTATCTTCTATTTATGAATATTCTGACAATTCTTTTGTCATTTCAATACATAAAGAGAAGTCCCAGAAATTCAACATTTCCAGGACTTCTCAATATCTTATATTATCTTAGAAATTCTTAATTAGCAGACACCCTGTGCTAACATTGCGTTTGCAACTTTCTCGAATCCGGCGATGTTTGCACCAGCAACATAGTTACCTTCCATACCATAACGTTTTGCAGCGTCATTGATATTGTGGTAGATGTTAACCATGATCTGCTGTAATTTTGCATCAACTTCTTCGAATGTCCAGCTTAATCTCTCAGAGTTCTGTGTCATCTCTAATGCAGAAGTTGCTACACCACCTGCGTTTGCAGCTTTACCACAGATGAACCATACTCCGTTCTCCTGTAAGTATTTGGTAGCATCTAATGTAGTAGGCATGTTTGCACCTTCACATACCGCTTTTACGCCGTTTGCTACTAACTGTTTTGCATCATCAAGATGTAACTCATTCTGTGTAGCACATGGTAATGCGATATCACATTTGATTGACCATACGCCACGTCCTTCATGATACTGAGCACTTGGTCTTGCTGCAGCATACTCTGTTAAACGAGCACGTTTTACTTCTTTTACTTCTTTTAATAAGTCAACGTCGATTCCTTCCGGATCGTAGATCCATCCTGTAGAATCAGAACATGTAACAACTTTAGCGCCCATCTGCTGAGCTTTCTGAATTGCGTAGATTGCTACGTTACCAGCACCGGAAACAACAACTGTCTTTCCTTCCATGCTCTCGCCGTGGTCTTTCATAAGTTCCTGTGTGATG
Source organism: uncultured Lachnospiraceae bacterium (assembly GCA_934364805.1). Classification (GTDB taxonomy): domain Bacteria; phylum Bacillota; class Clostridia; order Lachnospirales; family Lachnospiraceae; genus Roseburia. The sequence continues at coordinate 1,261 of CAKRMH010000013.1, forward strand.
TATAATAATCCATATCCAGTAGCTTCTGTACGAGCTAAAGATCCACCGTATGTAAGTCCTTTACCTGTCAGGACACCTTCATACATTCCACGGATTCTCTTGTACTGACCGAACATATAACCGATCTCTCTTGCTCCTGTTCCGATATCTCCAGCAGGAACGTCAACATCAGCGCCGATATATTTGCAAAGCTCTGTCATAAAGCTCTGGCAGAATGCCATAACCTCTCTGTCTGATTTGCCCTTAGGATCGAAATCAGAACCACCTTTACCTCCACCGATTGGAAGTCCTGTTAAAGAGTTTTTGAAGATCTGCTCAAATCCTAAGAATTTGATGATACCGATATTTACAGAAGGATGTAAACGTAATCCTCCCTTGTATGGTCCAATTGCGTTGTTGAACTGTACACGGTATCCTGTATTAACCTGAACCTGACCCTTGTCGTCTACCCATGGTACACGGAATTTGAACTGACGGTCTGGCTCTACTAATCTCTCTAATAAAGCTTCTTTTTTGTAAAGAGCCTCATTTTTCTCGATTACTGGACGTAAAGATTCTAAAACTTCCTCACATGCCTGTAAGAATTCTGGCTCAGAAGCGTTTTTGTTTTTTACTCTCTCAAGTACTTCATCTACGTAACTCATTTTGTTCTATCTCCTTTAACAAAGTTTATATACACTAACGAGATTATTTTAATACGAAATTTCCAATTGCACAATATTTTTTTCTTTATTTCTTCAACTTTGTATCACTTTACCTCTATAAAGTAATAATTATTATCAAAAAAGCAGTTTCCGGATCTGTAATATCCAAAAACTGCTTTTGTATTATTTGTTTTCTTCTTTGATCTTCTTCCAGTCCATGTATTCGGATTCCTCATCCGTATCGTAGTATATGAACTGAAAATAATCGACCATCTTGGCAAGTGCATAGATCAAAATGGTGGTCTCCTGCTCCGTCAGTTCTCCTTTTACATTCTCGATCATCTGTCTGTGAAATGACTCGTGATGATAGTATGCACTTTTTCCTTTGTCAGTCAGTCTGACACGTACAACTCTCTTGTCCTCTGTACTCCGCTCACGGATCACATATCCCTTCCTGGTAAGCGCATCCATTGCCTTGGTCAATGTTCCCATCGTGACGGACATAAGTTTCGCCACTTCGGACATTTTCTTCGGCTCTTCAATGCCGATCGCCTCGATGATATGCATATCATTCGTTGTGATGTCTTTAAATTCGTCCGTGATCAGGGCTTTGCCTTCGATTTCAAGTAAATCCTTGAAAAGGCGTACCAGCAGATCGTTTAATGTTTCATCTAATGTCATACCGCTTCCTCTTTCTGCCGCCAGACCGCTTCTCTGCCGTCGCTGATGGCTACCAGCGGATCACGCAGGCGCCCCATGTGAGCCCCGCTCCAAATCCAGCCAGTACTATTTTATCTCCTGCATTTATCATACCATCTTTGACGACTTTATCAAGAAGAATCGGAACGCTTGCTGCAGAAATATTTCCACAATCCTCAAGATTTGTCGGAAATTTTTCCATTGGCTGTTTCAGACGTTTCGCAACGGATTCTATGATGCGCAGATTTGCCTGATGCAGCACAAAAAGGTCTATGTCATCCGCAGTAAGTCCTGCTTCATCAAGTGCCTGATGAATTGCTTTCGGCACTGTTTTTACGGCAAAACGATATACTGCCTGGCCATCCATCTGCACATACCCAGGCTTTAAATCCTCCTCTGCATTCTGTGCATTGGATTTGAAAGCCTCCCCATTATTCTGTGCATATGGATTGTCAAGTGGACGGTTTTTGCAGCATAATGCCATGCCACCTGCCCCGTCAGACCCTTGTACCATGGATAAAAGATGGTCTTCTCCTTCATCCGTTACGATCACTGCCCCTGCACCATCTCCGAAAAGTACACAGGTTCCACGATCATTCCAATCCATCATTTTGGACAGTGTCTCCGCACCGATCACAAGGGCCTTATGAAATCTTCCTGTCCGGAAGTATGCATCTGCTGTGGAAAGTCCAAACAAAAACCCGGAACATGCCGCCCCAATATCAAATGCAACTGCATTTACTGCGCCAAGCGCACTCTGGACTTCACACGCAAGTGTTGGAATAATATGATCGGACGAGAGTGTTGCGGCAATGATCAGGTCCAGCTCCCCAGCTTCTATTCCTGCTGCATCGAGGGCCTTTTGGGCAGCCTCGACACTCATGCCTGTCGTACTCTCTGTCGTCGCAAGATGTCTTGCACGGATACCGGTTCTGGAACTGATCCATTCATCGGATGTGTCCATGATCTGCGCAAGATCATCGTTATTTACAATTTTTGCAGGAAGAGCACTTCCCGTACCTACAATTTTCATCTTGACTCCTTTTTTCTGTCATACTTTGTGAAACCGGTTAGAATTTGCGGAACCGGTCATAACGCTCCTGCGCCAGCTGTTCTCCGCTCTTTCCATCCTGTTTCTTCAGGAATTCCTTCAGATGTCCCTTCATATAGTTTGCGATCGATGTAAGTGCACTTTCATCTGCTCCGCCGTACTCTGGAATGATATCTTCGATGATCTGAAGTGCTTTCAGATCCTGTGCTGTGATTCTCATAACTCCTGCGGCTTCTTTTGCACGTTTTCCGTCTTTCCACAGAATGGATGCAAATCCTTCCGGTGAAAGTACACAGTAGGTTGCATTTTCCATCATCCATACTTCATTTCCGACAGAAAGTGCAAGTGCTCCACCACTTCCGCCTTCTCCGATCATCATACAAAGTACAGGGACTTTCAGACCGGACATTTCAAACAGGTTCCGTGCAATTGCCTCACCCTGTCCGTTTTCCTCTGCTTCCATTCCCGGATATGCACCGGATGTATTTACAAAAGTAATAATCGGACGATTGAATTTCTCTGCCTGTTTCATAAGGCGCAGTGCCTTACGGTATCCTTCCGGCGATGGCATTCCATAATTATGTACCATACAGTCTTTTAAGTCTTTTCCTTTGTTGACACCGATTACGGTTACCGGCTGGCCATCCAGCCATGCGATTCCTCCTGTGATTGCAGGATCATCACGGAAATAACGGTCACCATGCATTTCCATATAATCATCAAAGATCTCATGGATATAATCATCGGCGCCAAGACGGCTTACCTGACGTGCTGCGGTTACTTTCTGCCATGCTGAAAGCGGTGTTGATTTTGCCTGACGTTCTTTCATAAGCTCTGTCGGCTCGTATTTGTCATCCTGATGAAGCGGATCAAAGTTTGCATAACCTTCCAGATGATGATGTGCCTTTAAGATCTTATAAAGTGTCATCTTTAAGTCTTTACGTTCCACGATCTGGTCAACAAATCCATGCTCCAGCTGGAATTCCGCTCTCTGGAATCCATCTGGAAGCTTCTGTCCGATTGTCTGCTCGATGACTCGCGGTCCGGCAAAACCGATCAGTGCTCCAGGCTCTGCAAGAATAATGTCCCCAAGCATTGCAAAGCTGGCTGTTACACCACCGGTTGTCGGATCGGTAAGAACCGGCACATAAAGCAGTCCTGCGTCGGAATGTTTCTTTAAGGCTGCGGACGTTTTTGCCATCTGCATCAGTGAAACGATTCCTTCCTGCATTCTGGCTCCACCAGAACAGCAGAATAAAATAACCGGCAGTTTCTGTTCGGTAGCTTTTTCGACTGCGTATGCGATCTTCTCGCCGACCACATGTCCCATGCTTCCCATAAGGAATCTTGCATCGATGACGCCGATCACGGTCTCTTCCCCATACACTTTACCTTTTCCAACGACAACACCTTCTGCAAGCCCGGTCTTTTCCTGGGTTGCCTGAAGTTTTTCTTCATATCCCGGGAAATCCAGTGGGTTGGACATCTCAATATCGTCATACCAGGACTCAAATGACTGCGCATCGATCACCATTTTAATACGGTTTTTCGCACGTACACGGAAATAATATCCGCATTCATAGCAGACGTATTTGCCCTTGACTACTTCGTCTTTGTTCAGTTCTTTTCCGCATGCCTTACAGGTTACGGTTGCCGGAGCCTCCGGTACAGGTGCTGCGGCTCCGCTTGTTTTTTCATCTGATTTTCTATGATTTTTTAATCGTTCTAATACACTCATCTTATCATCTATCAGCCTATGGCGAAGGTCAGCTCCGCAATGCAGACGGTTTTTCCGTCCACATAGGCAGTCGCTTTGCCAATACCGATCGGTCCTTTCACTTTGATTATTTCTGTTTCAAGTGTCAGCACATCGCCTGGCACTACTTTCTGCTTGAATTTGGCATGGTTGATTCCTGCAAAATATGCTGTTTTTCCTTTCCATTCCGGCTGGGAAAGTATTGCTACTGCTCCCGTCTGCGCCAGAGCTTCAATGATCAGCACGCCCGGCATGACCGGGTTTCCAGGAAAATGCCCTGCAAAATATGGCTCGTTAAAACTTACGGCTTTTTTGGCAACCGCGCGCACTCCGCTTTCCAGTTCTTCCACGGTGTCGATCAGTAAAAACGGATGGCGGTGCGGCAGGATCTCCATGATTTCAGCGGTATTTAATACTGACATGTTATCCCTCGTACTTTCTGATCAGAATGCTTGCGTTATGTCCGCCGAATCCAAGGGAATTGCTCAGTGCATATTCTACCGGCATCTCGCATGCTTCCTTACAATAATCCAGGTCGATCTCCTCGTCCGGTGTCTCATATCCAACAGTTGCGTGAATATAACCATCCTGGATCGTTTTTACACAGGTAACAAATTCAATCGCTCCGGCTGCCCCAAGAAGATGTCCGATCATGGATTTGGTCGAATTGATCTTCAATTTGGATGCCTGATCTCCAAATGCCAGCTTGATGGCACGTGTTTCGAACAGGTCGTTGTGGTGTGTTCCGGTTCCGTGTGCATTGATATATGTGATGTCTTCCGGTTTTGCGCCTGCGTCCTGGATGGCATTGGTCATGGCTCTTGCAGCACCACCGCCGTCTTCCTGTGGAGATGTGATATGGTATGCATCTGCGGAGCATCCATATCCGACAACCTCTGCATAGATCCTGGCTCCGCGTGCCTTCGCATGCTCAAGTTCTTCGAGTACTACGACTGCAGATCCTTCTCCCATGACAAATCCGCTTCTGTTTTTGTCAAACGGAAGGGAACATTTTTCCGGATCATCTACGGTGGATAATGCGGTCAGGGAAGTAAATCCAGCAATTCCGATCGGAGTAATGGATGCTTCGGTTCCTCCGGCTACCATCACATCTGCCTCGCCATACTGAATGGAGCGGAATGCTTCACCGATGGTATTCGTTCCGGTTGCGCATGCGGTCACGTCGTTGATGCTTTTTCCTTTTAATCCAAAATGAATGGAAACATTGCCTGCTGCCATATTGGAGATCATCATCGGAACAAGGAGCGGATTGACACGTGACGGTCCTTTGTCCAGAAGCTTTTTATACTCACGTTCCACAGCCTGCAGACTTCCCACACCAGATCCGATCGCACATCCGACCATATACGGATCTTCCTTTTCCATTACGATTCCGGAATCCTCAATTGCTTCTTTTGCTGCTGCTACCGCATACTGACAAAAAAGCTCCATTCTTTTTGCAGCTTTGAATTCCATATAATTCTTCGGGTCAAAATCCTTTACTTCGGCTGCAAGATGTGCCTTATACTCGGATGCGTCAAAATGTGTGATCTCACCAAAGCCGATCTTCTGCCCACGAACACTCTTCCAGAATTCTTCTACGCTTAATCCGATTGGGGTAATCGCTCCCATACCGGTTACTACAACTCTTCTACTCATGCTATTTCCTCCTAAATTGCCATTCCGCCATCGACAGACAATACCTGGCCGGTAATATAGTCTGAATCCTCTGATGCCAGAAAGAGCACTGCTTTTGCAATATCCTTTACGGTTCCAGCCCGCTGTAACGGAATCTGTGCAAGGATTCCTTCTTTTGCCCGATCCGATAAAACGTCTGTCATATCTGTAGTCACAAATCCAGGTGCAACGGCATTCACATGAATGCCACGGCTTGCCAGTTCTCTTGCCACTGATTTCGTAAGTCCGATCACTCCGGCTTTGCTTGCGGAATAGTTTGCCTGACCAGCATTTCCAAGAATTCCGGATACGGAAGACAGGTTAATGATCTTACCTGAACGCTGTTTTAACATCTGTCTGGATAAATGCCGGATCGTGTTAAAGGTTCCTTTCAGATTGATATCCAGCACGCGGTCAAAATCTTCTTCACTCATTTTCATAAGGAGACCATCTCTGGTAATTCCTGCATTATTCACAAGAATGTCCACATGACCATGTTTTTCCACGATTGCCTTTATCATTTCTCCACATGCTTCAAAATCAGAGACATCACACTGCATGGCCTCGGCTTTTCCACCGGCTGCCACAATCTCGGACACGGTGTCCTCCGCAGCCTTTACGGATCCATTGTAATTTACAATGACATATGCGCCATTTGCTGCCAGTTCCGCAGCGATTGCTTTTCCGATTCCTCTTCCGGCTCCGGTTACAAGTGCAATTTTATCGGTTAACATAATTTTCAAAATCCTCCAACTTGTCAATGCTTACGGCTTTGAGTTCACGGTTGATCTTTCTTAAAAATCCGCTCAGCGTTTTTCCAGGTCCGATCTCAATAAATGTATCTGCGCCATCTGCGATCATACGTTCAACGCTCTGCTGCCAGCGGACCGGTGAAGATACCTGACGGATCAGATAATCTTTTACCTGGGATGGATCTGTCACATAATCTGCCGTTACATTTGTAATATATGGAATCTGTGCCGGATGAATGGTGACCGGTTCCAATGCTTCGCCAAGTTTTGCACCTGCACCTGCCAGCATTTTCGAATGAAATGGTCCGCTTACCTTAAGCGGTACAACTCTTCTTGCGCCTTCATCTGCAAGTCTTGTTCCAGCAAGTTCCACAGCCTCTTTCTGACCGGTGATCACAATCTGCCCCGGACAGTTATAATTTGCAATGGAGACTACCTTCTGTGTCTCCTGCTGTGTTTTTTCACAAACCTCTGCGATCTTCTCTGCATCCAGTCCAAGCACTGCTGACATGGCTCCACCGACCGGAACTGCCTCCTGCATATAAAGTCCTCTTTTCCGGACAACTGCAAACGCATCTTCCATGCTCATTGTTCCGGATGCGATCAATGCTCCATACTCTCCAAGGCTCAGTCCTGCCGTCATATCTGCCTTTACTCCTGCATTCGTCAGCACTTTCCAGATTGCTGCCTCGGTTGTCAGCATTGCAATCTGTGTATATTCTGTAATGTTGATCTTATCGTTTTCCTCAAAACACAATGCTGCTACATCAAGTCCTGCAGCTTTGCCTGCAAGTTCATATGTTTCCTTTACTTCCGGGAATTTATCATAAAATTCTTTTCCCATTCCAATATACTGTGCTCCCTGACCTGGAAACATAAATACTGTCTTACCCATTTCAGTCCTCCATCTTAATACAAATGCTTATTTCCATTCCTCATAAGAATTGTTCATTGCCTGTCTGGCGCCCTGCATGACATCAAGAATGATCTCTTTACAGGTCTCTTCTTTTTTGATCAGTCCGGAAATCTGTCCTGCCATAACGCTTCCGCTTGTGACATCGCCTTCCACAACAGCCTTGCGGAGCGATCCGAGTGTCATCTTTTCGAGTTCTTCCAAAGATGCACCTTCTTTTTCCATTTTCAGGTATGCCTTTGTCATCTGATTTCTTAACACGCGGATCGGATGCCCGTTTGCCATTCCTGTCACTTCGGAATCTATATCTTTTGCTTTGATGATCTTCTGCTTGTAATTCTCATGTACGGTGCATTCTTTTGCAGTCACAAATCTCGTTCCCATCTGAACTGCCTCTGCGCCAAGCATCATAGCTGCGGCAAAGCCTCTTCCATCACCGATTCCACCGGCTGCGATGACCGGGATCTCCACTGCATCTGCCACCTGCGGAACAAGTGTCATCGTCGTTGCTTTTCCAATATGTCCGCCGGATTCCATACCTTCTGCGATGACTGCGTCTGCGCCGCCACGCTCCATCAGTTTTGCAAGTGCAACACTTGCAACGACCGGGATCACTTTTACTCCGGCATCTTTCCACATCTGGATGTATTTTCCTGGATTCCCTGCTCCGGTTGTTACAACCTTCACTTTTTCCTCTGCAATGATCTGTGCAATCTGATCTGCTTCCGGATTCATCAGCATAAGGTTGACGCCAAATGGCTTATCGGTTGCTTTCTTTGCCTGTCTGATCTGCTCACGGACCCATGATGCCGGAGCACCGCCGGCGCCGATAATCCCAAGACCGCCGGCCTCTGAAACTGCGGCAGCAAGCTCATGCGTTGCCACCCATGCCATTCCTCCCTGAATGATTGGATATTCGATTCCGAGAAGATCACATATTCTTGTTTTCATTATGCTTCAACACCCTTGTTTTTCAGATATTCCATAACGTCATTTACAGTTGCCATTTTCTCAAGATCTTCTGTAGGGATCTCAACCCCGAATTCCTCTTCCATAGACATGATCAGTTCAAATAAATCCAGGGAGTCTGCTCCAAGGTCATCTTTAAAGTTTGTCTCCGGTTTGATGGCTGCTGCATCAACTCCAAGCTGGTCTGCGATCATTTCTTTCATTTTTTCTAACATCGTCGTATTCTCCTTAACATTCTTTCCTTTTATTTTGCCTGTGCAATAATTTGATTATCAAACTATTTGCTTCTCAAAGTATATTTGTCTTAAGAAAAAAAGTCAACCTCTTTTTAAATTTCTTATCTGCAAAAGCAGTCGAAACCTGTTATAAGTTGACGAAATATGGAAAAAAGATTATTCTAAAGAGCGTATAAAAAAGGAGGAGTTTCTTATGTCATTTTTTGTAAATGCAGTCGTCGATGAATACGGCGACACCACGTATCAGCCAACCATGGCAGGTTTTACCGCTCTTGTTATCCTTATGATCGCAATCCTGTTACTCGGATGTGCTCTCTTTGGAAAAAAGAAGAAGTTTGATGCCAGACAGCTGGCGTTCTCAGCTATGGCAATTGCTCTGGCTGTTGTTACTTCCATGTTAAAGATCTTCCACATGCCAATGGGCGGGTCGGTTACTTTATTCAGCATGCTGTTCATTGTTCTGATCGGCTACTGGTATGGTCTCGGTGCTGGTCTTACCACAGCGATCGCTTATGGATTTCTCCAGCTGATCATTGATCCATACATCTTAAGCGTTCCTCAGATGCTTGTTGATTACATCTTCGCTTTTGGTGCACTTGGATTATCCGGAATCTTTACCAATTCCAAATATGGTCTGGTCAAAGGGTACATCGCCGCCGTTCTCGGAAGATATTTCTTCGCATTCCTGTCAGGATGGATCTTCTTCGGTGCATACGCTCCGGATACTTTCCCGAACGCAGTCGTTTACTCACTGGCTTATAACGGTACATACCTTGGTGCTGAGGCCGCACTGACACTGATCGTGATTGCGATCCCGCCAGTACACAAAGCACTTGCCTATGTCAAAACACTTGCAGAATAAGTGATTGAAAAACACAATCGAAAAAAGGGCGTGTGAAAAACCAAAGTTTTCCACACGCCCTTTTCGTATGTATCAATTTTATTACAGGATCATATTCATGCAGCCATACATTCCTGCATCATTTCCAAGTGTTGCAAGTGCAAACTCTGTATTCTGGCATGCATGGAATGCATGTACAACAAAGTTCTTGCGGATGACATCGATCAGAATCCTTCCTGCTTTGGATACACCGCCACCGATAACGATGATCTCAGGATCAACGACACAACATACATTTGCAAGCGCTTTTCCAAGAATTGCACCGACTTCTTCTACGATTTCGATTGCAAGCTTGTCTCCGGCTTTTGCTTCGTCAAATACGTCTTTTGCCGTAACCTTCTTCAATCCTCTGAGTGCACTTTCCTCATCCGTTGCTGCAAGCTTTCTGTTTGCAAGGCGAACGATTCCGGTTGCAGATGCATACTGCTCCAGACATCCGTGTTTTCCACATCCGCAGACTTCCGGTTCCTCATCATTCACACTAATATGTCCAATCTCTCCACCTGCTCCAGCTGCTCCGGAGATCATCTTACCGTCCACGATGATTCCACCGCCGACTCCGGTTCCAAGTGTAACCATGACAACGTCTTTATGGCCTTTGCCACCGCCCTGCCACATCTCTCCGAGAGCTGCAACGTTGGCGTCATTTCCCGCTTTCACTGGAAGTCCAGTCTTCGTGGTAAGGCTGTCTGCAACGTTAAATACGTCCCATCCAAGGTTTACACAGCGGTTTACAATACCGTTTGCCTTTACCGGTCCTGGGACACCGACACCGATGCCCTGTACGTCTTCTTTGGAAATACCATCTTTTTCAAGCTTCTGTGCAATGGATTCTGCAACATCATTCAGAATGGAAGCTCCATTATTCTCTGTATTTGTATGTATCTCCCATTTATCAAGCAGCTTTCCGCTTGTCTCAAAAAATCCAATCTTACATGTGGTTCCACCGATATCCACACCAAATCCGTATTTTTTCATCAATTCTCCTCCTGATCTTTTAAAAACTAACAGTTAGTATACCATAGTCCCAATAGCGTTTCCACCCTATTTTCCTGCACTTTATACGTTATTTTTTCTACATAATTCCAGAAGTACCGCCCGTATCCGCCGCATTAGCTGCTCCGGCATCTGCTGCCATATCCGGAGTTTCTGTCTCCATCTCTGTTTCAGCCTCTACAGCGCTCTGTGCCTGCTGCAGCTCACTCAGCCGGATTCCGGCATCAGACAATTCCACAATAGCAGAAGTATTCTCTGTGAGGCCTGTACTTTTCTGACTGTCTATGGTGCTCTGCAGATATTTCATATCTGCCTCATTGATCTTTCCAAGCTCGTCATTGCGATGCATCCGTTTTTTGCGCACGATCTCCTGCTTATCCGACTTCTGTCTGCGTGCCTGTTCCAGCTCTTCCATTGCTATTTTCTGCTCAAGATCCTGTTCTTTCTGATGAACACGGCGTTTGATCTCCGACTTCTGCTGGCGCTCTTTGGATGCCTTCTTGCGTTCATATTTGCGTTGCAGATTTTCTTCTTCGCAGAGATGGTTTACTTTCGACTGTGCACATTTCACCATTCTTTTGGCATGTGCGAGCGCTGCTTCCACTTCACTGTCGTTATATTCCCCGGTTCCGAGACAGCGCCTCAGATTGCTGACTGTATTCTTGGCTTTCGTAAGAACTGTCGCTGCGGTCCTTGATTTTGTAGCACGGAGGATCTGTGCTGAGATCTCTTTGGAATTATATTTTAACGACTTCTTGCTGCGTGACTTCCCTGTTCCAAGTGTTCCGCTTTGCGAAATTACAGTGTTTCCGGTCGTTATGGATGCACCTGCGATCCCTGCAGATGTTCCTCCCTGATTGTTGTTTATGAATAGATTCATCTTTATTTCCTCCTTGAAATAAATTTGAAAAAGTTACATAAATCCTGCTGAATTCCAGCTCCTGTATTTAATTTCTAGTTCTGCGGGGCTGCATTTCCCTGATCCTGTCCTGCATTCGGATTCTGCTGATTGCCATCGTTCTGATTCTGATCGTTGGTCTGCGGATTGTTATTTCCATTATTCGAATTTTGATCCGTTGTCTGATTCTGGCTCTGCTGATCGCCGGTTCCCGTGTTCTGATTCTGATCCTGTCCCGCATTTGGGTCCTGTCCCGCATTCGGATCCGGATTCTGCTGATCGCCCGTTCCTGCATTCGGGTCCTGTTGCGCTGCATCTCCGGCACCTGCGTTTGGATCCTGTCCCGCTGCATCTCCGGTTCCCTGATCCTGACCTTCGGCCGGCTGATCTGCGTTTCCATCATCGCTTCCCTGATCCGAGTTCTGCGATTTAAACTCATCCGACAGCTGTGCATATGGCAGGAAATCCACAGAGGTTTTTCCCTCATGGATCTGGTTCATATAAGTCTGCCAGATCTGACCAGGATAAGATCCTCCTGCAAGCCCAGGAACTTCCTGTGGAATATCATAACCAACCCACACTGCAGTTGTATAGTAACGGGTATATCCACAGAACCATCCATCCTTGTTGTCATTGGTCGTTCCGGTTTTGCCCGCACTGATCATGTTGGTAAGCTGCATTTTCCGTCCAAGTCCATTGGTCATAACGGATTTCAGCACATCTGTCATCATACGCGACGCTGTTTCCTTATAGATCACCGTCTCTTTCGGTTCCAATGTATATACGACCTGATCTGTAGAATCCGAAATAGACTTCACACAGGTCGGTTCGCGGTATACACCATCATTCTCGATCGTCGCATATGCGGATGCCATCTCAAGTGTCGACATACCGATCGTAAAACCACCAATGGATGTTGCCGGTGTATTATCTGCCGGTTTGATCTGACTGAAATTCATATTTTTCAGATACTGCAGACCTGCTTCCGGCGTGATCTCTTCGTATAATTTCCAGGCAACCGTATTCAGCGACTGCTCTACCGCATAGCGGATCGTAACATCCCCCTGATACGTCTTGCTCGCATTCTGCGGTCCATTTTCAATCGGCTCGTCTTTTACAATGGAATCCGGTGTGTAACTGCGTTCAAAAGCCGGTGTATAATCGATCACAGGCTTGATACAGCTTCCTGGCTGTCGGAAACTCTGGTATGCACGGTTTAACGTATATGTCGTGAAATCCTGTGATCTTCCTCCGACGATCGCAGTAACCAGTCCGGTATCATTATCAATACATACTGCTGATCCCTGAAGCGTATAGATTCCGTCATCCCCGGTCTCTGTAAAGGACGCAAGCGTACTGTCTACCGCCGACTGCAGATCGGCCTGTTTCTCCAGATCGATAGACGTATAAATCTTATAACCGCCGCTGTAGATCTTTTTCTGGCATTCTGCATACATCTCGTCATAGAGGTCATCGTATGTTTTTTCCGCATCATCATTATCAAAATAATACTGGAACTCAAATCCTTCATTCTGCATGAGCGCCCTGGTCGCACAATAATATGTATAGGTATCCACATAGTTATTCCGCTGTTCTTCGGTCTCCTGTGGCCGGTTGAGCGCAATCTGCTCCGAAACCGCACTATTATAGGCGCTCTCGGAAATTTTTCCATCCTCATACATGTTCTTTAAGATCAGATTTCTCCGCTTTAATGTATGCTCAATATTCGCAACCGGATCATAATATGTCGGGCTGTTCGGTATTGCACATAAAAAAGCGATCTGCGAAATATCCAGATCCGATAATTCACAGTTAAAATATCCTTTGCATGCCGCCTCAATTCCATAATATCCATTTGCAAAATAGATATTATTCAGGTAAAACTCCATGATCTTATTCTTGCTGTACCGCTTTTCCAGTTCCAGCGCTACAAAAATCTGCTCTACCTTACGCTCCCATGTCTTGCTGCTGTCCAGATACACCAGCTTGGCAAGCTGCATCGTGACCGTACTTCCTCCCTGGCTCGCCTCGCCTTTCTCCAGAGCCGCCTTTACCGCTCGCAGTATCGCTTTGTAATCCACACCATTGTGCTGATAAAACTTCTTATCCTCGATACTGATCATCGCCGTCACAAAATCTGCTGGAATATCCTCGTATTTCACATAAACAGCGTCCTTATCCCCGTTTGTCTCGGAAATCAGATTGCCATTTACATCATAAATCGAGCATGTCTTTGCAGGTATAAACGTCTCGTCATCTGACTGACTTACCAGCTGGACTGCTTCTTTTTTCAGTTCCTGCACTTCTACTGCATAACCACCAAAATAATAATATCCAAGCCCACCAAGAACGAGAAGCATCAATACAATCTGTAATTTCACCATAAACCAGAAAAAACGATGCTGTTTTTTTCTCTTCTTTTTCTTAGCCATATAAATCTCCTTATATCATCATTATGATTCCATAATTGCGAAACCTGCGATCATTTGTATTCGTAGTACATGCCAATATAAATATCGGACAAGTTTCGCAAATGTATATCATTATGATGGTATTTTATACTTTTTAGGCAAAATATGCAATGAGGGAACCGACTATACCAGTTCCCTCATTGTATCTGCTTTTTTATTGTTCCATCTGTTTTCCCAGAAAATGTGCGGCTGTTACCGCAAGCTGTTTTTCTACTTCCCCATGAAACTTTTTTTCGTCTCTGCCATAAATGACAACTGCTCCAATACTGTCTCCATTGCATATGATCGTTGCGATTGCTTCATATGGAAATTCACCTTTGTCATCCAGTGTGATCTTAATATATGCACCATCCTCGGCCTGTGCCTGAACATTACCTCTCTGTTCGATCAGGTTCTCCAATTCGCTGCTAAGCGGTTTGCCTTCATAATCACGTTTTTTTGTCCCTGCTGCCGCAATGACATAGTCTCTGTCCGTAATACAGATCAGGTGTCCCGTCGTATGTGACAGACTCTCTGCATAGCTTGCCGCGAACTCTCCCAGTTCTCCGATCGGAGAATATTTTTTCAACATGATCTCGCCCTCCCGGTTCGTAAATATCTCAAGAGGGTCGCCTTCCCGTATTCTTAACGTTCTGCGGATCTCCTTTGGTATTACGATTCGTCCCAGATCATCTATTCTTCTCACAATACCTGTGGCTTTCATAAATTTTCCTCCAATGCTTTATTTTGCTATCTATCAACTCTGGAGTTAGTATGTGGAAAACTACGGGAAATATTCTTGGAGCATCCAAATGAAAGAACAACGATCCGCTCTCTTTGATTTTCTCCTGGGAAAAGGTCACGGCAGTCGATCACATCAAAAATGCGCAAGATAGAATCAAAATATCTCACGCATTTATTATAAATTCTTTGTTTTAGTATGACTAATGCCTATATTGTATTACCGATTATGCTTTAGAGGCATGGATTGTGGTGTTTCTATATCAGCTGCTTTTCATATGCCAACATATTTCCCAATGTAATTTTAAAACCAAGAGCCTGATACATTGATACATCACAGTCTGCACATCCAACGGTAAGTGATCCTATGCCACTTTGTTCATACGCATAAGAAACAAGCTTTCTTGCTATCCCCTTATGACGATAATATGGGTGAATATAAAAATCCTCAAACACCCCTGCTTTGCCATAATTAAATGTCGAATAAGTAAAACAGACTGAACAGCACGCTACCAGTGCATTATCACATATACATCCATAAAAATGTATCTGTTCGTTTTGAATTGCTTTCCTTAAACTTTCCAGTTCTGCATTTGCAGGCATATTTTCTCCAATTTCTGTTTTATACGCCTTGTGTAATTTCACTAATTGATCAAAAGTTTCTGTTTTAATTTTCACAAAATCCAAATTTGTGTCCTCCGTTAAATTTTATTGGAGGATTAGTTTTTGTGCATCCTCCACACACATCTCATATTTTTTCCCATAAATAATCATCCTTTCCGTCATATATTTATTACAACGCATTAAGCGATGAATAGCAAATTTAATAACCAATTTTATTATTTTATCATATCCTATAGAAAAAGCAAAAGGAGTTTTCTCACACGTGGATAAATACTGCGCAGCTTCGGCACTTCTTCAATTTGCAGATCATCCGATCATGCATTTTCTTTCATTTTCCATGTATTGCTCTGCAATTGCAGTTCTGCCATGTGTCTGTAAATTCCGCCTTTTTTCAAAAGTTCCTCCGGTGTGCCCTGTTCTGCTGTCTTTCCATCCTTCAGAACAACGATATAATCTGCGTTTGCAATCGTCCGCATGCGATGAGCAATAATTAACACGGTTTTATCCTCAATCAGTCTGGACAATGCCTGCTGTATTTTTGTTTCATTTTCCACATCTAAAGATGCGGTCGCTTCATCCAGCAAAATGATCGGTGCATTTTTCAAAAATGCTCTGGCAATCGATATTCTCTGTCGTTCTCCTCCGGAAAGCTCACTTCCATTTTCACCAATGCAGGTCTGATATCCTTCCGGAAGCCTGCGGATAAATTCATCACAGTTTGCCATGCGTGCGGCCTCCATCACTTCTTTATCTGTTGCATCTTTTCTGCCGATGCGGATATTTTCCATAACTGAATTGTCAAAAAGCATGACATCCTGAAATACAATCGAATATAATGACATCAATTGTTCCGGATCCGTCTTTCCAACATCCATTCCTCCGACTGTGATTTTTCCATCATTGATATCCCAGAATCTTGCAGCCAGACGTGAAACCGTTGTTTTTCCTCCGCCGCTTGGCCCGATCAATGCTGTCACACTTCCCTGTTTTGCAGTAAAGCTCACATCATCCAGTACGTTTGTATCATCGGAATACGAGAATTTCACATGATCAAATACAATATCATATCCCTGATTGGTAAGTTTTTCTGCTCCAGTCTGGACTTCGTGTGACAACACCTCATCCAGCCGTTCACACTGAACTCCGGTTGCAATCACCGCTGCAAAATTCTGTAACGCGATCTGCATAGGATCATAAAGTCTTGATGCAATCATAAGAAAAAGGAAAAACGTGAGTATTGTAATCTTTCCACTTACAAACATTGCCCCTCCTGCCAATGCAGTTGTTGCTATCCCAAGTTTTAATACCATCTGTGCTGATGACACAAACAACGATGTTTTGAGTTCTGTAAAAAGAGCCTGCTTTTCCACAGCTCTGATCTTGTCCTCCACCCCATCCATATATCTGTCCTGCGCATTGTTTGCACGAAGATCACGTACACACTCCAGACATTCCTGAATTCCGTCATTCAGGCTCAATGATACTTCAACATTTTTCTTGATTGCTTTTTTCTGAACACCAGATGATGTGACAAGCACCAAAAAAGAAACCGGAATCACCCAGAACGCTGCAAGTGCAAGTCTCCAGTCAAACATCACAAACATGGCTGCGCCGACGATAAATGCTGACAAAACAGAGCCGATCAGTTCTGGAATCCAATGACTTGACGCTGTTTCCATCCTTGCGCAATCGGACATAATTGTTGTTGTCAGATCGCTCAGATCTTTTTTTCCAAAGTAGGAAAGTGGAAGTTTTCTCAGTTTTTCTGCAATCGCAGTCCTTCTGACTCCACTTTCTTTATACGTAGAAAGAAATGTTGCATTGTACTGTATATGCTGTGTAAATGCGATCAGCGCAAGCACTGCTGCCGACCCGAATATGTATATAAGAATCCTTTCATCCCCCGTTTTGTGATCCAGCAGATTGCCGATAAGCAGATAAAGTATACCGGCGGGAAGCATCAGTACCATATCCGAAACGCATACCGCAACACACGCTTTGATCATGTCGATCGCGCCCTGTCTTGATAACGCATATTTATGTTGTAATTTTTCTATCATTTCTATGCCCCCACTTTCCAGTTAACAGATTTTGTATATTCTTCATACATGTGTCTGTATATTCCATCTTTCTTCATCAGTTCTTCATGGCGTCCCTGTTCTGCACATTTTCCGTCCTTCAGTACAAAGATACAGTCCGCATTGGTTACCGTTGTCAGTCTGTGTGCGATCATGATAAGTGTTTTTCCTTCGGATAATACTTCAAATGCTTTTTGTACTTTTGCCTCATTGTCCGGATCGGCAAATGCAGTTGCTTCATCAAATATAAGTATTGGTGCATTCTTTAAAAACGCCCTGGCAATTGCAATCCTCTGCTGTTCGCCCCCCGACAGATAGGTTCCTTTGGCTCCGACCACAGTGTGGATTCCAGCCGGAAGTTTCTCAATAATATCCATGCATTGTGCTTTTTTCAGCGCATCCATAACTTCAGCTTCTGATGCATCCGGTCGCGCAAGGCGCACATTCTCGAGTATCGTTCCTTTGATCAGTCTGCTGTTCTGGAATACAAAAGATATCTGGTCCATCAGCTCATTTGGCGAAATGTCCCTGACATTCACGCCCCCGATACAAATCTGTCCCTCTGTCACATCAAAAAATCTGGCGATCAGCGCAGCTGTTGTACTTTTTCCTCCGCCACTTGGTCCGACAAATGCAATATGCTGTCCAGATTTTATGGAAATACTCAAACCATTCACCGCGTTTTCTGCTGCTCCACGATAACGGTAACTTACATGCTCCAGAGTGATCGAATGATCTTTGATTGCGGTATTCTTTCTTCTCCCCTTTTCCTTGCTCTCCAGCGGCTGGATATCGAGGATTCCATCAATTCGCCGGATGGAATCGATTACCTGCATTTCCTGCTCACCGGAATATGCCGTTTTTGATAGTGCTACTGTGAGCAACGGTGTAATGATGATGTAATACATCATATTTAAAATGAGTTCGGAGGATATTCCCCCTCTTGATAAAATGTATGCAGCAAAACTCAGTGCGACAAATACCGCATTAATTCCTGTTATAAAACCTACCATTGCCTTTCTCATGGAGATAGTGTAATCCACACACCATTTTTCATAGTCATCCAGTGACTTTTTGAATTTTTTAAAAGAAAATACGGTTTGTCCAAATGTTTTCACCACCGGAACGCCCCTTACATATTCCGTCGCCTCATTTGACATGACTTCCAGCGAATTCTGATATTCTGTCATCTTCCGCTGTGTTTCTTTTCCCATCATTGTCATCAGAAAAACAAAACCAATCACGGCAGGTATCATGCAGATCAGCCCGATTCTCCAGTCGAATGCGAGCATCAATACCACCAGTCCCACCGGTGTCGCCGCAGCTGCCGCTTTATCCGGAAGATTATGTGCAATATATGTTTCTGTCGCAGCAGAAGAGTCATTTACAATTCTTCTGATTTTTCCAGTCCCTTCCTGGTCAAAAACACCGAGTGGCAGGGTGATCACATGCCGCATCAGCCGATTTCTCATGGATGCCTGAACGCGGAATGCTGAAATATGTGTACACAGCAACGCAAAAACATACAAAAGCAGGGAAACTACTGTGATTGCGAACGCCTGCCATGCAAGTGCCGTGATCTGCTCCATGTGTTTTCCATCGATTGCTATGCTTATGATCTTCCACAGATCATAGTATGGGATCATGCCTGTCAGTGCACTTGCCGCTGCAAGTATCCTCCCAAATACGATCAATAACCGGTAATTTCCGGCGTATTCATTGATAACTTTCATAATATTCTGATTCTCTTTTTTCATTGTCCTCTCCTGTCTCGTCTATGACAAATTTGCGATTACATGAAATGCGGACGTAACGACCGGAAGCATTCCAATCCCAAACAGGATCACATCCTGTAAATGAAATCCAACCTGACAGATATTCGTCCTTTTTGTATCTACGCTAAGTCCTCTCGTCAACGCAGCCGCCGATAACTCATTTCCGATATTCACGGAACAGACGATCAGCGGAATCAGACGATACTCAATCATTTTTCCAGCATTTTTTCCGCCAAAATGAATGCCTCTCATTCTCATTGCTGCACTGATGGCACGAAATTCCTCCAGAATCGTCGGGAAAAATCGAAACATCACTGCAAATGGAATATAAATCTGAGTGGGCACATGCATTTTTTCCATAGATGCAATAAATTCACTCACATTTGTGGTCTGCATGATATACGCTCCCATAATAAGCGCTGGCATGATACGGACTGCAAACATTAAAAATGCAGCAATCAATATACGGATCACCCCGGATGCATCTGATATAAGCCATCCATTCAAAAGCCAGATTGTGACATAACTAATCAGATACATTGCAAACATTTTCCACCTGTATGCAGTAAGCAGCAAAAACAGCGGTACAAGACTCAAAAGTATCTGCTGCCACCCTGTTTTATATCCGCCTGCTCCTCCAAGCACGAAAATACAGAGTATGATCATGTAATAGATTTTTGTACGCGGATCGATCACAAGTCCCCGTTTTTCCGTATAAAGTTGAAAATCTACACCCATTATTCGATTCCGGCCTTTTTCAAATGTTTTTTCAGCATGGATGTTCCCCACAGTCCGCCAAAGATCCCGCTTACAAAACAGATGACAAGAAGAAGCGGACACGTCCAGAATGGGAGTAATCTGTTAATCGCATCTGTGAATCCTGTTCCCACGGCTTCTGCCCTTGATGCAATAAATGCGTCCCTGTCAAAGTAAAAAAGAAAGTAATTGCCCCATACCCAGCAAAAGAAAGTTCCGTTTGCAAGGATCGACTTTATTCTGCTTGAATATGCTCCACTTTTTACGATCATTTCTGTGATAAATCCCGATATGATACTTACAATAAGGGGATAATATCCCATTCCTGTAAACAACATTAATGCTCCCATAATCAGGCTCATGATCCAGATCATTCCAAATTTTTTTACCTTTGTAAGAAAAAGTTCAAATATAATTCCTCCAACAAGTGGAATAACGATCGTCAATGCCGGATAACCGACCGGTATCATTCCGAGCATTGCTGCCGCAAATACGACAACAAACAGGATTGCGGAGTAAATTCCAATGTTGATAATGTCTTTCCCTGTAAGTTTGTTTGTGTTTTTTGTCATTTTTTTCTCCTTTTTCATAAACATTTATTCTTTTGTGTTAGCCAACGAATACTTCTTTTTGTTCGCTAACACAAATAAAAAGGAGCCTTTCGGCTCCTTTTATAATCCCATAATATCTAACCATCCCGGCATGAAAAACCGGTTCAGCATATCAAGACAATGTTCCATTTTTTCCTGCGGATACCCATGTATGATGGGTTCAAATACCGCTGTTGTATATGCACTAAGCAACATATGCAATTCCTCCTGCCCTGGTATCTTCACCTGATACCCGTGCACATTCATATATTCAAATGCCTGAATCATATTGTTTTGCTGTTCCTCGACAAAGTTATGTATGAAATCCTCATATCGCGTTCCGCCAGCTCCACTGTACAGTAATTTAAATTCTTCTCTGTGGGGATATAACACTTCCCTGACCAGATCGATAAACGATTCTCCAAAAAGTGTATTTTTGTCGGCACCGCCTTTATCCACCATTCCATATTTCATGTTTTTATGGTGTTCCAGCCATGTATCAATTTCTTCGATCAAAGGCTGCATAAGTGCGTCAAACATATCCTCTTTGTTTTTGTAGTGGCGGTATAACCCGGCTGCTGACATTCCTGCCCTGACTGCAATACTTCTGACAGATGCCTTTTCAAATCCTTTCTCAAGGAACTCTGCTCTTACCGCTTCCATAACCTGAATATGACTTGCAGTTTTATCTCTTGGCATGTTCCACTCCGATTTGTGTTATTTGTTAACGCTGTACGCTAACGTTGATAACATATCACAAACCAGAGTTAGTGTCAACTAATTTCTATGCCTCCTTTATGCTCTCGTCATCCGAATCTACCGAATCACGCAGATCCTGGGCAAGCATATAAATCTTATTCAGGATATCCTTGCAGTTCTTCATGCTGTCCACTGTCTGGTCTGCCATACGCAGTCCTTCTGTAGAGGAAGCCGCAACCTCTTCTCCGGTGGCTGAAAGATGCGTAATATTGTCTGCAATAACCGATGTCGAATCCAGGATCTTCTGGATACTCTGTTCCGCAAGCGTAATATTGTCCATCAGGTTCTCTACCGTCTTACCAACATCCTCAAATTTATCCTTTGTATTATCGATCAGTTCATTCTGTTTCTGTACCGACTCAACAGACTCCTGAATGCTCTCATTCGCCTTCTTTGTGTCATTATTCAGTTTCGTAATGATATCCGTAATGTTGGATGATGCCTCCTGTGTCTGCTCAGAAAGCTGGCGGATCTCCTCTGCAACAACAGCAAATCCTTTTCCTGCCTCACCTGCTCTTGCAGCTTCAATGGATGCATTGAGTGCCAGAAGATTCGTCTGATCGGAAATACTAATGATCGAACCGATAAAGTTCTGCACCTCATTTACCTTATCTGTCAGGCTTGAGATCACTTCTACAATAATATTGCTGGAATCCTCTACGCTCTGTGCCTGCGCTTTCAGTTCCTCTACAACCTGTGTACTCTCTTTTACCGTATCATCCGTGCGGTGTGATGCCTCGATCATTTCATGGATCTCTTTTTCTGCGGTGTCTGTATGACTCTGAATCTCGGAGCACATCATGGCCTGCTTCTGGATTGCTTCCGCCGTACTTTCCGTGCTGTTTGCAATATCTGCAATCGAATTATGGCTTACATCAATGCTGTTCTCCAGATCATCGAGCATACCCATTGCCTGTCCAAAATGTCTTTTGATATTGTCTGCCACCAGAATCATCTTGTCGTTGCTGTCCTTCTGCCGGCTGACCGCATCCTGGATCTCGGAGAGATTCTCATTAAAAAAGCTGTTTAATTGTCGTGTCATGCTGATTGCCGCATAAGAGACAAGCAGCAATACAAAAACAGCAATAACGCTGTTCGTTAAAATATTTGGATTCTCAGCATGTAAATGGGTGCATACACGGACAATATTAACAATCAGGACAAATCCGTTCATGATCATCAGCATCCGCTCATCCAGATATACCATCGTTGCAATGATCAGCGGCAGTGCATATGCCCATGTTCCCTCCGTTGAATTCAGAAGAGACACAACAACATAACCTGCTGTCATAGCTGTCACAAGCGTCACTGCACATGTACGTGTTGTCTTCTTTGCTGCATAAACAACCGAAGATACCACAAGCACTCCAATTGCTGTTGCAAGCTGCATAATCATGTCCCCGGTGTGTGCTCCCGCATGAACAAGAAGCGCAGCCGTAACCGTGACCGTAATATATGCAAATACAACTGCACATGCAATAAACACACGTTTATTTGCCCTAAGATATTGATTTTCTTTCATTGTACTAATCCTCCCAGCTTATCAATCTGTATAATATATCGGTTTACCTCATCAGAACCATTATAACACGCAGATCAAAAAAATGACAGAATTGTCTAAAAAAACCAAAAAAACTGTTCCTGTGATTTATCTCTCCTGTGCCTGCATCTCATTGTATTCGTGAATAAATCCATCCATACGTGAAGTTTCTGCCGTAAGCTTCTCTAATACGTCATTAATTACGTTAAAACGTTCCGCATTATCGGCACACATTGCATTCGTCTCCTCCGCTGATGCACTGACCTCCTCACTGGTCGATGAAAGTGTGTTTGTGCTGTCTACCAGTGTGGTATTGGATTCTTTGAGTGTTCGCACGTTGTCACTCATATGTATGGAGTTTTCTTTCAGATCCGACATGCCACTGTGGATTCCGGCAAAATCCTCCTCAATTTCATGGATCATAGCAACCTGGTCTCCGATCTTATCCATGACATGATCCATTGACGTGATCGTATCCGTGGCATTCTGATCCAGTTTGTTAATGATCTCTTCGATATTCTCCGTTGACTGTTTGGTCTGTTCCGAAAGAACACGGATCTCTTCTGCAACGACAGCAAATCCTTTTCCTGCATCTCCTGCGCGTGCTGCTTCAATGGATGCATTTAAAGCAAGCAGATTGGTCTGGGCGGAGATCTGTTCCAGTTCATCTGACATTTCCACAGTCTCGTTTATGATATCCTGGATTCTGCCCGTAACCTCTGCCTGTTCCTGAATGCTTGAAGAAGTGCTCTCCATGCTGGCTGCAACATCTGCCATTGCTGTATTGACGGAATTGGTAGCTTCGCTCAGTTCCTCAACCAGCGCATGGATCGACTGTGTAGATTCATTGACGGACTGTCCGACCGTAACAATAGAATCCATCATGCTTACCTGTTTACTGCGGTTTCTTTCAAACTCATCCAATGTTTCTTCATTATGTATCTTTGCTGCTCTTGCCGCAATACAGATTGTAACTCCGAGAATGAATGCCAGCGTACATGCCATGAAAATCTGGTTTTTCTGCTGTTGTGCCTGACAGCCCAATACATAAAAAGAATACAGACCATTTAAAATGGTCAGGATAAGCGTGATCCCGCTAAACCGGATCTCAAGTTTCAGATCAAAAAACAGGATCATGCTGATCAGTACCGGATAAATAAAAATATTATACAGAAAGATCGTGGATGAAAGGCACGCAGCCTCGAATGCGATCAGAAAAATGCCAAATGCAATATGTTTAAACCGGTCTGAAAGTGGATTGACCCTATATAATACATTCGATATCACCATCGGAACTGCGATCATTGCTGCAACAGACAGGCTTCTTACGATTCCTAATCCCTGTGTGATCTGTCCCAGATACATCACGATCAGCAAACTGCCCACCGATGTGATCGACTTTGTAAGCGCCTGATTGGCTCTCTTTAATGTGTTTTCTTCAAAAGTTAACTCTGTGCATTCCATGATATCAGCCTCCATTTCCAAATTTTTATTCTATGAGGCTATCATAAAGGTTGGAGCAGGTCTAAGGTCAAGCAGAAACAACTATTTCTCTTTTGCATACTGTTCCATATCGCTCAGATCCCATGCAGCATGCCCGGATGACGTTTTCACAGTATAGAGGCATCTGTTTCCTTTCTGGATCAGCAATGACTCCGCCCCCTGCTTCCACGGAGACAGCTCCAGCATCTTTTTTTGTATGACGAACTCAAGTGTCTGGCTCTGATACGTTTCCCCTTCTTCCTTCTGCAGATGATAACAAAAATTCCCAAAGGAAAAAACCGGCGACTGGAAAAGTGTCTTGACCTCTTTATACAGAAGCACTGCATGCTCCTGATGATATACGACATAAGCATCCGGCGAAATGCCAAGCAAAGCAGCCACATCATGAATCGTATATCGTGTCTTGATCTCCATAACTCTTCTCCCATTTGTTTTTTTGATTGTATCATTTTTTCATGCATTGTTCTATATGAAGTGGATCTGATTGCCAATTCTAAAAAATGTATGGGAAAACACCGTATTTATCTTGATAGTTTATCGAAAATAAACTAAAATGAGCTTAGTACTTTTGGTCAGGAGGAATCATTATGGGGTACAATGAAAATGAATTTAAAGAAAAAGCCAATCGAAAGGCACGGAGAATCTGGCTTATATTTGCGGTTCTGCTGTGTGCCAACTATGGAGGTGACGTATCAAGCGGAGATTATTCCGGTCTGAATTATGTTATTTTCCTGCTTTTATGCTGGATCCCGATTCTTTCCGGAGAGATTCTTCTTCGTGTAAAAGGATGGTCGACGGATCTTTACCGCAAAGACCTTGCGTTCGGATACGGTATCTTTTATACCTTTATCGTCTGCACAACACCTTCGTCCATTGCCTTCGCCTACATACTTCCGGTCACAAGCCTTCTTGTCATCTACAAAGACAAGGCTTTCATGATCGTGTGCGGTGTGTCCAACTGCCTGGTCATCATTGCAAGTGCGGTTTACCGCTATATGACCGGTCTGAACTCTGCAGCCTATGTCAAGGATTATCAGATTGAATTATCCTGTCTTGTTCTCTGCTACATCTGCTATGTAATGGCGATCCGGCATCTGAACGAATCCGATGGTGCACTGACCGAAAGCATCCGCTCCGATCTTGATCGTGTTGTAAATACTGTTGAAAAAGTAAAAGGTGCCAGCAATACCGTCATGGACGGTATCACCGTAGTCCGTGAACTTGCTTCCGAAAACAAACACGGCTCTGACATGGTCGTTCTCGGTATGAACGAACTGAAAGGCAACAACGAAGTGCTCCAGGAACGCACGTCTTCCTCCATGGACATGACGACGGACATCAGTTCCCAGGTACAGAATGTTGTTTCCCTGATCGATCAGATGGTATCGCTGACCGCCGAATCCGAAAAGCATGCCTCAGCCAGTGTAACAGATCTTGACAGTCTTGTGGAGACTGCCCATACCATGTCCCGCCTTTCTACCGAGGTTGAGGATGTTCTTCATGATTTCCGTGACCAGTTTGAGACCGTAAAAGCAGAAACCGGAACAATCGAGAATATCTCGTCCCAGACCAATCTGCTTGCACTGAATGCGTCCATTGAAGCTGCGCGTGCCGGAGACGCCGGGAAAGGATTTGCTGTCGTTGCAGAAGAGATCCGTACTCTGAGTGCCGAGACACAGAATTCTTCCAGTCAGATCCGTGAAGCCCTCACACATTTACAGGAGACTTCCGATAAAATGACCCAGTCCGTGGAACAGACCTTAAATCTGATTCAGGAGACACTGGAAAAAGTCTCAAAAGCAAGTGAAAATATCAGTAAAATCCATTCCGATTCCAACCAGCTTGGTGACCATATCGAAGTCATTGATACGGCGATCAAGGAAGTGGAGACCTCCAACCTCCAGCTTGTAGACAATATGAAACAGGTATCGCATGTTGTGTCAGACATGAATACCTGTGTCACAAGTTCCGACGATACAAGCCGAAAAATGGTAAGTAAATATGAAGAAAGTGCGGATAACATCAATTCCATTGAAGGCACTCTGGAAACCCTGATGCGCGAACTTGGAATTGGCGGATTTATGGGCATTGAAGATATTGTTCCGGGCATGAAGATCGAACTTCACTGCAATGCAGATGCTTCCCACACCAAATACCATGGCGAACTTGTGGAACAACTGGATGACGGGATCATTGCCACCTTTACCAAAGAACTGTCAGATACTGGTTCTTCGGACTATTGTGTACAGGTTACCGCCGGCAATATCCTTTATTGCTGGGATCATACGGAGCTCTGCCCGGATCCGGGACACAGACCTCATACTTATCTGTTCACAGTTCACTCCAGACCTCGTATCAATAACCGCAGAAAATATCCGCGCGTTGATATTTCCAATGCATGTACGATCACGATGAAAAAGACCGGCCAGACCTTCCATGGACAGCTGGATAACCTGAGTGCCAATGGTTTTGCATTCCTTTCGGATAATAAATTCTTTGCGCAGAATAAAGGAGCCGGGCTGACCATTCAGATCCATGATTTTGCATTGCCGGAACACAATATTCTGGAAGGACGCATCATCCGCTGCTCTGCAAATGACGGCATGTACATTGTAGGCTGTCAGATGCCGGAAGACAGTTATTATATTATGGATTATGTGGAAAAGCTTCTGGTGCAGGAAAAACACGCTGACCACTGATCCACGTGAAATGAATCTTTCCGCAGAATTGTATCAGACAATCCCAAATTGCATATACTGTGTATAAAATAATGGTGACCGTGTCTGCGGCACCTTTTCTCAGGAGTGCAATATGTGTGGAATTGCAGGATTTTGCAATCATAAAATGAATTATGAAAACCAGGCAGGCAGCTGGCGCACCTGTCTGGAACAAATGAGAACTGTGCTGGCGCACAGAGGAAATGACAATCATGGGATTTACCTGAATAAAACAACCGGGCTTGCACACAGCCGTCTGAGCATCCGCGATATTGCGGGCGGCAGCCAGCCTATGACCCGAAAACTTGATGGTCATTCTTTTACCATCGTCTATAATGGCGAAATCTACAATACCGACGAGCTGATACCAGAGCTCTCCAAAAACGGCTATATCTTCGAAACAACCTCCGATACGGAGGTCATTTTATATTCTTATATGCATTTTGGTCCGGAATTTGTCCGTCATCTGAATGGGATTTTTGCTTTTGCCATCTGGGATGACCGGCTGAAACGGCTGCTCTTATACCGGGATCGTGCCGGTGTAAAACCGCTTTTTTACACCCTGCATGACGGCACACTGATTTTCGGTTCGGAACCAAAAGCATGTTTCCAGTTTCCTGGTTTTACTCCTTCCATTGATCAAAAAAGCCTGCAGGAACTTCTGTCCATCGGGCCTGCACATACGTCCGGATGTGGTATCTTCAAAGATCTTTTTGAGGTGCTTCCCGGACATTTTCTTACCTTTTCCGCTGCCGGGCTTACGGATGAAACCTACTGGGAGCTGCAAAGCTACGAGCATCATGCAGACTATAAGGACACGGTCGCACATACTCGGTTTCTTGTGGAAGATGCGATCACAAGACAGATGGTTTCTGATGTGCCTGTCTGCACCTTTTTATCCGGTGGCATCGACTCGAGCATTGTAACCGCCTTCGCCTCCCGTTATCTGAAGAAACAGGGACAGACGCTCAATACCTTTTCTTTTGATTTCAAAGGAAATGATATTTACTTTCAGGCCAATGCATTCCAGCCGGAGCGTGATCTGCCATATGTCCGCAAAATGCTGACCTGGTACGATACGAATCACTCTTATCTTGAATGCGATGAAGAGACACTGTATCATGCGCTTTTTACCGCTGTGGACGCCAAAGATTTTCCAGGCATGACGGATGTGGATTCTTCGCTCCTTTACTTCTGCAATCTGGTAAGCAGGCAGAATAAGGTTGCTTTGACCGGTGAATGTGCAGATGAAATATTTGGAGGCTATCCGTGGTTCTACCGCAGGGAGCTTCTTGAAAAGGACGGTTTTCCATGGTCCTCCGACATCACACCGCGGACTGCCTTTCTGAATGGGGATGCCGCAAAAGAGCTGGATCTTGCTTCCTATTCGCATGCCCGTTATGAGGAATCAAAAAAACAGGCACCGCTTCTCCCTGATGAGCCTCCTGAGGATCAGAGCCGGCGTATCATCGGCTATCTGAATATCAAATGGTTTATGCAGACTCTGCTTGACCGTATGGACCGCACAAGCATGTATTCCGGTCTTGAGGCAAGAGTTCCATTCGCCGATCACCGCATCATCGAATATGTTTTTAACGTGCCATGGCATATGAAATACCAGAATGGTATTGAAAAAACACTGCTTCGCGATGCCTGCAGCGACCTTCTTCCACCGGAGCTTCTGCACCGCAGGAAAAGTCCTTATCCAAAGACCTATCACCCGGGCTATGAGAAGCTTTTGATCCACGGAATGGAAGAGATTCTCTCTGACCCGAATTCCCCGGTTCTTCCGCTTCTTGACCCTGGAAAGGTCAGACAATTCCTTTCTGCTCCTGCAGAATACGGAAAGCCATGGTTTGGTCAGTTGATGGCAGGACCACAGCTGATTGCATATTTTATCCAGCTCAATTACTGGATGGAAAAATACCAGATCTCGATTTGATCTCTGATATGAAAAAACGCAGCCTTGGGATTTCCTTCCCGGACTGCGTTTTTCTCTTCCTTGTTATTTTTCTGCTTCTTCTTTTGCATTATCAAAAGCGATCAGTTTTGCAATGATCTCCTCACAGATCTGTGTGACGGTCTTTGCATCCGTCTCAACTACGATATCAGCTGCTGCAAGGTATTTCTCGCGTCTTTTCTCCATCAGGCCTGCAATGAAGTCTACGTTCATGTTGTTATTTAGGATCGGTCTCTCATCGCTGTCTTTGACACGCTCAAAGATTGTTTCCGGTTTTGCGGTAAGAAGAACGATACGGCCATTTTTCTTCATATGATCTGCATTTTCTGCTCTCATGACAACACCACCGCCACAGGATACGATGGTCTGTTTGCATTTCTGCAGCTCGATCAGTGTGTTGCTCTCAAGGTTACGGAAGTATGTCTCGCCGTATTCATCAAAAATCTCAGAGATTGACATGCCCTGCTTCTCGACGATCATCTGATCCATCTCCATGCGGTTCATCTCCAGCTTCTCCTGCAGTTCACCGGCGATCGTGCTCTTTCCGGCGCCCATGAATCCGATCAGGAATACATTGTAATCAAACAGACTTTTTGCCTGGATTCTGCGGCTGTTTTTCATGATATATTTAAAAATATCCAGAATTTCTTCTTCAAATTCATTATCCCCAAGCTTTGCTTCGAGTGCATCGGTCTGCTTCTTCTCTTGCTCTGGCTGAAGGATCGGGATTCCTGTCGCTTTCTTGTAAGCGATGATCTCCTGAATGTGTCCCATACGTTTTGCTAACTGTTCGATGATGATATCATCGCATTCTCCAATTTTCTCTCGAATCTGTTCAATCTTATCCATCTTTTATTCTCCTAAAAATATAATAACCACAATTCCCAACTGAAAGTTATGGGATACTGTGGTTATTATAACAAGAACTTTTCTATTTTACAAGGAAAATATTTTAACGCTTTAAAGTGGTTGTGTTATAAAGTTAACAACGTCCGGTTTATGCAATGCTGTTGTGGATCAGATTGAGCACCGTATTCAGATCTGCTGCATTCATCTGTCCCGGTGCAGAAGCTTTTCCAACCGCACCAAAGGTAAGTGCAGAGCCAAATACTTCTCCGCAAAGACGGCTGACCAGTCCGGTTCCAGCCATGGACATGGTAATGATCGGACGGTCTGCATGTTCAGATGCCATCTCTTCCGTTGCTGCAAGAAGTGTGAGCACATCCTTTTTGTTCTGTGGCATAACTGCGATCTTTGGAATGTCCGCACCAAGCTCCTGCATCCTGCAGAGACGGCGCACAAGTTCTTCCTTCTCCGGAGTCTTGTCAAAATCGTGGTTTGATGCTACGACCTTCACACCGCTGGCATGCGCTGCTTCGATGATGTCACGCACAATGTCATCCCCGGTAAAGGCTTCCACGTCGATCAGGTCAACCAGTCCGGTCGCAGCAGCTTTTTTATTAAGCCCGGCATATGCCTCAGGTTCGATTGCCCGCTCTCCACCCTCTTTGGAAGTACGGAATGTAAAAAGGATTGGTGTGTCGGAGAGTGCCGGGCGCAGATCCTTTAATACGTCCTCGACCTTTGCGAAATCAAAAACTCCCTCAAACCAGTCTGCACGCCATTCCACAACATCTTTTTTTACCCCTTCAAAGGAGCGTGCTGCTGCAAGGATCTCTTCTTTTGTTTTTCCTACGATCGGTACACAGATCTTTGGAACGCCTTCTCCGATCTTCACGCCACGCACTTCTACATAGTTACTCATGTTGTTCTCCCTTCTTTGTCTAAGATTCTGAATGCTTAATATCTGATATTTAAAACTTCTTTCATATGCTCGATCGGCATATCTTTTCCAGTCCAGAGTTTAAAGGCAGCTGCTCCCTGGAATAACATCATTCCCATTCCATTCATATGTTTGCAGCCTGCTTCCTTACACATTGATAAAAATCTGGTCTCTAATGGAGCATATACCGTATCTGCGCAGATCAGATCCGGGCGCAGATAAGAGGTATCCGGAAGCCATGTCTGTCCCTCGAGTGGTTTCATTCCCATTCCGGTTGCATTGACTAAAAGGTAGGAATCTTCGATCTCTTTTCTTAACTGCTCTTTGTCATCCAGATCATACAGACTTGCTTTGCAGCCGGTTCTCTCGTTGATCTTACGCACAGTTTCCACTGCATTGTCCCAGAATTTATCATGGATGTTAAAGATCGAAATCTCCTTTACTCCATCTAATGCTGCCTGGATCTCAATTGCAGTTGCAGCTCCGCCAGCTCCTGCGATCGTCATCTTCTTTCCGATCACATCGATATCATTGTCCTGTAATGCCTGCATAAAACCGATTCCGTCCGTAATATGTCCAGTCAGAACACCGTTCTCGTTTGTAATCGTATTAACCGCTCCACAAAACTCTGCTGCCGGTGACAGTTTATCCAGATACTGTCCAACCACTGTTTTGTTTGGCATGGATACGTTCGATCCTACCATTTTCAATGCACGAAGGCCCTTGACTGCATCCTCTAATGTACTGTTGTCAACTTCGAATGCCAGATATGCATAATCCAGTCCAAGATATGCAAATGCTTCATTATGCATTGCCGGTGAATTGGAATGACGGATTGGGTATGCCATCAGTCCGATCAGTTCTGTGTGTCCTGTAATTCTCTCTGCCATAATTTTTCTCCTTTTCATCATACACGATTCGGCTTGAAATTTGTACTGCCAGTTTCTTTTGTTCCATAATTTTGTAGACGCCCATTATGTTAAAAACTTAACAACCTTTGATAGGTATATTATAAGTCCGTTTGATTAATACTACTAATGAAATTTTCAGGCGCAATTAATAGCATAAATGTATCGAATATGGTATATTTAAGACATATAAGGATTAGGAGACAAAAGGAGGAGCCCAAAATGACACTGAATCAGCTTCAATATTTTTATCATGCAGCAACCCTGGAGCACTTCAACCAGGCTGCCGAAAAAGCAAACGTATCCGAACCAACGCTGAGCCGTTCCATCTCTACTCTGGAGGATGAGCTTGGTCTGATCCTTTTTGAAAAGAAAGGGAGGAATGTACAGCTCACCAAGGCAGGTGCTGTTTTTCTGGAACACGTAACACGGATTCTTGATGAGGTAAACCGCACAGAGCTGAAAATGCATCAGCTCGCAACGAACGGCGGACGGATTGATATCGCATATGTTGCGCCTCTTGCGCGCACGTTTATACCGAAAATGATCCGTTCTTTTTTACATGAAGATGGAAACCGGCATGTTATTTTCAATTTTCACCAGGGAAATACCGCCGGAAATGTTGATGGTTTAAAACGCGGCAGCTACGATCTGATCTTTGGTTCAAAGGCAGAGAATGCACCGGAAATTGAATTTGTACCGATCCTGAAGCAGGAGATGGTTGTAATCCTCCCAGCAAATCACGAGCTTTGCGATGCTCCTGACGAAAAGATTACATCGGCTCTGTTTGGACTGTACCCCGTTCTCAGCTACGATCACACTTCGGGGCTTGGTAAATATACGAAGAATTTCTTTCTCTCCCATGACATCCACCCGGAATTCATCTGTGAGTCACCGGATGAAAACGGAATCGCATCACTTGTTGCGGAAGGCTTCGGCATTGCCCTCGTTGCTGATGTTGAGGCGATCCATAGAGACGACATCGTGATCCGGCATCTGATTCCGGAAGAGACATTTTCCCACACCGTATATATGGGATACGTGCGGAGCCAGTATCAGCTTCCTGCTTTAAAACACCTGATCCGGTTCATTATCGAAAACTGTACAACGGATCAATAGAGAATTTCTATCATTTTGCTTTCGAAAATCAATTGGATTTTTTCCCTCTGCGATTGTATTGTTAAATTAATAACACGCCCGTTATCAATAACCTTATAAACACTTTATTTTATAAGAGGAGAAAAAAATGAGAAACAAATATCAGCATATTTTTGAGCCAATGACAATACGTCGCATGACAATGAAAAACCGCATCGTTATGACTCCTATGGGTACAAACTTTGGTGAGCAGAATGGTGAAATGAGCTTCTTACACATCAATTACTATGAACAGAGAGCCAAAGGTGGTACAGGTCTTCTGATCGTGGAAAATGCGAGCGTTTCATCTCCACAGGGATCAAACGGAACTACACAGCTTCGTATCGATCTGGATAACTACATTCCAAGACTTTACAAACTCTGTGAAAACGTCCACAAGCATGGCGCATGCATTGCAATCCAGTTAAACCATGCAGGAGCTTCTGCAATGTCTTCGAGAATCGGAATGCAGCCGGTATCTGCTTCTGACGTTTCTTCCAAAGCAGGCGGCGAGATTCCAAGACCTCTGGAAAAAGAAGAAATCTATGAAATCGTGAAGAAATATGGAGAAGCCGCAAAACGCGCACAGATCTGCGGATTTGATGCTGTTGAGATCCATGCTGGCCATTCCTACCTGATCAGCCAGTTCTTGTCTCCGACTATGAATAAGAGAACCGACGAGTTCGGTGGTTCTCCGGAAAACCGTGCAAGATTTGCCAGATTAGTCATCGAAGAAGTCCGCAGACAGGTTGGACCTTTCTATCCGATTTTTGTCCGCATCAGTGCCGATGAAATGGTAGAAGGCGGTAACACTTTAGACGATACGCTCGAATATCTTCAGTACTTTGAAAAAGAAGTCGATGTATTTGACGTTTCCTGCGGTCTGAATGGTTCCATCCAGTATCAGATCGATGCCAATTACCTTCCAGACGGATGGCGTTCTTACATGGCAAAAGCCGTGAAAGAAAAATACCATAAGCCTTGTATGACGGTCGGCAATATCCGTGATCCGAAGGTGGCAGAAGACATCCTTGCGCGTGGCGACGCAGATCTGATCGGAATGGGCCGTGGTCTGATTGCAGAACCGGAATGGGTAAATAAGGTTGAATTCGGCAATGAATGTGACCTCCGCAAATGTATTTCCTGCAATATCGGCTGCGCCGGACACCGTATCGGCTTAAATCAGCCAATGCGTTGTACTGTGAATCCGGCGATCAACAGCGGTGAAGATTACATGAAACACAAGATCAATAAACCATGTAACGTAGTCGTGATCGGTGGTGGTACAGCCGGACTGGAAGCAGCCTGCACTGCCGCAGAAGTTGGCTGCACAACATTCCTGATCGAGAAAAAACCGGAGCTTGGCGGTCTTGCATCCGTGATTTCGAAAATTCCGGACAAAAAACGTCTTGCGGACTTCCCGGAATATTTAAAACACCGTGCTTCGAAACTGCACAATTTATTCATTTTTACCAATACATCCGCAACCGTGGATCTGGTCAAAAACCTCAATCCGGACATCATCGTAAATGCAACCGGCTCCGTTCCTACACTTCCACCGATCAAAGGTCTTCATGATTATGTGGATCAGGATGACAGCAATGTTGCAACCGTTCTTAAGATGATCGACCGCATCAACGATTATCCAGACAATCTCGAAGGCAAAAAAGTTGCCATCATCGGTGGCGGTGCCGTTGGTCTTGATGTAATGGAATTCTTTACTCCGAAGGGAGCAGAAGTTACTATGGTCGAAATGCTTCCTATGATCGGTAACGGCCTTGATCCGGTTACCAAATGCGATACAGCTGCAAAAATGAAAAAGTACAATGTCCGTCAGATGACAAACACTGCACTTCAGGAAGTTACCAATGATAAATTCATCGTAAAAACTCCGGAAGGAAACATTGAAGATGTTCCATTCGATTATGGATTTATCTGCCTCGGTATGAGAGCCAATACCCCGGTTCTCTCAGAACTTGAGGATGCATTTGCTGATACAAACGTAGAAATCGTAAATATCGGTGACAGCAAACGCGCCAGAAGGATCATTGAGGGTACAGAAGAAGGACGTAATATCTTAAGCGTTCTTGCCCGCCATGATTTCTTATAAAACAATATCGGTCCACCCCTTCAAATCCCAATCATACGGACTGGACCGCAAACAACTTTCCCTCCTTATATCCAGATAAAAGAACTCCGGAAAGCCTTATCCTTCAAGGCTTTCCGGAGTTTTATGTATATTCCGATGTAACAGATCTTTATTCTGCAAAGAACTTCTCACGTACTTCTTCTACCGGCATATCCTGTCCTGTGTAGAGCTTAAACGCTGCAACTCCCTGCCACAGAAGCATACCTTTTCCACCGATACAGGTGCATCCGGCTTCCTTTGCCTCGCGAAGCAGTTTGGTCTCGGTCGGATTGTATACTGCATCCGCAACAACAAGTCCCGGACGGAATGCACTGGTGTCTTTGACAACGCTCTGATCGTCTAATGGCTTCATTCCAACGATCGTTGCATTTGCAAAAATATCACTGGACTTGATCTCTGCGGTCATTTTTGCAATATCATCGATATCATATACATTGACATCGCAGTCCGGGCAAGCCTTTTTGATCTTCTCTGCGGTCTGCAGTGTACGTTCAAAGAATGCGTCTTTACGGTTAAAAATGCTGATTGCTTTTGCTCCGTCTAATGCGCACTGTACCTGGATCGCTGTCGCAGCTCCGCCGCCTCCGGCAACTGTAACTTTCTTCCCTTTTACATCAATCCCATGTGCCTTTAAGTTCTTTACAAAGCCTTCTCCGTCTGTCATATGACCAGTCAGCTTTCCATCGTCATTGACGATCGTATTGACTGCTCCGATGATCTGCGCTGCCGGTGAAAGCTCGTCCATGTATTTGACGACCTCTACCTTGTCCGGCATTGTCACATTACAGCCGCGCATATGAAAAGTCTTCATTGCCTGGATCGCATCCTTCACCTTATCCTCTTTTACATCAAAAGCCACGTAAGCATAATCCAGTCCCAGCTTCTGAAAGCTGTAATTATACATTGCCGGTGATCCGGAATGTCCGACCGGTGATCCGATCAATGCTAAAAGTCCTGTTGTTCCTGAAATTCTACTTTCCATGTCTTTTCCTCCATAAACGATATGTTTTCTTTATTAATCATCATATTCGTTTTACATGGAAAAGGCAAGCACTTTTTTACTTTAAATCAATAAAGTTTACTTTTCAAAATATTCTTTTGCAAATTCCATATCCTGAACGATCTCCATCGTTCCGATATAACGGTTGTGTCTGTCACGTACTGCCATATATGTCACCAGCATCGTTCTCCCGTTTTTTTCCATCCAGACCGGTACTTTATCCAGTGTTCCGTCACGGAATTCTCCGATTATGCGCCGCACCTGCTTTTCGATCTTTGGCGGATGGCAGGTAAAGACCTCCCTGTCGATGGCCATTCCCGGCCGTTTGAATACCTTTGGTCCTTCATTAAAATAACGATTGATATTGTCTGTATCTACAAAGCTGATCTCAAGAGGGATCGTGTTTAACATCGCCTCAAGCTGTCCGACAGTCAGATGTCCGCCTGCCATTTTGATTTCTCCGCCTGCTTGCGCATTTCCGGCTCTGGTGCCCTGATCTTGTGCAAAATCCTCAGCTTTGTCCCATCGTCTGCCGTTTACGCCCAGACAATCCGCATAGTCCTTTGCATCCTGATAGATTCCATACCATTCTTCCTCAGTAAAATTCAGTGCACAGTTCGGAAAAAGAATATTTGCCTCTTTATAGATCATTTCCTCTACACGTTTTACAACTGCTATAAAACGGCTGATCCATACTTCATCCTGTTTTCCTGTGGCAAGCACTGCCAGTTCATCCCGGATTTCATCATCCACCGTCCACATAACATCCGATGGACCGCTGATTCCATATTTCACTTTTAAATGTGGATAGATCAGGTCTCCTTTCTTTGCATAGTGGATCGCTACCTCTCTCAGCTCCTGCAGCAGAGACATTCTGACTTCTCCACTTTCTGCTGCTTCCATGCAGTGTGCAAGTATTTCTTCCAGTGCCTCATTCTCTCTGGTGAGTGTTTCAAGCGGATGCCCCGGAATCTGTATCAGTTGCTGTGTTACCGCCAGTTTCTTCTTCTTTACTGCTTCCGCTGCTGCCTTCTCGGCACTTGCGATCTGTTCTTCCTTCGTCGCCCCGTGAAAAAGAGCAGCATGAACATCACAAAGCTTCTGCACCTTTTCCAATTGTGTTCCTTCTTTTAAAAGCTGCTGCTCTGCCTGCATAATTTCTGCAGCATCCACATCTTTAAATTCCTCCACAAAGTCCTTCCGTACACTTTCTAATGCCTCGCCCTCACCAAGTCTTTTTAAGTATCCTTTGATCTGTGCAATTCTGTCCATGTCATTCTCCTTATATCTCTGTCCAATCGTTTTATCATCTGTTGGTTATTTTTCCCCTTTAATATACAAAAATATGCAAAATAAAAATGTTGGAAATGTAACATTCCAACATTTTTATCCTGCGTTATTCTTCGATATCCTTTGCTTTACGGAATCTGCTTAAAAAAGCTTCCTTTTTCTGATGTATTTTCTCCCGTCTCCGGCTTGCCGCATCTTCCCTCCGGCGAAGTCTTTCGGCTCTTTTTTCTTCTTTCTGGCAGAGCTTCTCAACCCGGGCTTCCTCCTTTATACGGGTCTTCTGGTTCTTTTTCACCTGCTTACGGGCAATTCGCTCCACATTGCGGATCGTGCTTTTTGCATCCTGTATCCGTCCTCTCGCAGTACGATACGGATCGTACAGGAAATACGCAGCCATAGTCAGAGCCAGAAATACAAAAGCACCTGAAAGACTGTACTTTAATGCCCGTTCATAATAGGAATACCCCAGTTCATTTCCGATAAAAAGAACAAGCATTCCAGGAAATGTCACCATCTGGACAAGTCTGCAGATCCACTTCCACACCAGAAAGCATCTGCTCTCCTGGATCAGTACTGCACCTTGCAGTGCTGTAAAAAAAAGCATAGTAAGTGTGCTTTGTGACGCAATTCCATTCAGATAACCACAGAATACACAAAGCACCAGAGACATCAGAAACATTGCAAGCGCAAAGCCCTTGTGATAAGCATTGGAGTATTCTTTCATGCCTTCCATCTTGTCTTCGCTCAGGTCATGCATTGCGTAGACCTGCCGGTTGAGCCGTTCCTTCATCTCTTCCCGGTAACGTCTTCCCTCACTGGCATGCTTCATGTTCTCATCCACATTCTCATTGAGTTCATGTAATGCCTTCTGTTCTGCAAAAATCTGATCCAGAAGTGCATCCTCTTCTTTTCGTCTCCGCTCGATCTCGTCCCTGACCCAGACGGCTTTCTGCAGCTGCAGGCTTTCGTTTATTACTTCCTGATCTGATCTTTCCTGTCCCGGCTTTTCCTGATCTGTTCCTTCCTGTTCTGGTTTTTCCAGTTCTGGTTTTTCCTGTTCTGGCTTTTCCTGCTCTGGCTTTTCCTGCTCTGCAATCCCGTCCATCATTTCCTTGTCTGAACTTTCCATATCTTTCCCTGCTTTCTTCCATAAACTGTCCGACCCGCGGACACATCTTCCCCAGATCATCCCAGGCTGCTTAACGTGTCGATATCCTGACACTCATTCTCAACCGGATACGTATAACTGTTGTCTAAATGTTTCCGAAAGATCCTTTTTCCGCCCTGATCGCCTTCCAGCTGTAACAGTTCATCTTCCAGACTGGAACGGAACATAACCGGATTCCCATACTGATCCTTCTCTGTCACACAGCCGACCAGCTTACCGGAGTTTGTCATTCCTTCCATAAATCCCAGAAGACTTACCTCTGTCATATATGGCTGATCTGCTACCATAAATGTATCATAATTAGGGCCTTCCTGCCATATCTTACGCTCATTTCCAGATATACAATTTGAAAAATCTGTCTTTTCCAGGATCGTCCATCCGTATTCGATTGCTTCTCGGATCGTGTACGACATGCCAAGGCGGCTCTGTTTTGTAAGAAGCGGATAGATACGGTCTGCAATGTTCTCCCGCTGCAATTTTAATTGCGAAACTTCCTCATAGATCTGCGGATACTGCGTCGCAACGATAAGTTCATATTCTTCTTTTTTCTCTAATATAGAAAACAGCAGGAAAAGCCCATGTTGATACATAGGCTTTCCAGCGATCGGGAAGAGGAGTTTGTTCTCCCCAAACCGCACACTGTTTCCTGCTGCCAGATAAATCATTCTATTTCGCATGTTGTTCAAATGCCTCTAATATCTTCTCCGGTGTAAATGGCACTTCTTTGATAAATACGCCGGTTGCATTATAAATTGCGTCTGCAATGGTCGGACACGGGGTATCAATAACCAGCTCTCCGATGGATTTTGCACCAAACGGACCACTTGGTTCATAGCTGCTCTCAAATGCCACACGGAT
Source organism: uncultured Lachnospiraceae bacterium (assembly GCA_934364805.1). Taxonomy (GTDB): domain Bacteria; phylum Bacillota; class Clostridia; order Lachnospirales; family Lachnospiraceae; genus Roseburia. Next base: position 40,539 of record CAKRMH010000013.1, read on the forward strand.
ATTACCAATATCCAGACGGGATGGAATCTTATAATTCATAAGCGAATTCTCGGAAATCGCACCCTTATCTGTATATGTGACATTCTCATACAATGCCATGCCAATTCCCTGTGCCAGTCCGCCTTCTGTCTGGACACGGGCAAGATTCTCATTGATCACCGTGCCGCAGTCCACAACGCCGACATAGTCGATCAGCTTGATCTCTCCCGTTTCCCTGTCGAGCTCAACCTCACACATACCTACCATATATGGCGGTGGGGAAGTCGGGGAAGAATGGGATTCTGTAACCTGGATCGTCTCACAGTTTCCGCACATTGATTTGGTTGCAATATCAAGAAGCGATACCTTTTTGTCCGGATCTGCCGTGGCAGTTACTCCACCAGCGGTGAATTCTACCTCATCCTCTGCAAGCGAGAGCATTTCTGCTCCGATTCTGCAGATATGCTTCTGAAGCTTTGCGCATGCCTTTTCTACTGCCATTCCAGTGACATACGTCGTACTGGATGCATAAGAACCGGAATCATACGGTGAAAAATCCGTATCTGCGCTGTACACAGTTACATCATCAATGGAACAGTCCATGCACTCTGCGACCATCTGGGCAAGGATCGTGTCGCATCCTGTTCCCATATCAGCTGCACCGATTACCAGAGAATACTGCCCATCCTCGGTCAGTTTTACCGTGGCACTTCCCACATCAACTCCGGAAATTCCAGATCCCTGCATTGCGATCGACATACCTACGGCACGGACTTTGTGATTCCCCATGTCACGATATGGGTATTTTTCGTCCCATCCGATCATCTCTTTTGCTTTTTCCATGCACCGGTCAAGGCTGCAGGATAGGCATGTCTCACCATAATAAGCATCCATGATATTTCCTTCTCTTACCATGTTGAGTTCACGGATCGCCACCGGATCCATATGAAGCCGGTCTGCCAGCTCACTGACTGCCGATTCAAGCGCAAAGATTCCCTGTGGTGCCCCATATCCGCGGAATGCGCCGGCTGCCTGAACGTTTGTGTATACAACGTCACAGGTAAAACGGTGTGCTTTCAGATGATTGGAATACAGCGGAATGGATTTGTGACCGGAAAGTCCGACTGTTGTCGGTCCATGCTCGGAATACGCCCCACTGTTTGACAATGTATACAGATCGATCGCACGGATATGTCCTTCTTTATCTGCTCCGACTTTTACCGTAACTTCCATCTCATGACGCGGAGAAGCCACGATCTGGCTTTCCTCTCTTGTATAGATGATCTTGGATGGTTTCTTGGTCATCCATGTTACAAATGCCGGATAAATCTCTGCAACAACACTCTGTTTTGCGCCAAATCCACCACCAATACGTGGCTTGGTAATGCGGATCTTGGATTTTGGAATGCCCAGCGCATTGGAAAGTATTCTTCTGCAATGGAAAACGATCTGTGTGGAACTGATCACATGAAGTCTTCCGTAAGTATCAATCTCACAATATGTGCGGAAAGTCTCCATCATTGCCTGATTGTTTGCCTTACAGTGATAGGTGCCTTCCACGATCTCATCGCATTTTGCAAACTCTGCCGCAACATCGCCATGGGCGTCTTCGCTATGCGCTACAAGATTCCGCTTATTGTCCGCACCTACCGGACAAAGTGCTTTCCAGTTCTCTTCCGGATGGACAAGGATCGGATTGTCTTTTGCCTTATGCGGATCCAGAACCGGCTCAAGCACTTCATATTCGACTTTGATCAGCTTCATCGCCTTTTCCGCAGCTTCCAGTGTCTCTGCGGCGATAATCGCCACCGGATCTCCAATCGCACGAAGTCTCTGATCCAGGATCAGTCTGTCATAGGCACTCGGCTCCGGAAAAGTCTGCCCTGCCACCGTAAAACGCTGGTCTGGAACATCTTTATACGTATAGACGGCCTCAACTCCCGGCACAAGATATGCTTTACTTGTATCGATATTCCGGATCAGTGCACTTGCATACGGACTTCTTAGAAGTTTGACTACAAGGCAGTCAGACGGTGTAACATCATCCACATAGACCGGCTGGCCAGTCACAAGCTGCATGGCATCTTTCTTGCGGATACGCTTGGTTACTACTTTGTATTCACGGTCATCACTGTGTAACATGATTCTGCACCTCCCCCTTTTTGTATGCGAGGTAGGCTTTGATGCCCCTCAGCTGCCCTTCATATCCGGAGCAGCGGCAGAGATTGCCTGAAAGATACTCGCGGATCTCATCATCTGTCGGATCCGGATTTTCACGGAACATTGCAATCGCATTCATCATAAATCCCGGATTACAGAATCCACACTGTTCGGCACCTTCGTCTGCCACATATGCACCAAACGCCTTTGCCTCATCCTGAAGTCCCTCTAAGGTAACAACCTCGGCACCGTTCACTCTTGCAGCGATCGTGCTGCAGGACAGCACTGGTTTCTCATTGACAAAAACCGTGCACAGACCACAGTTGGATGTCTCACAGCCGCGTTTTACGCTGTAGCATTTTAATTCTCTCAGAAGGTCCAAAAGAATGGTATCGCTCTCGATACTGTGCGTTATTTTTTTCCCGTTCAGTTGAAATGTAATCTCCATTAGTTCAGACCTCCTTCCTCAATTGCCATAAGGGCACGTTTTGTCAGGACCCCAGCCATTTTCCGGCGGTATTCGGCTCCAGCACGGTAATTGCTTCCGGTTACCACATGTGTTCTGACATAGTCTGCAAATGCAGCTGCAGATTCCCCGGTAATTCCATCTTTTAAAAGACCGTTTTCATCCCGGAATAAAACTGCGCGTCCCGGTCTTGCACCGATCGTTCCCTGATATACACCATCCACTTTTGCCATACAGCAGGTAAGCACCGGAAAATCAGTTTCACTGTTTCGGATGCACTGATAAGAACAGCCCTCTACCTTTTTCGGAAGGATTACTGCCTCTAAAACATCACGGTCCGGTTTCTGATCCACATAATCGGCCAGTTCCACTTCACCCGCGTGATACAGCCGCACTTTTGCACCAAGTGCAAGAAATAACGTCAGCACATCGGAAAAACCATATCTTCCATACAGGCTTCCGCCAACCGTTGCAAGGTTACGGAACTGTACTCCGACAATGTGGCGCACGCTTTCACGTGCTGTCCCGTTTAAATATTGTGCCAGTGCTTCACTGCATTCGATCTGACGAAGGGTTACCATCGCTCCGATCACAAATGCATCTTCTGTTTCCTCAATCTGATCCAGTCCAAGACCCGAAAGATCAATCACTCCGCCGATCGTGCGGTTCTGCTGTCTTAGCCACAGATTCCCGGCCATGATGTGATTTGCCTTTTTCTGGTTCAGTTCATACGCCTCATCAATTGTTTCTACTCTGTAATACTGCTTAAATCTAAGCATTTATCCACCTCTTCTTTATTCCTGGTCTGCTTTTTCCACAGGCTTATCCTTTGGAAGAATGATATTGAGAATAATTGCAACAAATGCTGCAGGTACAATTCCGGACTCACCACAGATCAGCTGGAATACCTGAGGAAGGTGAGCAAGAATCGTGCTGTTTGCACCAAGACCATATCCAAGTCCAAGTGCTACGGATACGATGGTAATGTTTCTGCCATCCAGCGGCTCTTTGGTAATCAGCTGGATACCACTGATGACGATGGAAGAGAACATCATAACTGCAGCTCCGCCAAGTACGCTCTGTGGCATAATGGAGATCAGCGCTGCAAGCTTTGGAAACAGACCACAAAGGATCAGAAAGATTGCTCCGAAGGAAAGTGCCATTCGGTTTACCACTTTTGTCATAGTTACAAGACCTACGTTCTGGCTGAAAGAAGTATTTGGAAGTACACCAAACACTGCTGCAAGAGAAGAACCAAGGCCATCACACATAACGCCGCCGGATAATTCATCATCTGTTGCTTCTCTTCCAAGTCCACCAACCATAACACCGGAAATATCTCCTACGGTCTCAACTGCGGTTACAATAAACATGATCAGTACCGGGATAATGGCACGTACATCAAATACCGGTTTCACCGGAAGAATTGTCGGGAATGCGAACCAGCTCGCATCTCTTACTTTATCGAAATTCAATACCCATGCTTTGGTATACTGTACACCATCTGCATCGATTCCGGTTGTCGGAAGAACAACACCCATAATACCGCAGATGATATATCCGCAGATAATACCGATCAGGATTGCTGAGGAACCAGCAATTCCTTTTGCAAAATGCTTGATCGCAAGAATGATACAAAGTACTGCAAGACCGATCAGAAGGTTCTCAACAGAACCAAAGTCTTTTGCAGAAGCTCCACCACCAAACGAATTCACACCAACACTGATCAGTGACAAACCGATGGAAAGTACAACTGTACCGGTTACAACAGCCGGAAAGAATTTACGCAGAGGCTTTAAGAACAGACCGAGCACACCCTCAAAAAGACCACCGATAATGGATGCTCCCATCATTGCGCCATATGCAAGTATTCCGCCGCCCATGATATTGGCAACACTGCTGAATACCCCGATAAATCCAGAGCTTGTTCCCATGATGATCGGAACCTTTCCACCGACAGGTCCGATGGAAAACAACTGGATCAATGTTACAACACCTGCAATGATCATTGCATTCTGAAGCAGTTCTACATAAACGGATGCGAAATCGGAAGCTGCTCCAATTCCACATGCTCCGCAGATTACAATAAGTGGTGTAAGATTGCCCACAAACATGGCAAGCACATGCTGAAGTCCGTAAAGGATTGCATTGCTGACCGGGATCTTACCGTAAAAGTCATACGGCGAAGTGAACTCATTTGTTCCCTTTGTCTCTTTTGTGATTTTCATAGTTTTCTCCTTGAATTAATTATTTATATTTTTTGTAAAGACGTTCAAACGCTGCAAACGAGCGTCTGATCATGTCTTCATCAACGCAGTAGGAAATCCGGACATAACCTGGGCAGCCAAATCCGGTTGCAGAAACGATCAGAAGATCCTCTTCCTTCGCTTTTTCACAAAATGCGTCTGCATCCGGCTCAAGTGCTTTTACAAACATATAAAAAGCGCCATCCGGCTTATAGCATTCATATCCAATATCGGTAAGTCCTTTATAAAGGATGTCACGATTCTTCTTATAAAGACTGATGTCTCCGGTTGCTCCAATACATCTTGCCACAACCTTCTGGAACAGGCTCGGTGCACATACATAACCAAGTGCACGTCCTGCGCCGCAGACTGCTGCATATACCTTTTTGCTCTCGTATGCTTCATCCGGAACAAGCACATATCCGATACGCTCTCCCGGCAGAGAGAGTGATTTGCTGTAAGAATAACATACCAGTGTATTGTCATAAAATTCTGTCACATATGGCACCTCAACACCGTCATATGCGATCTCGCGATAGGGTTCATCAGATAAGATAAATATTTCCGTGCCAAACTCTACCGATTTCTTTCTGAGGATCTCTGCCAGATGTGCAATAGTCTCCGCTGAATAAACCGCACCGGAAGGGTTGTTCGGTGAATTGATAATAACCCCCTTTGTATGCGGTGTCAATGATTTTTCCAGTGCATCAAAATCAATCTGGAAATTGCTGGTATCCGGTGGGATCACAACAAGCTTTGCACCTGCGGATTCTACAAAAACACGGTATTCCGGGAAAAATGGAGCAATTGTGATAAATTCGTCATCACGATCTGTCGTCAGTGCCTTAAAACAGATGGAAAGTGATGCAGCGGCACCCATTGTCATATAGAAATTGTCCGCATGAAAATGTGTTCCGTAGGTTCTATTGAGATAATCCGCTGTTGCCTGTCTGCACTCAAGATCTCCCTGTGCAGAAGTATAACCGTGCAGCTGGATGGAATTCAGTTCCTCTGTCAGTTTGCGGATTGTTTCATTTACACAGTCCGGTGCCGGAACAGTCGGATTGCCAAGTGAAAAATCATATACATTCTCTGCACCGACCACTTCTGCACGCTTTTTCCCATACTCAAACAGTTCACGAATAGCGGAACGTTTGCTTCCAAGTTCATACATTTCTTCTGATACCAGTTTCATATTTCCTCTCCTTCATCTTTTATTCATAATAGGTAATTGCGAAACTATTTTAAACTTACTCTGGCATGTGCTATGAGTACAAATAATCGCAGGCACGCTCTCGCTGCTCATCGCTGGCAACGGTACATAAGACGTCAAAATACAACGTCTAAGTACCGGCCGCTCTGAAGCACCTGCGAATTACCTGTACTCACAGCACATGCTTAGTTTAAATTTTGATAGTTTCGCAAATGCCTGTTATTCATCATGATAAAAGGGGGATCTGTGTATGATCCCCCCTGACCTGTTTTCTGCCTATAAAGTATAAAGCTTAACATGCTCTTTCAATTCATCGGAAAGTCCCTTGGTATTCAGACATTCCTGATTGATCTCCTGCATAGAAGCAAGTACTTCCTGTGCGGATGCGCTTGTCTCTTCTGTCGCTGCTGCATTCTGTTCTGCAGACTCGCTGATCTCAACAACTGCATCACGGATTACTTTACAGATATCGGTCAGATCCTGTGTAATACCACCCAATGTATTGATCTGTCCATTGATTCCATCAATGTTTGTTGTGATATCTGTGTACTTCTCCTGTGTATTATGTACGCCTTCGACCTGTTTCTCAACATTCTGTTTTACGTTCTCGCTCTGATCAGTTGCGTTCTGAACACATTCTTTCAGTTCGTTCAGCATTGTATTGATATCATGTACACAGTTGGCAGATTCTTCGGAAAGTTTACGGATCTCATCCGCAACAACCGCAAATCCTTTTCCTGCTTCTCCAGCTCTTGCTGCCTCGATCGAAGCATTCAGGGAAAGAAGGTTTGTCTGGGATGCAATGCTCTGGATCATATCCGATGCCTTTGCGATCCGCTCTGTGCTGACGTTGATTCTTTCAATACTCTCAAAAATCTTATCAAAGGATACTTCTGCGTCCTTTGTAACAACAGAAAGCTGCTGTAATACCTCGGTGCCCGCTTCGCTGGCCTCGGCGATCTGTTTGCTGGTCTGCAGCAGTTCATTGGAGATTTCTTCATTTCTGGTAGCAATATTCTCAAGACGTTCCATCTGCTGTCCGGTCTCTTCAATACTGCCTGCCTGATCCGATACCCTTGCCGCAATATCTGAAATCGCATCTGTGATCTCACTGACATTCTGACATACCTGATCGGATTTGACATTCATGGAATCCGAAGCATCATTCAGATTATCACTGGATGTTCCAAGCACTCCCATGATATCTTTCATGGATTTCTGTAATTCATTCGAAGCAACCGCAAGACGTGCGATCTCGTGTCTTCCTTTTACCGGAATCGGAGTCTTTGTCAGATCTCTCTGTTCAAGCGCTGCGAGCTGTCCGGTTACGGTACGGATCGGTCTTACAACCGTCGAAGTAAAGTACCGGATAACGATCAGAATGATGATGATCATGACAGCGGTGCTTGCATAACTTGCCTTCTGGCATCCATCGATGATCTTGTAGATCGTATCAGCCTGTTCCTCAAATGATTGCTGTGCATAGGCAACCAGTTTGTCTACACACTGATTGATCAGATTCGCATCATCCGTAAAGGATGCCAGGTAAAATCCAGCAGAATCAACCCCCTTGCTCTGTGACTGTTCTGCCATATTCTGTCCCTTTTTATAAAATGAATCGAATTTGTCTGACACAATCTTCCATCCACTTGCATGTTCGTGGTCAATATCACTTACCAGTTCTATGGAATCCTTAAGCTGCTCCGCATATTTGTCACTATCTTCGTAGCCATCCTTTGGCACGGCCTGTTTCGCTGTAAGTGACGTCACAATATTCTGGACCTGCAAAATATCCATGCGGATGTTGGACGCCTCCGTCACAACGACCATAGACTTGTCCTCCATCTCCTGTGCTGCCGCTTTCGCCGTATTCAGCACAGAATTGATCGCAATCTGTGTAATGATATATACGATGAGAATAGCTCCAAACCCAAATGCAAACAGTGCATTTAATGACTTTGGTCCTTTCTTTGTGAGTTCATAGCTGACAGCCTTCTTATTCCTGCTCCCCTTCTTTCCTGTCTGCGCTGTTTTCTGCTGTTTTGCAGGTTGTTTCTGTCTACGTGTCTCTTTCTTTGTGCCCTGTTTCTTCATCTTCCCTGATTTCCTTTGTTTCTCCACCGATGATTCCCCCTTATATGAAGAAGAAGTGGAACTCCCTAAAATTCCACTTCTTCCTTTTCACGTGAAAATACTGTACTAATATTATATCATGTGCTTCGCACATGATGCCTGCGGCTGATATTGCTTAACGGCTACGGCAAAAGTCCGAAAAACCTCCGGTTTTCCGGACTCGCGGGCGCGTTCTCATACAGTCCAGGGAACTATACCATACAAGTATTCATAGTTTCCTGGACTGTATGCTCACTTTTGCCTTCGCGTACATTATATCATAAGTATCATTTTTTTCAATCTTTCACCAGTATTTTGTACTTTTTTGGCATATTGCCTAATTACTTCAGATGGCTTACAGCAGCCTGCTCAATTGCCAGTCCTTCTCTGTAACGCTCCATAAACTTTTCAAAGCCCAAAACAGCTTCCCTGTCTCTCAGGCCTTCCCCTGTCTTTTCAGATATTCCTCATAGATTTCTTTTGCTGTCCGCTCCAGTTCCTCTTTCAGATTGGAGGCACTCATTCTAAGTGCCCCCTGCGACAGAACGGTAAGCTGTTCAAGTCCGTCATTGGTCGCTACGGTCACGCGGTTCTTTTTCCCGATTTCATGCACAAGCTTTTCGATGTACATGTCTGCGGTTTCATCCGTCTTTGTATACACCACCCGGATATTTTGATATTGCTCTGTTACCGCCGGATGCCCTTTCGTCCGGTATGCATCAAAAACGACGACCACATGGCATCCCCGGTATCCCTGGTAGCTTCCCAGCTCATCTAAAAGTTTTCCTCTTGCTGAATCCATATTGACCTTCGACAGTTCCTTCAGATCTTCCCATGCAAAAATGATATTATATCCATCAACGATCAGATACTCTTCCCCCGGGTCTTTTTGCGGATATATGATATTTCCCTGTTTATCATGCTTTGGTCCCCGGACTCCGGTTACATCTGCCTGATTCTTTTTCCGCCATTTTTTCCGTTCCTGATCAAGCATGTCCTCCTTGTTCATGCCGAATTCTCTCGCATAGATCTCCTGAAGTTCCCGGTCCAGCTCCCATGATCCCGCCGCCTCTTTTGACTTTTCCGGTCTCCGTCCAAAATTGTTCTCTGCACCAAATGCGTGCGTCATATCCAACTCACTGTCCGCTTTCTCATCGGGATGATATACATAATCGAGGTGCATGTAATCGGCTACCTGATCCCATGGAACAAGAAATCCCGCTCCATGTGCACAGAATACCGATGCCGTCGGATTCTCTGTATCCGCCTCGCTGTCATAGCCCATCTGTGCGATCACTTCCTCCGCATTATGGCATACATCATATCCGTGAAGTGTCAGAGTAAGGCTGCCGGTCCCGCGCGTATAGGCATGTACCTCGGTCATGTAATCCTGCATTGTTGCTACTGGAGCTGTTCCGGTTAAAACTGCCATATTCCCCTCCGCTCCTGAGATATATTCCGGTGTATCCACTCTGCCTGCCCGAAGCCGTATATCAGACATTGCCCTTCCGACACATTCCGCCGGCAGTGTAAGCGTAAATGCATAGACCGGCTCAAGCAATACGTTTTTTGTCGATTTTAATCCCTGTCGTATTGCGCGGTAAGTCGCCTGTCGGAAATCTCCTCCTTCTGTATGTTTCAGATGCGCTCTTCCGGTCAGAATCGTAAATTTCACATCAGTCAGGGCCGATCCGGTCAAAACCCCCGGATGCTCCCGTTCCTCAATGTGTGTCAGTATCAGCCGCTGCCAGTTTAGATCCAGCACATCCTCACTGCACGCAGAAGCAGTCTGAATACCGCTTCCCGGTTCACCGGGTTCCATCAGGATATGCACCTCCGCATAATGCCGGAGTGGTTCAAAATGCCCGACACCCTCGACCGGACGAGCGATCGTCTCCTTGTATACAATGCTTCCGGTTCCAAATGTTACCGTCACACCAAACCGCTCTTTGATCCGTCTCGTGAGGATCTCGATCTGCACCTGTCCCATCATCTGTGCGTGGATCTCCCGCAGTTTCTCATTCCAGATCATGTGCAGCTGTGGATCTTCCTCCTCGAAAAGCTTTAATTTTCCAAACATATCGGATGGGTTTACATCCTGTGGCAGATAAATCCGGTAATTTAACACCGGCTCAAGCACCGGAACTTCATCCGCTTTCTCCGCACCCAGTCCCTGTCCGGGATATGTCGCCGTAAGCCCGGTCACAGCGCAGACCTCTCCCGCCTGCACTTCATCCACAAGTTCGTATTTATCCCCGGAATAAATACGGATCTGATCCGCCTTTTCCACCAGTTCCTGATACGTGATTTTGTCCTTCACATGAAGGTTTCCTCCCGTCACCTTCATGTACGTAAGACGGCTTCCCTGCGCCTCTCTTCCGATCTTGTATACACGGGCCGCAAACGCTTCCCCATACGCCGGCTGCTTTGTATAAGATCGGATGCCTTCCCACAACATTTTTATGCCGTCCAGCTTCAATGCAGAACCATAAAAACACGGAAAAACCTCCCGGTCTGCAATTGCCTTTTGGATCAGCTCCCCAGAGACCGACTGATGCTCCATAAAACTTTCCAGCATCGCTTCATTGCACATGGCAAGATGATCGTAAAATTCCTCTGTTCCCAGCACATCCCCGGAAAAATCCACACAACCGTCGGATAATTCACGTTCCAGTTCCTTTTGGATCTCTCTGCGGTCGGTTCCCGGAAGATCCATTTTGTTCACAAAAAGAAATACCGGCACCTCATAATGCCGGAGCAGTCTCCACAGTGTTCTCGTATGTCCCTGCACGCCATCGGTTCCACTTATCACAAGCACTGCATAATCGAGCACCTGCAAGGTACGTTCCATTTCTGCCGAAAAATCCACATGCCCCGGCGTATCAAGAAGTGTGCATTCCATATCCCCGGTCACAATCCTTGCCTGTTTGGAAAAAATCGTGATTCCCCGTTCTTTTTCCAGCGCATTGGTATCCAAGAAAGCATCCTGATGATCCACTCTTCCAAGCGAATGGATCTGTCCATTTTCATAAAGCAGCCCCTCTGATAAAGTCGTCTTTCCTGCATCCACATGTGCAAGAATTCCAAGGATCAGTTTTTTCATATCGTGTTACCCTTCCGTCTCCATATTACCTAACCTATAGTTTAACTTCAAAATACAAGAATAGCAATACCGGACTTGCGCTTGTGAAGAGCTCTGCGATATAATAGGGAATGCCATCAGGAGGTATACACATGAACAAAAAAGAAGTATTGGAATTAAAAAGACGTTTTAAAAAAGATGACGCAACATTTACCCAGCTGACAGGCTGTTACGTAGACGGGAATCACAACAAAGTCTGCAAATTCGGCGGTAAATTTCTGAACTTAGAAGAAGAGGAATATCATAAATATCTTGAAATTGCCAACAAGGCTTTATCCGGAACACTTGGAAACAACCTTCTTGATCTTTCTTTCCCGCTTCAGGAAGAAGAAGTCGGCGGAAGACAGCAGATCCTTATGGCTCTGCGCGACAGCAGATTAGAAGATGAGACGCTGTTAGATACCTATTATGATCTGATCATCGACACTTACGATCACGCTGGTAACTATCTGATCCTGTTATACCACGACACCTATGATGTCATGACAAGGACAACCGATAATGATGATCTCGATGAATCCGAAGAAGTCTATGATTATCTGATCTGTGCCATCTGTCCGGTTGCATTATCCAAACCGGGGCTTGGTTATCTGGAAGACGAAAAACGCATCGGACCCCGTATCCGTGACTGGGTTGTAGGCGCACCGGAGACCGCATTCTTATTCCCGGCTTTCAATGACCGCAGCACCGATATCCATTCTGCGCTGTTTTATACCAAAAACACGAAAGAACCACATTCGGAATTCATGGCAAACGGACTCGGCTGTGATCCGGCCCGCACTGCCACTGAGCAGAAGATGGCTTTTCACTCCATCGTCCGCAACGTGCTCGGTGCCGAGGATGAACACACAGAAAACCTGCTCGTAAACATCCAGCAGAACTTAAGTGACATGATCGACGAATACGAAGTGGTTCACGAAGATTCCGATGAAGAATTTATGCTGGACCGTGCCACTGTCGGCAAACTCCTTGAAGAGAGCAATATTCCGGAAGAAAAGGCAAGCCGCATCGAAAAGACACTGGATGAGACTTTTGGTGACAAACCACCAGTTGCAAGCAATGTCATCGACACAAAGGCCATCGAACAGCATGCCATTGTCATGGAAAAGATCGAGCTTCAGGATCAGGTCGATGTGCTCACACAGCAGTTGGAAGAAAAGACAACCAGACTCAATGAGACCACCACGGAACTCACCGAGAAATCCGAAGCTCTGGATACCTACGAATCCGAAGTTAAAACCTACGATGTTATCCTGCGTGTAAAACCAGAGAAGGCTTCCCAGATCCACGCTCAGGAGATCGGAGGCAAAAAATGCCTTGTCATTCCAATGGATGAAAATGAACACGCTGCGATCAATGGTGTGAACACAACAATCTGATTTTCCATAAACCTTAGGATGTCAAAAGGATGAAACAGCATATCGCTGCTTCATCCTTTTTCTGATTCCAGGATTTTCCGTAGTTTATCAAACAGGATCAAAAACTCTTTCTCCACTTCTTTGAATGGACGTGTCTCATATTCCGGTGTACTGATCAGAACCGGCTCTATTGGAAACAGGCATTCTCCCATGAAAAACTTAAATTCATAATACAGACACCCATCATCGATATTATGGATCAGTTCCTCCTCTTTTTCGGTTGGAAGTGAGCCAAGATACTTCTCATAGACGATGTTCTGCACCTGTTCCTCGATCTGCAGATACATTGTCATGTTCTTCTTGACCGGTCGTGTTACATCAGAAAGATATGCCTCACTTGCATCGTGCAGAAGGCACGCCATTGCCACACGTGGGCTGTAATTTCTTTCCAGTGCTTCATCACAGCACTGGATACAATGCTGAGCCACGGAAAAGAACTCCGGAAAATGTCCATTTGCTCTCGATATCATCGAAAGTGCATGTGCAATATCTTCAATTGCTACATTTGCAGCTACCGGATTCATCGTATCAAATTCAATCTTGGTATATGTTGTAATACAATCTTTCATTTTTTCACCTGTCTTATGATTACCGCAAAAGCCGTGTACGGCTCCAGTAATTTTTCATCTTGTAAGCGTCATCATCTGTAACCTCTGTGCCCAGAAAATCTCCCGGGACAAAAGCCTCCGCAGCCGCTTCACTCTCAAATTCAATCTCACCGTAATAAAACTCATGCTCCGTGCCTGCATCAACGCAGCACACCTCAAGGATATGTCCTTCCAGCTCATAGCACCGGTAATCCTTGCAGATCATTGGATATCCAACAAATTCTACTGCTTCCTGATAGAACTGTTCTTCAATCTCCGTCTTGATCTCGGTTCTGGAAAGTGTTCCATTTCCCTTTACCGTGAGACGATAATTTGTCTTACCTGTGCTGCGGTCTACCGCCTTGTGTATCCGTATTTCCGGTTCAACGCTGATATATCCCTGCTCAATATCCACCTGGCGCAGACATTTTAAATGCTCCGGGAATCCATTCATTCTGAATTTACGTTCAATCTCCAGTGCCATTACGACTCTCCCCACATGACGATCACCTGGTCTATGACCTCCTGCTGCTGTTCCTTTTTCGGGATTTCAGCTTCTCCATCGCCTTTTTGTTTTCCATAATTGCCGTAACCGGCATGATTTCCACCTTCGATCACGTATTCCGTAACATCCGATGGCAGATTTTTCTTCTCTGTCTCGTATTTTTCCCGGTTCAGAACGCCATCCTGGCTTCCGTATATACTTAAGACCTCCACATCGGTCTGTGACAGGTCTGCCGTACTGTATGCCCCCAGCAGTACAAGCCCGGTGATCTGATCCGGATGTTCTGCCGTATAGCGTGCAGCCATCGCTCCCCCAAGCGAATGTCCCATCATATACCATTCATGAATGTCTTTTTGCTGCCCGATCACCTGATCTGCTGCATTCACGTCAAATATGGCAAGATGAAACGGCATCCTCATCAGATATACTGTGTAGCCGGCCTGCATCAGATTCTCCATAAGCGGTGCGTAGGCGGTCTCTTCCACCTTTGCTCCCGGATAAAAGATGATTCCTCTGTCCGCAGGCTCAGTTCCCTGAAAAACATAATAATCTTTTTCTTCTGTAACTGTTCCATTTGGGACACAACGCATTGCATCAAGTGCTTTCTGTGATGCATGATAATAGCTTCGCAGATAGAATATACAACCGTATACCACTACGATCACGATTGCTGCAACAGCCATAATCATCCAGACTTTGCGGCTGTTCTCCATCTTCTTTTTCTGTGCCGACATCTTTCTCTCCTACCAGGACAGAACTTCTGCCCCGTCTTCTGTTACAAGAACCATGATCTCCCACTGTGCTGATGGAAGACCATCCTGTGTATAGATTTCCCAGTCATTTTCTTCATTTACAAAAATATCCGGTTTTCCCATATTGACCATAGGCTCGATGGTAAATATCATGCCCGGGACCATTAACATATCGGTTCCCCGTTTGGTGTTGTAACCAACCCATGGTTCCTCATGGAATTCCAGTCCGACTCCGTGTCCGCCGATCTCGCGTACTACCGTATAGCCGTTTGCAAATGCATGATCGTGTACTGCCTGTCCCATGTCACCTAAAAATCCCCATGGCTTTACTTCTTTCAGTCCAAGCTCTACACATTCCTTTGTTACTTCTACAAGTTTTTTCTTCTCCGGACTTACTTCGCCAATGCAGAACATTCTCGAAGAATCCGAAAAATATCCATTCAGGATCGTAGAACAGTCTACGTTAACAATATCTCCGTCTTTTAAGATCACATCCTCAGATGGGAAACCATGACACACCTGATCGTTTACGGAGGTACATACGCTGTATGGATAGCCTTCGTAATTCAGTGGTGCAGGGATTCCCCCCATGGAAGTGGTCATATCATAAACGATCTTATCAATCTCAGCCGTTGACATTCCTGCATGGATATGTTCTTCAATATAATCTAAAACTGCAACATTGATCTTTGCACTCTGTTTGATTCCGGCAATCTGATCTGCATTTTTAATGATATCGTGTGTCGGAACTTTGTGTCCTTCTGCTGCGATTTTTGCAATTCTTTCATCAAAATTCTGATGGCACGCTTTATATTTTCTGCCGCTGCCACACCAGCAGGGATCATTTCTTCCAATTTTTACTGACATACTACTCTTCTTTCTATCTACGATTCTACGCCAATCGTCACATTTCCAAAGGAAATGCGGCTCCAGACATTCCTGTAGATCTTACACTTATTCTTTTCTTTGAGCTGTCCATATGCTTCCCCTGAAAAATCATAATCTCCATGGTCCGCATTCTGCAGTTCTTCATAAATATACTGGTATTTCTCAGCGAGAGCGATCCTCGACATGGTATCCGCAATATCGTCCTTTGTGATTCCAAGTCCGTCCTCTCCATTCCGATCTGTCAGATCTGACCAGAAATCCCCGATCTTATTCTCCAGTTCTTTTTGTTCTTCCTCATTCAGGGCTGTTCCATCATTCTTTGCCATCTGATAGAAAATCTCATCATGTACCGCCATCTGGATTGCTGCATTTCTTGCCGCCACACGTACAAACTGGCCATCGGTATGCATATTCCAGTACTGCTTCGGATCATCCGGATTGTATACCTCAGCCTGTTTCTCCACTTCGCCTTCCTCGTATGCCACGTAAAAGGCCATCTGGCGCAGTGTAAGGTCAGTTCCGTTCACGCATACCGCTTTCTGATCCAGGCTCTGCGGATAGGAAAGTGCCTTTTTACTGGTCGATGAGTCATAGGACTTCCATCCGAGTAAAACGACAAGAACAGCCAGAACTACGGTAATGATGTATTTCTTTCTGCTTCTTCGGGCTTTTTTCAGCCACGTGAGAAATTTATCCATAATGATCCGTTTACTGACAAAGTTTTGCGACTACCTGGTTGATCACTTTTCCGTCTGCTTTGCCTTTTAATTCCGGCATAACATTCTTCATGATCATTCCTTTGTTCTTGGAGGCGAGTACATCTGCAAATTTCTCTGTAATGAATTTCTCTACTTCCTCTGCTGACATCATTGCAGGTGCGAACTCCTGGTAAATATCATAGCGTACCTGATATTCCTCCTTCAGATCCGGGCGTGATTCCGGACAGCTGTCGATCTGCTCTTTTACTGTCTTTAACTCTTTTAAGATCACACGGTTTACAAGCTCTTCCTTGATGTCATCACGGCATCCCTCGTCAATTGCAGCTTTTTTCGCTGCAGAAACAAGTCCTGAGATCGCATCCTTTCTTACCTTATCTCTTGCCTTCATTGCTGCGATCATTTCTTTTTGTAAAGTTTCCATTTCCATGGTTCATTTCCTCCTGGTCTTTCATTTTATATGAAGTCTTTTTGACTCTATAAGCTTGTCTGATGCTTATCCGGCTCTTCGGATCGCAAGGATCGTATGGCAGTTTACACTACGATACTTGGTAATTCCTGCACTGGTGGACTGTGCCTCTACAATGCATCCATTGCCCATATAGATGGCAACATGTCCCGGATATACCACGACATCGCCTGCCTGCATATTGTTATAGCTTACCGGCTGTCCCCATGATGCAAAGGACTGGGAATATCTCGGTGAACTGATTCCAAAGTGTTCCATGACAAGATGTACAAATCCCGAGCAGTCACAGCCTTCCGTCAGACTGTTTCCGCCCCAGACGTAAGGGTTTCCGACAAACTGACATGCATAGCTTACAATCGCACTTCCCGAAACATTCGAAGATGGATTGTTGGAATCATCCTTCAGATAGCCGGCACTTCCAAGTCCACTGCTGCCACTTCCGCCACCGGCATCTTTTCCGCCACCGCCCGAACTGTTTCCGGACGAGCTGCTGTTTGAGCTGTTGTTCGAGCTGCTGGAGCTTGTATTTGCCGACGCTGCCGCCTTCTGTGCTGCTTCCTGTGCTTTCCGCTGTTCCTCAGCCTTTTTTGCTGCCTCTTCTTCCTGCTGTCTGATAACCGCATTCTGCTGCGCAACCGTCTGTGCATACTGGTTTGCCAGATTCTTCGCTGTTGAAATCTGTGATGCATAGTCAGAAGACTGTGCCTTCAGATCTGAGATCACTCCCTCGAGTGCTGTCTGCTGTTCGGTATAGCTTGCCTGCATGGATTCCATATCTGCATACTGTTGTTCCAGCTGACTCTTTAGATCAGCGACCTGCTGGACGGTCGCCTGATAGTTATTTAACATCTCACGGTCTGAATCGTATACCTTATTGACATATTCAATACGGTTTAACATATCCGCAATCCCATCTGACTCAAGGATCGCTGTCCAGACCGAATCGGCTGTTCCGTTTTCATACATAAACTGGATGCGAAGCTTCATTGCAGCATATTGTTCTGCCTCTTTCTGCTGTGCTGCCTCCAGATCCACCTCTGCCTGATCGATCTGATTCTGTGTATCATCCATATCTTCCTGCAGCAACTGCTGGTTGGTCAGAATGCTTGCCATCTCCTGTGCCTTATCTGACAACTGGCTGTTGATCTGATCCTGAATTCCCTGAAGCTCACTGATCTGGCTGTTCGCATTATCCAGATCACTCTGTGCTTTGTCACGCTTGTCCTTTGCTGACGTTGCATAAACTGTGAGTCCTTCAAATTTTCCTGTTTCTATTCCATCTGCCAGTGGAAACGCAAGCAGCATGGCCGCAACAAGTCCTGCCGATACAAAACGTTTCCGAAACTGTTTATTTTTCATGTATTGATATAATTTCATGTTTCCTCCGATAACCCCTATTATGTGTATAGGCATACCTATATGTATTTTGGCACAAATTGACGGATTTTTCCATAGGTATTTTCTAACAATATTCGCTATTTGTATATCCTGCCATGCAAATGATAACATTCCTCAAAAAAACCAGGGCATACTCTTACGCCCTGGTCTATTATACTACTGTTGTGCCACGAATCAACCGACCTTTTTCACAATTAAGATTCTGCTTCCCGCCTCCGGCTTTTCTTCCTTCAGCGAATTCGTCTGCATCAGTTCTCCGACTGTTGTATGATACTGTTTTGCAATATCCCAGAGTTCTTCTCCTTCTTTTACCACATACCCCATAATTCCTGGCTGCCTTTTTAATTCCTCAGGATCAAACGGTTCTTCCCTGAGATCTGTGATCTTATGATAATGATGTTCTTTTATCGCAAGCACTTCAAGGCTTACCGCCGCCTTCACTTCATAAGTGCTGTTGTCAAGGAGATTCACATTGATCTGGTCAATTCCGTGTCCCATATAAAACTGCACATTTTCCGACATCCCGGGCACTTCCACCAGCTGCTCAAAAGGAAGCTGTTCCCGTATATGTTCTACCGGTTCATTGTCATCCGCAGTCACATACAGTAAATGAACTGTGAGTACCCCACTCACAAAAACGCCCTCTGGTGTCTGCGATGCCTCATCGATATGAATGTCACCACGGCAGGAACAGATCTGAAGGATTTTTTCCTTTTCTCCTTCCAGATGCATCTGGTCGCCCATCCGGATTTTGGCATGGTTTTTCACAACCAGTTCCTGATAGATGGCATCCTGTGTCTGCGGAAATACGTTTTTGTCCACAGCAAAAATATCCTGCAAAACACGGATCTTCTCTTCTCTCCATATCCGGACATCCGCTCCAAATACCATCTCAATTCCAAGAAGCCTTTCTTCTCCGTCATAATCGCTGCGGCTCTCGATCTCCATACTTGCCGGTTCCAGCCAGACCCAGAATATATCACCAGAGGCAGCATCTTCACACTCTATATTCCCCTGAAACGGCATTGTTGTCTCAAACCACTGCACCTGTTCATCCTCTTCGGCCCGGTACAGGATTCCCACCTGCGCTTCTCCACGGATACATATCTCTCCGTTTTTCAGCTCTTTTTCTATATTCTGTGGCTGGATGCTCTGCCAGAGGATCTTATAGATATTCGGTTTTGCATTGGGAAGTGTAATCTCATTCCGGACACGCAAAATATCCTTTTTATCTATCACAAGATTCATCAGTGTACATTCTGTGTTTTTCTGCTGGTACTCCCCGCTGCATTCTGCCGACTCCGGAATCTCTTCATCTGCTTTTTCCTCTGCTTCGGCCCGGATATCAAGGAGTGCTCTTACATCCAGTTTTCTGGAGTTTATGAGGTTTACTGACAGATCTTCCATGTCCCAGCTGAGATTCACCAGGTCTTCCTCGTCAACACTGTCCATGCTGATCTTCTCCTGAAAAGGAACCGCCCCCTGCAATGCCTCCACTTTATGTTCCGCCTGGTCACTCCGGTAAAGCACCGTAAAATCCATTCTGCCTTTCACCCATACCGATTGACCTGTTACCTTCGGCTCTTCAAATGAGACATTTCCCATAGTATGTATGATTTTTACAACATCCGCTTTACTGTCGGGAACGATATAATCGTCATCCAGCGTGATCTGTGTAAATGCTCCTGCCTTTTTTCTGTTCTGCCTGATTTCATGCTTCTTTAGCTCCAACAAAAAATTCCTCCACTTCGAACTTTGTATAAATACATATTCGAAGCAGAGGAATTTTATTCCAATCTTACATACAAAAGCTTAACAAAGCTTCATTCTGATGTCTTTCGTAATAATGTCTGTGTAGCTGAATGATAATAACTGAGGCGGATTCTCCTCTCTGTCGTCATCTACCAATACCGTAAAAACACTTGGATATGCTTTCTGGATGACGCCTTCCTGAATATCTACCTTGTTGCGTCCCCGATCCAGCTGGATCATAACTCTGCTGCCACACTGCTGATGAACGGATGCCCGGACTTTGCTGACGTTTGCCTGTTCCATATGATGCCTCCTTTATTTAGGTATCTGATACCGCTTGTTACACAATACCTTGTTGCTTTAGTATAGCATAGTGCTAAATTGTCTACAAGTGTACGAAAGTACTATATTCATAGTTTTTTGAATATTTATACGTTTTGTATGTTATATGAAAAAATTTATCCAGTTTCCTGGCCTACTCAAAAACGACAGGTTTTCCCACCAATTCTGTTTTCACGACAATATATGGACAGCTCGGCGACTGTGAAATTGTTTTTCCTTTTTCCGGTCCGGATAATTCTGTTTGAAAAAATACTGCATTGGGCGATAAATACAATTCCTTTACCCGAATATCATACCCTCCAGTTTCCTGTTGCCCATACCCCATGACTATGTATAAATATTCACCCGTTTCATACGTAAACTTAAAATGAGATTCCTTTTTTAAATCAATCTGTTCTTTGAGTTCCTCCGGAAGATCTTCATCCTCCACTACCGTATACTCCAGATCCCTTACCTTTTCCTTCTCCGCTTTCCTTACTCCGCAGCTGCAAAGCAGCAGCCCGCAGACCAGAACGCAAAGCAGCATTCCTGTTTTCCCTGTTTGAAACATATCATTTATTCTCCGATAAACGGCCTTACTATAACATATGCCCTATAGCTCATTCACTATACCGTTGAGCAATCGTTTGATAACTCAACTCAGGATGGGCGAAAGGTGGGGTTGATTTTAGACTTATCTAATTGCGCCAGGCAGCAGCTATTATGTTCCATTGTCCGAAAATAAGAAAATCTATGTCTGCCTGATTCAAGCTTTCTTAAAACGACGTGTACGTCTTAAACGTCCCGTCCATGGGACATTAAGACTTTTGCTGCCGTCCATGGCAGCAAAACACTATGTCCAAACAGGCAGACTAAGATTTTCTAATTTTCTTCCAGGTCACAAAATCAGCTACTGCCTGGCGCAATTAAACAAGCACTATACTTTGAACCACCTTCCGCCCGCCCTGACCTGATTGATCGAATGATTGCTTTTCACACGATGCTCCTGTATAATAAATAAAGATTCCAAGCGCCAGAAAGTGCTTGGAAAATATTTTTCGATAAGATTACACATGATGCCATTTTTTGTACTCTGGAAGAGAATTAGCATTTCTTAATGCATCGGTCTGTACACAGCAATGTTCTGCCATGGATGGCAGAACAAATCCTAACGTGCCATGGATGGTACGTTTAGGATGGTTGCGTCATCCAGATCACATATTAAATCAGATGCATTTAGAAATACTTATTCTCGGACAACAGAACAAAAAGGGTATTATGTGTAATCGTTATGAGAAAAATATAAGCGCATTTTGGCGCTTAAAATCACAAACATAGCAAATGAGGTGTCTTTTATGCGTACCATTATAACTGTCATATTCGTATTTCTTTTTCTGGTCATCGGTCTTCCGGTGCTTGGCATCGAGTGGATCATTTCCAAATTCAACAGGAAAGCCGCCGATCTTTCCACCCTGCGCATTGTACAGTGGGGATTTAAAGTTGTGCTTTTCCTTTCCGGAACAAAGCTGACTGTGATCGGCAAAGAAAACATTCCAACCGACGAGCCGGTGCTTTATGTTGGAAACCACCGCAGCATCTTCGATATTGTGGCAAGCTATGCACAATGTCCCGGACTTACCGGTTATATTTCCAAAAATACGATCGAAAAGATCCCGATCCTCCGGCTTTTCATGAAGCGTATCTACTGCCTGTTCATCGACCGTGATGATATGAAACAGAGCATGAAGGTGATCCTGAATGCGATCGACTATGTAAAACATGGTGTTTCCATCGGCATTTACCCGGAAGGAACCCGTAATAAAGATAAGAGCGATTCTGCTTCTGTCCTTCCTTTTAAAGAAGGCAGCTTCAAAATCGCCCAGAAAACCGGTTGTAAAATTGTTCCAATGGCAGTTACCGGAACTGCCGAAGTATTTGAAGATCACGTTCCATGGCTGCACAGCCAGCATGTGATCCTGCAATATGGGGAACCGATCGATATGAGTTCTCTCGATAAAGAGACCCAGAAAAAGATCGGCGCCTACTGTCAGGAGCGTGTTGTTGAGATGCTCGAAACCCATAAAGCAATGTTATAACTTTTATTTTAATATACAGATCGATCTTGCCGGCATTTCCAATGTACCGTCTTCCATTGTAATGACCGAGCCATCCACTGTCAGATATCCGCGGATCTGCATATCTTTTAATGCACTGTCGCCGATTGCAATGGAAGCCGCCTCGTCTGAGGTATTGTATACAATGCCAATCGTGCTGTCCTGATACGTCTTCGTGATTGCTGCCTGTGTATCTCCGCACAACTCATCAATTTTAGTGATCTGTCCACGTGCGATTTCCGGATTCTCATTGCGGATACGGATCGCACGCTTATAATAATTCAGAAGGGAAAGTGGATCTTTCTCCTGCTCATCTACTCCAGGGAATTCCGAAGTAATGTCTGGATCTGCATCCTCTGGTCCACTAGTCATACCAGTCTTATCTGTATCTGACCAGATCATTGGAAGCCTTTTATTCTCATCCTTTTGTCCTGAGCTTGCCATTCCGATCTCTTCTCCATAGTATACAAACGGGCTTCCACTCATTGTCATAAGAAGTCCCGCAGCAAACTTCATTTCATCCTCATCATCCTGCAGCACATTGGATACACGTGCCATATCATGGTTTGTAAGGAATGGTGCATCAATATAATCCGGATTTTCCGCTGAAAAATCAGTCTGGTATTTAAGCATGCGGTTTACCAGTGTATCCGCCTTCATTCCACCCTGTGCGGTCTTGATCAGTGCACCATCTGTATTTCCTGCGTCAAAGTTAAACATACTTGGTGTTCCACTCTGATAGTAATCTGCAATCGTCATTTCATCTGCCCACACCTCAGATACCATGTAAAAATCAGGATCCAGCGACTTGCAGTACTCGTAATACCAGTTCATGATCTCCGTATTGAATGATGTTTTATTCTCCTCTAAATGCATGATCGCATCCAGGCGGAAGCCATCTACGCCTTTTCCAATCCAGAATGCTGCAATATCCTCAAATTCTTTTTTCACATTTTCATTGGCAAAATTCAGATCCG
Source organism: uncultured Lachnospiraceae bacterium (assembly GCA_934364805.1). Classification (GTDB taxonomy): domain Bacteria; phylum Bacillota; class Clostridia; order Lachnospirales; family Lachnospiraceae; genus Roseburia. Next base: position 63,754 of record CAKRMH010000013.1, read on the forward strand.
GCATTTCCGACCAAAAGCTTCCCTCATAATACCAATTTGTTCCTGTAACCTGATAATAGCTGTTGTTCACCTTTTTATCTGAAAAATGATAATAATCCACATATGGACATTGTGCAGCATCCGGCTGCTGTCCGTCCGGAAGTGTCTTCAGATACTCACAGGCCTGTCTAAACCACTCATGCTGGGATGATGTATGATTCATTTCAAAATCCATCACCACACGGATCCCACGTTTATGGCATTCCTCGATCAGCTTTTCAAAATCCTCATTGGTTCCATAGGACTCATCCACTTTGCAATAATCCTCTACATCATATTTATGATAGGTCGGTGACTGCAGAACCGGCATAAGCCAGATTCCATTAAAGCCCATATCCTGAATATAATCCAGTTTGTCAATTACTCCGTTGAAATCTCCGATTCCATCCCCGTCGGAATCATAAAATGAATATACAAAGATCTCATAATAATTCCGGTAATTGTCATCGATCACATTCAGATCCTGCTCGTAATCATAGACAACCGGTTCATAATTCTGTTCCTTCGCAGTCTGTGTCTCTGTCTGTTCTGTCTGACTGCCCCCATTCTGCCCACATCCGCATAACAGCCCCAGTGTCATGCCCAGTGTCAGGATCACACTTAAAATTCTTTTTTTCATTTCCTTTTCCTTTTCTCCTTTTCCCATGGTTCTCCGCATGTATATGGAATGTTTCTTATTCATGAAACTGAAAATATCAAACAAAAACCTGCGCAACTTCCGATGCGCAGGTTTTTGAATGCTCCCCTCATGGTTTCGCATTGTATATGATCAGCCTTTTACAGCTCCGCCCATTCCATCAACATAGAATTTCTGTGTTGCAAGGAATAAGATTGCGATCGGGATTGATACAACAACGGCACCAGCGGCAAAGCAGGTATACCAGCTGTCGATGTATTCCTTCTCTAACATCTTCCAAAGTCCGATGGATACTGTATAGTATTCTGCATCTGCACGGCAGATAACTTTTCCAAAAATGAAGTCTACCCATGGTCCCATGAAAGAAGTCAGGATCGTGTATACGATGATTGGTTTACTAAGTGGAACTGTGATCTTTGTAAAGATCTGCCATCTTGTAGCACCATCGATTGTTGCAGCTTCGTCAAGCGACTTTGGAATTGTATCGAAGAATCCCTTTGCAACGTAGAATCCGACACCGGAACCTGCGGAGAATACAACAATAAGTGCGACACGGATCATTGCACCCTCAGCCATTCCGAGTGCACTTAAAATATAGTACACAGCGATCATAGACATAAAGGATGGGAACAATCCAAGGATCATTGCAACGTTCATAAATGGCTTTCTCATTTTAAAACGCATTCTTGACATTGTATAAGATACCGACAATACAAAGATTGTGGAAATAATACAGGTAAAGATCGCAATGATAAATGTGTTCATAAACATCTTCGGGAAATTTAAAATACTGGTATCCGTAAATAATTTTACATAGTTGCCAAGTGTATATGTCTTCGGGAAGAAGGTTGTGACATACGAACCCTTCTCACCACGGAAACTTGTCAAAATAACCCAGAAAATTGGCAGTACCCAGATAAAGGATAATACTGCAAGGAATAAATGTATCAGTACATTTACAAATGTTTTACGGACTTTTGCACCGCTTGAAATTGTTGGCTTGCTCATTACATGAATCCCTCCTCATCTTTGTAGGATGCAGTATTACGATAGGTCACAAGTGCAACGATTGCAAGGACGATGAAGGTCATAATACCAATAACAGCACCCAGGTTGTAGTAGTTCTTGTCTACAGTCAGTTTGTACAGCCATGTAACAAGAAGATCCGTCTTTCCTGCAGTTGCTTCAACCGGAGTAGGATTACCACCGGATAACAGGAAGATAACGTTAAAGTTGTTGATGTTTCCGGTAAACTGTGTGATCAGGTAAGGTGTCATAACGAACAGCATGTATGGCAGTGTGATCTTAAAGAATGTCTGAACTGCACTTGCGCCGTCAATTTTGGCTGCTTCATAAAGTTCACCCGGAATATTCTGTAAGATACCGGTAACCTGAAGGATCGTATATGGAATACCAACCCAGAGGTTGATTATGATAACAGTTACTCTTGCCCATGTTGCGCTCGTAAAGAATGGAAGTGCGTTATCGATCAAACCGTATTTTAATAATAAGGTATTTACAATACCGGTCTGGGACAGCATACTTCTCATAATAAGCAATGAAACGAACTGTGGAACTGCGATGGATAATACAAAGCAGAATCTCCAGAAGCCCTGCCAGTGTGTTTCCTTACGGTTAATAACGATTGCAAGGATCATACCGAAGAAATAGTTTAATACGGTTGCAAAAATTGCCCAGATCAGTGTCCATGCCAGTACGGAATAGAACTGTTTTCCGATGCTGTCACCGAAGTTTAAGATCTTTGCAAAGTTTGCAAGTCCAACCCAGTCAAAAAGAATCAGATGATCATTTGCCTTACTGTAGTTCGTAAATGCCATCGTGATGTTATAAAGCAATGGAAGAACGGTAAATACCAGGACTCCCATAATTGGTGCTGCGAGTAATAATTTATATAAATTTTGATCGAACAAACTCTTGATGTCTTCTTTAAATGTGTTTAAGTGCTTTCCGTTTGCCGCAAGCAGCTCTGATTTGTAAGAACTCTTTACTGCTTCTCTCCAGACAACAATAAACATTAAAGTAATGTAAACGGTTGCAACTCCATACAGCAGGATCAGTGATGACTGGTCACCAGCTGTATACTCATAAATCATCTTACTATCATTCCATACCTTTTGTTGTTCTCTCCATCCTAATGATGGGAGCATCGATAAATTATATATTCCGGACTCTATCATAAAAGCGATATATCCGATTTCAACGAGAAGGAACATAAGTCCTTTTCCAATCTGTTTGTGAACAAGATTCCCTAAGCCCATAATTAACAGGGACAGCTTGGTTATAGCATTTCCCTTCGTTACAGCGCCCGTTACAGTATATGGACTATCAAATTCACTTTTTCTTTTACCAGCCTTTTTCACGTTATGGGCCTCCCTTTTATACTCTCTTGTGTAGCATTCAATGAATCCAGTGAAGTGAACAATCCCCCGGAGCACCACGTGGTGTCCCGGGGCTTTGTTTCTTCCTGAAAGCTTCCAGAAAAAATTATTTTTTACTGAGCAACGTCAGTGTTCATTGCTGTGTTCATATCCTCTGTCTTCTCAGCTGCATTGTCATGAGTGATCTCACCTGCGATGATGTTTTTACCCATGTTCTCTGCTGGTGACCAGTAGTTGCTCATCTCAGATAATAATGGCTGAACGATAGAAGTATTCTTCATGGTATCAGCAACTGCTGCAGCGATCTGATCTGAAGAAACATCGATGTTTGTGTTAGAAGGAAGGATATTTCTCATATCATAGTGATCTTTCTGAGCATCCTCACTTGCAAGGTAAGCAGCAAGTGCCATAGATGCCTGCATGTTCTCTGCATTTGGATTTACACCGATTGCCTTAGATCCCATGAAGGATTTCATCTGGCATTCTTTTCCATCAAGTGTGAATGTAGGAAGTGCTGCAACACCCATGTTGTCACCAAGTGCTTCTTTTACAGCCTCAGCATCCCATGTTCCAGAGAATACTGCGTTAACAGATCCATCACGTAAACCTGCAAGTCCAGCTCCGTCAGCATCGTTGATAAAGTTTGAATTTGCTGCTAAATCTACTAAGTAGTTTGTAACTGCTGCTGCTTTGTCTCCACCGAAGTCGACTCCTTTATCAGCTTCTGTTCCGTCACCAAATAATGAACATCCGTTTCCAACGTAGAATGCCTGAATATACCAAGAGTTTGATAATGGGAAAGACACCTTTCCTTTCTCTAACATGGTATCAAGGCTCTTGATATCATCCTCAGAATATACACTCTTATCATAGTACATGAACCATGTATTTGATGAGAATGGGAATGCTACAAGCTGATCATTGTAAGTAACAGATGATGCAATAGACTCTGAATTGTTTGCCTGTACATCTTCAAGATAATCTCCACCAAGCTCTGCAAGTGCGTTTGCAGCAACCAGATCCGGGATATTATCGTTTGCTAACATGTAAACATCAGCTGCTTTCTTTACATCCTGTGTTACAGTTGTTTTTACATCACCTTCTGCACATACACCATATTTGAATGTGATATCCCATTCTGGATGAGCTTCGTTAAAAGCTTCACATTCTTTGGATAACCAGCCTGTATCCTGGTCTTCCTGTGGACTCCATACAGTAATTGTGCCGCTCCATTTGTCGTCTCCGCTTCCTTCTGTTCCAGAAGCGCTGTTGCTGCCTTTGCTTCCGCATCCGGCTACCATTGTTGCAGTCATTGCTGCAACGAGTAAAACTGATACTACTTTCTTTTTCATCGTTTTCCTCTCCTTCTTTTTTTCCCAAAAGTTGTTATATAAAATGCTCTGCGCACCCTATATCAATGTTATCTGCGGTATACAGCTGCAAGGTTTCGGATCCATGTTCTTCGTTCCTCACTGAGCTGTTCCGTTCCAAGCCTCCATCTCCAGTTCAGTCCGACTGTCGATGGTGCATTCATCCGCGCCTCATTTCCGAGTTTTAGAACATCCTGCATCTGGATGATCGCTATGTCAGCTGTGCTGGCATAAGCTGCCCGGATCAGGGCATCTGGAATATCTTCTTTGCTGGAGATATTCAGATATTCGTATAAGTATGCAAGTTCATATTCCGTCTTCTCATGGAAGTAACCCACGATCGTTTCATTGTCATGTGTTCCTGCATACACAACGGTATGATGATCTATGTAATTATGTGGAAGATGTTCATTGGCTGTATCGCCATCGAATGCAAACATCAGGACTTTCATTCCTGGCCATCCCGCTTTATCCAGAAGCTTTTTCACTCCCGGAACCGGCGTCTTTCCACCATAATCATCTGCGATAAAATAGCAGTCACCAATCACTTCATTCAGCGCATTGGTAAGTTTTCTGCCAGGTCCTTTCAGCCATTTCCCATTGGATGCATTCCATGCACCATATGGAACCGTATAATCTTTGACGATCCCAAGGAAATGATCGATCCGGATGACATCAAACATCTTTGTCCGGTTCAATATCCGGCGCTTCCACCACAGGAATCCATTTTCTTCCATTCTCTTCCAGTTATACACCGGGTTGCCCCATACCTGTCCATGTGAAGAAAATTTATCCGGTACTGCGGCAGCAACACAACTTGGTGTTCCATCCGGTTCCAAAAGATATAACTCCTGATTGGCCCAGACATCTGCGCTGTCGAGTCCCATATAAAAGGATACATCTCCGATGATCCGTACCCCTCTGGTGTTTGCGTACTCCTTTAAGGCTTTCCATTGATTGTAAAATTCATATTGACAGAACTTCCAGAAACAGATATCTTCTTTCAGCCTTTCCCGGCTGTTTTCCAAAGCCGCCGGTTCTCTTTTCCGAAGATCTTCTTCCCATCTCTCCCAGCTTTCATCATGATGCTCATGTTTAATCGCCATAAACAGTGCATAATCTTCCAGCCAGTCTTTCTGTTCCATCTGGAATTTTAAAAATGCTTCCTGTTCCCTCCTGAACCTGCCAAAAGCCTGTCTCAGGATTTTGTACCGGTTTTCAAAAAGCACGGCATAGTCAATTCCTGTGCGGTCATTCCCCCATTTGTAACTGCTGATCTCATCCTGGCTGAGCAGCCCTTCATGGATCAGATTATCCAGATCGATCAAATACGGATTACCTGCAAATGCTGACATTGCCTGATACGGACTGTCTCCAAAGCTTGTAGGGCCAATCGGAAGTACCTGCCAGTACTTTTGTTTCAGATCAACCAAAAGATCAACAAACCGGAATGCCGCATTTCCCAAAGTACCAATACCATAGGATGATGGCAGACTCGAAATCGCAAGCAGGATTCCGGATCCTCTGGTTAATTCTTTTTTCTCCAAAATGTGTCCCCTACTTCGTTTTGAATAATTTTCGTTGTTTTTCGTATCTGAGTTAATTTTAGATTTATTCCGTGAATTTGTCAATGTTTTTTGGTCAAAACGAACCGTTTTTGCCGTTTTGAACTGTTTTTTCTTATCATTTTTGTCAATTTTCACAATAATATCTTTTAAAATTTTCGAAAAAAATCTACACAAAAGATTGCGCACCGTTTTTTTGTACCTTATAATGATAACAGATATTAAAATACGTGGAATTTACATAAAGAATATCGAAACAAAGGAAGGATCTATATGGCTACGATTAAAGATATTGCAACAAGACTTGGTATCTCTGTCAGCACCGTTTCCAAAGGGCTGAACGGAGCCAGCGACATCAGCGAAGAGCTTCGCCAGATCGTACTGGACACAGCAGTCGAAATGGGATACAGCACCAAACGTTCCCGTAAAGAGGAGAACCGTAAGCTCTGTCTCTTCATTGAAAATATGAACTATGAAAAAATCGATGAATTCGGATATGACATCGTACTTGGTTTTAAGCAGAATGCTTTCCGTCACAAATGGGATGTTACTGTTGTTCCGGTAACTCCGGCTTTTCAGATGGAGGAAAAATATGACACTTACCTATTAAAGAACGGATACTGTGGTGCATTCCTCTGTGGTTTCGCACTGCACGATGAATGGCTGAAGCAGCTGCAGCACACAACCATGCCGACGGTGCTTCTGGATAACTTTATTGCAAACAATCCAAATGTATGCTACATCGGAACCGACAGCTACGAAGGTATCGCAATGGCAGTAAACCATCTGTATACACTCGGTCACAAGAACATTGCTTTTCTAAATGGTTCGCTGCATTCCATGGTATCGGAACAGCGTCAGGAGGCCTTTGAGACAAGCATGGCTTCCCTCGGTCTTGAGATTCAGCAGGACCTTATGGCTTACGGTTACTATGTTGCCGACAGTGCACAGTATCATGTACCGGGCTTTCTTTCTGCCGGTGCTACTGCGATCATCTGTGGTAACGACCTGATTGCATCCGGTGTCATCTCCGAATGTACACAGCGTGGTTTCCGCGTTCCGGAGGATATCAGTGTCATCGGTTTCGATGACATTCCACTTGCCCCGGCAATGACACCGCCACTTACTACGATCCGTCAGGACAGGAATGAATTAGGAAAAGGAGCATATGTTGTATTAAACTCACTCATCCACCATATCTCCATCAGCAAAATGCTGATGCGTCCGCAGCTGATCGAGCGTGAATCTGCAACCCGGGTTTCCAAAGAGCCCCGCATTATAAAGGATGATTTAAAATAACCCTGTTTTATCCGGAGGGATTTTTGATATGAAAAAACACAATTTTCTCAGAAAATTCGGAATTGCAGTCCTGCTTTTGTCCCTGACACTGACCGGCTGTTCTACACGAACCATTGAACGTGCTCTCATGAGTGAAACGGAACGCTATGAGGATGCGCACAATTCTCCGTTTTTCTGGGATAATGCCACTCTGCTCGAGGGTTATGATAACCTTTATGAACTGACACCGTTTTCTTTCACTGGAAAACCTTATAATAATGTGATGAACTTTGGCGATAATCTTCTTGTCATCGGGGAAGGTTATTCTGCCAATGACTCCAATACGATCAACCATTATTTTTCCATTTACAGTCCATGGGAAAACCGCATTTTAAAGACTCTTGCCCCAGATGACACTGATTGCACTGATTATCAGGTAGCCGGAGATTTCCTTCTTCTTATCAACCGTGACCAATCCACGATGGCGGTTTATAACACCAAACTTTCTCTGCAGCACACGTATGACATCAGTGGTCTGTCCTACGATGATTCCACCCGTTTTTATGCTGGGAACGGTGGAAATGTCCTATATACCGCAGATTCCAATGGCACTTTACTCCGGCTCGACATCTCTTCCGATACACTGTCGACCGATCAGCCTGAGATCCCATATTATAATGTCAATCTCTGCGGTGTTTCCTCCGATGGCAAAGACCTGATCATCACTGGAATTGCACAGTCTTCTTTAAAATATGTGACTGCACTGCTCTCCCTGGATGACCTTTCAACGGACACCGAATATACCGGTCTTGCATATTATGTTGCCGGTGCTTCGGACGATGCTTTCCTTGCGGAAACAAATTATAGCAAAGCAGGATGGACCTATCAGACGCCTGATCAGGATACATCCTACTTTTCCTTGTATGGTTTCCAGGATATTTCGCTCCTTTCGAACAATCAGATGCTTGTCGAACGGACTTCTGAATATCAGAGCGGCGGTCAAAGCAGTGTCTCTTTTTCCCTTTACGACGCCACCGGAAACTGTGTGTCCGCTTTTTCCTATGACCTTGGTGTCTACGATTCTTCTGACCAGCTTTACCTCTCCGCTCAGGGAGCTTACCTGGAAAGCTGCAATTGCTACTTTATGATCCTGTATGACATAAACTGCAATCCTTCTTTCCTTGTATGGAATCTGAATACCAAAGGAACTGCCTCCGATCCGATCACCGTATACGGAAACGAAACCGATCTGGATGATTCAGTTCCCGATGTCCAGACACCTGAGAATGATTCGGAAGCTCCTGAGCCGGAAGAATACGGCGATGAAGTAACTGCGATTGCAGACAGTGATCAGTATGACTGGGGTGATCTTTCTAAAGCCCATGCATATGCTGCGGAGCTGGGACAGAAATATGGGATTGAACTGTACATTGGACCGGAAGTTCCCGATATGCTTGACGTTTTCCATGTAAAACAGGTGAAAAAGGCCGATCAGGTCATGGATGCGCTGGAAACACTGGATCAGATCCTATCCATTTATCCTGCCAATTTCTTCGAACAGCTCTGTTATGGCGAGCTGAAAGGAGTACGTATCTATCTGGCCGGAACGATAAACGGCTCACAACAGGATACGATCAGCGATCCAAGCGGATTCGTCAATACGATCAATGAGCATACGGTCATGGTACTCGATACCGACTATTCCTGGGACTGGAATTACACCGTGAACCATGAGCTTTCGCATATGATTGACCGGAGACTGGATTTTTACCATACCTGCAACCCAGGTGCCGCCTATTCCGAAGAAACATGGAACAGCTATAATCCGGATAATTTTACTTACCTTAATTCCTACGATTCCTATGAGGATAACCGCGCTTATACTTCAAACCGCACTTATTTTATCGATTCCTATGGAACGACCTATGCAACGGAGGACCGCGCAGAGATCTTTGGAACAGCCGTTGGTGATTATCTCGATGGCTTTACCGATGATTCGGTATTTTCCGGTGATTCACCGATATCTTACAAATTACAATATTACAGCAGTGCGATCCGCGATGGATTTGATACAACGGGCTGGCCAGACCAGCTTCCATGGGAAACACTCTGCCAATAAAATGATACAAGGCTCAAAAAGGTCATAGCTCCTATCCAGCTTGCAGGATAAGAGTTATGACCTTTTGATTTGAACCCACATGAGATCATTTAATCTTCATAAACCTTAACTATATGAGGATCGCCCTGAAACCAATCATCAAAATTTTTATCAGCCCATGAATCTTTATACAAATGAATATGAACCGTTCCATCTATATTTGGAAAATTGCTGTAGTCATATTTTGATAACTCAGCATCCTTCGGTATATACACATCTTCTATAACATCCGGGAAAGCATACTCGCCAATTTCCTTTATAGTTGAAGGCAGTCTCACTTCTTTTAACGAATCGCAGTTTTCGAAGGCATATTCACCAATGGTACTCACACTCGTATCCTCCAGATTGATATCTTCCAACGCATTACAATTATTGATACAATATGCACTGATTTCTGTTAAAGTGGACGGCAGCACAACCGATACCAGTTTATCTTCACGTGAAAGTGAACTTGATGCAAGTCTTGTCATTCCCTCAGGATATTCAACTTTTTCAATTGAAGTATTGCTGTAAACAAGACACTGCCCCTCAAAGTCGCTGCTCATGGTTCCCTCAAAGCTGATTTCCTTTACATCGGAATCGCTTGTTACAACTCCACCCATAATTCTCTCACAGTTTGAAGGAATTACCAGTTTTTCCTGTTTCTTTCCTTCATCGGTCAATCCGCCAAGACCGGTTCCATCCAAATACCAGACAAAATAATCATCATTATTCTGACTTGCGCTTTCTTTTGTTTCCGCTGCATTCTTTTTGTCACTTTTATCACTTGAACATCCAGTAATCATTAATCCTGTTACCAGTCCAACCATTATTAGTAAACTTAATATTTTCCTTTTCATCTTAATACTCCTCATGCCCTATTGGGTTATCGCTGTCAAAACACGAACAAATACCATAAAAAAGATCCATGGATAGCAGATACAAAACAGTTGATATAAATACCCGACCCGGTTACTGGCTTCGCTCCAAAAAGCTTTTCTTGGATTATCCAGCCAATATACCTTGATCTTTGTCCTTAGTGGTGAGCCAGTATGTTCTCTTGGATCTGAATGAAATGTTTTGCAATATGTTTTGCCATTGACAACATAGGTATACCTGGCTGAATAGTATTCTCCCATGTTACCATGGACTCTTCTTGACCGGTTTCTTCCCAGTCTGTATGCATCGTCTTTGTGGATTGTGGCTTCCGCTATATTCCCTTTCTTTACAGCCTTGTCAATTTTTTTCTTTAATCCTACTTTTTTATCATACAAAACTTTAATCACAAAAATATAGGATGGTATCAATGTCAAAAATCCAACATTAAATTGCCAAGGCTGTGAGTTTATCTCCTCCATAAACATATTGAAACTTTCCATAATCTTTCTCCCTTTCTTTTATACTGCATATGTTATGCTGCAGCAGGTGCCTTTGCTTTCTCCCAAAGCTTCTTGAAGCTGCTTGATAACTTGCAGAGTTTTTCGTAAAGATCGAATGAAATCTCTGTCTGTGGAGCTACTTCCATGTAAGAGAACATCATCTTTACAAGCATATAACTGTCGATAAATGCTACCTTAATGCAGATTGCAATAAGGATTGCAAGAACAACTGCGATTGTCGTGTTCCACTGTAATGCGCCAAAGATCAGTGCTAATAAAAGAAATGGAACCATCCATGCGAAGAATGTTGAAACCATTACTACGATCGTTGTTACAGCTGCGTTCTTTAATAAATGCTTAGTGTTCTGGAAGTAAATTACGACACCGTCACAGCCTGCTTCAAATGCACCTTTGTCTTTCTGTAAAAATGAATAGCCCAAACAGCACTCATCTACATAGCCCAATGATATTCCGATAAATTTCTGGGCAAATTCTGTAACACCATTCATTCCCGGTATGAAATCAAGTGCGTTTCCTACATTTCCTACTACTTTCTGAAGCTGCTTCACCGCTCCACTTACAAGATGGTCTAATACAAGATACACGTTTGTTTCAACAAATCTTTCTTTTACCATGTTCTTTCCGCTTTCCACCATGTTTTCCGGGATCTGTCCTGTTGTTACCGCCTGTGAAATGACTGCTACGTGTGCAGCTTTGATCATGTAACCGATATAATTCATAATGACCTTATACGCTCCGCATGATCCAAAAATCCATATGATAAACATTGCCAGGGTCACTACGCCATTTTTACACAAACCTGCGAGTCCACCGCACATAAGAAACAGAATTAGTGAGATCGCAGTTACCGCTGCCCCTAATCCCAGCTTGATCATGTTGAATTTCATAGTTTTTAAATATACGTCTTTTACACTCATAACTTTTTTCTCCTCCATAAATTTTGTTCTGTTGTATCTGACGTATCAAACTATATCGAAATTGGCGGCTTTATTCTACCAATCAGAATTGGCGGTTTTTCGCAACTACAGGTTGTGGAAAATCACATGATGTATCTCTACTGGATATTCATCTTCTGTTTTATCTCATTGATAATACATGCAATCTGATCGAGTGTATCGATGATCGCATCCATTCGTATTTTCTCTTCATCATCGATCACACCATCTTTGACGATGTCGAGCAGTTCTTTCGATATCACATCCATGTCCTGTGCCGAGCCCAAAAACTTGATGATTACCCGGTCCAGGCTTTCATCTCCATTAATATGGATCGTATCTTTCAGCAAAGAATCAATACTGACATCAAATGTTTCGCTAATTGCGATCACCTTATCTGTGTCAGGCATTGCTGTTCCAAGCTCCCACTTTGAGATGGCCTGTCTGCTGACTCCCAGTCTTTCTGCCAATAATTCCTGTGAATATCCATACTGTGTTCTTAAAGCATACAGTTTTTCTGAAAAAGTCATTTTTTCCCCTTTTATTACCGCAACCAAAGGTTGCATTCTGTATTTTTCTTTATAGAATCAAGGCTGCAAACCACCTTTCGCCACCCTAATTCTACAAATAAAAAAGCCCCAAGCACTGATCTGCGTCAATGTCTGAGACTCTTCATGCCGGCGACCGGAATCGAACCGGTACTGTGTCACCACAACAGGATTTTAAGTCCTGCGCGTCTGCCAGTTCCGCCACGCCGGCAAGCAGTAAACATGTTGTTTACAATGGGCAGAGGTGGATTCGAACCACCGAAGCAAATTGCAGCAGATTTACAGTCTGTCCCCTTTGGCCACTCGGGAATCTGCCCATTCATATGAAACTATGAATGTCAGAAAATGTTTCTGACAAGATAAGATTATAACATAGCCTTTTATCATGTGCAACATGAAATTTAATTTTCTTATACCTATTCCAATACTGGATGCCATGTGTAACTGGGGTGATGCATACCTGCGCAAGCAAACTGGTAGCAAATGCTGATGCCATGTATTATAATTAGTATGTAAATAACAAAAAAACATTGATTACGCCCAATAATTTACAGGTTTCCTCCTGTAAAATAGCTGATTCTCCGTAGAGAAAAGAAAATATGTAATTACACCGCCAATTTTGCATGATTTGACGGTGTAATCAATCACAATTGCTGCATTACGGAGAATATGCCAGATATCCTGCATATTATAGCTATGAAATTAGGTGTAAACGCAATCAAATTCTCAATTACGGAGAATCCTTCTTCCAATGGTTTATAAAGAATTGAAATATCCGAAGGTGATATCGACATTTGCGAAAGGAGCATTTTATGAAGACATTTTTTACAAAAGCAAAAAAGATTTTACTTTCCGTGTACTCTGCGATCCTTCTTCTGGTTCTTGGTGCAGCGACACTGTTAAACCGCTATCTGCTGAACTATGCGATCGGGCGAAGCGGAAGTGGCGGCGACCGTAAGGTTGCGCTGGATGTTACCGGACCAGATCATCAGGTTCAGAAAACGATTGAAGAAAACCGGACAGCCCAGATGAAGAAAAACCGCAAATTTCTTTCTGAACATAAGGAAAAGCCGGTATCCATCCGTTCCAATGATGGCTATATCTTAAACGGTGGTTATTTTCCAAATGGAAAAAGTCATCTCTGGGCAATCACCATCCACGGCTACCGGAGCAACCACACAAGAATGACTTCTGCCATCCAGCATTTTTATGATGCAGGCTATCAGGTTCTTGCACCGGATCTCCGGGCCTGCGGCACAAGTGAGGGCAACTTTGTCGGTATGGGCTGGCTGGACCGCAAGGACATTTTAAAATGGATCAACTGGATCATCCGTCGTGATCCCAATGCAGAGATCGTTGTCTACGGTGTCTCCATGGGCGCTGCAACAACCATGATGACAGCTGGTGAACATACCCCGGATCAGGTGAAGGTATTTATTGAAGACTGTGGCTATACGAGTGCATGGGATATTTTTGCAAATGAAATGCGCCTGCGCTTCCACCTTCCTGCTTTTCCAATCCTTCATACCGCAAACATCATTTCCCGGATCGTGGCTGGCTATTCTTTCAGCAAAGCATCGGCACTTACCCAGGTTGCGCACTGCGAGAAACCAATGCTTTTCATCCATGGCACAGCCGATGACTTTATCCCTTACAGCATGATGAAGGTTCTGTATCAGGCAAAACCAGGAACAAATAAAGCCTCTGTGACTGCAGAAGGCGCAGGTCATACAGAGGCCATGTATGTATTAGGGGACCGGTACTGGAATACCGTATTCCGTTTTATTGCAAAATATAACAGGGTATCATAGACGATTCTTTCCTAAAGACCGTGAACTTCTTGGTCTTCTTTTTGAAGCTGTTCAAAGTGTAGAAGAAAAAGGCTTTCTATGTTCTACATTCGTAGTTACATAGAAATCCTTCCCTAATCATTTTTTACTGTGCAAGGACATAATGGAGCGGACTGTTATCTTTTCCATAAATTACTTTTGAACCACAGATTCCATATGGTTCCAAAATACTTCCATAACCATAAT
>CAKRMH010000014.1 GCA_934364805.1 uncultured Lachnospiraceae bacterium
CGGACTGTTATCTTTTCCATAAATTACTTTTGAACCACAGATTCCATATGGTTCCAAAATACTTCCATAACCATAATTTCCATCTAAATAAAAATACACTTCTGCAATACCGTTTTGTCCGGATTCTTTGTGTGCACTTGCAGCAAAGCCGCTGTTCACATCCGCATTCATCACATTGTAAGTTCCATACGCTAGCAATGTAATCTCAAACTCTGCTCCGATTTTTCCATCTGCGGAAATACCATAATCAAGGACATCCGGCTGGTAGGAACATATCAGGCTGGTATCTGTCCCATCATAGGTAACGCCACACATACCACTCATCTCATAAGATAAAAAGACTTCTCCCTGTGTTGAATATACCAGATTCATGGTAATGTATGCACTAAACATTCCATCTGCAAATACATATGGAAGTGTTGCAATTGGAATACTTCCGGCAGCACCTCCAGTAACAGTAACATCCGTTAATTTCATTTTGGTATCAATTACTGCTGTCATCTCTTTTACCCCGGTAAGGTCAAATACCAGATGATACTCCAAAGACGGATCTATCACAAAATCACCTGTCAGACTTGCATTTGTACCAAGTTGTTTATCAATATGGAAATTCAACCCGTTCATGGTTGTTGTTCCATTCGATGTAAAAGAAAACCACTCTCTCCAGCTTCCAGACCTTGTCCCGTCTGTTGCATTTGCAGCACTTGTCACGCTCACTCCATCTGCAGGAATCACCGCATCTGAATCCACTTCTGCTGTCCCTTGCGTATCAACGCTCTCTACAACATCAAAAACACTATCCGGTTTCTCCCCTTCAATTACATAGCTATCATCTGTCTTTACTACGTCGGTCACTTCAATGGCTCGTTCTATACCATCCTCTTGTGCTGGTACCACAATAATATTTCCGGCTTCCAATTCTTCTGCTGATGCATCCTCGGTCACAACTTCATAGCTTCCACCTGTCTGTTCTTCAATCGAGGCATCCTGAGCAACATCCGTTACAACATCCTCTGCATACACAACTTCATCCGGTGTCTGATTTCCATTGCTTTCCTTTGCAAATGTCACTACTGTACCAAGATTTGTCACCATAAGCAGTGCCACAAGGCCTAAACTTATTTTCTTTTTTATGTTACGCATAAGCAATCTCCCCTCTGTTGCTTTTGCAACTTGTCTTAGTACTTATATACTACCACAAAATGGTGTTTTTGCAATATATTTGACGATAACCTATCGCTTATTTGTCGTGCCCGCTCACTTGCGGGCATTTTTCATATCTAACAATCCCAAAGTTAGAACTTTCCTATAAAGTAAAAAAAAGACAGCCTTTCGATCTGCTGTCTTTTTAGGAGAAGGTATTTTTACTATGGGGTATAGCAAAAACTATATAATGTATTGGGGGTTTTTACAGGTATTATAATAGCATGTCCCATAGAAAAAGTGTGCACAAACTTCACAAAAAACATCATTTGTTTTTGTGCATTCTGTACACACTCTTGATCAAAAATTCTCATTTATGCCGAAAGGCAGTCGAGACAATGCCCCTGCACCTGCTGGAAGTAAATCCTTTATGCTTATGCCTCTGTCCCAGAAGCAGGTACTGCGTTATTGCCAAAGAGCGCCTCAAACTCATCTCTCGAAATCTTTTCCTTCTCAAGAAGAAGTTTTGCACAGGCATCGAGAACACTTCTGTTCTCGATGATCATCGTTCTGGCTTTCTGGTATGCATCATCGATAATGCGTTTTACTTCCTCATCGATCGCAGATGCAACGCCTTCACTATAGCCTCTTGTGTGGGCAAGATCACGTCCGATAAATACTTCGTCATCATCATTGTCATAACAGATCAGACCGATATTGTCAGACATTCCGTATCTGGTAACCATCGCTTTCGCCATTTTGGTTGCCTGCTTGATATCCTGGGAAGCACCGGTTGTAATATCGTCAAATACCAGTTCCTCAGCAACACGTCCACCGAGATCCACGATGATCTCCTGAAGCATGCGTCCCTTGGAGTTAAACATCTCATCCTTCTCCGGCAATGGCATTGTGTAGCCTGCTGCTCCAGCGCCGGTCGGAATGATCGATACCGAATATACCGGTCCAACATCCGGAAGAAGATGGAACAAAATTGCGTGTCCGGATTCATGATATGCTGTGATCTTCTTCTCTTTCTCTGAGATGACACGGCTTCTCTTCTCCGCACCGATTCCAACTTTGACAAAGGATTTCTTAATATCATCCTGGGTAATATATGCACGTTCCTCACGTGCTGCAACGATTGCAGCCTCATTAAGCAGGTTCTCAAGATCTGCACCAGTAAATCCAGCGGTTGTCTGTGCGATCTGCTTCAGATCGACATCATCGCCAAGCGGCTTGTTTCTGGCATGTACTTCAAGGATCTCCTCCCTGCCGCCAACATCCGGTCTTCCGACGTGGATCTTACGGTCAAAACGTCCTGGACGCATGATCGCAGGATCAAGGATATCCACACGGTTGGTAGCTGCCATCACAATAATTCCTTCATTGACACCAAAACCATCCATCTCAACAAGCATCTGGTTTAAGGTCTGCTCACGTTCATCATGTCCGCCGCCCATTCCGGTTCCTCTGCGTCTTGCAACCGCATCGATCTCATCGATAAACACGATACAAGGAGCATTTTTCTTAGCATCTTCAAACAGGTCACGTACTCGTGAAGCACCGACACCAACGAACATCTCTACGAAGTCCGATCCGGAAATACTGAAAAACGGAACGCCTGCTTCTCCTGCGATTGCCTTTGCAAGAAGAGTTTTACCAGTTCCAGGAGGTCCGACAAGCAGAACACCTTTCGGGATACGGGCACCAAGTCTGGTGTATTTTTTCGGAGCTTTCAGGAAATCCACGATCTCCTCAAGTTCTTCTTTCTCCTCCCGGAGTCCTGCAACATTCTGGAATGTCACTTTGTTATTCTCATCGTTCGAAAGCTTCGCCCGGTTCTTTCCAAAATTCATCATCTTGCCGCCGCCATTTTGTGCAGCAGCCTGATTATTTAACATTGTAAAGAGAATGAAACATGCTCCGAATATCAGCAGATATGGAAGCAGCGTCATAAGCCAGCTTTCTTCCGGAACATCTGCACAGGTATAATCGGTAAAATCATATTTCTCCATCAGATCCTGCATCTCGTTGACATCCGATGTATACAGAATCTGCTGTGTTCCATTCTTATATTTCACTTTCAGGCTTCCGGTCGGAATCTCGCGGTTTTGTACAACCGTAACCGTATCCACTTTTCCGTTATCTAATGCATCCTGAAACTGGTCTTTCGTGTAGGAATTGGTTGCGGTGCTTCCACTCAGCCAATACCAGATCAGTATGACTACAAGAATCAGCGCAATATAGAATCCAAAGCCTCTGAGTGTACCATTCTTTTTCTTATTCACCATTTTTCTCCTTTACGCACCTGCTGCCATAACACAGCCGGTATTTTTTCCGATGGAAGACTATACCTCGTCTTCAATAAATCCGATATATGGAAGATTGCGGTATCTCTGATCGTAATCCAGACCAAATCCGACTACGAATTTGTCCGGGATCTCAAATCCGGTATAATCAACAACAACATCATCCACCACACGTCTGTCTGGTTTATCTAACAGTGTTGTGATCGTAAGGGTCTTCGGATTTCTTGTGCGCAGCAATTTGCAAAGATGGCTGAGTGTATAGCCTGAGTCAATGATATCCTCCACAAGGATTACGTTTTTGCCCTCGATCGGACTCTCCAGATCTTTCTTGATATTGATGATTCCGGATGACTTTGTCTCAGATCCATAGCTTGACACTGTCATAAAATCAATGTTCATCGGAAGCTCGATTCTTTTGGCAAGCTCCGTTGTATAAAAAATCGATCCTTTTAAAATGCATACAAGATATACGGATTCTCCCTGGAATCTCTTCGTAATCTCTGCTCCGATCTCTGCAATCCGTTTGTTCAGCTGCTCTTCTGTCAAATGCACGCTTATGTTGTGATCCATTATTCTTTTCCTCCGTCGTATTTAATTTCCAGGATATAACGGGTCTGCTCTGTCACCAGACAGGATGCACTGCTCCTGCCTCCAAGTATTGCAAAAACTTCGGATCCTTTTGCTGCCAGAAGCATCCTGTCCCGCTGTTCCTGAGGTATTTTCTCATTCACAAAATATTCCTTTAACTTTTTGCGATGCCCCTTGTCATCCGCATAAAAAAAGTCTCCGGGATGCCGGTATCGCAAAAAAAAGCCATTTTTTATCATATCATAATCGAGCCATTTCGTATATGGTTTTTTCGGAATTTCCTGCGTATTTCCGTCAAAATCCATAACCCGGATCGTCACAGTTCCTCCGCCCGGAATATCCGGTATGCAAAGTCTGTTTCCAGGCATAAGCTCCGACTCCCGGATCTCATATTCCCATGGGCTGCTTACCGTTTTGCCAGCCCCAAATAACCGGATCGTATCGTATTCTTTTCTCGCAATGATGCCATACGGAAGCCGGATCTGTTTTCCCGACTGCATCCCGCACAAGGCCAGCACATCATTCACATGGACTGCCGTGATATCCTTCTGTCTTCCCGCTGCCTGAAAAATTGCCCTGCGCACCAGTTCCTTTGCAACTGCAGATGCATTCTGTTCCAGAAGATCAGCCTTCAGGATCACGGTATCCTCCCTTTTTTCAAGAATATGCTCCGCTTTCCCATCCACCTCGGATTCCAGGAAATCCCACACCTCCTGCAGTCTTTCTACTGTCTGTCCGATATGTTGCACTGCCTGTGTATTTAACTGCGTCAGCTGCGGAAGAATGACATTCCGGATACGGTTTCTGCTGTAATCCAGTTCAAAATTTGTTGCATCCGTTCGATACTCCATGCCCTTTTCCCGCAGATAAGCTTCGATCTGTGATCTTGAAACACAAAGCATCGGACGGATATAACAGATCCCGTGCTCATCCTGACGCACCGGCTGCATTCCGCACATTCCTTTCAGACCACTCCCCCGGATCATCTGAAAAAGGATCGTCTCCGCATTATCATCCATATGATGTGCAAGTGCAACTTTTACCTTTTTTCCGGCTTTTACCGATTCTTCTGCAATGTCCAAAAATGCCTGATAGCGAAGAATTCTTGCCGCTTCTTCCATTCCAAGGCGGTTCTTTTTTGCATATTTTGGCACATCAACGCTGTACATATGGAACGGGATGTTCTGCATTCTGCAAAGGTTGTCCACAAAACATGCGTCGTCCCTGCTTGCTTTTCCACGGATTCCATGCTCTACGTGGATGACTTCCATGTCAAAACCGATGCGTTCCCTCAGTTCCAGCAGCACGGTCATAAGACAGACCGAATCTGCGCCACCGGATACCCCGGCAAACACAGTATCTCCCTGTTCGATCATATGATATTTTGCGATATAAGCCTGAATTTGATCCACCATTATTTTTTCCAAAAGCCAGTAACCAGTATGGTCATGTCATCCTTCGCATGCCCTCCTGTAAAAAGCATGACACGGTCCATGATCGTTTTTGCCAGTACTCCGGCATTCTCCGTCGTAATTTCTTCTATGATGCCGGAAAGCGTTTCCTCCGGCTCCTTCACATGGAGATATTCTACCACACCGTCTGTTACCATTACAAGAAAATCCCCGTTTTCCAGCATTCTTTCGGTCTGTTCCAGTTCCGGCTCGCACGCTGCCCCGGCCGGAAGCGAGGAAGAGGCGATCCACTCTACGCCATCCTTATGCTTGATGAACGTTGCCGCAGCACCGATCTTGGAGAGCTCGAGTTTTCCGGAATACAGATCGACCGATGCCAGATCCAGCGTGGAAAATTTGTTATTCTCCCCTTGCAGGACCATTGCGGAATTCATCATCTTGATCGCTGTTTCCTTGCGGAATCCCGCCTCCAAAAACTTGTCCAGAAGTTCCACGACCATCTCACTCTCCTGACTGGCCTCAGCTCCCGATCCCATTCCATCGGACAATGCCACTACATACTGCCCGTCATCCATGGAAAGCATGGAAAAATTGTCCCCACTGACTACAGACTGATCCTTTTTTTTAGAAGCGATCCCGGATAAAACATAAAATGTATTCTCCTCATACAGAAGAATCGAGACAGGGTCCGATGTGATCAGTGCCCTCGTATCCTTTCCCCCACGGAATTTTCTCCCCATGGCACCAGATACCGCTTTCATATAATTTCTGACCGGAATGCCGCCTCCCCACCTGGCAGCTACTTCCGCACGGATATACAGATGACCGTTTTCCCCTTGGAATACATGCGCATTGTTCACGATCAGCCCGCGCTCTTTCACCTCAAGCTGCATACGTGCCAGCTGGATCCGGTATCTGGTATCCACACACTCATTTCCACGCACCCATTCCCCCATCATATCCGCCATTGCATCCAGCTGCTGTGCGATCATGATACGGTTTTCCATCAGTCTTGCATACCACGCACGGTTCAGTTCCAGCCGGGAAAAGGCGTTGACCGCCTCCTCCACCATGCCCGGGTAATTCGGGCAATCGGTAATATATTCCTGCTGCACGATCTCTTCCTTCGTCTTATGCGCCACGACTGCCGAAAGCATCCGTCTGATATTTTCCGCTGGAGAAAATGTATTGTTATTCC
Organism: uncultured Lachnospiraceae bacterium; assembly: GCA_934364805.1. Lineage (GTDB taxonomy): Bacteria > Bacillota > Clostridia > Lachnospirales > Lachnospiraceae > Roseburia. Next base: position 6,651 of record CAKRMH010000014.1, read on the forward strand.
AGCAAAGTGCACAGCCATCACAGGACGCACACATTTTCCCCGTGATTTCCCGCTGCAGCAGACCGACTTCATCCCCCTGCACCGCATTTTTTGGTCTGCTCAGGCTTGTAAACGTATCGGAAAGTCCGCCAAACGCTGCCGCAAAAGCCTCCATTCTCGCATCCGTATCCTGTGGCAGCACCGCTGTCTGCATCTGTGGAGTATCCCCGATCCGAAGCAGGAACTCGGGCAGAAACACGATCAGATAGTGGAATAACACCGTCAGTCCAAGTACCATAATGCTCTCGCTGCAGGCAGCGGTCAGCTCGTTTCTGTCCGGCATCAGCAAAAGCATTCCGGAAATGTTCATCGCCATCGTTGCCACTGCTGCGATCGCTCCTGCTGCCCATCCGCCAATCTTTCGGTTCGCCCACAGATAAAAACGGATTCCGAGCACTGCGAGTATCAGTACAAACATATATTTTACTACATCCGCAAGTCCCATAAAACGTGCCATTCCTATTGCGATTCCTATGTACAGCCACATATTTTTCTGCTGTTCGATACTGACGGCCGCCACATACGCCGGCACCAACGGGTAACACCCCATGACCGGGAACATACTGCACAATATTCCTGCGCCCCCACTGATCCCCCTCCACAAATTCATCTTCCATGTCGTATTTGTCTGCATCTCATCTGCCTCCTATCACTTTTTGGCCTTTTCGGGCAAGTGACTCGATTATAGGACGGCTCCGATAAAATCTTTGTCAAATCAGATTCCGGTTTTAAAAAACTTTTCGTCAAAACCTCTATCCAGATGGCGATTCGATGCACTTTGAATCCGGTCAGGAAGTTTAAGAACTTAAAAAAAGAGCAAAGAATAACGGATCTCTCCTATTCTTCACTCTCTTTAAAAATAATCTCATTATCATATGCAAGTCCGAGCTTGCTCTTTGCAATATCTTCAATATACTTCGTTGTCTTCGTATACTGTTCATATTCATCAAGCTCTGTCTGACGTTCGGTCTCAGCATCATATTGTTTCTGCAATTCATTCTGCCGCTCAGCGTAAGCTTTGTCTTTCTGTTTCAGATGTACAATCTGGATTGACATGACAACCAGAAATGCAATTACAATAAGTCCAATGCATACCGCACCTGTATTACGGTTCTTCTTTCTGCGTTTTGCACTCATAATCTGTATCCTTCATCTCCTGATCCACAATCCCGTTTATCACTTTCTCAGCTTTATTTTAACTTTTTCCATGGCTTTTTTCAATCGTTTTTTCAGGGAGCGGATCAAAATGCCCATCCATTTCATCAGCCATCTGCCAAGCAGCTGATAATATAGAAAAAGCCCGGCCGCAATTCCTCCCACGATAAATCCTCTCACTGCTCCATCATTTTCCCGGTATAAAAGAATAAATACCGCAACGCCAAATACGATCCAGTAGATCACATCCTCGATCGACACCAGAATGATCCCTCTTGGAAGGATCCTGCGGCAGATCCGTATCACATCATATAAAAGCATCAATGCAGCTCCCAGAAGCACGGCGCTTCCAAAAAGCATCATCTCATTTTGAATGCTCCCACTCACTGACATCATCGGAACAGCCTGCTCAAAAATGATTCATTCTTCCCACCCGGACCTGGTACATCCGAGTATTCCAGAGAACGGATGTCGCCTTCAATATCCACCTCACCTTTTTCCAGGTTCAGGCGGTTCACATGAAGGTCCGCCCCTTTTACTAAAAGCATTCCCATCTCCGTCTCAAGCAGGATCTCAGCAATATCAAACGACAATACATCAAGGATTCCTGTAAAACTTCCTGTATTCCTGTTGTTTAAAAGTAATTTATGGGCTTTGCCAGCTGTCTTCTCGTCCATCTTAACCCCTCCTTGTATTAACAATATATTAAAAACAAAGGGGGATTATTCCACATTCTAAATATATTCGAAAAGATCCTTAGCCTGCTCTTTCTTCGTTGTATCCTGCAGATCCAGAACACGTACCTTTACCTTCTTCTGTCCAAAAAGGATCTCTATGATATCACCGACTTTTACCTGAACAGAAGCCTTTGCCGGTTTGCCATTTACCATGACTCTGCCTGCATCGCATGCCTCATTTGCAACCGTGCGGCGCTTGATCAGGCGCGATACCTTCAAAAATTTATCTAATCTCATATCTTTTTCTCCAAAAAAATGGAGCGCAGGAAATGCGCTCCACTTATTATTCATATTAACATCTAAATTAGTTGATAGAATCTTTTAAAGCTTTTCCAGCTTTGAATTTAGGTGCTTTAGAAGCTGGGATAACCATCTCTGCTCCTGTCTGTGGATTTCTTCCTGTTCTCTCAGCTCTCTCAGATACTTCGAATGTACCAAAGCCTACTAACTGGATCTTCTCACCTTTCTTTAATTCTTCAGCAACAACCTCTGTGAATGCTTTTAATGCTGCTTCTGCATCTTTTTTAGAAATCTCTGCTTTCTCAGCCATAGCTGCAACTAACTCTGCTTTGTTCATGTCAAAATTCCTCCTATGGATTTCAAATTATATAATTCGAGCTTAACTCCCAAATTACCTACATGAATATATATACTTGTTTTTCCCCCTTTTGTCAAGGAAAAATCCCATATTCTAGGCATTCGCAAGGGGTAAAAGCACACAAAAATATACTTGTAAAATCGTCATTTTGTCTCTTTACAATTCGATCAATCTGTGAGAGAGTTCAACATCTGTGACAAGGTTGACAGATAATCCTGCAGATCTTCCTTATCTTTTTCGATGCTCTCGGAACTCTTTTCCGTGCTTTGTGAGCTTGTCTCACTGTCTAACGGTTTGTTGATCTTACTGCTCTCCGAAGAGTTCTCCGTAGACTTTTCGGTGCTCTCAGAGCTTCCGCTGCTTTTCTTACTGCTTTGTCCGGTTCCTGTCGCATCCAGCTCGATCAGGATCGTGGCTTCCTCCGAGTTGACATAAAGATATCTTGTCCAGTCTTCATACCCATCTGCCTTCACCACCAGAATATGACGTCCATACTGCAGATCCACCGGTTCCGTATAATCGATCTGCGCTCCATCCACCGAAACGGTGGCATTCTCCGCATTGACGGTAAACAGGATCTTACCGTATTTCGGGCCATCGCCCTTTAGCGTATCCAGATCGACCGTCGTTGTCTCACCTCTTGTGATTGTGATCTCCTGGCTTCCGCCCCAGCCGTTGTTGGCAACAGAAAGCGTATACGTTCCCTCCGGAACATCCATGCTCATATTGGAAGTGATCTGCGCAAAGACCTTCTTGTCCAGCTGCAGATAACTGCCATCAAACAGCCCGGTATTGGTCAGCGCAAGCGTTCCATGACCGGTCGTAACGATCACCGATAAAATGCGGTTATCCATTCCGATCACAGAGATCGTATCATCCGATGTGATATCCGCCGGCGTGATGACCTGGTCTCCGGAAAAAACATAGGTCGTCGGATCACAGATGTAACGGTTATCTGCGATCGTGAGCATGCTCTTATCCAGATCAACCGAGAATCGTGTGATATTGTCATATTCCCATACTTCATCTGCAATCTGCACCTGCGACACGATTCCCGACGGGTCTATGGTTCCCGCATGGATCACCTTTCCCGGTTCAAAATTAACCGTGGAAACCTCGGTTCCGTATTTGTCCATAAACTTTGTTCCAAGATTATAGTGGAACTGATATTCCAGGCCATTCGAAAACAGATACGCTGTGAAAGACTCTTCCGCACTGTTCATTGAAGTGATCAGATATAATTTGTCATCGGCCTCTTCCGCCTCTTCGGTCTGTGTACTATCGGAAGCTGTATAATAATGGACTCCGCTCTTTGGCTTCACGGTCAGCGAATCCTTCGATGCGCATCCCATCACGCTGCACAGGCAGAACACCAGAAGCAGCAACAGTCCAGGCAACCGCTTTTTTCGTTGTATTCTCTGCATATACCAACCTCTCTTTTCGATAGTAAGTATACAATATCAACCGTGAAAAGAAAATAAATTTTGCAAAAATCGCATACGTTCTTCTTCCTGTTCAATGACCTTATCCAGTTTCTCGATACTCCGTCCCGACAGCCACGCTTTATGGGAATTGTAATAGTGATTGGCAAGCTTCCAGAACTTCTCCGGATACGCAAGTGCAAGACAGAGCTGTCTGCGTTCTTCCTCCTGCAGCATGCGCTCACTTTCATATGCCGTGATCAGATCTTCCCCGAGCCGGCTGTTCCAGCCGTTCTTTTCGAGCATCTTGCGCATAAAGTTGGCAATGTCCTGTACTGCTGCATGATATCCCATATATTCAAAATGGATCATCCTCCATCCGTTCTCCGTGTATACAATATTATGCTGATTGCAGTCCCCGTGGCAGAGCATCCGACATTCCTCCGGGAGATCAGAATCCACAAGTTTTTCCAATGTTTTTTGTGCATTCTCTATAAAATGCGCATACTGTTCCTGGAACTTCATTTCAAATTCATTCTTTTTTCTTTTCGAGCGCACATAATTCTTCACCTTTACAAGTTCCCGGTTATGTTTTGCGTAGAGCTGCGCAAGTTCGTTTTCACCGTTTTTCATAAACTCCGGTATTTCCTGTCCAAGCGAAGCCGAAACAGTGTGAAAACGGGCGAGAAGCCGCATGGCAGCCTTCATCTCATCCCTGTTTTTTGTGCTGCACTCCGTTCCGCGGATCATGTCCTTTAAGATAAAACGATCTCCGGTGTCCTCAGTGACAAGTGCTTTTCCCTCCTTATCCCGGAAGATCTGTTCCACCTCAAACCCGGACCCGAGAAACCTTGCCAGTATCACCGCCAGAAACTCAGCCCGTTCTTCCGAACCACGGAACTCCTTCAGGAGTTTCATACCCTGATCTGTTTCGCAAATATATGCGCCCCTTCCTTTTGTGATCTTCCCCACTTCAAGATCGTATTGTTCCATAATAACTTCCGGCTGATTATACAAGAAAACCCCTCCATATGACTCATTCATGGTTATCCATGTCTGTTTATCATATGAAAGGGTCTGCGAATTTATGAGCAAGTTGAAGTAATTTTTCCCGGTCATTTAACTCCGGTTGTTCCAGGACCGCCTCAAACAGCTGGTTTAAGATCTCTCCCATCTGTTTTCCCGGCTTCATGCCATATGCGATCAGATCCCGTCCGTTCACGGACAGATCCTTTTTCTGAAGGCACTGGTTTTTCCTTAAAATATCCTGATAAATTGCCTCATATCCTGCAATATAGGCAAGCTTTTCTTCCCTCTGATATGCACTCTGCGCAAGTGTATCCGCACGCTTGACTTCAAAAAGCTGTGGATACTGTTCAAGACCGGTCCTGCTTACTGCCTTGCGGATCGCCTTCTCTGTAAGCGGCGGACGCTCATCATGCGCCGCCACAAGTTTTGCTGTGCGGTCGATCGTGTCATTGTCAAATTTCAGTCTGCGCAGGATCTGCCTTGTCATATCGGCCCCCATCTTCGGATGCCCATGGTAATGTTCCTCTCCGTTGTCATCTGCGGTAATGCAGAGCGGCTTCGCCACATCATGAAACAGCATTGTAAGACGCAGCACCTTGTCTGCCCGGATCTGCATGAGCGCATGGATCGTATGCTCGCCCACCGAATAACAATGATGGATGTTCCTCTGCGGAGTCTGCATCATACGGTCAAATTCCGGAAGAACCCAGGCGCTTAGTCCAAGCTCATACACCTGGCGGATCTCCTCTGGATGACCGGACACAAGCAGCTTGACAAGTTCTACCTGGATCCGTTCCGCACTGACTCTTTGGATATTGTCTGCAAGCCTGCTTACCGCAGCCTTCGTATCCGGTGCGATCTCAAATCCAAGCTGTGCTGCAAACCGTACCGCCCTTAACATACGCAGTGCATCCTCCGAGAACCGCTCCATCGGATCTCCGACACAGCGGATCACCTTCCGCTTCAGGTCTCCGATGCCGTCAAATGCATCCACAAGACCTGCCGTTTCATTATATGCCATGGCATTGATCGTAAAATCCCTGCGTTTCAGATCCTCGATCAGATTCGCCGTAAACGTCACTTCCTTCGGATGTCTCGCATCCTCATACTCGCCGTCGATGCGGTATGTCGTAACCTCATACCCTTCATGATCCAGCATGACCGTTACAGTTCCATGCTGGATCCCGGTGTCTATGGTATGGGAAAAGAGTTCCTTCACCTGCTCCGGTCTCGCAGAAGTGGTAATGTCCCAGTCCTGCGGAGTCCTGCCAAGAAGCGTATCCCTCACGCATCCGCCCACAGCATACCCCTCGAAGCCGTGCTCCATCAGCGTATGGATTATGAAGTTGACATTCTCTGGAAGCTTAAATGAATGCATAGGTTCCTTTCTGGTTCATCTTGACGTGGTAAAGCATATCATCCGCTTTCCGGATCAATTCGTTCACGTCATTTTCCTCACAGATGCCATCCGATGCTGCAATTCCGATCGAACAGGTAATTCTCTGATTCTGGCCAATCTTAATATTCTGCCCGATCCTGTTCGAAATATCCTCTTCAAATCCATCTGTGCTGTCGATTTTTCTGTAAATCTCCTTTGCGATCTCTTCCAGCCTGGTCTTTTCATCCGTATCCAGAATAATAATGAATTCATCCCCGCCAAAACGGCTGACAAATCCCTGTTTCCCGGTAACTTCTGTAAAAATAGATGCCATGCTCTGAAGGATCACATCTCCGATATCATGTCCGAAAGTATCATTATAAAGCTTAAAGTTATCCAGGTCAATGAACATCAGACCCATTTTTCCACATTCCCTGCGTTTTTTCAGATCCCTTACCTTGCGCTCCACCTCCTGATACATGCCGGCGCGGTTGTAGATTCCGGTAAGCATGTCCGTTGTGGCAGCTGCTGCAAGTTTACGGTTCATCTCAAAAATCTTATCGTACGCCTCAATGCGGTTAATGGAATAATTCAGATCCCTCATCAGAAGATCATAAATGTTCAGATCATCCTCATTCAACATATAACGGTCAATCGAAGAATGCCAGTTCTCACGCATGCGGATATAGGTAATAAACACGCTTTTTAAGCTCCGGTTATTAAAAATCGGAACTGCTGCGATCGAGCATACATCATCTGCTCCAAATAAAGAAATCAGGCGCATATGCTCCGGATAATTTCCACTGATCTTGGAAACAACAAGTCCCTGCGGGTATTTGCACATACTGCGCCGGATTTCGGCAACGACCTCATCCGTGATCGCAACTCCGGTATCATTATAGAGGATCTCACTGCCCTCAGAATGGAAACGGATGTATAGTGCACAGTCATTGTTAAAATGGTTGAGGAACATATGCATGGAAGTCTCAACCACTTCATGCACCTCTGCGCCATTCACATCAACGAGTTTCTGCCAGCGTGAGAGGAATTCCATCTGGCTTCTCGCAGTCTTTAAATCCCTTGCCACGCCCTCCTGTTTCATCAATGCTTCCAGCCGTTCTTCCGGCATGTCTTTTCCAGCAAAATTTCTGGACTCCTCCACTTCCTTTAAAAGTGCATCCGATAATAAAGCATGCCTTTTCGCTGCGCGGATCTGATATTGTTCCAGTTTCTCTTTTTCTTTCTCATAGCAGTCTTTTCTGCCAAGAAAACGAAACAGCTCCATTCTCTTTTTGCGGAACAGCTCATATGAAAAATACTGATTGCCCTCCGCATTCAGCAGAAACTGCTCTGCCCGGTCCAGATCGCAGGCAGCATCTTCGTATGCTCCATCCTGCCAGCACAACAGTCCCTTCGAAAACAGATAAAGGAACATATCATCATCACATTTCGCATAATCATGAACGATTCCGATCAGGTTGTTATTCTTTTCTTTTTCCAGCACATAGCTTAAAAACTGATGGCAGCTCAACAGATAGCGCTCACAGTTAAACCGGTCCTTCTGCAGGATGCTGACAAGTGCCAGGAGTCCGTAGAGCTTTGACAGATTGCATACTCTCAGACTGTTCATGTGAAGCCGTTCTATCGTCTTCATGACAAATAACAGTTTCTGCTCCGCATCGGCATATTTGCCGCGCATGATATCATTCAATGACATGTTATAACGCACTTCTGCAATATCATCCGGGAATTTCAGCTCACAAAACAGCCCGATCGCATGCTGATAGAAAGTTTCTGCCCTATGATCTTCCCCCATTGCGCTCAGATTGTAGCCAAGACCGGAATAGATCCTGCCCAGCTGCAGGCTTCTTTTGTCCTGTAAGAACTGATAGGTGCGCACCGAATATAAAATTGCGATCTCGTTCATTCCGCTTGTCGCTGCGATCATAATATTCTTCTGGTATGCATCATACACCAGCTGTTCATTTCCGATTTCCTTGGCAAGTGCGATTCCCATGCTGAAATGCACCAGCGACTCCTCCGAATGATATGCCCTGGCAACAACCTCCGGCTGATTATCATATGCGTAAACATAAATGTGCGCCAGATTGTTCCAATATCCATATTGTTTTAATTTTTCGATCAGATCTTCCTGAATCGGTACATCCTGCGCACAGAAAAAGATATTATACCAGCCTGACATCTGATTCTGAACTGCCAGAAGCTCTGCTTCAAATTCCAGTCTTTCTGCTTTGGCATTCTTTGCGATCTGCTGTGCCTTTTTTGCATATTCCACGCCTTTGGCCAGCTTGCCCTGATACATGTAGCAGTTTCCTCGGAAATATGCCTGATAATACTGCGCTTCCCAGTTCTGCTGGTAAATGCGCAGCCCCGAAAGCTCATCCGTCAATTCAAGTGCTTTCGGAATATCTCCACAAAGGGTTGAGATCTTAATGTAAAGTGAATACAATCCGATCTTCTCTTCATCGGAGATTGTCAGATCTTCAAAGCGGATCTGACGGTCAAGTTTCCGTATGTAAACCGATGCCTGTGCAAAATCCAGAAGTTCCACCATATTGCGCAGACGGATAAACATCTGCTCCCATTCCTCTTCTTCTCCAGCTATCGTCTTATCATTGCTGCGATCTGTGGAATTGCCGATATGGTAGACCTGGCTCAGATCCTCCAGAGCCTCTGTAAACTGATCCCAGTCTGTCCCGTAATTCCCGGATGCATTCATCTGCTCGTTGATCCCGAGAACAACACCGATATTGCTGCAGCCCATCTGAAGCAGACGATTTAAAAGCTTGACCGTGCTTCTGCTCGCATACTGAAAACGATTGATCACGATCATCACCGGATGTGTCTCTGCAAGTCTGCAGATCATCGTGGCAACCGCCTCCGTCATCCGGTACTGTTCATAAACAACCTCATTCAAAAGGACATTCTCGCTCCGCACACACTGTCCAGTCTCATAATAGGACTTTAACACGCCCATCTGTAAATGATATACATCACATTCTTCCAGAAAATCCTCAAAACTTCCTGTTTCATATCTTCGGAACATCTCACAGATGATATCCAGAAATGGCTCGTATGCCCCCACAATACGATCCTGCTCCAGTTCTGTACATGCGAAAAAAACGCCATCCGATTCTTCCGAATAACGTTTTACTGTCTCAAGTCCGGACACAGTCAAAGAATTGCCATAGCATGCCATGACAATATTCTGCTCCTCCTGTCCGATCCGATGATATACCTGTTCAATTACCCCATTAAAATAATTACCGATCATGGCCTCTCCCCCATGCCCCCAAAGCTTTCTAAGACCTATTACCTACTTATGTCAATAATTCCATCTTAGAGGAATCCTTTGCGCATGTCAAGAATTTCGCCGAAATTCGCGAAATTCCTCGAAACTTTTTCCTTTTGGTACGATCTGAAACTCCATGCGCCTGCCACTCACCGGGTGATCAAATGCGATTCGGTAAGAACAGAGTGCAAGATCAGTTGTGCGGCCGTTGGCTGTATGACCGTATTTTCCGTCTCCAATGAGCGGACATCCCATGTGTGCCATCTGGACACGGATCTGATGATGCCGTCCGGTCTTAAGCCCTACATCAAGCAGTGCATGGCAGCTTGTCTGTGCCAGCATGACATAAGAAAGCTCTGCCTTTTTCGCATCTTTATTCTCTGCCCCTGTAACAATGGACATATTCTTCTTTCTCTGGAACAGAAGATAGTCGGTCAGCGTCCCTTCTGTGCTCTCCGGGATCTGCTCCGTAACCGCATAATAATTCTTACCGATCGAACGGGACTGTACCTGCGCAGATAATGCTGCGGCGGCCTGTGGATTTTTGGCAAAAACCATGACTCCCTCAACCGGCTGGTCCAGACGATGTACCACACCGATGTATGGGGATTCCCCTTTTGCTGCAAGATAGTTGCGGAGCATGCTTTCCATGTCTTTTTGTCCGACTCTTCCGGTCTGTGTTGCAATTCCCGCCGGTTTATATACGACAAGAACACTGTCGTCCTCATAAATTACCTGAAGTTCCATGTTCATTTCCATCCTCTTCTCATAAGTAAATTTTCTGCCGCTCTATGAAAAATCCGCTTTCAATTTCTTCTTTAAATGCCTTCCTGTCAATCCGTTTCCAAGTACGATCAATCCAATTCCCGGCACACATAAGATCAGGATTGCGGGTAATGTTGCGTCCTCCCACGGCCAGACTGCACATATCTTATTCATCCATATTACTTCCGGTGTCTCCAGAAACAGATGGATCATTCCCATTATAAGCTGCATCCTGCCAAACACCTGCTGTGCATAGTTCCACATTTGTTCATTCTGCAATGCGATCCTGCCCTCATAATGTGGATAACTGGCTTTTTTATTCTGCCATTGAAGCGGACATTTCAGAGCAACAATTCCACTTATAAGCATAATACCACTAAATACACTTGTAATGACATAAAAAAAGATGATTCGTTTCATAATATTCGCTGGGTTCTCCTCCCTTTTAAAATTTCAAAAGCAATCACGCATATGATCACCGATAAACTGCTTCTTCCATTCTTCTATGTCTCCTACCCCTGAATTTTAATCACCAAAAGACTGCCTCCATTCCTCATAATCTGGCAGTCTCTTTATGAATCCGCTGAATTCCGGAACCGTAAAGTCTAACTCTTTGTATTTAACAGCATATATAATACCTTTATTAATCAGCTGCGCTCTGGCAGTGGATATCGATTTTACCTGTCTGTTCATGATCATTGCCACATTTGAAATCGTACACGGAAGCTTATTACATGCAACCATTGCAAAAATAAATTTCTTATCCGACTCTGTACATCTCTCGTATCTCACTTTAAAAAATCCACTATCCAGAATATCAAAAAATAAATATTGCTTCATTTCCTTCAACGCTTAAATATATCATCAGTGTATAAACTACTTCCAGTTTAGCACTACCTAAAATAAGCTCCAAGCATTTCCTGTAAATTTTCTAAAAGTATCATCGCCCCCTTATGATATACTTTATGTTCATCACCATTTGTTTTTTCAATAAAAAAAGGAAGCAATTGTCCTGAAAACAATTGCTTCCTTTTTGAAGAATTTTGAAAAATTAGTTTTGCGTGATACAACAGCAACAAAGCCCTACAGCTTGAAGCGGTATCCTACACCCCAGATGGTTTCTATATACTGCGGTTTGGCGGTATTCATTTCGATTTTCTCACGGATTTTCTTGATGTGGACCGTTACCGTTGCAATGTCTCCGATTGATTCCATATCCCAGATCTCACGGAAAAGTTCCTCCTTCGTGAATACATGGTTCGGGTTCTCTGCAAGGAATGTCAGAAGGTCAAACTCCTTGGTTGTAAACTGCTTCTCTTCCCCATTGACCCAGACACGTCTTGCGGTCTTGTCGATCTTGATGCCACGGATCTCGATCATGTCATTCTCAACCGTGTTGCTTCCGATCAGACGCTCATATCTTGCAAGGTGTGCTTTTACCCTTGCCACAAGTTCACTTGGGGAAAATGGTTTGGTCACATAATCATCTGCGCCAAGTCCGAGGCCGCGGATCTTGTCGATGTCATCTTTTTTTGCTGAAACCATAAGGATCGGGGTATTCTTTTTCTCACGGATCTGTTTACAGATCTCAAAGCCATCAATGCCCGGAAGCATCAGATCCAGGATAAACAGGTCAAATTCTTCCGCTAATGCTCTTGCAAGTCCTGATGTTCCATCATTCTCAATCTCTACTTCAAAGCCGCTCAGTTCCAGATAATCCTTCTCCAGATCTGCAATAGCAACCTCATCCTCAACGATCAATATTCTGCTCATTTGGTACCTCCTGATATTTGCGAATTACAAAATACATAATTGTCCCTGTATCTTCTTTGCTGGTAGCCCAGATTTTGCCACCGTGGTCTTCGATGATCTTCTTCACGATCGACAGACCGATGCCGCTGCCTCCGGTAGCGGAATTACGTGATGCATCGGCACGGTAGAACCTGTCAAAAATATACGGAAGGTCTTTCTGTGCGATTCCTCTTCCGTTGTCTTCGATCTCTACCTGGATAAAATCCCCGACATCCTTAATCCGGATATTGATAAAACCTTTTGTTTTATTCATGTATTTTACAGAATTGCCGATGATGTTATTCACAACACGGCGCAGCTGCTCCGGATCTGCAATGATCTCCTCATCGCTGTCCGCATAATTATAATAAGCCAGTCCGATGCCTTTTGCTTCCAGATCCAGACCGATCTCTTCTACACAGTCGTTAAAATACTCCGCAACGTTAATTTTAGCAAAATTATACGGAATACGGTTCGTATCGATCTTGGAATAAAGCGTAAGTTCATTGATCAGTGTGTCCATCTCATTGGCTTTGTTGTAGATCGTACGGACATATTTATCCACCTTTTCCGGTGTATTGGCAACGCCATCGATAATTCCCTCAGAATACCCTTTTACTGCGGTGATCGGGGTCTTCAGATCATGGGCAATGTTGCTGACCAGTGCACGGCTTTCTTTTTCGTTGTTCAGTTTCTCCTCAGCGTTGTCTTTCAGGCGCTGACGCATTTTCTCAAACGTAACGCAAAGCTCTCCGATCTCATCATCCGAGGTCGCATCGATCGTGAAATCCAGATTGCCATCACGGATGTTCTCTGCTGCAACCTGAAGCTTCCGGATCGGCGTGATCATGCTCCGGTATACCCAGACTGTAAGCATGCATGCCGTCAGTACCAGTATCAGAAGAATCGAGATTATCGCATCCACTAGCAGCTGTTTGACCTCAGGAACCACGCTCTTCGTCGAAGTAATGATGAACGCACTTCCTTTGTTATCATCCGTAAACTGAAAATCCACCTGTTTTACAAGGATCTCATCATCCGCATCAATATATGTTCCGGTCTGCGAATCTGCCTCTGTTGTACCATAATCCGGCAGAAAATCAAGTACATCCTGATTATCCCTGCCTCCATTATAAATGATTTTATTTCCTTTTCGCACGATCAGATAAGAACATTTCTCATCCAGCTGCGCATTCAGGTCATTCTGATATGCGGCCTCCTCAAAAGAATCCGGAGCATTCTTTGAAGTTGTCTGCATCTTTTCGTAATCCCCTGCTGTATACCGGTTCAAAAGCTGGACCGAATTGGTCAGGCTGTAGGATGCGCTTTCTTTCAATCCATAGCTCTGCTCGATCGCTTTCACCTGAAAATTCCAAAATCCATATACCACAAGCAGCATAAGGAAAATCGGCACAAAAATGATTATGCAAAAGGAAATCATGAGTTTGGTTTTCACTTTCATGTTTCGTCTCTCCTATATCTGTTATAGAAAAAAGCCATAGAGCCTGACATGCCTATGCATATCGTAAGCTCTATGGCTATTATACCATGAAACAGATCGTTACTAATGGAATATCTCTAATAATATTCTAAAATTTCTGTAAACTGGTTACATTTTCTATGTATACGATCATTACAGATATTTCTTTAATGTGTCAGCCTTATCGGTTGCTTCCCATGGAAGGTTCAGATCCGTACGTCCGAAATGTCCGTATGCGGCTGTTCCTCTGTAGATCGGTCTTCTTAAATCAAGCATTTTGATGATTCCAGCTGGACGAAGATCAAAGTTCTCACGAACGATCTCAACAAGCTTCTCATCGGAAAGCTTTCCTGTTCCAAATGTATCCACCATGATGGATGTTGGCTGTGCTACACCGATCGCATAAGACAGCTGGATCTCACATTTCTCTGCAAGTCCTGCTGCAACGATGTTCTTTGCAACATAACGTGCTGCATATGCTGCAGAACGGTCTACCTTTGTGCAGTCTTTTCCGGAGAAGGCTCCACCGCCGTGACGGGCATATCCACCGTAGGTATCTACGATGATCTTACGTCCGGTCAGACCAGCATCACCGTGTGGTCCACCGATTACGAAACGTCCGGTTGGGTTGATGAAGAATTTGGTATCTGCATCAATCAGTTCTGTTGGAAGAATTGGATCAAATACGTATTTTTTGATATCCTCATGGATCTGCTCCTGAGTGACATCCTCATCATGCTGTGTCGATAATACAACTGCCTCTAATCTCTTTGGTTTACCATTCTCATCATACTCAACAGAAACCTGTGTTTTTCCGTCTGGTCTTAAATAGCTTAAAGTTCCGTCTTTACGTACATTGGTAAGCTGTAATGCGAGCTTGTGTGCTAATGAGATCGGATATGGCATAAGCTCCGGTGTCTCGTTGGTTGCATATCCGAACATCATTCCCTGATCTCCGGCTCCGGTATCCAGATCATCCTCCAATGCACCTTCTCTTGCTTCTAATGCTTTATCCACACCCATTGCGATATCTGCGGACTGCTGGTCTAAAGCTACCATAACTGCACAGGTATTGCCGTCAAAGCCTGTTTTTGCATCGTTGTATCCGATCTCGTTTACAGTTTTACGAACGATTGCAGGAATATCTAACTGCGCCTTTGTTGTGATCTCACCAGTAACAAGTACAAATCCTGTACAGCTTGCTGCTTCACATGCAACACGGCTCATTGGATCCTGTTCCATACACGCATCAAGAATCGCATCAGAGATGGCATCACACATTTTGTCCGGATGTCCTTCTGTTACGGATTCTGATGTAAATAATAATTTTTCCATCATTTGTCTCCTCTCAATTTGACAATTTTCCGATAAATAAAAAAAAATCCGCTTGATAAGCGGACCAAATTATAAAGATAATCAAATCCTCTTATTGTTCGATTACTCGCTCAGGTTGGCACCTTCCTGTCTCAGACGGGGTTGCCGTGACTTCATAGATCCTTTGTATCTCCATCACTCTGAATAAGAGAAAAGCTACAATATTGAATTTTCAAATCTCCATCGCATACATTACACCTATTTATATGCCTTGTCAACCCTAATATCCCACAATTGAGAAACTATTTCATTGACTTTCCCGCTTTACAATTTTATACTTAAAAGGTGATGAAAGGAATCATTGCATCATATATATGAGGAGACTACTGCTTATGAATATGAAAATATACTCTGCAGAGCAGCTTAAACCAGGGATGACAACAGCTGCACGCGTAGAAACCGAAAATGGTCAGATCCTTGTATTGGAAAATACGGAGCTTACATCGCGTCTGATCAATCGTATCCGGTTTTACCGGATTCCAGAAATTGCAATTGTGGAAGAAGCGAATACCGAATCAGCCAAACCAAATGAACCGGCTGCAGCTCCGGCTCCTCAGCCAAAAGCCGGAACCGGGCTTTTACAGAATTCCACATTTTCACAGAAAATGAAACAGTCTGCTGCCTTTAAGCATCAGCAGATTGATTATCTTTTCCTTACCGAGAAAATAAAATCCTGTCTTCAGGATATCGTTCATAATAAGTCTAACGTGAATTTCAACGAGCTTTTAAGTCTGACATCTGAACTTTTCCGGTCCAAAAAGACTGCGATCGAATTATTTGATTTTCTCTACAGTGTCAGAGGTGTCAACGATTCTGTTTATGCACACAGCCTGAACGTTGCCATGATTTCCCGCATGATCGGAAGATGGCTGCACCTGGATCCCCATGATCTGGATGTGCTCATGCTCGCAGGACTGCTTCACGATATTGGAAAGCTTCTGATCCCGGAAGAGCTCTTAAATAAACCGGGCAGACTTACCGACGAAGAATTCCAGGAGATCAAAAAGCATCCCCGCTATGGATATGATATTCTGAAAAACCAGAATATCGATTCCCGTATCAAAAAAGCGGCTCTGATGCATCACGAACGCTGTGACGGATCTGGATATCCATCCGGCCTGACAGAAGACACGATCGATTCTTTTGCACAGATCATTGCTATTGCCGACGTCTATGACGCCATGACTGCTGCACGATCCTACCGTTCGCCAATGTGTCCGTTCCAGGTCATTGGATGTTTCGAGAAGGAAGGCTTCCAGAAATACCATACACGTTATATTCTGACCTTTCTGGAGCATATCGCATCCACATATCAGAACTGCCGTGCCATCTTAAATGACGGCCGCGGATGTAACATCATTATGTTAAACAGCAATGCGTTATCTCAGCCGATCGTACAGCTCGATGATAATACCTGTATCGATCTTTCTGTGGAACCATCGCTTTATATCACAGCTTTAATGTAAGAAAACAAATCAGGTAGGTCAAAAGACCTGCCTGATTACACTTATGATTCTTTTTTGATTAAGATACTTTCAAAATAAACTTCTGTAATTCTTTCTCAGAAGATACTTTCTCGATGCTGGCCCCAAGCTCTCTCAGCTTGCGATCCAGATCTTCATAACCTCGCTCAATATAATAAATATCATCCACAATGGTAATTCCTTCTGCTGACAGACCGGCAATGACAAGCGCTGCTCCGGCTCTTAAATCCGGTGCGTTGACTCTTGCGCCGGTATATTTATTCACACCACCGATGATCGCAATGTTACTCTCTACTTTGATGTCGGCTCCCATGCGGGTAAGCTCATCGACGTATTTAAAACGATTCTCAAAAATGCTCTCGGTCACGGTGCTGGTTCCTTCTGCGATTCCCAGTACAACTGCCATCTGTGGCTGCATATCAGTTGGAAATCCCGGATAAGGAAGTGTTGTAACCTGTGTATGCTGAAGATGCATTGGTGCTTTCGGTGCGATCACACGGACTGCATCATCCATTTCTTCCACTTCACATCCGACTTCAACAAGCTTCGCACTTGTTGCTTCCAGATGCTTTGGAATGACGTTCTTTACAACAATATCTCCGCCGGTCGCTGCTGCTGCAAACATAAATGTTCCTGCTTCAATCTGATCCGGAATTACAGAGTATTCCGTCTTATGAAGCTTCTCAACCCCGACGATACGGATCACATCGGTTCCCGCACCACGGATATTGGCCCCCATGCTGTTTAAGAAGTTCGCAACATCTACGACATGTGGCTCTTTGGCTGCATTCTCGATGACGGTCTTGCCCTCTGCCATTGCTGCTGCCATCATGATGTTGATGGTTGCTCCGACAGATACTTTATCCAGATAAATATGCGTTCCGTTCAACTGTTCTGCGCTGGCCTTTACATGTCCATAAGCGATATCAACCTCCGCACCCATTGCACGGAATCCTTTGATATGAAGGTCGATCGGACGGCTTCCGATGTCACATCCGCCAGGAAGTGCTACCTCTGCACGCTTATACTTTCCAAGCAATGCTCCGATCAGATAATAAGACGCTCTGATCTTACGGATAAATTCATTGTCTACGATTACATCACGGATAAATGATCCGTTGATTTTTACTTTGTGTACATCGATGCGCTCTACATGCGCTCCGATCTCTTCGATTGCCTGTAAAAGGACATTAATGTCCCTGACATTCGGTAAATTATCTATCGTAACGGTCTCATCCGTCATAATTGCAGCCGCTAAAATAGCAAGCGCTGCGTTTTTCGCACCACCAATTTCAACTTCGCCACGTAATGGATGCCCACCTTTGATTACGTACTGTTCCATATCACACCTCAATGATCTATATACAAACGGGCCTGCGCCCTCAACAAAATTATCTTTACGAACATGTAATTATACAAGAAATAAATAGTGTTTGTCAAGGCAACCACACTAGAAATCGCCCTCTTTATTTATACTATTCGTATTTTTGTTTATTGTTATTCAAAAACTGTAATTTTTCAATGAGTTTTTCAACAGTTTGTTCAACGTTTAGGTTCTCTTCTGACACGCATACATGCGCATATTTTTCGTAAAGCGGTGTACGTTCCAGATACAGGTCATGCAGTGTCTGTCCGTCTCTTAAAACAACGCCTCTTCCCTTGATATCTGCAAGACGTTGTTCCAGGATCTCATATGGCACTTCGAGATATACGACTGTGCCGATATCACGCAGATGTTCCATTGCTTCTTTCCCATATACCACGCTTCCACCAGTTGCAATGATCGTATGCTCTGCCTCGATTCCGGCATTGACACGGTTTTCGACTTCAATGAATCCATCCGTTCCAACTTCCTCGATGATCTCACACAAAAGCTTTCCTTCCTGCTCCTGGATTACAAGATCTGCATCTACAAACTGATAGCCCAGCACTTTTGCCAGAATTACTCCCACGGTACTCTTGCCGACTCCCGGCATTCCGATCAAAACAATATTATTGTGTCCTTCCATTTTGTCCCTTTCTCTTTCTGCATTATAAAAGGCGCAGCATCATCATGCTACGCCTTTTATGATAACGATTCTCGTATAGACTTGCAATATTAATTTGCACTTTCTGTTCCATCAATGGTTTCGGATGCGCCGCTTTCTGTTGCTGCTTCGGTTCCTGCGGTATCACCCTGTGACGGTTCTTCCGTCTCTGTTGATTCGGTCTGCTGTGTGAGTGAGTTCGTAAACTTGATCTTTGCAACAACTTTGTCTTTTACTTTCCACTCAGCATCCTCTTCCCATTTGGAAAGTGTATCATTGTACAAGGTATCTTTACGGTCCTTCAGAATATCCTCGCGGTTCTTCTGTGTAGCTTCCTCATCATGGTCACTGTCAATACGTACAATGTAAAGTGCTTTATCGGTTGTGATCAGATCCGAGATCTGCCCCTCACTAAGACCATCCATTGCTGCCTTGACATCGGAATCCAGATTGCTGTCATCCGAATCATAGGTCCCTGTACTTACCGAAAAACCATACTGTTCTGCAGCAGCTTCCAGATCCGATGGCTGCTCGATCGCAGCTGCAACATCCTGTGCTTTCTGTGTCAGTTCTGCTTTCTGATCATCGGTATACTCTGTATACTGATAGCTGCTGTCATAGGTTCCATCTGTCGAAATCTTCAGCATGGAATATGCTCTCATGTTTGCTTCGTCATCCGAGATGTCTGTATCTACATCTGCAACGATCGCATCATACATTTTATCCTTGATCGTGTAAAGTGTAAGTACTTCCTCAACGATATCCTGTGTTGCTCCCATCTCCTCCAATGCATCCTTACTGTTTGCATCGATAAAAGCAGTGGCTGCATCTGTGATGCTCTGTTTCTCATCATCTGAGATTGTCACACCGTAATCGTCCATGTGAAGCTGAAGTGTGTACATTTCCTGCAGGCTCTTCATAAGCTGGGATTTGGTTGTATCCTCAAGAGTAGAGCCATCCCCGTAAAGATCCTTGCTCCATACTTCATCCCCAAAATAGCTTTTATAGGCATCTTCCAGTCTTGCCTGCTGATATCTGCACATAAAGTTGGCAACTCCGAGTTTGATCTCCTGATCTCCAAGTGTTGCAACTGTTTCGTTTTTATTTAATGCACAGCCGGTAAATGCGGTGGTACAGAGAACCCCCGCCAACAGCAATGCTGCAAATCTTTTTAACTTCATATATCCTCCTAAATATCTCCCGAATAGTCCGGAGCATTGTCTGTTATATTATAGTGCTTTTTTCACCATCTAGCAAGATTTTTATTTGCATATCAGACAGCAGCTTCTCTAATATTACAAGGACATCCTGTGTCTTTTCCCTCGAATTCCCTTTTATCATATAGGAAAAATATGGATTTTTGGTGTCCATGGTAAACTTCAGAAACGGAGCATATGTTTCCAGCAATCCCGGGATCTTTGCAGGATCAACCTTCGCTTTTTCGTACATCGTAAGTTTCAGTTCATTGCCTTTCTGCACGATATCGGACACATATACGCTGTGTGCTTTTGCCTTCAGTCTTGCGATCGTAAGCAGGTTCTGAACTGATTTCGGCGGCTCTCCAAAACGGTCGATCAGTTCCTCCAGCATTTCCTCGGATTCCTCCATGGTCTCCACTCCGGCGATCCGCTTGTAGATATCGAGCTTCTGAAGCTCGTTGGCGATATAAGTGGACGGAATAAAAGCGTTGGTTTCCACATCCACAGAGGTATCGAATTTTTCTGTCGGTGCAATTCCTTTTGCCTCTTTGACCGCTTCATTTAGCATTTTACAGTACAGGTCGTAGCCGACTGCCTCCATGTGTCCACTCTGCTCTGCGCCAAGAAGATTGCCTGCGCCGCGGATCTCCAGATCCCGCATTGCAATTTTAAAACCGCTTCCCAGCTCGGTATACTCTTTGATCGCTGCCAGCCGTTTTTCCGCAACTTCCTTTAACATCTTGTTTCTGCGATACATCAGGAATGCATACGCAGTCCGGTTTGATCTTCCGACACGTCCACGCAGCTGGTAAAGCTGGGATAATCCCATGTTATCTGCATCATGGATAATCATGGTATTGACATTGGAGATGTCCAGTCCGGTCTCAATGATCGTCGTTGAAACCAGAACATCGATCTCTCCATTGATAAAGCTGTACATGATCCGTTCCAGCTCCGTCTCCTTCATCTGTCCGTGTGCAAAAGCAACGTTTGCCTCAGGGACAAGCTGCTGGATGCGCTGTGTTACCTCATCAATATCCCGCACTTTATTGTATACATAATACACTTGTCCCTCGCGTGCCAGTTCCCGGGTGATTGCTTCCCGGACAAGCTCATCGTTATACTCCATAACATACGTCTGGATCGGAACACGGTCCATCGGCGGTTCTTCAAGAACACTCATATCCCGGATTCCGATCAGGCTCATATGCAGGGTACGCGGGATCGGTGTTGCAGTCAGCGTAAGCACATCTACATTGGTTTTCAGCTGCTTGATCTTCTCCTTATGGGCAACGCCGAAACGCTGTTCCTCATCAATGATCAACAGTCCAAGATCTTTAAATGTCACATCCTTGGAAAGTACCCTGTGCGTTCCTACTATGATGTCTACCTGTCCTTTTTTCACGCCCTCGATGGTTTTTTTCTGTTCTGCTGCAGACCGGAAGCGGCAGAGCAGATCCACCGTTACCGGGAAATCTTTCATTCGCTGTGAGAAGTTATTATACACCTGCTGGGCAAGGATCGTGGTCGGAACCAGGTAAACGACCTGCTTGTTTTCCTGAACCGCTTTAAAAGCCGCGCGGATAGCGATCTCCGTTTTGCCATAGCCGACGTCTCCGCAGATCAGACGGTCCATGATCTTGCTGCTTTCCATGTCTTTTTTGGTTTCCTCGATGGCGATCTCCTGATCCTCGGTCTCCTCAAACGGGAAAAGTTCCTCAAATTCCCGCTGCCATACGGTGTCTGCACCATAAACATAGCCCTGCTGCTTTTCCCTTGCCGCATACAGTTTTACAAGATCCTGTGCGATCTCTTTGACTGCACCGCGGACACGGCTTTTCGTGCGTCCCCACTCCTGTCCGCCAAGCTTGTTTAATTTCGGTTTCTTTGCGTCTTTTCCAGCGTATTTCTGGATCTGCTCCAGCTGTGTCGCCAGAATATAAAGGTTGGAGCCGCCCGAATATTCAATCTTGATATAATCTTTCACGGTTTTATCGACTTCGATCTTTTCGATTCCGCGGTAGATTCCAAGTCCGTGATTCTCATGAACGACGTAATCGCCTACGCTTAAATCTGTAAAACTCTGGATTTTTTCTCCTTCGTAGGTACGGCGGCGCTTCTTCTTTTTCTTTTCTGCACCGAAAATATCCGTCTCTGTGATGACAACGAACTGCAGGATCGGATATTCAAAGCCTTTGTGGATCTTACCATAGCACACCATGATCTCCCCTGGTTGTACGATATGGTCATAGTCCTCCGTATAAAAAGCGGAAAGCCCCTCATTGCTCAGGTCTTCTGCAAGTCTTTTCGCTCTTGTCCTGGAGCCGGAAAGCAGGATCGTCTTATAACCATTCTTCCGATACTGCTTCAGATCTTTGACAAGGAGATCAAAACTGTTATTGTACGGATTAACATTTTTGCCGTGGATCGTATACTGTCCAATGTTCTTCAGCCCATTTGTTTTCATATCCAGCGCATTGAGTGCCAGACATGGGTAACGTTCGAGCGTTCCAAGAATCTCTTTTATGCCAAAGAGTTCCTTCATCTGCCCCGGAAGAATATAGCCCTTTTCCAGACGCTGTTTCATGCTCTCCGAAAATTCTGTTTCTGTCTGGCGTCCGCGTTCCACGCTCCGGCTCATCTCATCAAAAAAGACGATCGTATCATTTTTATCGAAATAATCCAAAAGCCCGTTCCGATCCCCGCAGAAATAGGATAAAAAAGCATCCATTCCGGTGCACATGGAGAGTTCTCCCCATTCTTCCGCCAGTTCGTCCACCATGGCAGTTGTGCGGTATGCTTCTTCCGTTTTCATATCTTTCCGGAGCTGCTCTGCTGCTTTCTGTGCCTCTTTCCGGATCTTATCAATTCCGGCATTTTTCTGTTCTTCGGTCAGGACAAGCTCACATGCAGGATAAACGGTCAGTTCTTCCATAAGTTCTATGGATCTCTGGCTTTCGGTATCAAACGAGCGCAGTGTGTCTACCTCGTCTCCCCACATCTCGATACGAACCGGATTTTCCTCTGTCAGTGGAAAAATATCAAGGATTCCTCCCCTTAGGGCAAACTGCCCCATGGTCTCAACCTGATATTCCTTTTCGTATCCCATGCGCACCAGCTGCGCAGTGATCTTTTTCAGATCCAGAATGTCCCCGGAATGAATCGTAAGCACACTGTCCCACATGTTCTGCGGAGGTGCCATCGTATTCATCAGCGCATCAAAGGTTGTGATCAGTGTGACCTGCTTTTTCTCATGAATTGCCTTGAGCGCATTGATCCGCTCTGCTGTGAGCAGATTTCCACGGATATCAGACTGATAAAAAAGCACATCTTTCGCCGGATAATATACCGCATCCGGATCAAAAAAGCTGTAATCCTCATATAATTCTTTGGCTCTTTGCTCATGAAAAGTGACAATGATCTTATTTTTCAGACCATTGTCCATCGCATAGATCATATGTGGTTTTTGTGCATCCGTACACCCTGAGACCGTGATCACGCCACGTTCCTTTTCCAGAGTGTCCGCCATCTCCTGAAACCCTTGCAGTTCCTGAAGTGGTTCCAAAAATGCTTTCACGTTCTTTCCTCCTGTTATTTTTATCAGACATTTGCGAAACTCTTACAAACAACTTATCTTGGCATGAGCTGTGGACATAAATAATCTCAGGCACGCTCTCGCTGCTCATCGCTGGCAGCGGGGATGTAGTTTGCACAAAATGCAAACCACATCCTATGATGCACACGAACAGCATATATGCCGTTCGGTGCATGGCTCCGATGCTGTGCAGTAAATGCACAGCACGAATTTT
Organism: uncultured Lachnospiraceae bacterium; assembly: GCA_934364805.1. Lineage (GTDB taxonomy): Bacteria > Bacillota > Clostridia > Lachnospirales > Lachnospiraceae > Roseburia. Next base: position 30,250 of record CAKRMH010000014.1, read on the forward strand.
ACCTATTGTACGGTCGCTAAGTACCGGCCGCTCTGAAGCACCTGTGCGTTATTTATATCCACAGCTCATGCCCAATTTATGCTTCAAGAGTTTCGCAATTGTCTATTATTTTTTTCCATTGAAATCGTTCATGGCCTGGTCGATGTCCCCACGCAGGATCATCCCTGCTGCTGCGATCGCATCCTGAATGGCACACTCAACCAGCTTACGGTCTTCCTCTTTGAATCGTCCGAGCACGTGATCTGCGAGATCCCATCCTTCCGGTTTTGCGCCAACACCGACTTTGATCCGCATAAAATTCTGCGTTCCAGCGTGTGCTATGATGTTCTTGATCCCATTATGCCCGCCTGCACTTCCTTTTTTGCGGATACGGATATGTCCAGGATCAAGACTGATGTCATCAAATATGACAAGCATCTCTGTTTCCGGGTCTATTTTATAGAAATTCAGTGCTTCTATTACACTTTCCCCGCTCAGGTTCATATAGGTCAGCGGCTTTAAAAGCAGAACCTTCGTGCCATCAATGACCCCGGTCCCGCACAGACCTTTATGCTTTTTCTCGGTTATACTGATATTATATTTATCTGCAAGAGCATCCATGACATCAAAGCCGATATTGTGTCTTGTATGCTCATATTTCTTATCCGGATTACCAAGTCCCACGATTAAAAACATACTTCTTACCTCTTTTTTTGTTTTTCACAATGCCTGTGTTTTTATCAGTATAGCGGATTTTTTCATATATCTCAATGAAACTTTCCTATAAAACCGAAAAAGAGAGCGGTCTCCTTTCGGAGTCCGCTCCATGTAAAAACCATATGAAATCATACATTGTGTGCCTGCAGTGGCTGCCTGCATCATACCTCTTCAGGTACGGATGCCAGTTCTTCCTGATATTTGTTGAGGATCAGTGTCTGAATCCTCTCTCTTGTACCGGAATTAATTGGATGAGCAATATCCCGGTATTCTCCATCTGCTGCCTTTCTGCTCGGCATCGCAATGAATAATCCTTTTTCCCCCTCAATCACTTTAATGTCATGAACAACAAACTCATCATCGATCGTAATTGAAACTACGGCTTTCATTTTGCCCTCTTTATCCACCTTACGGATACGTACATCTGTTATCTGCATGTCCTTTCAGCCTCCTCACTTAATGTCTAAAGCATGTAACGTTCATTCTCCTCGGAGACAATCTTAATGCCATTCTCTCCGCAATAATACGTGTTTGCCTTTAATGTACCCCTGCTTTCCACAATACAATTTTCCACATGGGTATTATCCCCAATGTATGCATCATTTAAAATGATGGAATTCTTAATTACGCAGTTCTTTCCAATAAATACTTTTTTGAACAGGATGGAATTCTCAACTTTACTGTTGATAATGCATCCGCTGGCGATCAGGCTGTTGGATACATCGGATCCTGTATTATATTTGGCTGGTGGAAGATCGTCCACTTTAGAATGGATCTTCGGCTCAGCACGGAAATAACTTCTTACTTCCGGATTCAAAAAGTCCATATTGGTCTGATAATAAGAATCTACACTTGCAATATTGCTCCAGTATTCGGTTGTCTTGTATGCATAAATCTTCTTAATGTTCTTATACCGGATCAGAACATCGTTAACAAAGTCGAAACGATTCTCTTCTGCTGCTTTCTCGAGAATCTCGATCAGCTGTCTTCTACGGATTACATAAACGCCTGTAGAAATGGTATTAGACTGCGCCATCAGTGGCTTCTCTTCAAAATCAATGATTCTGGAATCCTCATTCATCCGAATGACACCAAAACGGCTTACGTCACTTCCAACCGGCATATCTTTGCATGCGATCGTGATATCTGCTTTCTTCTCGATATGATAATCCAGGATCTTGTTGTAATCCATCTTGTATGCACAATCGCCATTGGTGATGATGACATATGGCTCATGGCGTTTTTTCAGGAAATCAATGTTCTGATACATTGCATCTGCCGTTCCGCGATACCAGTCACTGTTCTCTGCTGTCACAGTTGGAGTAAACAGATACAGTCCTCCCTGTTTACGTCCGAAATCCCACCACTTGGAAGAACTCAGATGTTCATTCAGAGAACGCGCATTGTACTGAGTCAGTACTGCTACTGTCTGTACATGGGAATTGCTCATATTGCTTAATGCAAAATCGATGCAACGGAAGCTTCCGCCTACCGGCATTGCTGCAATTGCACGTTTTCTTGATAATTCTTTCATGCGGTTGCTGTTACCGCCAGCTAAAATAATACCTACTGCCTTCATTTTCTGTCACCTGCCTTAATAATCACTTCGCCGCTTGCCAGATTACCATCCGGATAATCCGCTTTGTCTGTCACACCTGAGATTGCTGTATTCCTGCCGATCTTAACTCCTTCCGGAATCACAGAAGCTTCTCCGACTGTTACAAGTCCAAAGGAATAGATGCTTGCATTCAGTTTATTTGGAGCTTCCTCTCCTGTTCCAAGAACTGCGCCATCCCGGATCTCGCATTTCTCAGCGACAATGGATTTATCAATCGTGACATGATCTCCGATCATCGTATCCTGCATAACGATCGAATCACGGATCACGGTACCTTTCCCAATATGTACATTCGGGCCGATCACGGAATTCTCTACGTCTCCGTATACTTCTGCCCCTTCCCCGATAATACTTCTCTCAACATGAGCTTCCGAAGCAATATACTGTGGTTCAATGCTGTCTGATTTGGTATAGATCTTCCAGTACTCTTCATATAAATTGAATTCCGGAATCAGGTCGATCAGTTCCATATTGGCTTCCCAATAAGAACCAAGTGTTCCTACATCCTTCCAGTATCCGTTAAATTCATATGCAAAAAGGCGTTTCTGATTTTCAAAGCAGTATGGAATAATATGTTTACCGAAATCGCATCCATTCTGATCTTTCATGGCGATCAATGCATCACGCAATACCGGCCATGAGAAAATGTAGATACCCATAGAAGCGAGGTTGCTTCTTGGATGCTCCGGTTTCTCTTCAAATTCCATGATCTTTTTATCATCATCCGCAATCACAATACCAAAACGGGACGCCTCTTCCATCGGAACCGGCATCGTAGCAATCGTTACATCCGCTTTGTTCGCTTTGTGGAAATCAAGCATAACCTCATAATCCATCTTGTAAATATGATCTCCGGAAAGGATCAGGACATAATCTGGATTATACTGTTCCATATAACGTATATTCTGGTAAATTGCATTCGCAGTTCCGGAATACCATTCACTGTTGTTGCTTCTTTCGTAAGGTGGAAGTACGGTAACTCCACCATTGTTGCGGTCGAGATCCCATGGAATACCAATTCCAATATGTGTATTCAGTCTGAGTGGCTGATACTGTGTCAGCACCCCGACCGTGTCGATCCCCGAATTAATGCAGTTGCTTAACGGGAAATCAATGATTCGATATTTGCCGCCAAACGCAACTGCCGGCTTTGCAACATCAGCCGTCAGAACACCAAGTCTGCTGCCTTGACCGCCTGCTAACAGCATAGCTATCATTTCTTTCTTCATCACGTCAATCACTCCTCGTCTGTTCATGTTTTTGGGTAATTAAATTATAGCATATTGCCTTTTTCGTAACAACATTTTTCACAATATTTATTTTCATTTTTGTTTTTTTTCGTCAGATTACACAATTTTTACATCCTTTTACATCTTTTGCGAAAATTCGATATACTTCGCAGAAGAAACGCAGTAGTTTGTCTTTGCAAAATATGTGAATACGGTTATAATAATAAAGAACTTTTAATCCATTATATATAATAGGTAGGTAGTTTTATGTATAAATTAAACTTTAATCAGCCGGTTCATGTCCATTTTATCGGGATCGGCGGAATCAGCATGAGTGGTCTTGCTGAGATTCTTCATGAAGAGAACTTTACAATTTCCGGATCCGATGCCCATGAGTCCGATCTGACCAGGAATTTAGAAGCCAAAGGCATCCGGATCTTCTACGGTCAGAAGGCCGAAAACATCATTCCGGGAATTGATCTTGTTGTATACACAGCCGCAATCCGTGAGGATAATCCGGAATTCGTTGCTGCAAAAGAGAAAAACATTCCTATGCTGACCCGTGCAGAACTGCTTGGCCAGATCATGGATAACTATGAGCGCTCCATCGCAGTTGCCGGAACACATGGGAAAACGACCACCACTTCCATGATCAGCACGATCCTGTTAGAGGCAAAGGCAGATCCGACGATCAGCGTCGGCGGTATCCTCCAGTCCATCCACGGTAATCTGCGTGTCGGCAATTCAGAGGTTTTCATCACCGAAGCATGTGAGTACACCAACAGTTTTCTGAACTTCCGTCCAAAATACAGCATCATCCTAAATATCGAAGCAGAACATCTGGATTTCTTCAAAGATCTTGATGACATCCGCCATTCTTTCCGTGAATATGCCTCCAATACGCTCGCAGATGGTGCAACGATCATAAACGGAGATATTCCGGATCATCAGGCAATCGTGGAAGGGCTTCCACAGGAGATCATCACCTACGGTCTCACCGATTCATCCGACTATTATCCTGCCAATGTCCAGTTCAACGACAAGGCCTGTGCTTCCTTTACCGTTATGCACAAAGGAGAAAAAGTCATGGATGTCAGCCTGAATGTTCCTGGTATGCATAATGTATCCAATGCACTTGCCGCCGTTGCTTTATCTGTGGATATGAAACTTCCGCTTGAAGCAGTCCGCCTCGGACTTGATAAATTTGGCGGTGCCGACCGTCGTTTCCAGTATAAAGGAACCGTCGACGGCATCACGATCATTGATGATTATGCACATCATCCAACCGAGATCCGTGCAACTTTAACAGCTGCCATGAATTATCCACATAAGCGTCTTGTTCTGGTATTCCAGCCACATACCTACTCCAGGACCAAAGCATTTCTCAATGATTTTGCAGATGTACTCTCCATGGCTGACATGGTTGTCCTTGCTGATATTTATGCCGCCCGTGAGAAAAACACATTCGGGATCAGTTCCAAGGACATTCTCGTAAAGCTGAAGGAAAAAGGAGTCGATGCACATTATTTCCCTTCCTTTGAGGAAATTGAGAAATTTTTACTGGAAAATTGTATCGACGGAGATTTGTTGATAACTATGGGTGCCGGAAACGTAGTAGAAATCGGCGAAAACCTGCTCGGAAAATAGTTTTCCACTTTATCCACACAACAGACTGGATATCTTCCATCTGCTGTGTGGATTTTTTTACATGAATCACCAGCTTATCCACGTGATAAAAACATTGGTTTTCCCACCATATTTCCGCATTTTTCATGCGTTTCAGGGGTTTTCCACGAAGTTATCCACATTATCAACATTTTTATTCACATCTTTTATCCAAAATATGAACACTCTGTCCCTCCACTTTCGACCTTTTGTGAATACTTACCATCTTCACTTTAAAATGTGATTGTGCTATAATGCCTACAGAATCCGGCTCGAACATGGTATTTTTATGTCGGGCCAATGAAAGAGGTAATAACATGGCAGCCATTCAATTACACAGTGATTGTCCAGATGCAATGACAAGTGTTTCCAATTATTTTATCGATCATTACATGCCGGAAGCCAATGGCGAATTTGTAAAAGTATACATATATCTGCTCCGCTGCATGGCATCTTCTTCCAAAACGGTATCTGTGTCTGCAATTGCAGATCTTTTTGAACATACCGAAAAAGATGTTGTCCGTGCCTTAAAATACTGGGAGAAAGTTGGGCTTCTCAAGCTTGAATATGCCGATGACGCCTCGATTCTCGGTATTTATTTTCTTACGGTAAGACCTAAGACTTTGGACGCGGCAGCTCCGATTCCGGCTGCGGCGGTCCAGAAAGAAGCGGCACCAAAGGAGACTTCCGCTGTCTCACAGAAGAGTGCTTCCAAGGCTCCTTCTAAAAAAGAGTATACGCTTGATGAGATCAAAGCATTCCAAAAAGATGAAGATATCTCGGAACTCTTTTTTATCGTGGAGACCTATCTGAAGCATCCACTGAACCCAACCGATATCAACACGATCCTTTACTGGCACGAATCCCTGCATTTTTCCACAGAGCTGATCGTTTACCTTGTGGAATACTGTATCAGCAAGGGACACTCGAGCATCCGTTATATGGAAAAGGTTGCTCTGGGCTGGTGCAGCCAGAACATTACAACTGTGGAACAGGCAAAAGCCAGCTCTGCCGCACACAGCCAGGTCTACTATGGGGTCATGAAGGCGCTCGGAATTTCCGGCCGGAATCTTGTGGAATCCGAGACGGTTCTGATCACCAAATGGACCAGGGAATTCGGATACGATATGGATCTCATTCAGGAAGCCTGCAGGCGCACGATCACTGCAACACATCAGCCGAGCTTTGAATATACCGATTCCATCCTCACAAGCTGGCACAAGAACCGGGTACATACGCTAAAAGACGTTGCCAGACTGGATTCCAGCTACAACCGCAATAAAAAGGCTGCAGCTACTTCCAGTGCTTCAGCTCCGGCTTCCAAAAATAAATTCAACAATTTTAATCAGCGGGAGTACGATTACGACCAGCTGGAGAAAATGCTATTAACCACTTCAGTCCATGAATAATTTCCGGGCTGAATCACATGATATACCGGAGGAACGATCATGCCTTTAACAAATGCACAATATGATGAGATCATCCGCAGCTATGATGCAATCCAGCTGAAAAACTCCAGACGCCGCCAGGAGCGGTTAAAAGAGATCTATGCGAAGGCTCCACGCCTGAAGGAACTGGACGATTCTATCGCATCCCGCTCGGTCGCACAGGCACATAAATATCTGGATGGGCAGACACAGGCACTGACAGAGCTGAAGGTGCAGCTTGCCAACATCCGTCAGGAACGCCAGGCTTTAATCCGCAGTCTTGGATATTCCACAGATTACCTTGCACCGATTTATGATTGTCCAGACTGTAAAGATACCGGTTTTATTAACGGCAAACGCTGCCACTGTTTTAAACAGGCAATGATCAACGTTGTCTACGCCCAGTCTAACATCCGGCAGATACTGGAAAAAGAGAATTTTGACACCTTTTCCTATGAATATTATTCCGATGATGATATCAATCCGGCAACCGGGCTGTCATCCCTTGCCACTGCAAAACACGCCGTTATGGAATGCCGGAAATTCATCGACCAGTTTGATAAGAAACCTAAGAATCTGTTTTTCTACGGCGACACCGGAGTCGGCAAAACTTTCCTCTCCAACTGTGTCGCAAAAGAGCTGTTAGATGCAGGTTATTCTGTTATCTACTTTACAGCCTTTCAATTATTTGATATATTAAGCAAAGGTGTGTTTGAAAAAGATTCCGATGCAATCGCTGCACACCAGAATATCTTCGATTGTGATCTTCTGATCATTGATGATCTTGGTACGGAGCTTTCCAATTCGTTTACCACATCACAATTATTCTTATGCATAAATGAGCGTATACTTCGCCAGAAATCGACGATCATATCGACCAATCTTAATATGAACCAGATGGTGGATATCTATTCCGAAAGGACTTTGTCCCGGATTTCCAGCAATTACACAATACTGAAGCTTGTCGGCGACGATATTCGTATCAAACGCCGTATGCGATAAATAAATAATAACCAATCAATGTTTTTATGGAGGAGTCATCAAATGCCAAAAGATGAAAAATTTTTAGAAACTATTCCACAGGGAATTCTCGCCCTCATTCCTACAGAAAGCTGTATCGAAATGGGTGAAAAGGTAGACCACTATCTTGCAAAGTGGAGAGGCAGAAGAGAACACGATCACCTCAACGATATCGCGTTTAAAGATTACGCAAAGGACAGCTATATCATCAAACCTTATACCCCAAGATTTGGTTCCGGTGAAGCAAAATGTGTGATCAACCACTCTGTCCGTGGTTACGATGTTTACATCATGGTCGATGTTACAAACTACAGCCTTACCTATTCTTTATGTGGACACACCAACCACATGTCACCAGATGATCATTATCAGGATCTGAAACGTGTCATTGCAGCGATCGGTGGAAAAGCAAGAAGAATCACTGTTATCCTTCCATTCCTTTATGAGAGCCGTCAGCACAAACGTACCTCCCGTGAGTCCTTAGACTGTGCTTTAGCTCTTCAAGAACTGATCGCAATGGGCGTTGATAACATTATCACATTCGACGCACATGACCCACGTGTACAGAATGCAATCCCTCTGAAAGGATTCGATACTGTACAGCCTGCTTACCAGTTCATCAAAGGTATCTTAAAGAATGTAAAAGATATCAAGATCGATGCTGATCACTTAATGATCATCAGCCCGGATGAAGGTGCAACCGGTCGTGCAATTTATATGGCAAACGTATTAGGCGTTGATATGGGTATGTTCTATAAACGCCGTGATTACAGTACAATTATTGATGGACGTAACCCGATCGTTGCCCATGAGTTCTTAGGTGACTCAGTAGAAGGCAAGGATGTTATGATCATCGACGATATGATCTCCTCTGGCGAAAGCATGATTGACACTGCAAAAGAGCTGAAAAAACGTAAAGCAAAGAGAATCTTTGTTGTATCTACGTTCGGTCTTTTCACAAACGGACTTGAGAAATTTGACAAAGCTTACGAAGAAGGTCTTATTTACCGTGTTGTTACGACAAACCTTACTTATCAGACACCGGATCTTCTTTCAAGAGAATACTACATCAGCTGTGATATGAGTAAATATATCGCTTTCATCATCGATAACTTAAATCATGATGCTTCGATCAGCGAACTCTTAAATCCATATGACAGAATCAAAAAACTCGTGAACGAATATAACGAGGAACAGAAACAGGCTTAACAAATACATGAATATAAAAAGAACCGGTTCACAGATTTAAAGATCTGTGAACCGGTTCTTTTTATATCGTATTCCCTGATATTGCGCATTCGCACAATACTGCGGCAGCGGATAATTAAACTAACTCAAGAACTACTTCTAAAGCTCCGTCACCTTTACGCTGACCGATCTTTACGATTCTTGTGTAACCACCGTTACGTCCTGCATACTTAGGAGCGATCTCATCAAATAATTTAGCTGTAAGATCAACTTCTTTCGTATTCTTTTTCTTTCCAGATGCAGCAGTTGGAACTTCTTTTACAGTGTAGAGAACTTTTAACATCTCTCTTCTTGCATGAAGACGTGAAGGTTTATCTTTCTTGATTGTCTTCTCAACTTCATCGTATACAGTAACTTTCTTTCCATCAACAACTTCTTTTACTCTCTTGCCATCTTTGTCCTTGCGGGCAACTTTAGCTTTTACAGTAACTTCTTCGAAGTTGTCTTTTTCTCTTACTGCAGAAGCGATCAGACCTTCAGCGATCTTACGAACTTCTTTTGCTTTTGCTTCTGTTGTAACGATCTTACCGTTTGCGATAAGTGCGGTTACCTGACCTCTTAATAATGCTTTTCTCTGGCTTGAGGTTCTGCTTAATTTACGATACTTTGCCATTTTAATATCCTCCATTTGTGGAACATCCGGCCACGCTCTTTGGTCTTACTTACCGAATGTGTAATCTTGTTGTGGCAGCATTGCTGCCAGGTGCCACTCATGAGTTAGACATAGGCCACGCTCTTCGGTCTTACTGGTTCTGCCTCTATGAGTTATAAAAAAGGGTTAGGCGATTGATTAGTCTTCACCCTGATTTAACTGTAATCCTAATTCTTTTAACTTCGCTAATACTTCTTCTAAAGATTTGCGTCCAAGGTTACGAACCTTCATCATATCTTCAGGTGTTCTGTTTGTAAGTTCCTCAACAGTGTTGATTCCTGCTCTCTTTAAGCAGTTGTAAGAACGTACAGACAACTCAAGCTCATCGATGTTCATCTCAAGAACTTTCTCTTTCGCATCGTTCTCTTTCTCGATCATGACTTCTGCCTGCTGTGCAGCATCAGATAAGTCGATGAAGAGGTTCAGATGCTCGCTCAGAACTTTTGCTGCAAGTGATACAGCCTCGTCTGGCTCCAATGTTCCATTGGTATATACATCTAATGTGAGCTTATCGTAGTCAGTGATCTGACCAACACGGGTATTCTCAATTGTTAAATTTACACGCTCTACCGGAGTATAGATAGAATCCACAGCGATCACACCGATTGGGGTATCCTCTGTCTTATTCTTATCTGCGCTTACATATCCTCTTCCTTTTGTGATTGTAAGCTCCATGTATAACTTGCTTTCAGCTCCGCCATTTAAGTGAGCAATTACTAAATCCGGGTTCATGATCTCGATATCGGAGTCAACCTGAATATCAGCTGCTGTAACAACGCCTTCCCCTTCGAATTCAATATAAGCAACTTTTGGTTCATTAGTAGAGCTATTATTTCTAATAGCAAGACATTTGATGTTCATGATGATCTCGGTAACATCTTCCTTAACTCCTGGAATAGAACTGAATTCATGTAAAACACCATCAATCTTAACCTGGCTTACAGCTGCTCCTGGTAATGAAGAAAGCATGATTCTTCTTAAAGAATTACCAAGTGTTGTACCATATCCTCTTTCCAAAGGTTCTACAACAAATCTGCCGTATTTTTTGTCTTCTGAAATTTCAGCGATTTCAATTTTTGGTTTTTCAAAATCGAACACTACAAAGTCCCTCCTTCTCGGGTATCGTTGCTAGTTTTTACGTCATACTGCTTCCTCCGGTACTATTTTCCCGGAAAAATCATATATCTCCATAGATAGCCGGAAGCAGATTATGGTGCAAGCACCCAATCCGCTTCTGACAAAAGTTCTAATCCGCTTAATAACGGCTATATTATTTAGAGTATAACTCGACGATAAGCATTTCATCAACTGGAACGTCGATCTGCTCACGTGTTGGTAATTCTTTTACAGTTCCCTGTAATTTCTCAGCGTCAACATCTAACCATTCTGGTACGATTCTTCCGCCTGCAACTTCAACGATATCTTTCATACGCTGGATGCCTTTTTTGCTCTCTTTGATTTCGATCACATCTCCAGCTTTTACTAAGTAAGAAGGAATGTTAACAACTTTTCCGTTTACTGTAACGAATTTGTGGTCAACAACCTGTCTAGCTTCTTTTCTTGTACGAGCAAAGCCAAGACGGAATACTACGTTATCCAGTCTGGACTCGAGAATTGTCATTAAGTTTGTACCAGTCATGCCTTTCATCTGGTCAGCTTTCTCATAGTAGTTATGGAAAGGTTTCTCTAATACACCATAGATGAATTTTGCTTTCTGTTTCTCTCTTAACTGAAGGCCATACTCAGAAACCTTCTTGTTTGCTCTCTGTAAATTTCTTTTGGATTTCTTATCATATCCTAAATAACTTGGTTCTAATCCAAGGGATCTGCATCTTTTCAGTACAGGTACTTTATTAACTGCCATCTTAATCTATACCTCCTAATTAAACTCTTCTGCGTTTTGGTGGACGACATCCATTGTGAGGTACTGGAGTTACGTCTTTGATGGAAGTAACTTCAAGACCACAAGCGGAAAGAGCTCTGATAGCGGCTTCTCTACCAGATCCTGGTCCTTTAACCATAACGTCAACTGTTTTTAAGCCATGAATTAAAGCTGCCTTTGTAGCTGTCTCAGCTGCCATCTGTGCAGCATATGGAGTAGATTTCTTTGAACCTCTAAATCCAAGACCACCAGCACTTGCCCATGATAAAGCATTACCCTCAGTATCAGTAATAGTTACGATTGTATTATTAAAAGATGACTGAATATGTGCCTGTCCGCGTTCAACGTTTTTCTTTACACGCTTTTTAGTTGTTTTCTTTGCAACGTTCTTAGCCATATCTAAACTAACCTACTTTCTTATTATTCAAAATGTTACGTTACTATATAAGGAATACCTTTGTATTCACCGATTATTTTTTCTTATTAGCAACAGTTCTCTTAGGACCTTTTCTTGTTCTTGCGTTGGTCTTTGTTTTCTGACCACGAACTGGAAGTCCTTTTCTATGACGGATTCCACGATAGCATCCGATTTCCTGAAGTCTCTTAATATTAAGAGCGATCTCTCTTCTTAAATCACCTTCTACAGTCTGTGTCTCATCGATGACTGCGCTGATTCTCTTTACTTCTTCGTCAGTTAAATCTCTAACACGAGTGTTAGGATCTACGTTAGCTGCTTCAAGGATACGATTAGAACTTACTCTTCCGATTCCGTAAATGTAAGTTAAACCGATCTCAACACGTTTTTCTCTTGGTAAATCTACACCTGCAATACGAGCCATGTGTGTTTACACCTCCATAAAATTTTCCTGATTATTATAGTAACGATATATCTGCAACCATATATCTCATCCGAAAAATACCCGCATACAGCTACGGTTGCACGCCCTGAAATGTGTGCATACGGATACTTTTACCATATTGTTTAATTCATCGCCTAAAGGCAGTCTTTGCATATTTTGGAATCTACCACTCGGTATTATAGTAAATCCCCAGCTTATGCTGCTGTTTTATTATGAAACAGCACAATCCTGTTGCGCTGCAGCCGCACATAATAAATAATTTGGAAGCCGATTAACCCTGTCTCTGTTTATGCTTAGGATTCTCGCAGATAATTCTGATGCTTCCTTTTCTTTTAATGACTTTGCATTTTTCGCAAATAGGTTTAACTGATGATCTTACCTTCACAGCAAATCCTCCTTTCTCTCTAAAAGCCCCAATTTAACGGCTTTTATAAGCTTTCATGGGTACTTTCCAAAAGTGTCCGTATAACATTATACACATCGGGCACCTGGAAGTCAATCACTTTTTATTTGTCACGCCAGATAATTCTGCCCTTTGTCAGATCATATGGTGACATTTCAATAGTTACTTTATCTCCTGGTAAAATACGAATGAAGTTCATTCTTAATTTACCACTGATGGTTGCTAAAATCTGATGTCCATTCTCAAGTTCTACTTTAAAGAATGCATTTGGTAATTTTTCAACTACAACACCTTCTACTTCAATTACGTCTGCTTTTGACATATCTTAATTCCTCCTAATGAATTCCCTTCCGGGATCTATATTATCTGTTAAAAGAGATCCAGAAAACCTGCCGCTTTCTCGTCCTCTGTCAATGAAAGGATCTCCGGCCTGCCTTCTGTGATCAGGATCGTATTCTCATAATGTGCGGATAAGGACATATCCTCTGTCACAACGGTCCACTCATCATCCATCCATACAACTTCCGGTGTTCCCATGTTGATCATCGGCTCTACCGCAAGTGTCATTCCCGGGCGAAGTTTGATGCCTCTCCGGAACTGTTTGAAATTCGGGATCTCCGGATCTTCGTGGAGATGTGTTCCGATTCCATGTCCAACCAGGTCTCTTACGACTCCGTAGCCAAAGCTTTCTGCGTAGGTTCCGATCGCAGCTCCGATATCATGAAGATGTTTTCCGGCAACTGCCTTTTTCATTCCTTCGAAAAAGCTCTGTCTCGTCCGGTCGATCAGATCCTGTGCTTCTTTACTGATCTCACCGACTGCAACTGTCCGCGCTGCGTCTGAATGATATCCTTTGTAGATGACTCCCGCATCCAGGCTTACGATATCGCCTTCCTGCAGGATCTTATCCTTACGTGGGATTCCATGCACCACTTCTTCGTTTACCGAAACACAGATCGATGCAGGATAGCCACAGTAATTTTTAAAAGAAGGAATGCATTCATAGCTTCGAATCATTTCCTCACCAAGTCTGTCTACGTCAAGCGTAGACATTCCCGGCTTTATTTCTTTTCCCAGATCCTGATGTACTCTGGCAAGGATTCTTCCCGCCTCGCGCATCAGTTCGATTTCTCTGGCAGACTTAATCGTTACAGACATAATTATTCACCTAAAATTGTAACGATATCAGCGAATACTTTATCCATTGGCTGTGTACCGTCAACTGATTTTAAAATGTTCTGCTTCTTATAGTAATCGATCAGAGGCTGTGTCTGATCATGATATACAGATAAACGTTTCTGAACAGTTTCTGGCTTGTCATCATCTCGTAATACGGTCTTGCTGCCACAGGCATCACATACACCTTCTACTTTGGTAGGATTGAATACGATGTGGTATGTTGCGCCGCAGTTTAAGCATGCACGTCTTCCGCCCATACGTTTTACAATGTTCTCGTCCGGAACATCAACGTCGATTGCATAATCCATTGTCTGGTTGATCTTTGCAAGTGCTGCATCCAGTGCTTCTGCCTGAGGAATTGTTCTTGGGAAACCGTCTAATACGAATCCGTTTGCACAGTCATCCTGCTGGATACGATCCATAACGAGATCGCAGGTAAGTTCATCTGGCACTAAAGCGCCCTGATCCATATATGTTTTTGCTTTTTTGCCTAATTCTGTTCCGTTTTTGATGTTTGCGCGGAAAATATCTCCTGTTGAAATATGTGGGATCTGATATTTTGCTGCAATCTGTTTTGCCTGTGTTCCTTTTCCTGCTCCTGGAGCGCCTAACATGATAATTTTCATTTTCAATCTCCTATGTTTATTGCACGAATGGAGATACGGCAATGCCAGTATCTCCAAAGTACAATTAGTCGTTTAAGAATCCTTTATAGTAACGTACTAACATCTGTGATTCAATCTGTTTTACTGTCTCAATTACAACTCCAACGATAATGATGATGGATGTTCCACCGAAGGAAACGTTCGCACCAAATACACCATTAAAGAAGATCGGGACAAATGCAACAAACGCTAATGCCACAGCACCTATAAAGACAACATAATTTAATATTTGATTTAAGTAATCACTGGTTGGTTTACCTGGTCTGATACCCGGGATAAATCCACCAGAGCGTTTCATATTATTTGCAACTTCAAGCGGATTGAATGTAATCTGTGTGTAGAAGTATGCAAATGCAATGATGAGTATGATATATACGACTAAGCCAATGCTGTAGATCATATTTTTCGGATCACACCAGTTTGACTGGGATAATCCTTTTAATACCTTACTCCAAAATCCTGTTCCCTGTCCTTTACCAAGAATAGAAGCGATAATAACAGGTGTCTGCATCAATGACTGTGCAAAGATGACAGGAACAACACCACCGGTATTTACCTTTAAAGGAATATTGGTCTGCTGTCCACCAACCTGTTTTCTTCCCTGAATCTTCTTGGAATACTGTACAGGAATTCTTCTCTCAGCGCCCTGAAGTAACACTACGAATAATACCATTGCAACGATGATTGCAATAATAACAAGTGCTGCTACAGTTCCCTGTGGGATGCTTTTGCCCGAAATGAACTGATTCCAAAGGGAAAGCAGATCTTCCGGCATACGGGAAATGATATTGATTACCAATACGATAGAAATACCGTTTCCCACGCCCTTTTCCGTAATACGTTCACCAATCCACATCAATACAGCAGAGCCTGCGGTAAGTGATGTCACGATCATGATAATTGTAAGTGGGCTCTTATCTGTCAAGTATCCGCTTCTGTAGAATCCAATTGCCATCGCAACTGACTCAATGAGTCCAAGTGCGATTGTCAAGTAACGGGTAATCTCAACAATTTTCTTTCTTCCTTCTTCGCCGTCACGCTGCATTTCCTCTAACTTCGGAATTGCGATCGTAAGCAACTGCATGATGATGGAAGATGTAATATACGGTGTGATATTCAACGCAAACACTGACATGTTTAAAAATGAACCACCTGTAACTGCATCGAAGAAACTTAATCCGTCTGCTGTCTGGTTCTTGAACCATTCCGAGAATACCTTGCCGTCAACACCAGGAATAGGAAGCTGACTTCCTATTCTGATGACAATTAACATTAAAAATGTAAAGATGATCCGGTTACGGATATCTTTAATTTTAAATGCATTACGGACTGTTTCGAGCATTAGATCACCTCTGCTTTTCCACCAAGAGCTTCGATTTTTTCTTTAGCGCTTGCACTGAATGCATTTGCCTGAACTGTAAGCTTCTTAGTAAGTTCGCCATTTCCAAGAATCTTAACGCCATCTCTAACGTTCTTTACGATTCCTGCTTCTACTAATGTCTCAACAGATACTACTGCGTCATTATCGAATCTTTCTAATACAGAAAGGTTAATACCAACGATTTCCTTAGAGTTTCTGCATTTGAAACCTCTCTTAGGTAATCTTCTGTATAATGGCATCTGTCCACCTTCGAAACCTGGTCTAGGTGCTCCAGAACGAGCTTTCTGACCTTTGTGGCCCTTACCAGCAGTCTTACCGTTTCCTGAACCGTGTCCACGGCCTCTTCTGAAATTATCACTCTGAACTGATCCTTCAGCTGCTTTTAAACTAGATAAATCCATTACGGCACCTCCTTGTCTTTTTATTATGCTTCTTCTACTTTTACATATGGTGCAACTTTACGAAGCGCGCCCTGTGTAGCTGCGTTATCTGGTAACTCAACTGTTTTGTTTAATTTTGTTAATCCCAGAGCTTCGATTGTTTTCTTGTTCTTAGGAACTGCACCAATTGTTGACTTAATAAGTGTAACTTTTACTTTCTTATCTGCCATCTTTCAATTCCTCCTTAACCCAAGATTTCTTCTACAGATTTACCGCGAAGTTTAGCAACCTCTTCTGGGGATCTTAACTGTCTTAAAGCGTCGATTGTAGCAAGTACAACGTTCTGCTTATTGTTAGATCCTAAAGATTTTGTACGGATATTTGAGATACCAGCGATCTCGCATACGGAACGAGCTGGACCACCAGCGATAATACCAGTACCTTCAGGAGACTTCTTTAATAATACGGAAGCACCTGTGTGTTTTCCAGTTACATCATGTGTAATAGAGTTATTCTCGTCTAATTTAACACTGATCATGCTCTTGATTGCGTCTTCTTTTCCTTTACGGATAGCTTCTGGAATCTCAGCTGCTTTACCAAGACCAGCGCCTACATGACCATTCTTGTCACCTACAACAACGAGAGCTGTGAAACGCATGTTTCGTCCACCTTTAACAACTTTTGTTACACGTTTGATGTCAACAACCTGGTCAACTAATTCTAATTGACTAGCATCAATGATTTCACGTTTCATGTTTGTTTCCTCCTAAAATTTTAACTCTTCCAGGGATTGCCCATGGAAGCAGGAGTTCATAGGGGACTCCTAGAACTCTAAGCCAGCTTCTCTTGCTGCTTCAGCTAATGCTTTTACCTTGCCCTGATATATAAAGCCACCTCTATCGAAGACAACAGTTGTAATACCTTTATCTAATGCTTTCTTTGCAATAACAGTACCAAGATGTGCTGCTGCATCAACGTTATTAGTCTTTTCTACTTCTGCCTTAACATCTTTGTCAAGAGTAGATGCAGAAACAAGGGTATTTCCAACTGTATCATCAATAATCTGAGCATACATATGGTTATTGCTTCTGAATACAGCTAAGCGAGGACGCTGTGCTGTACCTGCAAGATGATTACGCATTCTTCTATGTTTCTTTTCACGAACTTCAGTTCTTGATTTCTTACTAACCATTTCTTGTCCACTCCTTTAATTATTTTTTACCAGTCTTACCAACTTTACGTCTAATAACTTCATCAGCATATTTGATACCTTTTCCTTTGTAAGGTTCAGGTCTTCTCTTATCTCTGATTTCAGCTGCGTATTGGCCAACTTTTTCTTTATCGATACCTTTGATAATAATCTTATTATCCTGAACTTCTGACTCAAGACCTTCTGGATCTTCCATTTCTACCGGATGAGAATATCCTAAGTTTAATGTAAGTTTCTTTCCAGCCTTAGAAGCTCTGTAACCTACACCATTCACTTCAAGTGTCTTTGTGTAACCATCTGTTACACCAACTACCATGTTGTGAATTAATGTTCTTGTTAATCCATGTAAGGATTTCATTTTTTTCAAATCGTTAGGTCTTGTAACTACTACTTCTTCACCTTCTAATTTGATGTCCATCTCTGATGGAAGGGTTCTCTCAAGAGTTCCCTTAGGACCTTTTACAGTCACATGATTATTTTCTGCAATGTCAACAGTTACACCTGCTGGGATTGCGATTGGCATTCTTCCTATACGTGACATGCCCGTACCTCCTGTATTTTATAATGGTTAATTGTTACCAGACAAATGCTAATACTTCGCCACCAACCTGAAGCTTTCTAGCTTCTTTATCAGTAATGATTCCCTGGTTTGTAGAAAGAATAGCAATTCCTAATCCACCAAGTACTGAAGGGATTTCATCTTTACCAGCGTATACACGAAGACCTGGTTTTGAAATTCTCTTAATACCTGTGATGATTTTCTCGTTTTTATCTGCGCCATATTTTAAAGTAACGCGGATAGATTTGAAGTTACCGTCTTCAACGATCTCATATTTCTCGATAAATCCTTCGTTAACAAGGATATCAGCGATAGCAACTTTGATTTTAGAAGATGGGATATCTACTGTATCATGTTTAGCAGTGTTTGCATTACGAATTCTTGTAAGCATATCTGCGATTGGATCACTTGTTACCATGATGTATATTTCCTCCTTTGATCTGTTTATACATAACTTATATGGGGGAGTCTGGGTCAAGCTCCGCCTGTATCAGGCGCGCTTTCACCATATCGCTCTCGGCCTACCAAGAAGCTTTCTTAACTCCTGGGATCTGGCCTTTGTATGCTAATTCACGGAAACATACTCTGCAGATTCCGTATTTTCTTAAAACTGAATGTGGACGACCACAAATTCTGCAACGTGTATATTCTCTAGTAGAGAATTTAGCTGGACGCTGCTGTTTAACTTTCATAGATGTTTTAGCCATTAAAATTCCCTCCTAATTATTTAGCGAATGGCATATTGAACAGAGTCAATAATTCACGTGCTTCTTCGTCAGTTTTTGCTGTTGTAACAAAGATTACATCCATACCTCTTACTTTGTCTACTTTATCGTATTCAATTTCAGGGAAGATGATCTGCTCTTTGATTCCAAGTGCATAGTTACCGCGGCCATCAAATGCGTTAGGATTAACACCTCTAAAGTCACGTACACGTGGTAATGCTAAGTTGATCAAACGATCAGCGAACTCATACATTTTCTCGCCACGTAATGTTACTTTACATCCGATCGGCATGTTCTCTCTGATTTTGAAGTTTGCGATTGCGTTTTTCGCCTTCGTTGTTACAGCTTTCTGACCTGTGATTGCTTCCATGTCTTTTACAGCTGCTTCAAGGATCTTAGCGTTCTCCTTAGCTTCTCCAACACCCATGTTTACTACGATCTTGTCAAGCTTTGGAACTTCCATTACATTTTTATATCCGAACTTTTTGATCATTGCGTCTTTGATCTCATTATCGTACTGCTCTTTAAGTCTACTCAACTCTCTGTCCTCCTCTCTTCAATTAATCGATAACGTCGCCTGTTGATTTTGCGTAACGTACTTTCTTATCTCCATCCATTTTGAAACCTACACGGGTAGCTGTTCCTTTGTGAAGATACATAACGTTAGATGCATCAATAGGTCCTTCCTGATGAAGGATTCCGCCCTGCTGGTTCGCCATGCTTGGTTTTGCATGTTTTGTAACCATGTTTACGCCTTCAACAAGAAGTGTATTGTTTTTTCTGTTTACAGCAATAACTTTGCCTTCTTTGTCTTTATCTTTTCCAGCGATTACTTTAACCATATCGCCTTTTTTGATCTTCATACTTGCCATCTTCGTTCCTCCTATAATACTTCTGGAGCCAGAGATACAATCTTCATAAACTGTTTCTCACGAAGCTCACGAGCTACTGGTCCAAAGATACGAGTTCCTCTTGGAGTTTTGTCGTCTTTAATAATAACTGCAGCGTTCTCATCGAATTTAATATAAGAACCGTCTTTACGACGTGCACCTTTTACTGAACGAACAACTACGGCTTTTACTACGTCACCTTTTTTAACAACACCGCCTGGTGTTGCATCTTTAACAGTAGCAACGATCACATCGCCGATGTTCGCATATCTTCTGGTAGATCCACCCATTACGCGGATAACAAGTAACTCTTTTGCGCCAGTGTTATCTGCGACTTTGAGTCTGCTTTCCTGCTGTACCATGCTTGTAGCCTCCTTTAATTATTTTGCTCTTTCCATGATTTCTACAAGTCTCCATCTCTTATCCTTAGATAATGGTCTTGTTTCCATAACTCTGACAGTATCACCGATCTTTGCATCGTTGTTCTCGTCATGAGCTTTTAATTTATATGTCTTTTTAACGATCTTGTTGTAAAGTGGATGTCTTACGTTGTCTCTTACTGCTACAACGATTGTTTTATCCATTTTATCGCTTACAACAACACCTACACGTGTTTTTCTAAGATTTCTTTCCACGGTCGAAGTCTCCTTTCTGATAGGATATTGGATTACTCAGCAACTTTCACTTTTTCGGTGATAACAGTCTGAATTCTAGCGATGTTTTTTCTAACTTCCTTAATTCTGCTTGTGTTATCTAACTGATTTGTTGCGTTCTGGAATCTTAAATTGAAAAGTTCTTTTTTAGCGTTAACTAATTCTGTCTGTAAATCAGCTACAGACTGTGATTTTAATTCTTCTAAATATGCACTAGTTTTCATTTGATTCACCGCCTTCTAAATCTGCACGAGAAACTACTTTACATTTGCAAGGTAATTTATGTGTAGCAAGACGTAATGCTTCTCTGGCTACGTCTTCCGGTACACCGGAGATTTCAAATAATACTCTACCTGGTTTCACAACAGCTACCCAATATTCCAGGGCGCCCTTTCCTTTACCCATACGAACTCCCATAGGTTTATGAGTTACAGGTTTCTCTGGGAAAATTTTAATCCAAACTTTACCACCACGTTTGATATATCTTGTCATAGCAACACGGGCTGCTTCGATCTGGTTAGCTTTAATCCAGCATGGCTCTAATGATACGATACCATATTCACCATAAGTAAGTTTATTTCCTCTTAAAGCTTTTCCAGCCATAGAACCGCGGAACTGTTTACGATGTTTTACTCTCTTTGGCATTAACATAATTACTGAGCTCCTCCTTCCTTATTGGCCTTTGTAGGAAGTACTTCGCCTTTGTAGATCCAAACCTTAACACCAACTTTACCGTAGGTTGTATCTGCTTCTGCGAATCCATAATCAATATCTGCTCTTAATGTCTGAAGTGGAATTGTTCCATCAGAGTAGAACTCTGTACGAGCCATATCTGCTCCACCAAGACGTCCGGAACAAGAAGTTTTAATACCCTTGCATCCAGCTTTCATTGCACGACCCATGCAAGACTTCATTGCACGACGGAAAGAAACACGGTTCTCTAACTGTAATGCGATGTTCTCAGCTACTAACTGAGCGTCTTTGTCTGGTCTTTTTACTTCTTTGATATCTACTACTAATTTCTTGTCTGTAAGTTTCTGAACTTCTGCTTTAACCTTCTCGATCTCAGCTCCGCCCTTACCAATTACAACGCCTGGTTTAGCAGTGTAGATGATAACTTTTACACGGTCAGATGCTCTTTCGATCTCGATCTTAGAAACACCAGCAGCGTATAATTTTTTCTTTAAAAATGTTCTGATATTGTAATCTTCAACTAAGTAATCAGCGAAATCAGCATCAGCATACCATTTAGAATCCCAATCTTTGATAACACCGACTCTTAAGCCATGAGGATTGACTTTCTGTCCCATGAATTGCCCTCCTATCTTTCATCAAGCACGATTGTAATGTGGCTCATTCTCTTTTCGATTCTGTAAGCTCTACCCTGTGCTCTAGGTTTGATTCTCTTCATTGTTGGTCCCTTGTTAGCGTAGCACTCTGCTACTACAAGGTTCTCTGCTTTCATACCATTGTTGTTTTCAGCATTGGCGATCGCTGATTTTAATAATTTCTCAATTACGCTTGAAGCGTATCTTGGGTTGTATGTTACGATTGCAAGTGCAGTCTCAACATCTTTACCACGGATTGCATCTAATACGAAGCAAGCCTTCTGAACAGACATTCTAGCAAAAGATAACTTTGCTGAAGGTCTTGTATCTTTAACTTCATTTCTCTCTCTTTTAATCTGGGATCTATGTCCTTTTGCCATGGATGAAACCTCCTTTCAATAAAAAATCTTATCTAACGCCTGATTTCTTCTCGTCTTTTCCATGTCCTTTGAAAGTTCTGGTTGCAACGAACTCTCCGAGTTTGTGTCCAACCATATCTTCAGTAACATATACTGGAACATGTTTTCTACCGTCATGAACAGCGATTGTATGTCCAACGAAAGATGGGAAAATAGTAGAACGACGTGACCATGTCTTAATTACAGACTTGTCACCGGAAGCGTTCATAGCGTCTACTTTTTTCAGTAAGCTTTCATCAGCAAATGGTCCTTTTTTAAGTGAACGTGCCATTAATTTAACCTCCTAATTATTTTAACGCTCTACCGTCTCTTCTTCTTACGATGAGCTTGTTAGATTGTTTGTTCTTCTTTCTGGTCTTTAAGCCAAGAGCAGGTTTGCCCCATGGAGTACATGGACCTGGACGTCCGATTGGAGCGCGACCTTCTCCACCACCGTGTGGATGGTCATTCGGGTTCATTACGGAACCACGAACTGTTGGGCGAATACCCATGTGACGTTTACGTCCGGCTTTACCAAGGTTTACGAGGTTATGGTCACCGTTTCCGATAACACCGATTGTAGCTCTACATCCGATAGGAACTAATCTCATTTCTCCTGAAGGAAGACGAAGTGTTGCGTATTTTCCTTCTTTTGCCATTAACTGAGCACTTAATCCAGCGGAACGAACTAACTGTCCTCCCTTACCTGGAAGTAACTCGATGTTGTGGATCTGAGTACCAACTGGGATATTCTCAAGTGGTAAGCAGTTTCCTACTCTTACTTCTGCTTCTGGTCCGTTCATGACTTTCATGCCATCTGTAAGACCCTGAGGAGCAAGGATATATGCTTTCTCACCATCTGCATAGCAGATCAGTGCGATGTTTGCTGTTCTGTTTGGATCGTATTCGATTCCGATTACAGTAGCTGGAATTCCATCTTTTCTTCTCTTGAAGTCGATGATTCTGTATTTTCTTCTGTTTCCACCACCGTGGTGTCTAACTGTGATTTTACCCTGATTGTTACGACCAGCGTTCTTCTTTAAAGAAGTTGTAAGGGATTTCTCAGGAGTTGTTTTTGTAATCTCAGAGAAATCAGAGCCAGTCATATTTCTTCTGGAAGGTGTATATGGGTTATATGTCTTAATTCCCATTGTTTTTCTCCTTTCAACGTTTTCATTATCGCGTCTTTACTGACGCATATGCGTGCATTGCGACCGGGGAAGTCTGCTTCCGGGTGCTCTGCTTATTTTATAAGCCTGCGAAGATCTCGATATCTTTGCTGTCAGCTGTTAACTGAACGATTGCTTTCTTTGTTTTAGCAGTTTTGCCAACTTTCATTCCACGTCTCTTGTTCTTTCCGTCAGAGTTCATTGTGTTAACTTTGGCAACTTTTGTTCCTTCGAACATTCTTTCAACTGCTTCTTTGATCATGGTTTTGTTTGCTTCTGGATGAACTAAGAATGTGTATTTTTTCTCAGCCATAGCTGCCATACTTTTCTCAGTTACTACCGGTTTGAGGATTACATCATAATACTGTACGTTTGCCATTATGCATACACCTCCTCGATTGTTGCAACAGCAGCTTTTGTAGTTACTACTGTGTCATATTTTAATACATCAAATACGTTAAGCTCATTTGTCTGTGCTGTCTTAACTGTTGGGATGTTCGATGCAGATGCGATCACGTTTGTATCCATCTCGTTTAATACAACTAAAGCTTTGTTTGCTTTTAAGTTGTTCATAACCTCAACAAATTTCTTTGTTTTGATCTCATCTAACTTTAATTCGTCTACTACAACAAATTTGTTCTCTGCCACTTTAGAAGTTAAAACAGATTTTAATGCTGCTCTCTTCTCTTTCTTGTTCAGTTTGAAAGAGTAATCTCTTGGTACTGGAGCGAATACCATTCCACCACCAGTCCACTGTGGAGCTCTTGTAGATCCCTGTCTTGCATGACCGGTTCCTTTCTGTCTCCATGGTTTTCTTCCGCCACCGCGAACTTCAGAACGTGTTTTTGCTTTCTGAGTTCCCTGACGATTATTTGCAAGCTGCTGAAGTACAGCCATATGAACTAAGTGTTCGTTTACTTCTACACCGAAGATTGCGTCGCTTAATTCGATAGTGTCTACTTCTTTGCCTTCCATATTATAAACAGCTACTTTAGCCATCGTAAAGTTCCTCCTTTCTTATTCAGCGCTATTAGCGAGCTACCTTGCATGTTTCTTTTACTGTAATAAGAGCTTTCTTTGCTCCTGGAACAGCACCTTTAACAAGCAGTAAATTGTTCTCAGCGTCAACTCTTACAACTTCAAGGTTCTGAGTTGTAACTTTTACGCTACCCATATGTCCAGGCATTCCTTTTCCTTTGAATACACGGCTTGGCGAAGAACATGCACCATTGGAACCCTGATGACGATGGAATTTAGAACCATGAGCCATAGGTCCTCTGTGCTGGCCTAATCTCTTAATAGCACCCTGGAAACCTTTACCTTTAGAAATTGCAGTAGCGTCAATCTTGTCGCCTTCTGCAAAGATGTCAGCTTTGATTTCATCTGCTAATTTGTACTCATCAGCGTTCTCGAATTTGAATTCTCTTACAAATCTCTTTCCGGATACACCAGCTTTTGCAAAGTGTCCCATCTCAGCTTTGTTAACGCCATGTCTGTTTCTGATTTCTTTTTTGCCGTTAGCGTCTTTGTTAACAACTTTTTCTTTCTTGTCAACAAATCCAACCTGTACTGCACTGTATCCGTCGTTCTCAACTGTTTTGATCTGAGTAACAACACATGGACCAGCCTGAAGAACAGTTACTGGAACTAAAACGCCATCAGCGTTGAAGATTTGAGTCATTCCGACTTTTGTTGCTAAAATTGCTTTCTTCATTTCTTTACCTCCTGTTTTCTACAGCGGAACGCTTCATGCCCGACCCTGCGGCCAGAGTAGCGGAACCGTTCATCCTAGAGCAGTCATATAACATGTATATAAACCATTCGGGGATATTCATTTCATTTCCTTAATAAATAAGGTCTGGTGAAAGATTTATTTCTCTTTCATTTTGATATCAATGTATACACCAGCTGGCATCTCTAAACGAGATAATGCGTCAACAGTTTTCTGTGTTGGTGCAATGATATCGATAAGTCTCTTATGAGTTCTCTGCTCGAACTGTTCACGGGAATCTTTGTACTTGTGAGTAGCTCTTAAAATAGTAACTACTTCCTTCTTAGTTGGAAGTGGCACCGGTCCGCTCACCTGTGATCCGTTCTTCTTTACAGTCTCGATGATCTTCTTAGCTGAACCATCAACTAATTCATGATCATAAGCTTTCAATGTGATTCTCATTACTTGACTTGCCATAAAAAAAGTCGCCTCCTTTTCGCACTTTAATTTCAGTACGACAAGCGGTGACTGTACACATCTCCGTGTGTGTCATAAAGACTCTCACACGTTGTTTCTACTCTATGGTAGACCTTGTTGTTTGTACAGTGACTTGCCGTCAGTTTCCTAACTTGACATTCGCTCCACGGAAAACCTGCCATATGGGCAGCAACCTCACGCTTCATAGCTATCATGCCACAGCAAGACATAGTATACACTAGTGTATCCCGGATTGCAAGTACTTTTTTTATTTTTTTCAAAATACTCTTGGTTTTCTAACAGATACCTATTATAATAGAAGAAACACATTTAAGAAAGGATCTATCAATTTATGTTTTTAGCAGACGGTTGGAAAGATTATGAAGTTATAGACTGCTCCAAAGGTGAAAAATTAGAACGCTGGGGAAAGTATTTACTGGTCCGCCCCGATCCTCAGGTAATCTGGGATACTCCAAAGAGGGAAAAAGGATGGAAGCATATGAACGGGCACTATCACCGCAGTGCAAAAGGCGGTGGCGAATGGGAATTCTTTGATCTTCCAGAGCAGTGGACCATCCACTATCAATCACTTACTTTTAACCTGAAGCCATTCAGTTTCAAACACACCGGACTTTTTCCGGAGCAGGCAGCCAACTGGGACTGGTTCTCCGCTAAGATCCGCAAGGCAGGACGCCCGATCAAGGTTCTCAATCTTTTTGCATACACTGGCGGTGCGACGCTTGCTGCCGCAGCTGCGGGCGCTCATGTGACACACGTGGATGCTTCCAAAGGTATGGTGACCTGGGCAAAAGAGAATGCTGTTTCTTCCGGCCTTAAGGATGCACCGATCCGCTGGATCGTAGATGACTGTGTAAAATTTGTTGAGCGTGAGATCCGCCGCGGTAATCATTATGATGCGATCATCATGGATCCGCCTTCCTATGGCCGTGGTCCAAAAGGCGAGATCTGGAAGATCGAGGATTGTATCTACCCTCTGGTTCAGCTTTGCGTCAAGCTGCTTTCGGATGATCCGTTATTTTTCCTGATCAACTCTTATACGACCGGTCTTCAGCCTGCTGTTTTATCTTACATGATGAATACAGAGCTGAAAAAGTTCCACGGAACCATTACCGCAGATGAGATCGGACTTCCTGTCTCCTCAAACGGACTTGTTCTTCCATGCGGAGCCAGCGGACGTTTCGAGCGGTAAAAATCAAAATATCCATAAAGCACGTAAATATTTTCGGAAACTCAGAAGAACCTATGCAATGAAATAAGCAGGTATTCTGCCACGGCTGGTATCATGTGTTTTATGGATATTTTTGATTTCTACAGCATCTTCTTCTTCCTGAGGACGAAAAGTATGACAAGGCAGACGATCAGAATGAGCACACATATGATAAGGAAGCCATGTGGTGTTTTGGCAAATGGCATCCACTCTGCAGCCACGTTCATTCCATAGATTCCGGATATGATCGTCGGAATCGCCATAACAAGCGTGATCGATGTCAAATATTTCATGACGTTATTCAACCGGTTATCGATAACTGAAGACATCAGTTCTCTTGTTCCGTTTATGATGTCACGATAAATGCTTGTCATCTCGATTGCCTGTTTGTTCTCGACAATTACATCCCCAAGAAGTTCCTTGTCTTCCGGATACTGTTCAAGTCTCTTGTATCTGGTCAGCCGGTCAAGCACAACCCCATTCGCACGAAGGGATGTTGCAAAGTATACGAGTGTGGATTCCAGTTCGTGGAGTGCGATCAGATCCACATCCTCTGTATCCTCTCCGACACGTTCCTCGATCTCAGTACGCTTCTTGTCAATGACACGCAGGTCACTCTGGTATAAAGCGGAGATGCGATACAGGATCTGGTATACAAAGCGCAGCTTTTTCTTTGTGGAAAATTCCTTTACACGGTTATTTAAAAATGCCTGAAGCACCGGCGTATCCTCTGTACAGACCGTTACAATCTCATCCTGGGTCAAAATAATGCCCAGAGGAATTGTTGTATAGGATTCTTTGTCATGGCGTATTTCGATCGTTGGAATATCGACCAGAATCAGTGTATACCCATCCTGCATCTCAATACGGGAACTCTCTTCCTCATCGAGAGCCGCCAGAACATCTTCGATATCGACATTCAGCTTTTCTGCAATTTCCTGTCCTTCTGCGACCGTTGGATTGATCATCTGTACCCAGACCCCATTATTTACCCATACTTCTTCATGGATCAGGCGATCATCTGTTTTCCAATATTTTACCATGACTGGCCTCCTTGTTTACCGGATGTCGGAGTACTTTTCAGCCTGTGCCCGAATGAGCTCCTCATCCTCAAAGTAATTGATCTTCATTGCACGTTTTACTTCGGATAATGTCTGTGCTGCAGCTTCACGTGCTGTATCACTGCCCTTTTTCAGGATGTCATAAACAGTCGGAATATCCTTCTCATATTCCGCTCTTTTTGCACGGATCGGTGCAAGTTCTTCCTGGATGACATTGTTCAGGAATTTTTTAATCTTTACATCACCAAGTCCGCCGCGTTTGTAATGGTCTTTTAGTTCATCCAGACAACTGTACTCCGGCAGATATTCTTCAAAATGCGCCTTTTTGCTGAATGCATCCAGATAGATAAAGACTGTGTTGCCTTCGATATGTCCCGGATCTGACACCTGGATGTGGGTAGGATCGGTATACATACTCATAATCTTTGTCTTAACGTCCTTCTCTGTGTCCGCAAGATAAATACAGTTGCCGAGCGACTTGCTCATTTTCTGTTTTCCATCAATACCAGGAAGGCGCAGACATGCCTCGTTATCCGGCAGAAGCACCTCCGGCTCTACCAGAACTTCATCATAGATCGAGTTAAACTTACGAACGATCTCTCTTGTCTGTTCGATCATCGGAAGCTGGTCTTCGCCGACCGGAACCGTTGTTGCCTTAAACGCTGTAATATCAGCAGCCTGACTGATCGGATAGTTGAAAAATCCAACCGGAATGCTGGCTTCAAAGTTACGCATCTTAATCTCGGATTTTACCGTAGGGTTTCTCTGTAAACGGGATACCGTAACAAGATTTGAGTAAAAGAACGTAAGCTCGGTCAGCTCAGATACCTGAGACTGGATAAATAATGTGGATTTTGCCGGATCAAGTCCGCAGGAAAGATAATCCAGCGCAACCTCAATGATATTCTGTCTTATTTTCTCCGGATTATCAAAGTTGTCTGTGAGCGCCTGTGCATCTGCGATCATAATAAAAATCTTATCAAATTCCCCTGAATTCTGCAGTTCTACTCTTCTCCGTAAAGAACCAACATAATGGCCAACATGAAGTCTTCCAGTTGGTCTGTCCCCTGTTAAAATAATTTTATCCATGTAATTTTCCTCCTGTTATATGTATGTGAGGAAATTCGGTGAGATCATGCAGGAGTCCTTAAAATCTCCTTTACATAAAAAGCCCTTATCCGCAAAGGGATAAGAGCTTACTCTATCAGCCACCTAAGTTTATCACATACTATCATATGCTCTCGAAATAACGGTTCGAATCCGTCAGCGCCTACTGATCTGTAACGTTCGGGCTGCCCTCATGAGTCCATTCCATATATCTTACGGTACCGCATTCCCAGCATCTGCAGTTCTCTGTGACTTTCCAATATATTTACTACTCTCAATCATCGGTTTCCACTCTTGATGCTATCAAAATTTCATGATAAAGTCAACCTTTCCGGCCCGATTTACCCTACATTTCCACATAGCTTCCGTCCTCCGTCGGGAAACTGTAGACCGAAAAACCGCCGCTTTTTGTATTGGCATCCTCCGGCGAGATTACCTTCACTGCATGTTTTGGAAAGATTGCGGCTTTGGTCGGAATCGATTTAACGCTGTCATCCAGCACATATACATAATAAATTCGTAAGTTGTCTGCATCAGCCAGAGCATATTCACACTGATATTCGTCATCATAGCTTGCGATGTAAGCATCATATTCGAACTTTTCTGTATCGTACAACAGATGATTTACCGGAACCGGAACCTGATCTTCGCCCTCGTAAGTAACGGTATAATCAGCCAGACGTCTGATCTCCTTTTGGTATTCCTCATCGGAATACGTTATTGCTGCAAAACGTATCACAGATGAAATGCTGGTCCAGTCATCTCCATAACTCTCATTCACGTGGGCATAATATTCCGTGCATTCTGCACCGGATGTCAGTTCCGGGAAAATCTGTCCATACGTATCCACCAGTTCTTTTGGCACATCGTTCCAGTAAGACTCCCAGTCATTGTAAGCTGACGGGTCATCTGCATTAATCTTCATGATTTCTTTGGTTTTACTGTTCAAGTTTTTGTTCGTACCCAATGTAAAAAATACAATGAACATCATCACTGCGATCAGAAGTACTGCAATGATAAGAAGTGTGCGTTTCCCAGACACCATCTTGGATGTTGCAACATCGCTTTCTTCAATCTCCTGCCAGGCTCCAGATTCCTGCCCTTTTACATCAGACCGGAAAAGCCTCAGGCATCCTCTGTAACAGATTACTCCGGAAACGATCATAACAGCCAGCATCCCTGTCATCATCGCCCATACTGGTGCAATCCAGATCAGTTCCGATATCCGATAGGTTCCATTTTTTCCAGTGTATCTGATCCAGTTGGAAATTCCTATGACAAAGCCAATCCCAAGAAGCAGTTCTGTCACATTCCAGCACCATCTTGTTCGCTTTGAGCGGTGAAATGCACCATAACAGGTCCAAAACCACACAGTCATGGCAAGCATCGCCCCAAATAAAACCTCCAGCAGATCTCCGCCTCCAATCATACAGATCCATACGGTATCACCTGCGATAAGTGCTCCGATCTGAAACACAAAAAGTAAGATGATCCACGTTACTACCAGCAGAAACGGAAATGTTACAAACATCAGATTAGCCACAACAAAATGATCGGAAACCGGCAGCGTGCGGGCAGTTCTTCCTCTCGCTGCAACTGCCATCCCGCTTCCGGCCAGGCAGTAAAAACACACCAGCCACACCGAAAAATCCAGCCGGACAGCGAGTTGGTTCCCGAATCCTGATATCAGGATCAGTAAAAGAAACATCACGACACCATTTACCGGTGCGCACTGTTTGCTCAATAATTTCTGATATGCTGCAATTTTTTTCAACATCAGTCCCTGTTTCCCCCTTCCCCATAGATCAAAAGATCTTCGATTTCTGCACGTTTTACTTTTGCCCCTGAAAGATGGAGAAATATTTCCTTTTCACTGGTCAGTCCGGTGTATCCAAAGCTGTTTTCCCTGACTCCGGTCATTTTGCTGGAAAGTTCATCGGTCATTGCTTCTTTTCCAATCTGAACAACTGCATACCGTTCAAGCAGGGAATCCTTTTCTTCCATGAGCACCAGGCGTCCCTCCGCGATCAGTGCGATATAGTCTGCGATCTTCTCCAGATCACTTGTTATGTGTGTGGAAAAAATGACTGTTTTCTCCTCATCCATCATAAATTCCTGGATCAGTTCCAAAAGTTCTGCCCTTGCCGCCGGGTCCAGTCCCGCTGTCGGCTCATCTAACATCAGTATCTCCGGATCACGCGCAAGCGCCATCGCAAACATAAACTTTGTTTTCATTCCTTTTGAAAAACAGCCCGTTTTCTTTGTGGCATTGATCTCAAAACGTTCCATAAGCTTCTGCCATTTTTCCATGTCAAAACATGGGTACATTTTTGCCGCCCATCTGGCTGTTTTTACCGCACTCCAGTCAGCCGGATAACACAGGCTGTCGTAAACAACTGCCATTTTGTTTTTGATCGTCTGTGCATCTTTGTTCAGCATAAGACCACCGTAAGACACAATCCCTTTATATGGAAGATACAGGTCTGTAATCGTCTGGATCAAAGTTGTCTTTCCTGCGCCATTCTTCCCCACAAGTCCGGTCACACAGCCCTTTGGAATATCCATATCAATGTCGGACAATGCAAAGCCCGGAAGCCGTACACTTAAATTTCTGATTTCAATTGCATGTTCCATGTTCTTCTCTCCTATCCTGATTAATCAGGTAACTGTGAAACTATCTTAAACTTACTCTGGCATATGTACCATGAGTACAAATAATCGCAGGCACGCTCTCGCTGCTCATCGCTGGCAACGGTACATAAGCGACCAAAGTACGGTCGCAAAGTACCGGCCGCTCTGAAGCACCTGCGAATTACCTGTACTCATGGTACATGCTCAATATCAATTTCAATAGTTTCACAATTATCTGCCTAATTAATAGCTAATTGCCTACTGGTTAACTTTCCTTCCAGATCTCATCTACCGCATGCTGCAGTTCCTCTTTTGAGATACTGGCGCCTTCACAAAATGTCCGGATCTCTTGCAGTTTCTGCGTCAGCTGCTCTAACCTTGCTGCCTTTTCCTGCTTTGCATTGATCTCGGCTACAAAAACCCCCCTGCCCTGAATGCTGACAAGCAATCCTTCCTGGCACAGATCATCATACGCACGTTTCACGGTAATAATACCAATTCCAAGTTCCTTCGCCATCCGCCGGATGGACGGAAGCATCTCATTTGCAGATAATTCACCGGAAAGCACCGACTGACGGATCTGATTTTCCACCTGTTCATAGATCGGAACCTGAGAAAGCGGGCTGATCCATATATTCATATACTTCCCTCGCTTTATATTTTATCTACTGTTACTATACAGTAGATACAGTCACCTGTCAAGGCAGAGTTTCTTTTTACGTTTCTGGTAATTGCAAAACTTACAAGAATATGCTGCAGCATTCTCCGTAATAGCAAATCTTTTCTTAATTTACACCTAATTTTATGGCTATGACATGCGAGATATTTATCCTTTTCTCCGTAAATTGGCATCTAGATGAGATTACACCGACAATTTTTCCGTATTTGGCGGTGTGATCAATGATTTTCTTTTGGGTACGGAGAATCTGTTATGTATTATGTGGAAATCTGCAATTTTTTAGGTGTAATCAATAATTTTCCGTTATTTACGGAGAATTTATTAGCTGCCCGTAAATTGCCCAATACAAAAACCCTCCGGAGCTGCCTCCGAAGGGTTTGCTTTTGCGTATTATGTTATGTATGGAAAAATCTTTTATGCTTCTTCTTTCTTTGCTGTAAACAGTTTCTTTAAGCAGCTGAATGCAACAAGTACACCAAGTACCATCAGAAGAATTGCAACGATGAACTGAAGTCCGTCTACTAAGAATGTAGCCTGACCAGCTGCGATATTTGCAACAAGTGCGATCGTTTTCTGGATCAGAGCTGTAAATGTAACCGCCAGCATAACGAACATTGGGATATATAATGTCCATCCGGTTCTTCCTGTTGTCTTTAAAAATACTGCAAGTGCGATCAGGACTAATGCTGCCAGTAACTGGTTTGCAGATCCGAACAGTGGCCATACATTGTTGTATCCACCATGTGTTAACAGATATCCGAAGAACAGTGTGATCACGGTTGCAAAATATTTGTTTGTCAGTACTTTCTGCCATGTTGGCATTTTGGATGTATCTGTTGTATCACCATAAAACAGTTCCTGGAAAGACATACGTCCGATACGGGCTACGGAATCCAGTGAAGTAAGGGCAAGTGCGGATACGCACATAGTCATAAATACAGTTGCAAGCTGAACTGGAAGTCCAAGTTTCTCTAAGAATCCTGCAACACCTGATGAGAAGATTGCAAATGGTGTTCCATCCGGTTTTGTTCCGTTTACAGCAACGGCACCGACAACAACCAGTGATACGATACCAAGTAAAGACTCAACGATCATTGCACCATAACCTACCATTGGCATATCTTTTTCATTGCTGATCGTCTTTGATGATGTTCCGGAAGATACCAGGCTGTGGAATCCGGATACCGCACCACAGGCAATTGTTACGAATAATGTTGGGAACATGTAGCTTCCATTTACGTTAAATCCATTAAATGCATTCAGCTGCATTGTAGGATGTGCAACAACGACACCAACAACAGCACCAATGATCATACCAAGCAGCATAAAAGTTGTCATGTAATCTCTAGGCTGCATTAAAAGCCACATTGGCATTACCGATGCAAGGAAAAGATAAGCCATAACAATATAGATCCATGTTGTTTTGGTTGCATACCAAGGAAGTTTCATTCCGATCGCAAACATTACAACCAGAAGTGCAATTGCTACGATTGCACGAACAACCTCGTTCATTTTTACATGTTTCTGGATCACTCCGAAGATTACTGCAACTACGATAAATAACATAGAGATTGAAGCTGCCGCGGAGTTTGCATAACTAACTTCAGCAGTCATGCCATCAACGCCTTTTCCCATGAAGGTTCCTGCAACCATATCGGTAAATGCTGCGATAACCAGAAGTGTAAATAACCAGCAGAATAACATAAAGAGTTTTCTTCCGGTTTTTCCGATGTACTTCTCAATGATCATACCCATTGATTTTCCTTCGTTTTTAACAGATGCATATAAGGCACCGAAATCCTGTACTGCTCCGAAGAATAATCCTCCGATGATCAGCCAGAGAAGTACTGGAACCCATCCGAATACCGATGCTAAAATCGGTCCGGTGACAGGTCCTGCACCTGCGATCGATGAGAACTGATGAGAAAATACGGTGAACCTAGAAGAAGGAACGAAGTCCTCACCATCCTCATGTGTATAAGCCGGGGTTTTTGCATTTGGGTCAATTCCCCATTTCTTGGCAAGCCAGCGACCATAAAGCATATAGCCGGCGCCCAAAGCTACGATACCAATTAAAACTATAACTAAACCATTCATTGAATCTCCCGCCATCTGGCGGCTCCCTTCTATATATTCGCAAAGAGTATCCGAAACAAAAAACCTCCGTCCTTTTATAAAGACGAAGGTTTCTACTTCCGCGTTACCACTTTACTTGCCGCATCCAACGGCCTCTCACTCTCATCTCTGCCATACATCAAAACAGAAATAAGGTTCCTTGTAACGGTAGGAAACCGGTAACACTTACTATTTCATAAGAAAATTCAGTGCACTGCTCGCAGAGGATAATCATCAGACGAATCCTCTGCCTCGCACCACCCGGCAGTTCTCTGTACGCATCCTGATTCTGATGATCGTATTCTGTTCTTTGCATTTACTCTTTGTTAACTGATACAATAGCACTGCCCATTTAGAAAGTCAATATTCCCTTGTATATGTAATTTTCATTCGTACTATAACTTGTGATTATATTATCATTTTCACATTTTTCATAGCATATGCCATATGCTGCCTAGATTCCAGCCAGAAGTTCCTGCATCAATGCATGAACCGTTGTCATTTCATGGATTCTTCCAACATTCGCACCACAGAACACAAGTCCGTTATCCACATCTCCTTTTACCGCATCGATCAAGGCTTTTGTGATGCAGTATGGCACTCTGGCAGGATTGCATTTTTCCAGACAGTTATAGCATTTTGAAATTGGCATTTTCTCCTTCTCGAGATGCTCTATGAAGCGGTTTCGAAGCGCTCTGCCTGGCATTCCAACCGGGCTTTGTATGATCTGGACATCCTTTTCGTCAGCATGAATATATGCCTGTTTATATGCTTCTGAAGCATCACACTCCTCGGTCGCAACAAAGCGGCTCGCAATCTGCACGCCATCTGCGCCAAGTTCCAGTGCATGGGAAATATCCTTTCCGTCAAAAATCCCTCCTGCAACGATAACCGGGATCTCTTTTTCGTATTTTTCTTCGTATTCCTTTTTGCAGTCGATGATACTCTGAATCTCTTCATCAAACGATGCATCCGTCGTCTGTGCCAGCTGCTCTCTGGAAAATCCAAGATGGCCTCCCGCCTTCGGCCCTTCTATCACAATAAAATCCGCTGTACGGTCATATTTGTGTGACCACATTTTGAGGATCAGCTGTGTCGCTCTTTTCGAGGAAACGATTGGCGCAATCTTGGTTTTGCAGTTCTCACCGATCAGCCCCGGAAGGCTCATGGGAAGCCCTGCGCCGCTGATAATCACATCTGCGCCTGCTGCAACAGCTTCTTTGACATGCTCCTTATAATGCTTGAGCGCTACCATAATATTCACACCAACAAGTCCGTTTCCACATGCAATCTCCTTCGCGCGCTGGATATGTTTTCGGATTGCCCTGCGGTTGCAGCCCGCCTGATCTTTTTCAAATCCTTCCTCATCATATCCAATCTGTGCTGTCGAGATCACACCGACTCCGCCTTCTTTCGCAACAGCGCCAGCCAGCCTGCTTAAGCTGATCCCAACGCCCATTCCTCCCTGAATGATTGGAAGATTTGCGATCTTATCCCCAATCCGCAGTTCTTTCCATTTATGTTCGCCCATACTTACCCCTACCCTCCAATTCATTTTAATAGTTTGATTATCAAACTATTAAAAGTATAGGCTTTTATGGTTTGTGTGTCAACATTTAATTGTTTGTTTTACTTTATTATGTAGTTTTTTATACTACTTGTCTGTTTTATTTTGGGCTGAGGTCATTTTCTCGTTTAGAAGCGGAACTTTTTCTTTCCGTTTCGCTAACGATATCATTTAATAACTCCTGCAGGATATTTTCCTGATATCCTGCCTTTTCCTTCTTTTTTACAGCTTCTGCTGTCAGCTTTAACTGTGGATGATGGATATTTTCTAATTTACGGATTCCATCTGGACCAGCCCCGACTGTAATATCGTTCCAGACTGTGCCTGTCCTGCCTGTGTTCCAGCCGGCAGCGCACCCACAATTCCACACAGATTTTCCATTGTGATCACATAAGGTTCTTTTCTACTGCAAAACGATTCATACGCTGGATGCCAGCCTTCGTTTGTCAGCAGACGCAGCCCCGGGATGGTGCCACGATCAAAATAATGCGGATTATCCGTTATATCGGCTGCAAAAACTGCTAAAGGAACATCGGTTTCCAGATCGTGCAGTTCTTCTAAACGGATCAGTGCCTGTCCGACATTTCGCACAAACTTTTTCGCCCGTCCCTGATTTTTCCCGTATTCTTTTATGATCAGCTGATAACCGTATTTTTTTGCAATGGTGACATCCTTCATCCATCTCTGATTGATGGGTTCTTAGCTTTTTCCCAAAATATTCTTCCATCTTAGTACTTCCATTCGCGTATTTTTACCATTCATTTCTTAACTTTAGCATATCATAACGAAGTGTATCTATCTGGTATTTTTACGACTCGTTTTAAAGCTATCCCGATTGATCAATCAAATGGTAACTCCTCCCTGTATAGCCTTCTAGACATCATCTTCAACCCTCTTTACCAGACATCATCATAGAATATAAAAGATTTTTTTGTTCCATAAGTTCGTCAAAAGGACCAATTTCACAAACTTTACCATTCGATATTGATATAATAAAGTCAAAACGCTTAAGTGCACTTTCTTCTAAATAATGCGTAACAACAATTTTCGTCATGTCCTGTAAATCAAGCACAGAGTTTAGAATATCAGCTGCAGTAATACAGTCTAATGACGCAGTAGCTTCATCAACCAGGAGAACATCTGTAGCATGGAGAAGACAACGTGCAATTGAAATACGTTGTCTCTCTCCTCCAGATAGATTTGCACCATTTTCACCACAGACATAATCCATTCCCTTTGAAGTAACCAATTCAGATAATCCCGCCAGCTGAATAACGTTATTAAGCTGAATATCAGAATACTCCTTGAATAACGTAATATTCTCCTTTAATGAACCATTAAAAATAAATACATTTTGATGTATGACCGAAAAAAGTTCATAAATAGAACTTTGCTTTATATCCTTTAACTCTATTCCATCAATTTTTACCTGTCCCTGATATGTATTATTTGTTCTAAGAAGCACATTAAGAAGGGTTGATTTTCCACTACCGGATGGACCAACTATAGCATAACTTTTCCCCTTTTCAAATCGTACAGAAACATTCTTAAGCACACTCTCACAATGGTCATATGCAAAACTAAGATTTTTTATATCTATTTCTTTTTCGAGCTGGGAGTGAATGATATTGCCACTAATAACCGATTGTTCAAAAAGAAGATTCGCCATCTTGTTGATCAGTTCAAATGTTGCCTTTCTGTTTGCAAAAATCGTAGGAATTGACATAATTGGCGATACAATAAAATTCATAAGATTCAAAAATATAATTACTGTACCTGGCGTAATTCCTTTTCCATGAATGGAATATATAGCAGCTGCAATAAATATTCCTAATTGTGCAAAAATTCCTGATCCCATAGCCAATAAATTAACTAGTTCCGAAGTCTTTCTACGATGAAATTTTGCTAACTCTGTCTGGTTATTCGCACTTCTGAACAGAGTTAACATCTCCCTTTCAACCTGAAATGTCTTTATAACAAAAAATCCACAAAATATTTCTTTCACGCTATTCACAAAATCTTCATTTTGCGCAGAAACAGTTTTTTCTGCATCAGCCAATTTGTTTCCGCTCAAGAGCGATATACAAACAGGCAAAAAAGCAAATACGATAGCTAATATGGCAAGTAATGGGCTATATACAAACATCACAATAACAGCAATAATAAGCCCCATTATATCCATAAAGAACGTGAATAGTGGGGACAAATAATTATTTTCGATAGAATTAACATCATTAGTCAACAGGGAAATATATTTTGATGTATTCTCGAGAGATACCGTTCTCAGATTCTTTTGTAGCAGCCGTTCAAACACATATTCTTTATACTGAGTAATTGCACGCCGGATAAAGGCCGGACATGTTTGCCTTTGTATCAAATATACAATAATAAGGCACACAAAAGTTCCAAGCGAATAAAGGCTTACATGAATAACTCTCTCCAAATCATGTTCAGCTATTATATCTATGATCTGTTGCATTAACACAGAAATATATACATTTAAAGCAGATAACACCGACAGACACAAAACAGATATAAAGAACATCCACTTGTTTTTCGTCCAAAAAGTTCTCCTTAATTCTTTATTAATTAATGAAACATCGCTATTCCCATTTTCTTGCATTTGATACCTCCAATAAAATGCCCGGTCTAACATATTCTTTCTTTCGCAAGCCCGACAATCCTACTTATTTTGTTTTTTTTGTCTTTTATGCAAAAATATACATCAGCACATCCATCGGAGAATCAAGCTGTTTAAATGCCTCCTTTTTCTCGTCCAGAAACGGAACTTTGCTGATATACCACCGCGCCTGCATGGCATGCATTCCGGCCTGCGATGCTGCTTCCAGTTCATGGCTTCCGCCGTCTCCAATATACAGGCATTCTCCCGGTTTCACCTGCAGATCTGCAAGGCAGCGTCTGAAAATCTCCGCATCCGGTTTCTTCACACCCTGTTCATAAGACAGATATGCCTTATCGAAATACGGAAAAAGCAGACTCTCCCGAATGGCATCCACTTCCTCCGAATAACAGTTACTGATCAAAGCCACCTTCATCTGCTTCTCCTTCAACGCTTGTAACATCGGGATCATCTCCGGGTGAAGATACCGAAAACATGCTTTTTTTGCCTCTTTCCGGCTTTTGATGATCTTCTCAAAGCGCTCTGTAGAATAACAGTTGTTCTCCTTCAGAATCCCTTCTATTGCTTCTTCCAGTGTGACCTGCCCTATTGTCCGCGCTTCCTCTGTCGGCTCCCAGCACGCATCAAATGTGTCTCTGTCGATCCCGGCGTCTTCTGCCATCTGTGCCCGGAAATATATGCACGGTCCATGCATCAGGTGCAGACCGCTTCGGTCTTTCGGAATATCTTTTGCATCCCCATACTGAGTGATGAGTGTTTCATACATGTCAAAAATTACTGCTTTTATCATTAGTTTCCTCTCGTTGTTGATATTTGCTCAAGGACGTATTCCATATCAACATCCTTTTCCAAATGTACCGGCGTCCATGGTATATAGTGATCCACGGGAACACCTTTGTGTCCCATTCCCTCACCGGAATCGATACTTCCATCCCGTGATGTTGGATAAACCATCTGAAATTGATCCCAGACTGCCACGGAACAATTTGAGTAATCCAGTATTCCAAGCGTTGGTCTTCCTACAATCCGGACTTTTGGAGAATATGACATATTTTTTACAAAGGCCTCTCCTGAGGAGGCACATCTTTCATTCGTTATGATCCATACTGTCTCAGGCAATGTTCTTCCACAAATGTCAATTCCATCCTCTTCATTCTCACTTTCGTCAACAATCAATCCTTTTCCCTTATTCTGAACAAGCTGGGCTTTCATCTGCTCAATAAAGGGCAAAACGTCGTCCGATACTCCTTCTGCGAAAAACTCATCAATCATTTTCAAACGGGTTTCACAGTTACGTTCTGTGTAATTAATTGCAACTGGTTGTTCCTTTGGCATGAATTCCTTAATTTTCTTTTCTTTGGGATAGCAATACTCAAACAATGGCATAAATGCAGTATCCGAACCGCCACCATTATTCCGTACATCTATGATCAGATTTTTGCAGTTATCCATCAATTCTCTGCATTCTTCATAAAGATTTCTAATTGCGGCTTCGTCATCAAAATCCAGCAATTTCATCAACAATGTGTTGTTGCCCATATCCCGAAAACTGTATCTTTCTTCTGATGTGCCTCCATCTGCCCGCTCCAATGGTATTTCAAGACGCTTTCCATCTCTTTCAACCGTCACACAATCTGCAAACAGCAGAATTTGATTCCACAAAAATCCCTGACGTTCATTTGTTTCTCCCATCAGAAATTCCTTATTTAAAGACGCACACATTTCAATTGTCTGTCCGTCAACTTCAATGATTTTATCTTTGAATTTCATGACAGAATGCTCTGAAGCACTTATCACATACAAACTGTCTTCATATCGCATCACACTAAAATCGAGAGCTTTCATATTATTGTTCCAAAAAGACAAGTGTCCTTCCAGACCAAAAGAGGCAATATATTTCTTCACAATCAGTGTAAACGCTTTCTCAGACATGTCGTTTTTGATCTGCTCCCTGTACTTCTGAAAATCCCCAGCTCCCATATCCTTACATGTAGCAGAATCTTTCTCCATTATGCTGACAACCTCATGAAATATTTCTGTATAATTCATATTGTGTGTTCCTCCTTACAACTCCTGTCATTTTACGAATTCCATTATGATTGATATTATATCAGTAACAAGAGTCGGCTTCAATAAACATTGGCGTCACATGCTGCCATTATAAGAAAAACTCTTGTATATAGGATTCTACTATAGCAGTATTCAACGGCTCTTTGCTTGTCTCTCTTGTAATTATCAGGTTTTTCCCGATTAGATAACCATTCTTTTCGTATAAATTTAATTTATGCATATTATTTTCCACATAATTGGCATCATCCATTCTGCCCAAATGTTCATAAATATAGATTTTCCCTGTTCTTCTGTTCATAATTGTAAAATCCGGTCTGCATATGATTACCTTATTCCAATCCAACAGTTCGATCGGCTTTTCATATCGATATGGCACATCATATCGATATAATAAAATGGATATTATCATTTCGGATTTAGAACGCACTCTCTCCCCATTTACGGTATAAAATTCTGACCGATCTTCTTCTTCAAATCTTCCTGCTGGATATTGATCTGTCAAAAAATTTTGTATCTTCTTCTCAAGAGGTTGGAATAGAGGCGTAATCAAATTTTTTCTTGCATTGCATAATGATTGATATCTATTATTTATAATCTGATTCTTATAAATTTCATCAGCCAAATATAGTTTTGTCAGCATTCCTTCTATCACGGAAATTATATCTTCATAATACTCTCGCTGAGCCACTCCTTTTATCCATTTTATGTTCTTTTTGCTTACATATTTTCCATCTATAAGATACT
Source organism: uncultured Lachnospiraceae bacterium (assembly GCA_934364805.1). GTDB lineage: Bacteria > Bacillota > Clostridia > Lachnospirales > Lachnospiraceae > Roseburia. The sequence continues at coordinate 71,518 of CAKRMH010000014.1, forward strand.
GATCTGTGCCATTGCTCCTTGAACAGCGCAGATGTCCTTTCGGTAAAATTTCGACTTCTTCTTTTACTTTTTTTAATGCCTTCTCTATTTCTTGAATCTCTTTATAAATCGTAACTATCGTCGCCCCCTCTTTCTTCTCCCTTACTGTCTATTTCTCTCTTTCCTTTTGCCAGGCAGTAATTTATTTACTTTTTTGAATATTCTTATTTTCTCTTACTGCTTACTTTTCTTTTTTCTGTTTTCAGGCAGTATTTTCTTTACTTTTGGGACTTTCCGTTTTCTCTTTTACTGTCTAAAACCTTTAAATCTCAAAGTAAGCAGTAAATTTCCCCATTTATGTTGCCTTCTACATTCTTTTACTGCTTAGTTGCTACTTTCTGTTTTCTAGACAGTAATTGTCTGCATATTGCGAAGCTTAACGGTCGGGTTTGCGGAGCTTAACAGCCATATTCCAGAATAAAGCGATCACTAAATAGACATTAGCAGAACAATCCTTTGTTCTGCTTGATTACAGTAAGCAGCAGTCTGAAATCCAGTCAATGGGACATTTATGTCGGCTTTAGCCCTTGCCATTGACTTGAATGAAGACTGTGGTATAAACGACCGTTTTATCTCGGAAAGCGGCTGTTCTAAAACGGAATAGCGACCGCTGAGCCCCGTAAAATGCAATTGTCGAATTGAATGTCATATATGCGGCTATATCATATATGGATTTGTTGTTATTTGTGACTTTACTGTGTTTTACGTGAACTTGCTATTATATATGAATTTACTGTTTTATGTGGATTTATTATTATATGCAGATTTACTGTTTTACGTGGATTTGCTGTTATTTGAGTAACTTTGGGCTCTGAATACGCTCCAGATTGGATATGAATTTGTAAGTGCGAGCACTTTATGATATGAAACAGAATATTGTAAGAAAATATATTATAAAAAATACAGGGGAAGTGAATATCACTTCCCCTGTATAAATGCTAGTTTATATAATAATCTATTGATTATTCGTAAGCGCCTAGTTTCAGGGTGGATTTAAAATCATCACAAAATTTGCCATAATTATAGATGATAGATGCCAGCAT
>CAKRMH010000015.1 GCA_934364805.1 uncultured Lachnospiraceae bacterium
TGAAAAAACGAAAGTTTTTTTACACGTCCTTTTACTCATGGATATAATAGTAGTTATATTTCATAAAAAAGTGTATAATACCCCTTCCCCCATACGAAAAGCTATTATGGAATTCTATGCGGCAGTTGCTGCTTTTTTCTGTTGATTTTTTCCATACCCAGGAGTATTTATTCGCATTTGCTTGAAACTTGGAGTCATCGATGTATAGGTGTTGGAGATCCACATGTTCTGTCTCGAAGATTTTTTTGTTTATGTCTTGAAATATATCTTCAATGGAATCAGCAAGTACCTCATTAATGAAATAACCGAAGGTACGATAAGAAGGTGTTTGATGATCCATAAGATACATAAAGCGGAGATTGACTTTACACTGATCCTCCAGCTTACGTAATGATATATAGCCATTCTCCGTAATTCGAAGAAAAAGCTCCCCTACACCTAAAATAATAGAAAAATACCTCATAAATAACGCCAATTCTCCGTAGACAGGTCATTTTGCATGATTACACCGTCAAATATGTGAAAATTGTCGGTGTGATCATGGATTTTTTCATGTTTACGGAGAATTGGGTTTGCGTACGGTGGCATTTGGCGGTGATTGTAGGGGAAATCGGTATTTTATATGCGGATTACGGAGAAACAGAAGCAGAATACGGATAACATCTAAAGGACGTGTAAAAAAACTTTCGTTTTTTCACACGCCCTTTTTTGTATGTGCGCCGTAAGGCGTGCATTTTTGTGTTTACAGTTCATAAAATAATCTGTGATATTAATTCTCGTCGTCATCTGACATTGCGTATACCTGGCGTTTTCTTGCCATTTCATCATTCTCAAGATATTCATCATAAGTAGAAATCTTATCGATCATAGATCCATCCGGAAGGAATTCAATAATGCGGTTTGCGGTAGTCTGTACAACCTGGTGGTCACGGCAGGCAAAAAGAATAACTCCGGAGAATTTCATCATACCATTATTTAATGCTGTAATGGACTCCATATCCAGGTGGTCCGTAGGCTCGTCAAACATCAGAACGTTGGCTCCCATGATCATCATGCGTGAGAGGAGAACACGGACTTTCTCGCCTCCGGAAAGAACACGCATTTTCTTGACACCATCTTCACCGGCAAAAAGCATACGGCCGAGGAAACCACGGACATAAGTTGCATCTTTGATTTCTGAGAACTGTGTGAGCCAGTCGACGATCAGCTCATCAGAATCAAAGATCTGTGTGTTATCCTTTGGAAAATATGCCTGACTGGTTGTTACACCCCATTTGAAAGAGCCTTCATCTGGTTCCAGTTCACCGGCGAGGATTTTAAATAAAGTGGTTTTCGCAAGTTCGTTACCGCCGACAAATGCAATTTTGTCTTCACGACCAACAATGAAGGAAATGTTGTCTAATACTTTAACTCCGTCGATTGTTTTGGAAATTCCTTCTACCGTAAGAACTTCGTTACCAATCTCACGGTTTGGACGGAAATCGATGTACGGATATTTACGACTGGAAGGACGGATCTCATCCAGCTGGATTTTTTCCAGGGCACGCTTACGGGAGGTTGCCTGTTTGGATTTGGAAGCGTTTGCCGAGAAACGTGAGATGAAGTCCTGTAACTCCTTGATCTTTTCCTCTTTCTTTTTGTTTGCCTCCTTCATCTGGCGGATGATCAGCTGGCTGGATTCATACCAGAAATCATAGTTTCCGGCATAGAGCTGGATCTTACCGTAGTCCATATCTGCAATGTGAGTACATACTTTGTTCAGGAAGTAACGGTCATGGGATACAACGATGACGGTATTTTCAAAATTGATCAGGAATTCTTCCAGCCATGCAATGGCATCCAGATCCAGGTGGTTGGTCGGCTCGTCGAGAAGAAGAATATCCGGATTGCCGAAAAGAGCCTGGGCAAGGAGCACCTTGACTTTCAGCGCACCAGGAAGATCTGCCATCAGAGTGTAGTGATCTTCACTTGGAATGCCAAGTCCGTTTAACAGGGTAGCAGCATCGGATTCTGCATTCCACCCGTCCATTTCTGCGAATTCACCTTCCAGTTCGCTGGCACGGATACCATCTTCGTCTGAGAAATCCTCTTTCATGTAAATGGCATCTTTCTCTTTCATAATCTCATAGAGACGTTTGTTACCCATGATAACCGTATCAAGTACGGTATATTCATCATACTTAAAATGATCCTGCTGCAGGAAGGATAAACGTTGTCCGGGTGTGATGACAATATCACCGCTTGTTGGTTCAAGCTGACCGGAGAGAATCTTTAAGAATGTGGATTTTCCGGCACCGTTTGCACCAATCAGTCCATAACAGTTTCCCTCGGTAAATTTGATGTTGACCTCTTCGAAAAGAGCTTTTTTTCCGAGGCGGAGTGTAATATTATTTGCACTAATCATAACAATTACCTTTCTATATTATATTTATATTCGTATCAATATGGAATCGTTTACTATTGTACCGTAAAATCTGTATTTTGCAAGAAAAAAATAAATCTCACGGAGGAAACCTTGTACTAAATTTTAAACAGAAATTCAGAGGCTGGTCGCTTTACAGAAGAGTCGGAAAATGATAAAATAATGTCAATAAGCAAAATATGCTTAGGCGTATTGTGTTATTTATTTAAGGAGGAAAAATCATGGCAAGAAAAAAACAATCCATGGATGGTAATACCGCTGCCGCTCATGTAGCCTATGCCTACACAGAAGTTGCTGGTATTTATCCAATCACACCATCAAGCCCGATGGCTGACTCTGTAGATCAGTGGGCAGCTGCTGGACAGAAGAACATCTTTGGTAACACAGTCAGAGTTGTTGAGATGGAATCAGAAGCAGGTGCAGCAGGAACTGTTCACGGTTCTTTAGCAGCAGGTGCGCTGACAACAACATTTACAGCTTCTCAGGGATTACTTCTTATGATCCCTAATATGTATAAAATCGCAGGTGAGCAGTTACCTTGCGTATTTGACGTTTCAGCACGTACAGTTGCTACACAGTCATTAAATATCTTTGGTGACCACAGTGACGTATATGCCTGCCGTCAGACAGGTTTCGCTATGTTATGCGAGACAAACCCACAGGAAGTTATGGATTTAAGCCCGGTTGCTCATTTAGCAGCTCTTGAAGGAAAAGTTCCATTCATCAACTTCTTCGATGGATTCCGTACATCTCACGAGATCCAAAAGATCGAGAAATGGGATTATGAAGATCTGAAAGAGATGTGCCCAATGGATGCAGTAGAAGCATTCCGTGCACACGCACTGAATCCAGAACATCCAGCAGCTCGTGGTTCTCATGAGAACGGTGATGTATTCTTCCAGCATCGTGAAGCATGTAACACAGCTTACAATGCTTTACCAGCAGTTGTTGAGAAATACATGAAGAAAGTAAATGAGAAATTAGGCACAAATTACGATCTGTTCAACTATTATGGAGCACCAGACGCTGATCGTGTAATCATCGCTATGGGTTCTATCAATGATGTTGCAGAAGAAGTAATTGATTACTTAACAGCTAAGGGTGAGAAAGTCGGATTAGTTAAAGTTCGTCTGTATCGTCCATGGTCTCCAGAAGCATTACTCAAAGTTATTCCTAAGACAGCTAAGAAGATCGCTGTATTAGACAGAACAAAAGAGCCAGGTGCTTTAGGTGAGCCATTATACCTTGACGTAGCTACAACACTTCGTGAAGCAGGAATGAACGACGTTGTTTTAGTTGGCGGACGTTATGGATTAGGTTCTAAAGATACTCCACCTTCATCTGTATTCGCTGTATATACAGAACTGGAGAAAGATGAGCCTAAGAAGAGATTTACACTTGGTATCACAGATGATGTAACATACTTAAGCTTACCAGAAGTGAAACCAGCTCCTATCACATCTGCACCTGGAACAAAAGAGTGCAAATTCTGGGGACTTGGTGGAGATGGTACTGTAGGTGCTAATAAGAACTCTACAAAGATCATCGGTGATCATACAGATAAATACATTCAGGCATATTTCCAGTATGACTCTAAGAAAACAGGTGGTGTTACAATTTCCCACTTACGTTTCGGTGATAACCCAATCAGAAGTCCATACTACATCAATCAGGCAGACTTCGTAGCATGCCACAACCCTGCATATGTTATCCAGGGAATGAAGATGGTTCAGGATGTGAAACCAGGCGGAGTATTCATGATCAACTGCCAGTGGTCTGACGAAGAATTAGACAGCAAATTAAATGCTGAAGCTAAGAAATACATTGCAGATAACAATATCCAGCTTTACACAATCAATGCAATTGATAAAGCTATCGAAATTGGTATGGGTAAACGTACAAATACGATCCTTCAGTCTGCATTCTTCAAATTAGCTGATGTTATGCCGATCGATCAGGCTGTTGAATACATGAAAGCAGCAGCTAAGAAATCTTACAGCAAAAAAGGTGATGCAGTTGTAGAGATGAACTACAAAGCAATTGATGCTGGTGTAGATGCTGTACATAAAGTAGAAGTTCCAGATTCATGGAAGAATCCTGCTCCAGATGCTCCTTCAAAAGAGATTACAGGACGTCCAGAGGTTGTTAAGATGGTAAAAGATCTCTTAGAGCCAATCTCTAAGATGGATGGTGACAGCCTTCCAGTATCTGCATTCATGGGCAACCCTGATGGACAGTTCGAGACAGGTGCTTCTGCATACGAGAAACGTGGTACTGCAGTTATGGTTCCAGAGTGGAACGCAGATGCATGTATTCAGTGTAACAGCTGTGCATTCGTATGTTCACATGCTACAATTCGTCCATTCTTATTATCAGATGACGAAGTAAAGGCAGCTCCTTCAAATATCAAACTTGCTGACATGAAACCTAAGGCTGGCGAGTACAAATATACAATGAGTGTATCCCCACTTGACTGTATGGGATGTGGTGAGTGTATCACTGTATGTCCAAAAGCAGCTGATGGTGCAATCAAGATGGTTCCACAGGAATCACAGGCAGCAGAGCAGCCAGTATTTGACTACTTAGTAGCTAACGTTGGTAAGAAAGATATCGGTCTTTCTGATACAACACCTAAGGGATCTCAGTTCAATCAGCCATTACTTGAGTTCTCAGGATCATGTGCTGGATGTGCTGAAACATCTTATGCTAGATTAATTACACAGTTATTCGGTGAGCAGATGTACATCTCAAATGCAACAGGATGTTCTTCAATCTGGGGTAACCCGGCAGCTACTTCACCATACACAGTAAACAAAGACTCTAAGAAGGGTCCAGCTTGGTCTAACTCATTATTCGAGGATAACGCTGAGCATGGTTTAGGAATGTATGTTGGACAGAAATATGTTCGTGAAATGGCTATTGAATCTGCAAAAGCATGTGCAGAATCTGACAAAGCAAGCGCTGAATTAAAAGCAGCATTTGCTAAATTCGAAGAGACTGTAAATGATACAAAAGCAAATACACCTGCAACAGTAGCTTTAGTTGCAGAACTTGAAAAAGCAGCAGCAGCTGGATGCCCAGATGCAAAAGCAGCTCTTGCTAAGAAAGATTATCTGTCTAAGAAATCTGTATGGATCTTCGGTGGTGACGGATGGGCATATGATATCGGATTCGGTGGATTAGACCATGTACTCGCATCTGGAGAGAACGTAAACGTTATGGTATTCGATACAGAGATGTACTCTAATACAGGTGGACAGGCTTCTAAGGCTTCTAACATCGGTGAGGTTTGCCAGTTCGCAGCTTCCGGTAAAGAAGTTGGAAAGAAATCTCTTGCTGAGATCGCTATGAGTTATGGCTATGTATATGTAGCACAGATCGCTCTTGGTGCTAACCCAGCTCAGGCTGTAAAAGCAATCGCTGAAGCAGAAGCTTACAACGGACCATCATTAATCATTGGTTACGCTCCATGCGAACTTCACGGTATCGCTAAGGGTGGTATGAACCATTGCCAGGATGAGATGAAGAAAGCAGTTAACGCTGGTTACTGGAATCTGTTCTCATTCAACCCAGAATTAAAAGCTGAAGGAAAGAACCCATTCACTCTGACAAGCAAACCAGGTGATGGATCTTACCAGGCATTCTTAAATAACGAAGCTCGTTATACTCGTCTGATTAAACCGTTCCCAGAAAGAGCTGAGAAACTGTTTAAAGAGTCTGAGGAAGCAGCAGTTGCCCGTTATGATCATCTGTTAAAACTTGTAGAACTCTACAAATAATTAACAAATAGAGAAGCGGCCGTATCAGTATATCTGATACGGCTGTTTTTTTGCATTCTACCACGTTTACAAATATTCGGTGAAATGATACAATAGACATATCTGTTCAGAAAAGATGTTTTTTGAATATACAGATTCCACAGGAGGAAGGTTATGGCTGGGCTGTTCACAAAACTAGATGCACAGGTATTTAGGAATAACCACCGGAATAAAAAGCGTGAAAGGACGCATAAGACATTGGAGAATAATGATTTTTTATTAACTCAGATTGATGAATTCAGAGAGAAGGCGAAACAGCTTCAGGAACTTCTGCTTTCCAAAGAATCGAAAGTGAAAGAATTACAGACGATTGTCGCAGAGAGGGAAGACAAGGCTGAGGAACTTCAGCATATTCTGGAAGAACGTCAGGAGAAAGCGGATGGGATTACTGCAGAAGTAAGCAAACAGATCAACCGCATGATTGAACAGGTGTCAGAGAAGATGGAAGAACTTCAGGCATCGATGAGCAAGGAATTAGAAGATGGACGGAAATTAAATGATGAACAGGCCGAACAGCTTCGAAACAGCTTCGATAAGGCGGATGAAAGTACAAATAAGCGTACTGAAGAATTGATCAAAGCGCTTGAAGGGGTGAACGAGCAGCTTGAAGCCTTGAAATCGGAACTTTCAGATAAAATTCATACAGAGAATGTAAAATGCTATCGAAATATCCAGGATCTTTTTAAGGGATTTGAAGATCAGATTGAGAAGATCGAGACAGTAGATAAAAATGTAAAATACATAAAAGGAATCACGAAGGTTCTTACTGTGCTTACTGCAGTTGATCTGGTGGGTGTGGTTGCCCTTGTCCTTCATGCAGCAGGTATCCTGTAAAAGGAGTTAGGAGAAGGAAGCGCATCATAACGCTTTAATCTTGAAATAAACAGGGATTTTTATCAATAACTAGTAAATAATTTCAATATAAAGGCGGAGATTTAAGATGGAAAAGAAGAAGATTTGGGTTGTTGGACATAAGCATCCAGATACAGACTCTATATGTGCTGCAATTACTTATGCCAACCTGAAGAACAAATTACAGGAACAGAACAAAGATGCTAAGGAGACCATATGTTATGTTCCAAAAAGGGCAGGAAGTATGAATCCGGAGACAGCCTATGTACTGAAACGTTTTCAGGTGGACGAGCCGGGATTGGTAACGGACGCTGGTACACAGCTAAAGGATATCTCGATTCGCAGGACAGAAGGGGTGGACAGTCATATTTCCATGAAAAAAGCATGGGAAATGATGAAGATACTGAAAGTTGTCACTCTTCCGATCGTGAATGTCAGAAACAAATTAGAGGGACTGATCGTAACTGGCGATATTGCCAAATCATACATGGATGTGTACGATAATTCGATTCTTTCAACTGCGCGCACACAATATAAAAATATCGTAGAAACACTTGGTGGTAAAGTAATAACCGGAAATGAACATGGTTATTTCGTGAATGGAAAAGTAGTTGTTGGAACGGGAACTGCGGAAGTTGTAGCAAACAGTGTAGAGAAGGATGATCTTGTGATTCTTGGAAATCGTGAAAAATCACAACTGCTATCGATTCAGGCAGACTGCAGCTGTATGATTATTACGAATGGTTTCGAAGTGAGTCAGGAAGTAATTGCAGCAGCGGAACAGAGACAGGTTGTGATTATCAGTACTCCGTATGATTCCTTTACAACTGCAAGACTTATCAATCAGAGTATGCCGATTAAATTTTTCATGACAAAAGAGGATATGATTACATTCCAGCTTGATGATTATGTATCAGAAGTACGGGATGCAATGTCGAAGATCAGGCATCGCGATTTCCCGGTGCTGGATGAGAAACAGAATTACGTTGGTATGATTTCAAGACGTAATCTTATGAGCACACAGAAGAAACAGCTGATTCTTGTGGATCACAATGAAAAATCGCAGGCTCTGGACAATATTGATGAGGCAGAAATACTTGAGATCATTGATCATCACAGAATTGGAAGTCTTGAAACGATGGCGCCGGTATTTTTCCGCAATCAGCCATTGGGATGTACAGCAACAATCATCTATCAGATGTATCAGGAAAAAGGGATTGAAATCGATAAAACGATTGCAGGACTGCTTTTGTCTGCAATTTTATCAGACACATTGATGTTCCGTTCACCAACATGTACCGAGATCGATAAAGTAGTTGCAAAAGAGCTTGCAGCAATTGCAAAAGTTGAGATTGAAGAACTTGCACTCAAGATGTTTGAGGCAGGAAGTGATTTCAGCAATAAATCCGATGATGAGATTTTAAATCAGGATTTCAAGATCTTTAGTTCAGGAAGTACAGCATTTGGTGTTGCTCAGGTAAGTGCCATGAGCAGGGGCGAACTCGACAAAGTTCAGAAACGTTTAGAGCCGATCTTAGAGAAGAATCTGGGTGAGAAGAAGATTGATATGATCTTTGTAATGCTTACAGATATTTTAAATGAATCCACTTACATGATCTATAAAGGAAATGATGCGAGAAATGTAATGAGTAATGCATTCAACTGCGCTGCATCGGAGGATGGAGTAGAGTTAAAAGGTGTTGTGTCCCGTAAGAAACAGGTAATACCAAATCTTATGAATGCGATTGCAGAGCGATAATCGTTATAAATGCAAGAAAAAGGAGTGTTGTCCCTGATGGACAGCACTCCTTTTGGCTCTATAGGAATATTGTGTTGCGTTTATGGAATTAAGTTTGAAGCTGTTCTCTTGGGTTGCTTCCAAAATTCTTTTTGTATGCACGGGAAAACGTAGAATAGTTGCGGAAGCCGCATTCGTAACATGCTTCCGTAATTGGCATTCCGCCGGCTATCAGGTCTTTTGCTAGTAACAGACGCTTGGTGGTCAGATAATTGCCAATCGTATATCCAGTTTCTTCTTTAAACGTATGCATCAGATAGTAGCGGCTCAGGTAAAAATTCGAGGCAAGATAATCAATGTTGATATCCTCTGTCAGATGCTCATTCAGATAATCAATGATTGCAAGAATTTTCTGATTCGATGAAGTGTTGGTAATATATTCAACCCCGTTGTGCAGTGCTGCCCGGTTCAGATGGATCATAAATTCCAGAAACAGGATATTGTGATAAAGCTCATTGGCATATTCATCCTCCTGAAAAGAATGTTCCAGATCACGGGTAATCACGCCTAACTTGCTGGCTGCAAATGTATGTACACGTAGTACATGAGACTGGTTTTTATGTGCACTTTTGAAGCAGAGAGCCAGATCATTATCTTTTTTTTGATAATCTTCCAGATAATTTCTGGAAATATAAAAGATAATGCGCTCATATGGCGTAGTATCATGAATGATAGGGCGATGAACTTCTCCGGCATTGACGAATACAATATCATTTGGACGAAGATCATAGGTACGTCCTTCAATGCAGTATGAGATGTTTCCGCTGAGACAGATTAAAATTTTATGGAAATCATGAAAGTGAAAATCTATTTCAGGCATATCAGAATCGATCAGATGAAAAATTTTAAAATTATCGGTCAGATAACCGGTTTTTTCATATTTATGCATAAACCCTCCGGATAAAATTTGTAATCTGATACCATGATAAAACAAAATGACACGATTTGCAATGTATTTAGCACTTACGAGGTATTTTGCATAAATAGTGCCGGTTATAATATAAAAGATAGAATGGCTGAATCAAAAGTAAAAGATAAATGATGACAACGGAAAGGGACAGGTGAATATATGAAATTTACAAAGATGCACGGATGCGGAAATGATTATGTATATGTGAATTTATTTGAAGAAACAGTGAACGATCCGGCAGCGGTTTCTAAATTCGTGAGTGACCGTCATTTTGGAATAGGATCAGATGGCCTGATTACGATCGGACCGTCAGAACTGGCAGATTTTCGAATGAGAATCTATAACGCAGACGGATCAGAGGCTGAAATGTGTGGAAATGGAATCCGATGTGTAGCAAAATATGTATATGATCATAAACTGACCGATAAAACAGAGATTACGGTAGAAACCGGAGCAGGCGTAAAAACACTTGAGCTTACTGTGGTCAATGACAAAGTGGAGAGTGTCCGTGTGGATATGGGAGAACCAATTCTCGAACCGGAGAAGATTCCTGTAGTGGCAGATAAAACACCGGTAGTAGACGAACCGATCATTGTGGATGGAAAAGAATGGAGAATGACCTGTGTGTCAATGGGAAATCCACATGCGGTAGTGTTTGTGAAAAATCTGGCAGATTTTGAGATCGAAAAGACAGGTCCATTATTTGAAAAACATGAACGTTTTCCAAAACGTACGAACACGGAATTCTGTGAACTGATATCGAGAAACGAAGTATCAATGCGGGTATGGGAACGTGGATCGGATGAAACATGGGCTTGTGGAACAGGAACCTGTGCGACCGTAATGGCATGTATTTTAAATGGTTACACAGAAGACAAAGTTCTGGTTCACTTAAAGGGTGGAGATCTTGTGATCGAGTATGACAGAGCTGCAAACCATATTTATATGACAGGGCCTGCAACCGAGGTGTTCCATGGGGAAATCGAGAACAGTACTATGAAATGTGAATAGAATAGAGAAGAGGAAAAGATATGCAGATTGCAAAATTATTAGAAAATTTAGAATATGAGCTTGTGGCAGGAAGCCTGGATACAGAAATTACAACACTTGTCTATGATTCTAGAAAAGTGGAAAAAGGATCGGTATTTGTGTGTATTTCGGGAACGGTTCGGGATGCACATGATTTTATCCCGGATGTTGTGGAAAAAGGTGCAGCAGCAGTAATTGTTGAGAAAGATGTAACGGTTCCGGAGGGTGTTACTGTTGTAAAAGTTGCTGACAGCCGTCTGGCATTGGCATGTATGTCTGCAGCATATTTTGATTATCCATCTAAAAAGTTAAGAACAATCGGAATTACTGGAACAAAAGGTAAAACAACAACAACTTATATGGTGAAATCGATTCTGGAATCTGCGGGAATCAAGACTGGATTAATCGGTACAATCGAGACGATCATCGGGGATGAGCATATCCCATCAGCAAATACGACTCCGGAATCCTATGTTGTTCAGGAATATTTTCACCGGATGGTTGAGGCTGGAATGGATGCGGTTGTTATGGAAGTCTCATCACAGGCATTGATGCTGCACCGTGTATCCGGATTTGTATTTGATATCGGTGTATTTACCAATCTTGAGCCGGATCATATCGGAGAAAATGAACATAAAGACTTTGCTGATTATATGCATTGTAAGAGCCTGTTATTCCGTCAGTGCAGACTTGGAATATTTAACGGGGACAGCGAGCATCTTCAGGGCATTTTAGATGGGCATACCTGTGAGGTACAGACATTCGGATATCAGAAGGAGAATGATCTGCGTGCGGAACATGTAGAACTGAAGAAGGAACATGGTGCACTTGGGGTTCGTTATCATGTGAGCGGTCTTATGGATTTTGATGTGGAAGTGAATGTACCTGGAAGTTTCAGTGTATACAATTCACTGACAGCAATTGCAATCTGTAATCACTTTGGAGTATCGGTCGATAAAATTAAAGAAGCGCTGCTTCATGTCAGTGTAAAAGGCAGGATTGAAATTGTTCCGGTAACCAGACGTTATACGTTAATGATCGATTATGCGCATAATGCAATGTCTTTAGAGAGTCTTCTTACAACGCTAAAGGAATATGAACCGGGAAGACTGGTATGTTTGTTTGGATGTGGAGGAAACCGTGCCAGATCAAGAAGATATGAGATGGGAGAAGTATCTTCAAAACTGGCGGATCTGACCGTTGTAACGTCGGATAACCCAAGAAATGAAGAACCAATGGCAATTATCGAGGATATTCTGGTGGGAGTACACAAGGCCGATGGGAAATATGTAACCATCCCGGACCGTAAAGAAGCAATTGCTTATTGCATGAAAAATGCACAGGATGGAGATATTATCGTGCTTGCTGGGAAAGGACATGAAGATTACCAGGAAATTAAGGGCGTAAAACATCATATGGATGAACGGGAATTGATTGCAGACATTATCAAAGAGAATCCGGATTTAAAACTTTAAATATAAATGGAATCGATAAGGGGAGAGACTCTATGGCAATTTTTAAAGGTGCAGGAGTGGCAATGATTACTCCGTTTCATGAAGATAAAAGTGTGAATTATGAAGAACTCGGCAGGATGCTGGAAGCCCAGGTACAAGGTCATACGGATGCGATTATTGTATGTGGAACAACCGGAGAGCCTGTAACGATGTCGATGGAAGAGCGGACAGAAGTGATCCGTTTTACCGTAGAGAAGATCGCACACAGAATACCGGTTATTGCGGGAACCGGAGCAAATTGTACACAGACGGCAGTAGAACTTTCGGTGAAAGCACAAGAGCTGGGGGTAGATGGTCTCCTGGTTGTGACACCGTTTTACAACAAGGCAACACAGGAGGGGTTGATCGAGCATTACAAGATGATCGCACAAAGTGTAGACCTTCCGATCATTATGTATAATGTACCATCCAGAACCGGATGTAATATTCTTCCGGAAACAGCCGCCCGCCTGGCAGATGAGGTGGAAAACATTGTCGGAATCAAGGAAGCAAGTGGGGATATTTCACAGATTGCGAAGCTTGCTGCCTGCGTGAAAGGAAAGCTTGATATTTACTCTGGAAATGATGATCAGGTAATTCCAATCCTTTCACTGGGAGGAATCGGGGTGATTTCAGTTCTTTCTAATGTTGTTCCGCAGGACGCACATGACATGGTTATAGAATATCTGAATGGAAATACCAAAAAGGCGCTGGAACTACAACTGAAATATCTCGATCTGATTCATGCACTGTTTTGTGAAGTGAATCCGATTCCGGTTAAATGGGCAGCAAACCAGATGGGATATCAGGCAGGCGGTCTGCGGCTTCCGCTGACAGAACTGTCTGCAGCACATCAAGAACTGCTGGAACGTGAAATGAAAAAAACAGGAGTTCTTTCATAAAGAATGAAAAGATACAGTAGGAGAACAATATGGGAAAACAGAATTGGAAACCGGGGAATATGTTAAATCCCGTTCCGGCAGTAATGGTCAGCGTGGCAGACAAAGCCGGAAAAAGTAATATTATTACAATTGCCTGGGCGGGGACAGTATGTACGAATCCACCAATGGTGTCCATATCCGTAAGGCCGGAACGCTATTCCTATCATATGATAGAGGAAACCGGGGAATTTGTGATGAATCTTACAACAAAGGAGCTTGTGAAAGCCTGTGATTATTGTGGCGTGACAAGTGGAAGAGATGTGGATAAATTTGAAAAAATGAATCTTACACCACTTCCCATGCAGAATGTCAATGCCCCGGGAATTGCGGAAAGCCCGGTAAATATTGCATGTAAGGTAGTGGAGACCAGACCGCTTGGAAGTCATACCATGTTTTTGGCAGAGGTTGTGGGAGTTACGATCGATGATGCTCATATGGATGAGACTGGAAGATTTCATATCAATGAGACGGGACTGGTTATGTATTCGCATGGAGAATATTTTCTTATGGGTGAGAAATTAGGAAAATTTGGATACAGTATTCAGAAAAATAAATAAGATGTGAAAAAGATCAGCCGGGAGAAATTCCCGGCTGCTTTTATTTGAGAAGATGATCCATAAGATATGCGTAGATATCTTCGTTTTCTTTTTTCCAGTTATTACAGATAGCCTCTGCCTGATCTTTGTTTTTTACAGACAAGGTAAGATCTACAACGGTGTTTCCCTCGGATTTTACCTGGCATCGAACGGCATAATCATGATTCGGAGTGCGGTAATAATCTGCGAGGATTGCATTTTCCTTGCGAAGCACCATTTTGTTTTTTTCAAAATATTTGTAGATGTCTGCCTCGATTGCATCGGTAATCTTGTCTTTAAAAAAGCCAAGTGTTTCACGACCGGCAGCAGTAATCGTATACTGGGTGTTGGAGTGTGTGGATTCTGCAAGAATCAGATCGGCATCAACAAGGTCTCCGATAACTTGCTGGACGCGGAAGTAATCGGTATATTCCAGCTCAAGGAAGAAATTGGAAATTTGTGTATTGGTTAATGGAAACCCTGCTTTATCCAGCATATTTAAAATGGTTAGTTTATAGATTGTAAATGGTTCTGCCATGATAAAAGCCTCCTTTTCTGTTTGATCATGAAGGATCGTAAAATTTCCCCTGCCAGGTGTCACGTTCCAGAAAACGTTTCTGAATGGTGTTTAAAACGCGTTTTTTATCGGTGCTCCATAATGGAGCTATAAGCAGTTTTCTTGGACCATCGCCTGTGATGCGGTGGATAACAATTTGCTCCGGGAGTCGTTCAATACAGTCGACGATCAGATCACAATATTCGTCTAATGAAAATAGAGGAAATGGTTCTGCAGCATACTGATCGGAGAGAGCGGTTCCTTTTAAAATATGCAGAAGCTGCAATTTTATACCCTGGATATCTGAGTGTGCGATATATTCGACAGACTGCAGCATCATATCTTTCGTTTCACCGGGAAGCCCGAGAATCAGATGAGCGATCACCGACAGACCGCATCTGCGAAGAGATTGTCTGGCGCATTCAAACTGTTCGAAGGTCGTATGCGTGTTCAGGTTGTGAAGCGTCTGATTATGGATCGTTTGAAGTCCAAGCTCAATCCAGACTGGTTTGATCTGATTCAGTTCACTCAAAAGATCCAGAATCTCATTGGAGAGACAGTCACTTCTTGTTCCAATCGACAAAGCAACGACTTGTGGATCGGAAATTGCTGCTGTGAAGATCTCCCTTAGATAAGGAACCGGTGCATAAGTATTCGTATATGCCTGAAAATAAGCGATAAATTTGTGGCAGTCTGTTTTGGTCTGGATGCGTTTGCGGGCTTCCAGCAATTGTTCTGGAATGGTGAGCGTTCTTGAAGCTGCAAAATCTCCAGATCCTCCCATACTGCAAAAGGAACAACCGGTAGCAGCATATCTGCCGTCACGATTGGGGCATGTCATGCCTCCGTCAAGAGAGAGACGATATACCTTTTCTCCATATGTCTGTTTCAAATAATAATTTAGGGAATAATACCGCTTGTCACCCCACAGGTGAGAAGCGGTATGTGGTTTTTGTGCATTCATAAATTAACGGATGTGTGATTTAACAGCCTGGCTGACAACTTCTGCAACGCGTGGATCAAATGCTTCCGGCATAATGAATTCATCATTCAGTTCTTCATCAGAGACAAGGTGGGCGAGTGCTTCTGCAGCAGCAAGCTTCATCTCTTCCGTAATCTGTGTAGCGCGGCCTTCCAGAGCACCCTTGAAAATTCCAGGGAAGGCAATTACATTATTGACCTGGTTTGGAAAATCACTGCGTCCGGTACCAACCACTCTTGCACCGGCAGCCTTTGCCACATCCGGCATGATTTCAGGAACCGGATTAGCCATTGCAAAAAGAATAGAATCTTTATTCATGGATGAAACCATTTCCGGAGTAACGATGTTTGGAGCAGAAACACCAACAAAAATGTCTGCACCCTTTAATGCGTCTGCGAGTGTTCCTTTTTCGTTAGAAAGATTGGTTACTTCCGTCATCTTTTTCTGCATCCAGTTAAGGCCAGGATAGTCTTTTCCGATGATTCCTTCACGGTCACACATGGTTACATGCTGGAAACCATAGGTCAGAAGAAGACGTGTGATCGCAACACCGGCAGAGCCTGCACCGTTTACAACAACCTTGCAGTCTTCCTTTTTCTTTCCGGTTACGCGGAGTCCGTTGATGATTCCAGCGAGAACAACAATCGCAGTACCATGCTGATCGTCATGAAATACCGGGATATCGAGCATTTCTTTCAGGCGTTCTTCGATTTCAAAACAACGTGGAGCCGAAATATCTTCTAAGTTGATGCCGCCAAATCCAGGAGCTATATTTTTAACTGCGGCAATAATTTCTTCGGTATCCTGAGTGTCAAGGCAGATCGGAACTGCATTTACGTTACCAAATTCCTTAAAAAGGACACATTTGCCTTCCATGACCGGCATTGCAGCATAAGGTCCGATATTTCCAAGTCCGAGAACAGCGCTTCCGTCGGAAACAACAGCAACCGTATTGGCTTTCCAGGTATAGGTATAAGCAGCTTCTTTATTCTCTGCGATTACTTTACATGGTTCAGCAACACCAGGGGTGTAGGCAATCGCCAGATCTTCACGGCTGTTTACCTTTGATTTGGCAATTGTTTCAAGTTTTCCATTCCATTCTTTGTGACATTGTAAAGCTTTTTCTTTATTATCCATAGTGATTCTCCTGTCTGTATGATAAGTTCTATGATACCATTTCAAATGAGACAAATCAAGATTGTGGAAAAAGGTGTTTTCAATTTCATAGAACTGGTGTATAATAGGAAAACATAAGAATCCGAATGTCAATTCAGACATAGTATCCCATATATTTTAGCAGAATATCAAGTTAAGAGATGAAAGAATAAAAAAGGATGATATATCATTTAACAGGAGATTGAAATGAGAGAAAAATATGAAAGTCTTTCACTGGTTGTCCTGAGAGACCTTGCGAAAGCACGTGGAATGAAAGGCATATCAGGTATGAAGAAATCAGAACTGGTGGAACGCATGCTGGAAGAGGACGAGAAAGAACTTGGACATGGCAGAGAGAATGGAAGAGAGAATACAAACTCTGCAAAACATAAGAATTTCTATGCTGCAAAAGAAAATACAGACAATGTGGTAAGGGAAGAGAATGCTTCTCTTGACAGCGGGCAGATGGCGAACGGAATACTCGAGGTAATGCCGGATGGATTTGGATTTATCCGTTGTGAGAATTATCTTCCGGGAGAGAATGATGTTTACGTTGCACCATCGCAGATACGCAGATTTAATCTGAAGACTGGAGACATCATATGTGGTAATACACGTGTGAAGAATCAGGGCGAGAAGTTTTCCGCTCTTTTATATGTGACAAGCGTGAACGGATATCCACCTTCAGAGGCACAGAAGCGTGCAAACTTCGAAGATCTGACACCGATTTTTCCGAATGTCAGGCTGCGTCTTGAAAGACCGGGCGGAAGTGTTGCAATGCGCATCGTGGATCTGATCTCTCCAGTCGGCAAAGGACAGCGAGGCATGATCGTTTCCCAGCCGAAGGCAGGTAAGACGACACTTCTAAAAGAAATTGCAAGATCAGTAAAACATAATAATCCGGAAATGCATCTCATTATCCTTCTGATCGATGAAAGACCGGAAGAAGTTACCGATATTAAGGAAGCGATTGAAGGAGAGAATGTTGAAGTAATCTATTCCACCTTTGACGAACTACCGGAGCATCATAAACGTGTTTCGGAAATGGTAATCGAGCGGGCGAAGAGACTGGTCGAGCACAAGAAAGATGTCATGATTCTTCTCGACAGTATTACCCGTCTTGCGAGAGCGTATAACCTGACGGTTCCGCCAAGTGGAAGAACTTTATCCGGGGGACTTGATCCGGCAGCGCTTCATATGCCAAAGCGGTTTTTTGGTGCAGCACGTAATATGCGTGAGGGCGGAAGCCTTACGATTCTTGCAACAGCACTTGTGGATACCGGAAGCAAGATGGATGACGTTGTGTTTGAGGAATTTAAAGGAACCGGCAATATGGAGCTTGTGCTTGACCGTAAGCTCTCCGAGAAGCGCATTTTCCCTGCAGTAGATATTGTAAAATCCGGAACAAGAAGAGAAGATCTTTTGCTGGATGAAGACGAAAGAGCAGCAGTTGATAATATGCGTAAGGCGTTTAACGGCATGCGGGCAGAGGAAGCTGTGGAGAATATCTTAAATATGTTTGCTCATACGAGAAATAACGCCGAATTTATACAGATGGTACGCAAAAACAGAATCTTATAGAATTTTTCTATAAGGTATTGCAATCGCAATAGCGGTATGCTACAATAAATAAGCTGTTTATCGGGATGTAAACGGACGAACGTGTCGTTCTTTGTAATAAGTATCATATGCGGATCGGGCATACGGGTATAGAAGAATGAAGCTGACAATAAAACGATAAGAACATAGAAGAGGTGAAAATCATGAGAGAAGGAATCCATCCAGATTATTATCAGGCAACTGTAACTTGTAACTGTGGTAACACATTTGTAACAGGATCTACAAAGGAAGATATCCACGTAGAAATCTGTTCTAAATGCCATCCATTCTATACTGGACAGCAGAAAGCTAACCAGGCTCGTGGACGTATCGAACAGTTCAACAAGAAATATGGTATGAAACAGAACTAATTTTTTTAGTAGTGCAGATAAAGGTTGAGGTTGCGAAATCTCAACCTTTTTTAACGAAGAGGGAAATTTATATGAGGTATTCGGGAGTTGGCGGTCAGGCTGTCATGGAAGGCGTTATGATGAAGAATCAGGAAAAATACGCCGTGGCTGTACGAAAGCCGGATCAGGAGATTGCAATAAAAGTCTCCGAATATAAGGGAATTGTCCAGAATAAGAAAATACGTAATCTCCCAATTGTAAGGGGAGTACTTAGTTTTATAGAGTCATTGTATCTTGGTATGAGTACACTGACATATTCTGCTTCTTTCTTTGAAGAGGAAGAAGATGGAAAAACTCCAAAAGAGAAAACGAAAAAGGATGAGAAAAAAGATGCTGTTATTATGGGCGGAACAGTCGCATTTTCCATTGTATTAGCACTTGCGATCTTTTTTGTGCTTCCATATTATCTTTCGGGAATATTTGGCAGGATGATTGAGTCATCAGCAGTATTAGCCTTGGTTGAAGGGCTGATCCGTCTTGCAATCTTTATTGGTTATATTGCACTCATATCATTGATGCCGGATATTAAACGGGTATTTATGTATCATGGTGCAGAACATAAATGTATTAACTGCATTGAACATGGGATGGAACTTAATGTTGAGAATGTAAGAAAAAGTTCCAAACAGCATAAACGTTGTGGAACAAGTTTTCTGCTTATTGTTATGCTGATCAGTATCTTTTTCTTTATGTTTATCCAGGTGGATTCCAGAGTGCTCAGACTGGTGCTCAGACTGGTACTCATTCCTGTGATCGCAGGGGTGTCTTATGAATTTATCCGTCTGGCAGGAAGATATGATAACTGGTTTGTAAATGCACTTAGCCAGCCGGGACTCTGGATGCAGAGATTAACAACAAAAGAGCCGGATGATGAGATGATTGAGGTTGGAATTGCTTCGGTAGAGGCAGTGTTTGACTGGAGAGCATGGCAGAAGGAAGCGTAAAATGACTTATTGTGAGGCAGTGGCTGCAGGTGAAAAAATATTAAATAATGTAGGAATATCGGATTCCAGAATTGATTCATGGCTGCTTCTTGAGATGGCATGCAGGATTGACCGTAATTTTTATTATATGCATATGGATGAAGAGATGACATCCGAACAGATCGAAGAATTCAAATCTCTGCTGAAAAAAAGAGGGGAACACATTCCGCTTCAGTATATTACCGGAGAACAGGAATTTATGGGACTCACTTTTCATGTGAATTCCCATGTGCTGATTCCGAGACAGGACACAGAGACGCTGGTAGAAGAAGCATTAAAGCTTGCAAAGCCGGGAATGAAGATTATGGATATGTGCACCGGTTCCGGCTGCATTCTGATCAGCATTTTAAAAAATGTGAAAGATACAAGCGGATGTGGATTTGATATTTCCAAACAGGCAATCAATGTGGCCAAGGAAAATGCAAAACTGAATGAGGTGGTTGCGGATTTTGAGAAGAGCGACCTGTTTGAACATGTGACAGAACGGTATGATATGATCGTGTCGAATCCGCCGTATATCAAAACAGAGGAGATCGTAAAACTGATGCCGGAGGTATCTGAATTTGAGCCGGTTCAGGCGTTGGATGGAAAAGAAGACGGATTGTTCTTCTACAGGAAGATCATCAAAGAATGCCGGGATTATCTGAACCCGGGAGGATATGTACTCTTTGAGATTGGATATGACCAGGGTGAGGATGTTTCCGAAATGATGAAATATGCTGGATTTTTAAATGTACATGTAGTAAAAGACTTAGCTCGTAATGACCGTGTCGTAATTGGAATGTTGTAGCGTTGCTGCGCAGAATTTCAATGGATAAAACGACTAAGAAGCTGATCAAGAAAGAGGTAAGAGAATGTTTGATAAATTAGATGATACTTTACGTCACTATGAAGAATTGATGAATACATTAAGTGAGCCGGATGTTGCGAATGACGCAGCACGTTTCCGTAAGCTCATGAAAGAGCAGAGTGATCTCGCTCCAATCGTAGAAACCTATAAAGAATATAAACAGTGTAAGCAGAATATTGAAGATTCCCTTGCAATGTTAAAGGAAGAATCCGATGAGGAAATGAGAGAGCTTGCCAAGGAAGAACTGAATGATTCGAAGGCACGTCTGGAAGAATTGGAGAACAAACTGAAGATCCTGTTGCTTCCAAAAGACCCGAATGATGACAAGAACGTTATTGTTGAGATCCGTGCAGGTGCAGGCGGAGATGAGGCAGCGCTTTTTGCCGCTGAGATTTACCGTATGTATATCCATTATGCAGAGAGCCAGAAGTGGAAGATTGAAACTCTTGAGATGGAAGAGATCGGAATTGGTGGAATGAAGTCCGTAAACTTTATGCTTTCCGGACCGAGTGTATACTCCAAGATGAAATACGAATCAGGAGTACATCGTGTACAGCGAGTACCGGAAACAGAATCTGCAGGACGTATCCACACTTCAACGATCACAGTTGCAGTTATGCCGGAAGCAGAAGATGTCGATGTTAAGATTGAGGATAAAGACATCCGAATCGATGTTATGAGAGCTTCTGGAAATGGTGGACAGTGTGTCAACACAACTGACTCTGCAGTCCGTCTGACCCATTATCCAACTGGTATTGTAATTTACAGCCAGACGGAGAAATCGCAGATCCAGAATAAGGAAAAGGCATTTGCGTTACTGCGTACCAAGCTATATGACCTGGAGTTACAGAAGAAACAGGATGCAGAGTCCGCAGCAAGAAGAAGCCAGATCGGTACTGGAGATCGTTCTGAGAAGATCCGTACCTATAACTTCCCACAGGGACGTGTTACGGATCACCGTATCAACCTTACGCTGTATAAACTGGACAAGATCATGAATGGAGACATTCAGGAGATCATTGATGCATGTATTGCAGCCGACCAGGCGAAAAAACTTGCAAATATGCAGGATGAAGGCTAAAAACCTACACGGTCTTTGATATAGTCAAAAGACCGTGTTTTTTTGTTTGGATGTATGCATAGACCTATAGAAAGTATTTTAAAAACCTTTAAAAACCTCAACTGTTGATTGACTATGTTTTTTATAAATAAAAAGAGTTAAAAAGAATATAATTATGGTATAATTAGACCATAAACAAGGAGGTGTATGTTATGCCACAAATAATTCCAATTAAAGACTTGAAGAATACATCGGAGATATCTGATATGTGCCATAGGGCAGAGGAACCAATTTATGTTACGAAAAATGGCTATGGCGATATGGTAATTATGAGCATGGAGATTTATGAGTCAACCATGAGACAGATTGCCATGTACAGAGACATAGAGATATCTGAAAAGCAGATAGAGGCAGGACAGGTAAAGGATGCCAGAACAGCACTTAGAGAAACGAGAGCAAAGTATGGCTTATAAATTAAATGTCACAGAGCATGCCGATGAATTGCTTGATAATTTGGTGTATCATTTGATTTATCGCTTAAAGAATAAACAGGCAGCGAAGCATCTGTTAGATAGTATTGATGTAATCTATGACAGGCTGGAGGTCCATCCTTTTCAGTTTCCCGAATGCAGAGATGCATATCTTGCTAAGAAAGGATATCGTGAGGCAGTTGTGCCACAGATGAATTATATTATCATTTTTGATGTGAGGGCAGATGTAGTAAATGTAGTTGGTATTTTTCATCAGTTAGAGAATTATCCAAATAAACTGTAATATGCTTGGGGAGCTCAGAGTCAGTCGAAAGGCTGGCTCTAATTTTTTGCCCTCTTTTCGCAGTCGGAAAGATAATTGAGCAGTTCATGCAACTTCTCAAGAATAATTCCAAGACAATCTTTAAAGAAATTAAGGCTAGAGCTAACATAGCACATACCTATGATTGCGGGTAAAGAATATAAGATTGTAAAATAAGTGACTGTCCATTCGTTCATTTGGAAACAGTCGCTTATTTTTTGCATAGTCCTTTCAAATATGCTTGAAGCAGCATTTTATCTTGCGAGGATAACTCATTGTAGGAGTTTAACAAATCTTGTTGTTCTAATGTGAGGGATTCATCACGTAAAGGATTTGTATCAAAAGAAAAAAATTCAGAGAGACTCATATTAAATCCTTTGCATATTTTTTCGAGAGTAATTATGGTTGGACAGGTTTGACGGTTAAATATGTTGTTTAAGCTTGAATATGCAATATTGGATTCTTTCGCAAGCTTGTAAAGTGTCCAATGCTTAAACTCAAGTAGTTGCTGTATTCTATTCAATACACTTTGTTCAATCAAATATATCACTCACTTTCGTTTGCTTTATGTAATTGTAATTATTTTGAGAAATAATACATAGATATAAAAATGAATAATAACTTGAAAATATAACTCAAATGAGTTATATTGAAATAGGTGTTTGCGAGACTATTTTAATTTATACTAGCATGTACTGTGAGCACAAATTCCGATTTCAATAGTTTCATAATTACCTATTACATAAAGATTAAAAAGGAGAGATTTTATGAAAAAGAAAAGGTTAGCCACTTGTATAGCGGCAGCAACACTTGCAGTTGCTACAATTTTTACAGGAAGTAATCTTCCAAGTGTTCAGGCTGCAGACGTAGCAGACAAGACAGTTATAGAATTGGGTGTAGATGGTGATTATCAGGAGAAAAAGCTGACAACCGCAGATACACAAGCTATTGCAAATCAAATGGGATATGGATATTTTGGCGGAAATGTTGTTGTGTGTGGTAAGAATACACAGGCATATATTGATTGGGAGAAAAGCAGTATTCCATATTGGAAAGCATATAGGTCTGAAGTGATCGTTCCTAGTGTATCAAGAGATACAGATGGCAATTTAGTTATCGAAAAAGATACAGATGGTGAATTAAAAACAAAGTATGTTGGTGGATTGGTTTGGAATGGTTCGAAATATAGACCAGCGGTAGAACCTGATATGTATATAAAAGGATTTAATGTTTTGCCAAAAGAAAATTGGGATGCATCAGATTGGTGGTCTCACAATCATTTGAATTGTTTAAATGAAAATATGGGTTCTACAGAAATAGGTGGAGCTGATTATGATAAGTACAAAAATAATCGAATCGATGATGTATATATTATTCGAGTATATTATACAGCAGATGACTTGGGAAACCTTACGATGGCAGGCGGACTTGATGTTTATGGGGAGAATAATACGGATACATATGGAGACAGTCTTTCATCAGGTGATGAATGGAGTAAATATTATACACTTGAGAATAGAACATGTAGTTATGTAGATTTCTGGATTCTCCCAGAAGGTGTATCAACCGTCTTAAATTTTGCTGATGAGACTCCAGCTCCAACACCAAGTGAAGATAATTACACAGTTGATTTAGCTGATTCACAGATAGTTTCTGCTGATACATTTGCTTCAATCTTAGCTGAGAATGCTACGAAAGATGTTATCATCAAGTCAAATAACAATGTAACATTCACATTTGCAAAAGGAACGATGGCAAGTGTAGAAGGAAAGACAGAATATGATTTTTCTACATCCATTAATAGTGCTTATGCAGCTACAATGCCATCCTATATTACAAAGGATAATTTTGTATCGCAGATTAACTTCAACTATTCAGGCAAGTTACCAGCAACAGCAAACATCCGCTTCTATGCAGGAACAGAGTATGCAGGTCAGACACTCTATTATTCACTTATGAATGCTGACAATACTTTTGCAGAGGTTCAGGCTGTCGTAGTAGATGTCGATGGTTATATGACGGTAAAGCAAGACCATTGTTCAAACTATGTTGTAACAAAGACAGAGCCAAAGTTACCAAGCAACAATGATACAAAGACTGATGATGGAAATACTACTGTATCAACAGATAAGAATGCATCATCTACAAATGCTTCAGTTACATCACCAAAGACTGGTGATATGACGCCAATTGCAATCTATGTTGTGATGGCAGTTGCAGCTGTGGGAGTAATCGTATTTGTAAAGAGACGCAAAACAGCTTAATTGAATATTAATATTATGAGCATAGTCAGACCAGTGATTCTTCGGAGTTGCTGGTCTTTTTGCATTTCATGAAGTATGTATGATTGCTCGGAACTGTTGTTTGTGGCTTGGCTCTGGCATCTGTCCACACAGGCTTTCTACTGGCATTGTGGTCACTTCCTCGATTATTATGGTACGCTTGCTACAAATGGCACACGCAGGCTCACAGGGGTAAGCGTATATGGACTGGTTCTGACTGCTTGGCTGGTCTAGCGAAAACGGGGTAGATACTTAGCGGAAGCTGTCTTTTTTATGCGTTTTAATATGAAATAAATTTGTTCTCATATCTGTTCATAGGTGCTAGAAGTTAATAGACTGCATTTTTAAAACCTCAACGGTTGATTGTCTGTAGTTTTCAGGTCAGGAAATTATTCCCAAAAGCTCATGAAGTAGCTATAAAAATAGGTTGTATTTATCCTATAATATGCGTATAATATAAATGAAAGTGAGGTGCATATTATGACAGTTGATACAAATACAATGATTTCTATAACAGAAGCCAATCAGAATTTTTCAAAGGTTGCCAGAGTTGTTGACGAACATGGCACAGCAGTTATCCTTAAAAACAATGTACCAAGATATCTTGTGATTGACTTTAGCAAAGCGGAGCAGGAAAAAATAGCATCCACAGAGGATGTATTTGCTATATCAGAGCGTCTTATCAAGCAGAATATGGAGGCTTATGAGGTGCTTGCCAAATGATAAGATTAAGCAAGGATCAGGTCATTTTACTTCATGAGCGACTGATTGAAGCCACTGGCGGTGGTGATGGCATTCGTGATGATGGTATGTTGGATTCAGCACTGGCTAATCCTTTTCAGTCATTTGGAGACGAAGAATTATATCCAAGTATACAGGCAAAAGCAGCACAGCTTTGCTTTGGAATTGTAAAGAACCATCCTATGGTTGACGGAAATAAAAGATTAGGTACACATGTAATGTTAGTGTTCTTGGCATTAAATGGTTATGAGCTTTCATATACACAGAAAGAACTGAGTGACACCATCCTTGATTTGGCATCTGGCAAAATAGGTGCGGAGAATATATTGCAATGGATTATAAGCCATCAAAAGTAATGCATGAGATTATTATATGCAGTTAAGAAATGAATAATGTATATAGAGTTAAAAGGCAAATAACGGTATAGTTCCTGCAACTTTTCAAGAATAATTTCAAGACAATCTTACAGAATATAAGGAGGCTGAATAGTATGTCGCATCCAATCAATAAAAAAGCAGTTTATACGGCTCGTTATCCTAAAGGTACAATCATTGAACTTGTAGAACCCTTGGAAGATCCATATGCTCCAAAACATGTAGGCAGCAGATTCAAGATGGACTGCGTTACCACTAAAGTTGGGCAGTATAGTAGTTGTTATAAAAAGGGATAAGTTTAAGATAGTGTCATAAAAATAAGCGACTGTTATATCCATTGATTTTGGAACCAGTCGCTTATTGCTTGAAGAATTCATTGTAATCACACTTAAAGATTTTGGTAAGTGCAATCAACATATCCACAGTTGGATTATTATATCCATTCTCCACTTTACTGAATATGCCTGTTGTGACATTGACATTTTCGCATTGAAGTTTGGCAATGACTTCAGTCGCCTTCATCCCGCGTTCTTTCCGCAATCTTCTGATGTTAGTTCCAATTAGCGGATTCCGGTGTTGGTTTACCCGTTCAGCCATTTTGATTCACCTCACAAAAAATATATCCAAAATAGAAGTTTTATAGTGTCCAAAATGGAAGTTATATGGTATACTTTATTTGACAATATAATTAGGAAGATAGTTGAGCTGGTGTAGAGGCAGTACCATTATGATTGCTATTAAAGAAAATCATATTTATAGCGGAATAAAGTTTGACCGAGGGAATAGTATTTAGAGGATTCATATGAGAAAAGATACAAAAGATAAGTTTAATAAGAAACATAGGAAAGGACTGTGTAAAAAGAAAATAGCATTATTGTGTTTTTTTGCGCTTCTTTTTATTATGTCTGTTATTTATATCGTTCAATTTTTAATGATGAACAAAAAAAATGGTGCAGTATATGATAATATTCAACGTGCTGTTCATGAAAATGAAACAGATGAATCTGGAGAAGATGAAACAGATTCATTGCCGGATGTGGATTTTGATGAGCTGAAAAATATAAATCAGGATATATATGCATACATTTATATACCTGATACAAAAATAAGTTATCCAATTGTACAAAAGAAAGATGATAATGAATATTATCTTAATCATACAATTGAAAATGCGAGTGGTTATCCTGGCTCTATCTATACTGAAAATTATAATACGATGAAATTTACAGATCGTAACACATTGATCTATGGACACAATATGAAAGATGGTTCGATGTTTGCAGATTTATGCAAATATTCTGATGAGGATTTTTGGAACCAGCACAGGTATGTATATATTCTGATGCCTGATAAGATACTGAAATATCAGGTTGTTGCAGCTCTTATGTTTGATGACAGGCATATTACAACGTCGTATGATTTTTCAAGTGTAGCAGGTTTTATGGAATATGTAAATGATATCAAGGAACAGGGACAGGATATGAATTTTGATGATGCAATACAACTTGATGGTGACAGTCAGATTATAACAATGTCAACGTGCATGCCAGATAACAGACCGGATAACCGATGGCTGGTTATGGCGGTATTAATGAAATGACAAGGGGTAATTTGTAATTGTGAATGGCAAAAGAATGAAAAAGATATTGACGGTTATAAGTGTTATGGCGTTTGTGATTATAACCGGAACAATTATTACAGTAGGAACAATGTACAATCTGGGGTGTAATTCAATTCAGAAGACGACGGGGCAGGTTGTACAGGGATGCAATATGGATGGAGCTGATCTGAATCAGACAATTATGTATCAAGGCTCTGAGTACATATATAAGAAGGGAATTGTTAATATATTGGTGCTTGGGGTAGATAACGAGCATGGTATGTCAGATAATGTGACTCCGGGAGAGCTTGGGCAGGCAGATGCAATATATTTGGTAAGCATTGATACATATAATGATCAGATTCATATTATGGGTATTCCAAGGGATACAATGACATCTATTCAGATCATGGATGAAGATAACAAATATTTTAATATGCAGACTTTTCAGATTACATTACAGTATGCATATGGAGATAATTGTAAAAGTGGTAGTAAACTGATGGCGAAAGCGGTATCTCCATTATTGTATGATATTCCTATTTCAAGAGTATGTGTTGTTAATCTTAATGCTGTTCAGGTTTTAAATGATGCGGTTGGAGGTGTGACGGTTAAGGTTGAGGAGGATTTCACAGACGAAAGTGGTGAAGTTGTTGATCCAGATTTTTATAAAGGCAATACGGTAACTTTACACGGGAAACAGGCACTTTTATTTGTAAGGGAAAGGGATTGTTCAATATTCGCAAGCAGTATGACACGAGTTTCAAGGCAGGAACAGTATATTGATGCATTTGTGGATGAAGCGAAGCGGAAATTAAAAACAAATAAGTTGTTAGCTTTTGAAATATACAATAAATTGCTCAAAGAGGATTATATATATACGGATCTCACCAAGTCGGAATGTGTGTATCTTGGTTTACAGGCATCAAAAATGTCTTTTTCGAAGGATAATATAGTTACCGTTTCTGGAATGATGAAAAAGGGAGATAGATTTGAAGAATATTATGTTGATCCAGATGCCCTAAAGCAGCAGGTGATTGATATGTTCTATCATAAGATTGATAATTAATTATGGTATTAAGCAAAGCTTAATATAAATAAACCACACATTTACAAAAGGAGAATAAAATGAGAAGATTGAGTAAAAAAATTACAGGATTGTTTATGGCTGTATTAATGTTTACAGCTATGACAGTACCAGCATTTGCAGCAAGCAGTCCAGTTGCTGGTTCAGAAAGTCCAAGTTTTAATCAGGTTAATCCAACAAAGATTACGGTTAACAATATTATTGTTAACGGAAAAGAGTATGCTGTGGGACTGGGTGACCTGGCAGATGCAGTGAAGAAAGAGGTTAATACAAATGATAAACTGATCTCATTGCTCGGAAGCAGTTACATTGCTAATTCTAAGATTGAACAATTAGGAGCATATGATCTTGAATTACCAGAAGGACTTACAGAAGAACAGCTTGCAGCAGGTGTTGATGTCACATTTAATGTACCAGCAGCGAAAACAGGAGATATTATTAAGATTCTTCATAAGAGAGCAATTGATAATAAGTGGGAAGTATTAGATACTGTTGTTTCAGATGGAACAGTGAAAGCTACATTCCATTCATTTTCACCAGTTGTATTTGTAAGAATGACACCATCTACAACTCCTGCATCATCAGAACAGACAAATCCATCTGCAAAGGGTACTTCGCAGGGGACGACAACTGCTGCAACGACAAATCTTGCATCTCCAAAGACAGGTATGCCGGTTGCTTTTTACGCATTTAGTGTAATTGCGGTTGTTTCACTTGTAGGACTTGCTGTTGTATCAAGGAAGAAAGCAGCCTAAAATAAAATAATATGCATGTGTGGTTAAAACTGCCCTGACAATTGTCAGGGCAGTTTTAAAATGGAGAATTAACATTGACAGAAAACACAATCAGTATCCGATTCTCAAATTTGATTTACTCAAAGTTGCAATGCGGCAACTGGTTTGTTATGATATAGAAAAAATACAGAAATTTGAGAATTTCAGATGGAGGTAAGAGTATGATTGAGTATCGCTGGGCAACTCTGGGCTGCGGTGTGATTGCAAACCAGCTGGCACAGGCAATGCAAGAGCAGGGAGGAAAACTGTACTCTGTTGCGAACCGGACACATGAGAAGGCAATCGCTTTTGCACAGAAATATGGAATTGAAAAGGTATATGATCGTATCGATGATGTATTTGAGGATGAGAATGTAGACATTATATACATATCGACACCTCACAATACACATATTGAATATTTGAGAAAAGCATTGAATGCCGGGAAACATGTATTGTGTGAGAAATCCATTACGCTGAATGCACAGGAACTGGAGGAAGCAGTGGCTCTTGCCCAAAAGAATCATGTGATTTTAGCTGAGGCAATGACAATTTATCATATGCCGGTTTATAAGAAACTGGAAGAAATCATTTCATCGGGAGCACTTGGACCGTTGAAGCTGATCCAGATGAATTTTGGAAGCTATAAAGAGTATGATATGACGAACCGCTTTTTCAGCAGAAATCTTGCTGGTGGAGCCATGTTAGATATTGGCGTATACGCACTTTCCTTTGTGCGGTGGTTTATGACATCCAAACCGGATCAGATTGTATCGCAGGTTCAGTATGCACCGACCGGCGTGGATGAGCAGGCGGGAATTCTTCTTAAGAATAAAGAGGAAGAGATGGCGACTGTAATTCTTTCGCTGCATGCAAAACAGCCAAAGAGGGGAACCATTGCATTTGACAAAGGCTATATAGAGATTTATGAGTATCCGCGAGGAGAGGAAGCGGTGATCACATATACCGCAGATGGACACAGGGAGACGATAAAAGAAGGCAGTACAGACCTTGCACTTTCCTATGAAGTGCTTGATATGGAAAAAGCTGTTTCCGGTAAAGAGGATTCCATGCATCTGGATTATACGGCAGATGTTATGGATATGATGACTCAGATCCGAAAAGACTGGGGAATGAAGTATCCGGAAGAAGAGTAGGGTGGACAGCTGTGGGTAACAAAAAAGGATCTTTTATCAAACAGGCTGGTATTCTTGCAGCAGCAGGGATTATCAGCCGGATTATTGGAATTTTATACAGAAGTCCGCTTACTTCTGTTATTGGCGATGAGGGAAACGGATATTATCAGTCGGCATACAGTATTTATACGATTGTATTGCTGCTTTGTTCTTATAGTATTCCATCTGCACTATCGAAGATTATTGCAGAAAAGCTTGCCAAAAAAGAATACCGGAATGTGCAGAAAATATTTCGCTGTGCCTTATTATATGTGTTCGTAGTCGGCGGAATCGCAAGCATTTTCCTATTGTTTGGAGCAGGGCTGTTTCTGGAAGGACAGGCTGCGGTTGTATTAAAGGCATTTGCACCGACTGTTTTTATATCAGGTTTTGTCGGTGTGCTCCGCGGCTATTTTCAGGCACATGGTTCTATGCTTCAGACATCGATTTCACAGATCATAGAGCAGTTATTAAATGCTGTTGTAAGTATTCTGGCTGCATACCTTTTGATACGGGCAACCGGAAGTACAGATTCCACAGATAAGGCGATAAGCGGTGCAGTGGGAAGTACGATCGGTACCGGAAGTGGTGTGCTGATTGCTTTTATTTTTATGCTTTGTGCATATATGCTCAATCATGGTTACATAAAAAAACGTACGGCAAGAGATCAGTCGGGGAAAGTGGATTCTTATCGCCAGATATTTGGAATGCTGCTTTCAATGGTGACCCCGATCATTATCAGCACGTTTATTTATAATTTTAATGTATCATTTAACCTGGTTGTATATACGAAAACCATGGTTCATTTTAAAGGATTTACGTCAGCTCAGGCTGCAACACAGTATGGTATTTTCTCGGGAAAATCTTTAGTAATCCTGAATATCCCAATTGCAATCGCAGTGGCGATGTCTTCTGCGATGATTCCGGCAATTGCGTCAAGCCGTGCAATCGGAGACGAACGTGCAACAAACCGGAGAATTGAAAATGCAATGTTTGTAACACTTCTGATTGCAATTCCATGTGCAGTGGGACTTCTCGTACTGGCAAAACCGGTAATGCAGCTGCTATTCCCACAGAAGGATTCGCTGGATCTTGCATCCAGACTTCTTATGATGACAGCAATTACGGTTATTTTTGATTCGCTGTCGGCGCTTGGAAATGGAATTCTGCAGGGACTTGGCAAAGTGAAGATCCCGGTTCGCAATGCGGCAGTGGCGCTGACGCTTCAAAGTGGTATTCTGGCACTTTTACTGGCATTTACAGATCTGAATCTGTACGCACTTGTGATCTGTCTGTTGATTTATTCATTTACCATGTTTTTTTTGAATACACTTTCTGTTCATAAGTATACAGGACTGAAAGAGAATGTTAGGAAACTGTACGTATGGCCGGTTCTTGCAGCGTTTATCATGGGAGCTTTCGCTTTTGCAACATATCATGTTATATATATGCTGCTTCCAAGAAATGTAATTGCTTTGATATGTGCGATTACAGTGGCTGGGATTGCATATTTTATTTGTGTGATCAAATTAAAGATTCTCACCGAAGAGGAACTGGATCTGATCCCATTTGGCGGGAAGATTGTTACAGTTGCAGAAAAAATGCATTTGATGTAATTATTAATATAGAACAAATAGAAAAGGAATTAGGATATGGCTGGTAAAATTCGATTGATAGCAAGTGATCTGGATGGAACATTATTACAGAATGGACAGATCACCTGTAATGAGGAATTATTTCCACTTCTGGATGAGCTTAAGGAACAGGATGTGTATTTTGTTCCTGCAAGTGGAAGACAATATGGAAGTCTTTTGAAGTTATTTCATAAACGTCATGATAAGATGCTTTATTTATGTGAGAACGGAGCACTTGTTATGTATCAGGATCAGGTGATTTACAAGAATCAGTTTGAAGATTCTCTGGCACTTGATATCTGTCATACGGTGTATGATAATCCATGCTGTGAAGTGCTGATTTCGGGAGAGAGAACAAGTTACCTGATCCCGAAGTCGGAGGATTATGTAAGATATGTGAGGGACGATGTCGGAAATGATGTTACAATCATACAAAAACCGGAAGAGATTATGGAACCGATCATCAAAGTCTCTTATTTTACAAAAGCAGAGGATCGTGATCCGGTTACTGCCGATTTTCAGGCAAAATTCAGGGATTCCTGCCAGATTGTGACCTCTGGCAACCGCTGGGTAGATTTTGCACCGAACGGAACCAGTAAGGGAAGTGCGATGGAGCATATTGGAAATCTCTTAAATATTACATCGGATGAGATGGCTGCCTTTGGCGATAATGAGAATGACCGCACGATGCTTGGATATGTCGGACATCCTTATATTATGGAGAATTGTAATCCGACAATACGGGATATACCGGGAGAAAGCTGTTATCGTGTGGAACAGACCTTAAGAGATCTGTTGAATAACATGAATTAGAATTGGAGAATGGGAATGAACAGAAAACGGGTTGGAATGTTAATATTTATTGGAATACTGGCGGTTCTTTGTGTGGTAACAGCAATGACCCCGGGGACAATTACAGATCCGGAAAATTACACATGCAGTTCTTATGCGACGATCGTAGCACTTCTGCCTCCGGTAATTGCGATTGGACTTGCTCTGATTACCAAAGAAGTCTATACGTCTCTGTTTGCGGGAATTATTACGGGAGGACTTTTGTATTCGAATTTTAACCTGGAGCTGATGATCAATACCGTATTTTTCCAGGAAGATGGTGGAATGGTAAGCAAACTGGCAAACTCCTGGAATGTTGGTATTCTGGTGTTTCTTGTTATGCTTGGAATTCTTGTTTCTATGCTGAACAAAGCCGGCGGCTCAGCTGCGTTTGGAAAATGGGCATCCAGGCATATAAAAACAAGGATCGGAGCACAGATATCGATTATGATCCTTGGAGTTCTGATATTTGTGGATGACTATTTTAACTGCCTTACAGTAGGAAGTGTTATGCGTCCGGTCACAGACCGACATAAAGTTTCCAGAGCAAAATTATCCTATATTATTGATGCAACGGCAGCACCGGTGTGTATTATTGCACCGATCAGTTCCTGGGCAGCAGCAGTTACTTCTTCTGTTCCGGAAGATGCAAAGATTAATGGATTTGCTGTTTTTCTTCAGACAATCCCGTATAATCTGTATGCAATATTGACACTGGTCATGGTTGTTCTGGTGACGCTGCTTCGTGTGGATTTTGGCCCGATGAAAAAACATGAGATGAATGCCATTGCAGGAGATTTATTTACAACGCCTGGGCGGCCTTATGAGGGAAACGAAGAAGAGGTTGTCAATGAGAAAGCACACGTGCTGGATCTTGTTCTTCCGGTAATTGTGCTGATTACAAGCTGTATTATTGCAATGATCTATACCGGCGGATTTTTTCAGGGAACTTCGTTTGTGGAAGCGTTTGCAGGTTCAGATGCTTCAGTCGGCCTTGTGTTAGGTGGTGCGGTTACACTTGCATTTACATTTGTTTATTATATGATGCGCGATGTGTTGTCTTTTGAGGAATTTGCAAAATGTATTCCGGAAGGGTTCCAGTCAATGATTGCACCGATTCTGATTCTGACAATGGCATGGACGTTATCGGGAATGACCAATCTTCTTGGAGCAAAATATTTTGTGGCAGATCTTGTTGCACATTCAGCAGAGGCAATGCAGGGATTTCTTCCTATGATCATTTTCCTTGTTGCCGCTTTTCTGGCATTTGCAACAGGAACTTCATGGGGAACATTCAGTATATTGATCCCGATTGTGATCGGAGTTTTCCCGGAAGGACAAATGATGGTTATCTCAATCGCGGCATGTCTGGCTGGTGCAGTCTGTGGGGATCACTGTTCCCCGATTTCAGACACAACGATCATGGCTTCAGCGGGCGGACATTGTGAGCATGTAAATCATGTTGTGACACAGCTTCCGTATGTTATGGTTGTTGCCGTGGTATGTCTGTTTGGCTACATGCTGATCGGAATTTTCATGGCAGCCGGGTTACGGGTATTCACATGGCTTGTGCTTCCGGTCTGCATCGTAATCCTTGTGGGACTTCTTTTTGGAATACGATCAAAAACCGGAGGAAAGGAAGCAATTTGATGAAAGAACATGAGGGGCAGCAACTGGTGTATCACGAGTTTGCACCAGTGTATGATCAACATTCCCAAATACTGATACTTGGCAGTTTTCCATCTGTAAAGTCCAGAGAACAGCAGTTTTATTATGGACATCCGCAAAACCGGTTCTGGAAACTGGTAGCAGGTCTTTTACAGATTCCGGTGCCGGAGAGCATAGAGGAGAAAAAGCAGATGCTTCTTACACATCACATTGCGCTTTGGGATGTGATCGCATCCTGTGAGATTACAGGATCATCGGATGCGAGTATTCGAAATGTTGTTCCGAACGATATTTCAAAAATACTGCAGGAGGCTCCGATCGGGAAGGTCATTGCAAACGGAACAAAGGCATACGAACTGTATCAGAAATATATTTATCCGTCTACCGGACAAAGCTGTCAGAAGATGCCATCAACAAGTCCTGCCAATGCGGCGTGGAACATGGGGCGGCTGATGGAAAGCTGGCAGGCGGTAATTCCGATAAAATGAAATTATGAGTAAAATTCACAAGGAGATTGAGATATGCGTATTGATTTTAACAGTATAGAAGAGAAACAGATTGCCAATTTTAAAGGCGGCATGCAGACATTCCGGACAAAAATGTTTGATGACGGTTCTGCAAAAATTATGTATGGGACACTGGAACCTGGAGCATCCATCGGACTTCATACCCATGAAACAAACAGTGAGATCATCTACGTTCTTTCCGGAAAAGGCCGGATGATCTATGATGAAACCGAAGAACAGCTTCTGGCAGGGGAGGCACATTACTGCCCGAAGGGACATACGCATAGTTTTATCAATGATGGAACCGAAGATCTCGTGTTTTTTGCAGTTGTTCCGGAACTGACTGAGACGGAAGAAGTAAAAAAACAAAAGGATACCCAATGTTATGCGTATGTCGATGGATCTTATAATAAAGTATCCGGCACATATGGATATGGTGGATTTGTGATGCATGATGGGAAAAAGGAGATTCTGCAGGGAAGCGGTACAGACCCTGAGATGGCATCCATGCACAATGTGGCAGGTGAGGTTCTGGGAAGTATGGCAGCGATTCAAAAGGCTGTGGAACTTGGAATTGCGCAGATTACGATTTTTTATGACTATATGGGAATTGAAAAATGGGCAAAAGGTGAGTGGAAACGGAATAAAAAAGGCACAATTGCCTATTACGATTTCATTCAGTCTGTGAAAGACCAGATCCAGATCGAATTCAAAAAGGTAAAGGGACATTCCGGAGTAGAAGGGAATGAAGAGGCGGACAAACTGGCAAAGCAGGCAGTCGGTCTGTAAAATACAGTTCTTTTGCTAAGGTGCATAATTTAAGACGGAAAAGAACAATCTATCCATGAAGAGATGTGAGTGAAAGGAATACTACATGAATTCATGGATCAGATCCCAAAAGGAAGAAAAAATATATATTGCTGTTATGAACAGACAGGAATGGGCGGATACAAAAGAGTGCAGAGATAACTTTTGTGTCCGCCCATTTTCGCCTTCTCTTCGTTATTGCAGAATGGAACGGAAGCGGAACCTATTGTGGATACAAATGGAAACACCGTCAAGAAAGAGTGAAATAAAGGAAGTTTACTATAGCATCTGGATTGCGGGAAATCTGTTTGTGATCGTTGGAGAAGATGATTTCCTGGTTAAGAATATGACAGAGATCATGAAGAAAATGGATGAGAAAATGAAGCTGGAGGAGCCGGATGAAAAGTGGGCAGCGGGATACCTTTCCAGCCTTCTGGAACAGTGGCTGAAAAGTATTTTAAAGGATGATCTTGAATTTCTGCAGTCGGTCGAACTGGAGATCGCAGGACTTGAGGAGGCAGTTCTGAAAGGAAAATGTCAGGAATTCAATGCCAGAATGCTTCCGGTCAAGAAGCAGATCGCCCGTTTTTACCGGTATTATAATCAATTGGTGGAATTGAGTCAGGAATTGGAAGAACTGGGGGAGTTTCCGGAAAAGGAAAGTGAGGAAAACTGGCTGAATGGATTTAAGGAGCGCTGCAGTCTTTTGGCCGGACAGACACAGATCATCCGGGAATATATGATACAGGTTCAGGAAGTGTACCAGTCGGAGATTGAGATCCGGCAAAACGATGTCATGAAGGCACTTACCATGGTGACAACCATATGTTTTCCACTGACACTGGTGGCAGGCTGGTATGGAATGAATTTTAAATATATGCCGGAAATCTACAGCAGGTATGGGTATCCGGTGGTGATCTTTATCTGTGTGATTATTATTATCATTTCGCTGATTATTTTCAAAAAAAAGAACTTCTGGTAGGAAAATCGGGTATAATGTATTATACTATAACATTATGACGTCAAAGTGCGAAAGTATAAAGAGGAGTAGGGAGATATATGAGTTCATTTAATGTAGAATTAAAAAAAGTCGTAGATGACAGTTATGAAATTGAAATCGGCTATGAACTTTCCAACCAGCTTGTTGAGGATCTGGAAAAGGGACTGGTTGGCAAGATTAAAAGATTTGCCGTAATCACAGACAGCAATGTCCGCGATCTTTATGCAAAACCAATCTGCGAGAAGCTGATCCATTCCGGATTTCTGGTAGATATGTTTGTTTTCCCGGCCGGCGAAAAAAGCAAGACGCGTGAAACAAAGGCAAAACTGGAAGATGCAATGTTAGAAAAGGGCTATCGCAGAGATTGCTGTGTCATTGCGATCGGAGGGGGTGTTGTATCTGATATTGCAGGATTTTTAGCAGGAACTTATGGAAGAGGTGTACCGTTCATTAATTATGCGACAACACTTCTTGCAGCTGCAGATGCATCAATTGGAGGAAAGACAGCGGTAGATACGCCGCTTGCAACCAATCTGATCGGATTATTCAATCAGCCCAAGAAGGTGTACATTGATATTGCATGCTGGAAAACACTTCCGGATCGTCAGATGAAAAGCGGAATGGCAGAAACCATCAAACATGCATGTATGGCAAGTATGGATATGTTTGAGTTCATTGAGGAAAATCTCGATGATATTATGAATTTTAAAAAGTTTGCATGTGAATATATTACCGAGAACAACTGTAATATTAAATATCAGGTCGTAATGAAGGATGAGAAGGAAAGCGGTCTGCGCGAGATCTTAAATCTGGGACATACGGTTGGACGTGCCATTGAAACAGTCAGCGAATACAGGCTGTTACATGGGGAGGCACTGGCGATCGGGATGGCGGCTGAGGTGTTATTGTCTGCCCGTCTTGGCTATATGTCGGAAGAAGAGGCACAAAGAGTGATCGATCTTTATAAAAAGACAGGACTTCCGACAGAAATCCCGGATTATATCGACCGTGAGGAACTTGTACATAAGCTTTATACGGACAAGAAGGTCAGGGATGGAAAACTCCGTTTTGTTTTGCAGAAAGGAATCGGGGATATCGTAGAATATACACCGGGTGTCTATGCAAGACCGATCGAGGAAGATCTGGCAAGAGAAATTATCATGGAGCTGTAAAAGATGCAGATTTATATGGCCCCTTTAGAGGGAATTACCGGGTTTGTGTTCCGGAATGCATTTCATAAATACTATGGCGGTGTGGATCGATATTTCACACCGTTTATTACACCACATACCAAAAAGAATATGGATGCAAGAGAACGAAGAGACATTCTTCCGGAAAATAATCGTGGGATTACCCTTGTTCCGCAGGTTCTCACCTGTCAGGTGGAAGAAATGATCTCCATCAGCAGGGAATTACAGGAACTTGGATATACACAGATCAATCTGAATCTTGGCTGTCCGTCTGGAACGGTTGCAGCTAAGGGGAAGGGATCCGGTTTTTTGGGTGATCCGATAAAACTGGATCGTTTTTTTGAAGTATATTTTGAAAATTCTGACATGCCGCTTTCCATCAAGACAAGAGTCGGAGTGGAGGATCTGGAAGAGTTTGAACAGCTGCTTGCAATCTATAAAAAGTATCCATTTTGTGAGGTGATCATACATCCACGTCTCGGAAAGGAATTTTATCGGGGAATGGTACACCGTGATCTTTTTTCGGAGGCAGTAAAAGTATTGTCGCAGCCGGTGTGTTATAACGGGGATATTTTTACAACCGGGGATTTTCAAACGGTTTCAGGAGAAAACCCGGAGTGTGAAAGGTATATGCTTGGACGTGGACTTTTATGGAATCCACAGCTGGCAGAAGAGATTGTGAGCGGTGGCATGACGGAATTTGATCTCGTTCGTTTTGGACAGTTTCACGATGAGATTGTAAGCGGATACCGGGAATATATATCGGGAGACCGTAATGTCCTGTTTCGCATGAAGGAACTCTGGGGATACTGGAAGGATTTGTTTCCAGATGATAAAAAGCATTTAAAAAAAATCCGAAAAGCATCTACACTTATGGAATACGGACAGGAAGTGAGAATGCTTTTCGAAGATACGAAGGTTTAAGAATCAATAAGGATCAGCCCTTGTGTGAATTCGTTTTTGGGAAGTGGTGCGCCGTTTGCAATCATAAGCTGCCGGTAAAGATCTGCTGCGAACAGGTCTTTTTTGAAAAAAGAATATGCACCCGAAGCAAGAAGCGTGGAAGCATCTGCTACCTTGGTAATGAAAGGGACAGATGCTTCTTTTTTCATATCTGAAAGCAGGGCACCTGCAGATTTCCGGAATCCAAGGATCCGAAGATATGGAATCCAGTCCATGCTTTGTCCCAAATCGTAATCGCTGTTTCGGATATCAAGAAGGATATGAATAAGAGCTCGGCTGATTCTGGAATAGGTGATTTCTTTTGTCTTTAATAAAGAAGTAAATTGTCCGATATTCTGATATTGTCCGAGCTGATTGCGGATCCGGTTTGACAGGCCGTGGCTGCAGTCGGCAAAGCAGTCATAGTCTTTTTCAGAAAATGAAAAAAGACGGTAGGCAAGCATCTGTGAAGGTGAATTTTCATCCAGAAATGGAAATTCTTTTTGGTATGCATCCAGAATCTGGAGGGTTGTTTCCGGCATTAAAGAAGATAATTCCTGGGTGCACTGCCCGGCAAAGAGCGCTTTTCGTATTGCTGTGGCAGAAGCAAGCGTGGAATGGATGTCGGGTGTGTGGTATCCGTCTCCCTTTCTTGGAATCAGAACCGGAGTGATCGTCTTTGGGTCAGAAGACGTCTGCTGTAATGCTTTTAAATATTCCAGCGCAAGAATGTTATTCGGCGATGCTAAAAGAAGAGTAATCTCTGGAAGTTTTCTGGACAAATCCGGGTCATTTTCTATAGCGGATGACAGAGCCTGGCTTCTTGCAGCAGGAAAGGAGAGTCCTTTTTTCAGATTCTGTGACAGAAAATTCTGATATGCAGCATCTTCCCTGGACAAAAGGGAAGAAATGGATAAGAGAAGATCCAGATCATCGCATTCAGCGCCAAAACAAAGGTGTGTAACATTTCCCATCTTCTGGAGTAAACGGACACCGGCCTGGGCAAAATATTCAGCGGAGGCGGTTGCCCATACGCAGGGGAGTTCGATTACAAGATCTGCTCCGGCAGAAAGTGCCATTTTCGTGCGGGCATATTTATCGGTGAGGGCAGGGACTCCGCGCTGTAGAAAATCGCCGCTCATGGCAACTACAATATAATCAGCTCCGGTTTTTTGCTTTATCTGCTCAAGCTGATAGTAATGTCCGTTGTGAAATGGATTATATTCTGCGATGACGCCTGCAATCTTCATGTTTTCCTCCTGCTATCCACAAATTTATAGTTATGATAACATGATGACGGAATCACGGCAATTGTATACGGAAAAAATGTGTATAATACAGGAAAAAATCAAGGAATATATTTAATAGGGAATATTTGTAAAATTAGCTTGTGTACCCTAAAAAATAGGAATATAATAGGAGCGGTGGAAAAAATAAATAGATGAGGAGAAATAATCATGAATGTATTAGTAATTAACTGTGGAAGTTCTTCCTTAAAATATCAGCTGATCAATTCTGATACAGAAACTGTAATTGCAAAAGGACTTTGCGAGAGAATTGGTATTGACGGAAGACTCACATACCAGAAAGCAGGTCTTGATAAAGAGATTACTGAGGCAGCAATGCCAACACATAAACAGGCGATCCAGCTGGTTTTAGATGCACTTGTAAATGAGAAAACGGGAGCAATCAAATCTCTTTCTGAGATTGATGCAGTCGGACATCGTGTTGTACACGGTGGAGAGAAGTTTGCTTCATCCACATTACTCACAGATGAAGTATTAAAAGTTGTGGAAGAATGCAATGACCTTGCACCTCTTCACAATCCTGCAAACCTGATCGGAATCCGTGCATGTCAGGAATTAATGCCAAATGTACCTATGGTTGGTGTATTTGATACTGCATTCCATCAGACAATGCCGGATGTTGCATATATGTATGGTCTTCCATATGAATATTATGAGAAATACAAAATACGTCGATATGGATTCCATGGAACAAGCCACAGCTTTGTATCCAAACGTGTTGCTGAGCTTGTCGGCAGACCATATGAAGATATGAAAATCATCGTTTGTCATCTTGGAAATGGAGCCAGCGTATGTGCGGTTGACCATGGCAAATCTGTAGATACATCTATGGGACTTACTCCATTAGAGGGACTTATCATGGGAACACGTTCCGGAGACATTGATCCTTCAATCATAGAATTTATTGCCCAGAAAGAGAATCTTTCTCTTGCAGAGGTTATGAATGTATTAAATAAGAAGTCTGGTATCGCAGGAATGTCTGAGGTATCCAGCGACTTCCGTGATCTGCTCGCAGCTTCAAGAGAGGGTAACGAGAAGGCAAGACTTGCAATTGATGCATTTGCTTATCGTGTTGCAAAATATATCGGAGCATACACAGCAGCAATGAATGGTGTGGATGCAATCGCGTTTACAGCGGGACTTGGTGAAAACAATGCAATGGTTCGTGGAAAGATCTTAAGCCATTTCGGATATCTTGGAGTTAAAGTTGATGACGCCAAAAACGAAAAGGCTGCCGGAGTTGAGTCTGTCATTTCTGCAGATGATTCAAAAGTAATCTGTCTTGCAGTTCCTACAAACGAAGAACTTGCAATTTGCAGAGAGACGGTTGCACTTGTAAAATAATGAAAAATTTTGTTGACAAACAATAATGCCATATGTATAATTGTTTAGGTGTGAATAGGAGAATGCCATGAAGATTGATGTTTCTGACATTTTAAAATCGATTAATAAAGAGACGAAAGAGGAAGTTACGTATGATTTTGACTCCTTCCAGTCGCGTTTAGGAGATTTCCCTATCCGCAGTAAATCACCGGTAATTCTGAGAATCGCAAACCAGGAGAATAAGAAGCTTCTTATTCAGGGGACTGTGGATCTCGTTGCAGATATTCCGTGTGGCAGATGTCTGGAGAATGTTCCGACATCGATCCATTTTGACATTGATAAAGAACTGATCATACAGGACGGTTCTGTTGTTGATGAAGATATGGAAGAAATTGACTACCTGATTGGGTTTGAACTGGATGTAGATAAACTTGTCTACGCCGAAATTTTGGTGAACTGGCCGATGAGAGTTCTGTGCAAGGACGATTGTAAAGGAATTTGCAAAGTCTGCGGGATGAACTTGAATAAGGGAGCCTGCAATTGCCAGAGAACAGAACTTGATCCAAGAATGGCAGCAATCCAAGATATTTTTAACAAGTTTAAGGAGGTGTAAACAAATGTCCATTTGTCCAAAGAATAAATCTTCCAAAGGAAGAAGAGATAAAAGAAGAGCAAACTGGAAAATGACTGCTCCAGCATTAGTAAAATGCAGCAAATGTGGTGCTTTAATGATGCCTCACAGAGTTTGCAAGAACTGTGGATCTTACAACAAAAAAGAGATCATTCCTCAGGATTAATTTGTAGGAATGCAGTGATATCAAGGGCTGAGCGATTTCGCTCAGCCCTTTGATTTTGCAAAAAATAAGGAGACATAACGGATATGAAAAAGAACAGATTCAGATTTTTCTGGCTTTTGATTGCAGCACTTCTCTTATTTAGCGGGTGTGATGTATCGACTTATACAGATCAGAAAAGTACTGCATCACAGGAAACGGTTCCGGAATCTGCAACTACACCTTATGTTACGGTG
This sequence comes from uncultured Lachnospiraceae bacterium, assembly GCA_934364805.1. Classification (GTDB taxonomy): domain Bacteria; phylum Bacillota; class Clostridia; order Lachnospirales; family Lachnospiraceae; genus Roseburia. The sequence continues at coordinate 42,496 of CAKRMH010000015.1, forward strand.
AATGACAATGTACCGTATTTTTCAGAGGATGATCTTACTACGGAAGCATTTGAAGATTACAGCGAATTGGACGCACTTGGAAGATGCCAGGTGGCATATGCAAATATATGCAAAGAAATCATGCCGACAGAAGAAAGAGGCGAGATTGGAATGATACGTCCAAGCGGATGGCATACTGTCAAGTATGACATCATAGATGGAAAGTATCTTTATAACAGATGTCATCTGATCGGCTATCAGCTGGCGGGAGAAAATGCGAATGAAAAGAACCTGATTACAGGAACCAGATATCTGAATGTGGTGGGAATGCTTCCTTTTGAAAATATGGTTGCTGATTATGTAAATGAAACGGACAATCATGTGTTATACCGGGTTACACCTGTATTTGAAGGGGACAATCTGGTGGCAAGCGGAGTCCGTATAGAAGCGGAATCGGTGGAGGACAAAGGAGCTGGAATTCGGTTTCATGTTTATTGTTATAATGTGCAGCCGGGGATTACAATTGATTATGCAACTGGAGACAGCTGGCTGGCAGAGGACAGTGAGGACGATGATAAAACAGAGGTACAATCGAATGTACCTTCTGGACAACAGAATGTCATAACAGATAAGGATGACAGCAGCGTTATGGTACATGTGACAGATACGGGGACAAAATATCATTCTGCCGGATGCAGTTATCTGTCGAAAAGTGACCATGAAATTACATTGGAAGAGGCAAAAGAGCAGGGACTTAAACCTTGTTCGAAATGCAATCCACCACAATAAATATAAGAGTGAAAACGAAAAGTCCATGTGGCTTTTCTTTTTTTGTTTTCCAAAATGACATTTTTACGAAGCTTTTACATATACGGAAATACGCTCCGGAGGGTGGAGGTTGCTGTGCCAATTCTGGATGGAAAACTCCGGGCAAGGCTGGATTCACAGGAACTGTTCTATGAACAGGCCTATGCAGCGGAAAAACGACTTTGAAATAAACGATTTATAAAAATGCAGGATTTATAAAAAAGAATTGACGATAGGATTGAGGATGCGTTATAGTGGTAGGGTTAAGGAATGGAGGTATATATATGGGTGATTTTTTTAATCCAGATAATGCATTTTCGAAAGTTATGACAAAAATAGTGGATGTCGTATGGCTTAGTATTTTATTTGTGATCAGTTCAATTCCGATTTTTACGATCGGAGCTTCGATGTGTGGACTTTATTATTCCGTGAATAAATCCGTCCGTCATAACAGAGGGTATGTGTCAAGTGAGTTCTGGCATGGATTTAAGAGCAACTTTAAGGTTGCAACACCGATCTGGCTGCTCAGTCTTCTTGGATACCTGATTATGGCAGCAGATTTATATCTTACCAATCATATGATGGAAGGATCTGCACATTCGGTACTTACGATTGTGTTTATTGTAATTATCGTTTTTCTGGTTTCGTGGAATCTGTACACATTTCCGTATATCAGCAGATTTGAAAATACAAGAAAAGAGAGCATGAGCAATGCGGGAAGGATTGCGATTGCAGAGCTTCCGTGGACAGTGCTGATTCTGGTACTCTGGGGAGCATCCGTTTTTGTCTGCTATATTTTTACACCAGCCATTTTCTTTATTCCGGCGCTTTTTACATATATTGAGAATCATATTCTTGAGAGACGATTCTTAAAGTATATGTCGGAAGAAGATATCGAGGCAGAAAAAGAACGTAACCAGGAGAGTTATAATTAGAAAATATCCATATATTTTTTCTGTTGATTTATAGAATTAGTTATAGTATATTTTCTAATAGATATATGAAGGAGGCTGGGGAGACATGCAGGATATTACAAAAGTCGCAGTTGATGCGATGGGCGGAGATAATGCACCAGCAGAGGTAGTAAAAGGTGCAGTCGATGCAGTTTCTACCCGCAATGACATTAAGGTTTTCCTGATCGGGCAGGAAGATGCTGTGAAGGAAGAGCTTGCAAAATATACCTATCCGGTGGAACAGATAGAGGTTGTCCATGCTCCGGAAGTAATAGAGATGGCAGAACCACCGGTTATGGCGATCCGCAAGAAGAAGCAGTCATCAATTGTTGTCGGAATGAACATGGTGAAGCAGAAAGAGGCAGATGCTTTTGTATCCGCTGGAAGTTCCGGTGCAATACTGGTGGGCGGTCAGGTGATCGTTGGAAGAATTAAGGGTATTGAAAGACCACCGCTGGCACCATTGATCCCGACAGAGAAGGGGGTATCTCTTCTGATTGATTGTGGAGCAAATGTAGATGCAAGGGCGTCCCACCTTGTGCAGTTTGCCAGGATGGGCTCCATATATATGGAGAGTGTGCTTGGAATCAGGAATCCACGTGTGGCGATCGTAAATATCGGTGCGGAAGAGGAAAAAGGAAATGCGCTTGTAAAGGAAACATTTCCGTTGTTAAAAGAATGCAAAGACATTAACTTTGTTGGCAGTATTGAGGCGAGAGAGATTCCACATGGCGGAGCAGATGTAATCGTCTGTGAGGCATTTACGGGGAATGTGATATTAAAACTTTACGAAGGTCTCAGTGCTACACTGATTGGTGTGATCAAGCAGGGACTCATGAGCACACTAAAGAGTAAGATCGGTGCGGCTTTGGCTTTACCATCTTTGAAGAAGACTCTGAAAGCGTTTGATGCGAGCCAGTATGGCGGAGCTCCGCTGCTTGGACTGAACGGTCTTGTTGTAAAGACACATGGAAGTTCCAAGGCAACAGAGATTACAAATTCAATTTTCCAGTGTGTCACATTTAAAAATGAAGATATCAATGGCAAAATTAAAGATAGAATTACAGATCAGCCGGTTGAGCAGGATTAGAAAGGAATTGAACTATGGAATTTGAAAAATTAAAGGCGATTATCGTTGAGGTATTAAACGTGGACGAGAATGAGGTTTCGATGGAATCTACATTTATTGATGACCTTGGAGCAGATTCTCTTGATGTATTCCAGATCATTATGGGAATCGAAGAGGAATTTGATATTGAGATTCCAAATGAGGAAGCTGAGAAGATTGTTACCGTTGGAGATGCTGTTGAAGCAATCAAAAAAGCAGTCAACAATTAAACGATCTGGTACAAAAGAATGAATTATATGTCTGGATAAAGCCCTTTATCGAAAGGGCTTTTTCTGGATTTTAGCAGATCATTTATGAAAGAAATATGAGGAGAAATATATGTCAGCAAAATTAAAAGAATTTCAGGAAATGATAGGATATACCTTCCAGAATGAAGGACTTCTGCGACAGGCACTGACGCACAGTTCTTATGCCAATGAGAAACATATGAAAAAACTGTCGGATAATGAACGTCTTGAGTTCCTTGGAGATGCAGTACTTGAAATTATATCCAGTGAGTTTCTGTATCATAACTATTCAGACCTTCCAGAGGGAAAACTGACAACGCTTCGTGCAAGCATTGTATGTGAGCCTACGCTTGCGTTGTGTACGGAGCCGCTTGAACTTGGCAGTTATCTTTACCTTGGAAAAGGAGAGGATCTTACTGGTGGAAGACGAAGAAAATCCATTTTATCGGATGCTTTGGAAGCAATTATCGGGGCTATTTATTTAGATGGTGGTTTTGCTAATGCAAAAGAGTTTGTGACGAAGTATATTCTTACAGATATTGAACATAAAAAGCTCTTTTATGATAGCAAGACTATCCTGCAGGAAGTGATACAGGAAGAACATGAAAGACTGGTTTATGAGCTGATTGGCGAATCCGGACCGGATCATGATAAGAGCTTTACGGTAGAGGTGCGTGTTGATGATAAGAAGATCAGTACGGGAACTGGTCACACCAAGAAAGCAGCAGAACAGGAGGCGGCATATCGCGCACTTCTTCTTCTGAAGCCAGATATAAGGGAGTAAACTATGTATTTAAAAAGTCTGGAGATTCATGGCTTTAAGTCATTTGCCAACAAAATTGTATTTGAATTCCATAATGGAATCACTGGTATTGTCGGACCAAATGGCAGTGGTAAGAGTAATGTCGGTGATGCAGTCCGCTGGGTTTTGGGCGAACAGAGCGCAAAACAGCTCAGAGGAGCGTCTATGCAGGATGTTATTTTTGCAGGAACAGAGAATCGTAAACCGCTCAGTTATGCTTATGTTGCAATCACATTGGATAATTCGGATCATAAACTGGCAATTGATTTTGAAGAGGTCACAATCGCAAGACGCGTTTATCGTTCCGGGGAGAGCGAATATCTGATCAATGGCAGTCCGTGCAGGCTGAAGGATGTATCGGAGCTGTTTTATGATACAGGTATCGGTAAAGAGGGCTATTCGATCATCGGACAGGGGCAGATTGACCGTATTTTAAGTGGAAAACCAGAGGAACGACGTGAGTTATTTGATGAGGCAGCAGGTATCGTCAAATACAAAAAGAGAAAAAATACCGCCCAGAAAAAGCTGGAAGATGAAAGGGACAACCTGACGCGTGTAAACGATATTCTTTCGGAACTGGAACGTCAGGTCGGACCACTTGAAAGGCAGTCTGAAAAAGCAAAGACTTATCTGAAAAAGAAAGAGGAACTGAAACATTACGATGTCAACATGTTCCTTCTTGAAACAGACCGGATTGAATCGGAGCAGAAAGAGGCTGAAGAAAAATTCCGGATTGCAGACTCTGAACTGGAAGAAACAAAAGAAAGCTTTTTTAATGTCAAGCGTGATTACGAAGAGATGGAACATGCGATCACGGAAATGGATGATCAGATAACCGATCTGCGCGAGAGACTGAATCAGGCAACCCTGATGAAGGGAAAACTGGAAGGACAGATCAATGTCCTGAATGAACAGATACATACAGCCGAAACCACAGATGAGCATCTGAAAGGAAGACTGGATGCCATTGATGCAGAAAAAGCAGAACGCATGCAGGCAAAGGATAATTATGTTCAGAAAAAGGAAGAACTGGATCTGAAAATAACGGATATCCTTGCAAAACGTGATGAAGTACAGGAGAAGCTCCTTTTGGTGCAGCAGGAAATCGAAACCTGTAATAGGGGGATCGAAAAAGGCAAAAATGAGATCATCGAGCTTTTGAATAATAAAGCGTCGATCAAAGCGCGCAAACAGCGTTTTGACACAATGACAGAACAGATCAATATCCGGAAGGCACAGCTGAATCAAAGACTTCTGGCAAGAAAAACGGAAGAGGCGGATCTTCAGAACGTACTTACCGGGTATCTGAAAGAACTGGAAGCTGCGAATCAGAGGCTGGAAGCATATCAGCAGAAAGAAAAAGAGCTTTCCGATAAGATAAAGAACTGGAAAGTCCGGTTATCACAGACCGGACATGAACTGGAAGAGACACAGACCGGTTTTCACAAGCAGCAGTCAAGACTGGATTCCTTGAAGAATATTGCAGAACGATATGATGGATATGGCAACAGTATCCGCAGAGTTATGGAACAAAAGAGTTTCAATCCAGGAATTCATGGTGTTGTTTCAGATCTGATCCAGACAGAAAAAAAATACGAGATCGCAATTGAAACAGCACTTGGCGGAAGCATCCAGAACATTGTGACGGAGAATGAAGATACGGCAAAGAAAATGATCGCCTATCTGAAAGAAAACCGTTATGGAAGGGCAACCTTTTTACCGCTCACCAGTGTTCAGGGACGATCAAACCCAAAACTGGAGGAGCATCTCGGAGAGTCCGGGGTAATCGGAATTGCGGACAGACTTGTCAAATGTGAGGAAAAATATAAAGGGATCGCATCCCATCTGCTGGGAAGAATTCTTGTTGTGGACAATATTGATCATGCAGCAGCTCTTGCAAGAAAAAACAGATATTCTTTAAATATCGTTACTCTGGAAGGAGAGCATTTAAGCCCGGGTGGTTCCATGACCGGTGGTGCATTCCGCAATTCCAATAATCTTCTTGCAAGAAAACGTGAGATCGAGGAACTGGAGCATATTGTTTCAGAACTCTCCGGGAAGATGAAAGATCTGAGGAATCGTCAGGAAGAAATCCGGACAGCAGCAAGTCTTGCAGAGGATGATCTTGCGGAAATCAAAGAAGAACTTCAGAAACAGTATATTTTACAAAATACAGCACAGATGAATTTTGATCGTGCCAAAGAACAGAGAAGCCAGAGTGAAAATGTATTTCATGGACTTCAGTCTGAGGTTGCTGAGATCGATCATCAGCTGGGAGAAATTCAGGCGAATAAAGCGAAGATCGATCAGGAGATTACCGATTCCAGATTGAGGGAAAAGGAGATCGAAGAAGAAAATACAGAATTTCAGAGCAGACTGGATGAATTATCTTCCAGAGAAAATACATTCTCGCAGGAAGTTTCAACCATCCGTCTGGAAGAAGCGAATGTACGGCAGAGTCTGGATTTTGCAATGGAGAATATCCAGCGTATAGATGCAGAAATCAGAAAATTTGATCAGGAACGTACCGAACTTGTGGAAAATGCGCAGAATGCCAAAAATGATGTGCAGAAGAAACAGGATGATATCGAAGAAATCAAAAAAACGATCCAGGCTTCGGACAAAGCGCATGAAGAACTGGAAAAGGCTCTTTCGGAAAGTCTTGTAAAAAAACAGGAGATGACAGAAGCGCATAAAGGATTTTTCCAGAAACGCGAAGAAATCTCACGAAAAATGAATGATCTGGATAAGGAGATCTATCGTCTGAACTCACAGAGAGAAAAGCTGAAGGAGGCAGACGAGAAGCAGATCAATTACATGTGGGAAGAATATGAACTGACACCACATGCGGCAGCAGAACTTCGGGACGAGAATGATCAGGATCTCTCTGATATTAAGAAAAAGATATCAGAAATCCGGGATGAGATCCGCAAACTTGGTGATGTCAATGTAAATGCGATCGAAGAATTTAAAGAAGTGTCCGAACGATATACGTTCTTAAAGACGCAGCATGATGATCTGATCGAGGCAGAGAAAACACTGATGGGAATCATTGAAGAACTGGATACTGGAATGCGGAAGCAGTTTGCGGAAAAATTCAAAGAAATCCAGACGGAATTTGATAAAACATTCAAGATGCTTTTCGGTGGTGGACATGGATCATTGGAACTTGTAGAAGAGGAAGACATTCTGGAATGCGGAATACGTATTATTGCACAGCCACCGGGAAAGAAGCTTCAGAACATGATGCAGTTGTCCGGTGGAGAGAAAGCACTGACGGCGATTGCACTGCTGTTTGCAATCCAGGCACTGAAACCATCGCCATTTTGCCTGCTCGATGAGATTGAGGCGGCACTTGATGATTCCAATGTCGGAAGATTTGCCAATTATCTGAATAAACTGACGGAGAATACGCAGTTTATTGTCATTACCCATCGACGTGGTACGATGGCAGCAGCAGACCGTCTGTATGGTATCACCATGCAGGAAAAAGGTGTTTCAACGTTAGTTTCTGTCAATCTGATCGAGAATGATCTGACGGAATAAAATAAATAAAAGGAACGGATAAGTATGAGTGAAGAAAAGAAAAAGGGCTTTTTTGGCAGACTTGTAGAAGGACTGACAAAGACAAGAGACAATATTGTTTCTGGAATTGATTCTATTTTCAGTGGATTTTCCAATATTGATGATGATTTTTACGAGGAACTGGAAGAAATTCTGATCATGGGAGACCTTGGAGTGCATGCAACGGAGCAGATTCTTGATACACTGCGCCAGAAAGTAAAAGAACAGCATATCAAAGAGCCGCATGAATGTAAAGAACTCCTGATTGAAAGCATCAAAGAGCAGATGCAGGTAGAAGAGACAGCATATCGTTTTGAAAATGAAAGATCTGTTGTCCTGGTGATTGGAGTGAACGGAGTTGGAAAGACAACAACCGTTGGAAAACTTGCCGGAAAGCTTAAAAGCCAGGGGAAAAAGGTTGTCATTGCAGGAGCGGATACATTCCGTGCAGCGGCGGGAGATCAGCTGAAAGAGTGGGCAAACCGGTCTGGTGTTGATATGATCGGTGGAACCGAGGGTGCTGATCCAGGTTCAGTTGTATATGATGCTACAGCAGCTGCAAAGGCAAGAAATGCAGATGTTCTTATTGTAGATACGGCGGGAAGGCTTCATAACAAGAAGAATCTGATGAATGAGCTTGGAAAGATCAACCGGATTCTGGAAAAAGAGTATCCAGATGTATACCGTGAAACGCTGGTCGTTCTGGATGCGACAACAGGTCAGAATGCGTTGGTCCAGGCAAAGGAATTTTCGGAAGTTGCAGAGATAACTGGAATTGTCCTGACCAAAATGGATGGAACGGCAAAAGGTGGTATCGCAGTAGCAATTCAGTCCGAACTATCTGTTCCGGTCAAATTTATCGGAGTGGGTGAGACGATTGATGATCTTCAGAAATTTGATCCGGACGAGTTTGTAAATGCTTTATTTGACGTGAGAGAAGATTCGTAGTATTATCTTCATAATACAACTCTTTACTAGGGTAAAGAGATAAAGAATGAAAAGAGGAAGAATTATGTTGACATTGGATAAATTCGAGGAAGCCAGTGAAAAAGTCAAAGAGGTAACACTGGAAACGAAATTGATCTACAGTGATTTTTTGAGTGAACAGACTGGAAATAAGGTATATCTGAAGCCTGAAAATATGCAGTTTACGGGCGCTTATAAGGTGCGTGGAGCATATTATAAGATCAGCACATTGTCAGACGAAGAACGTGCAAAGGGACTGATCACAGCTTCTGCGGGGAATCATGCACAGGGTGTTGCATATGCGGCAAAATGTTATGGATGTAAGGCGGTCATTGTAATGCCGACAACAACGCCGCTTATTAAGGTTAATCGCACAAAGAGTTATGGTGCTGAGGTGATCCTTTATGGAGATGTATACGATGAAGCCTGTGCGCATGCGTTAGAACTTGCAGAGAAAAAAGGATATACATTTATTCATCCATTCGATGATCCGGTCGTTGCAACCGGACAGGGAACCATTGCTATGGAGATTTTTAAAGAACTTCCACTTGTTGAATATATCCTTGTACCAATCGGAGGCGGCGGACTTGCAACGGGTGTTTCCACACTTGCAAAACTCTTAAATCCGAAGATTAAAGTCATCGGTGTGGAGCCGGCTGGTGCAAACTGTATGCAGGCGTCGTTTGCAGCGGGGAAAGTTACAACACTTCCAAGTGTCAATACGATTGCAGACGGTACAGCAGTAAAGACACCGGGAAGCAAAATTTTCCCATATATCCAGAAAAACCTGGATGAGATTATTACAGTTGACGATGATGAACTGATCGTTGCGTTCCTTGACATGGTTGAGAACCATAAGATGATCGTGGAGAACTCCGGTCTTCTTACCGTTGCTGCGCTCAAACATCTCGATGTGAAGGACAAACGTGTGGTATCTATTTTGAGTGGTGGTAACATGGATGTGATTACCATGTCATCTGTAGTACAGCAGGGACTTATTTTCAGGGATCGTATTTTTACCGTGTCTGTATTACTTCCGGACAAGCCTGGTGAACTTTCAAAGGTTGCGGATACGATTGCAAAAGAACAGGGAAATGTAATTAAACTCGAGCATAACCAGTTTGTTTCAACAAACAGAAATATGGCTGTGGAACTGCGTATTACACTGGAGTCTTTTGGAACGGATCATAAAAAACAGATTCTGAAGGCACTTGAAAAAGCTGGATACAAACCAAAGCTTGTACGTACAAATTTATAAAAAATGCAGGTGTCAAGAAAAAATACTTGACACCTGTTTTTGTTTGTGATAATCTATGCAAGGTGACTGACATGGAAGAGAAAGTAGAACAGACATATTTATATGATTTTTATGGCGAACTGCTGAACGAACATCAGCGCCAGATATATGAGGATTTTGTTTTGAACGATCTTTCCCTTGGAGAGATTGCATCGGAAGAAGGAATCAGCAGACAGGGTGTCAGCGATATGATCCGGCGGTGCACAAAGAAACTCGAAGAATATGAGGCGAAGCTTCACCTTGTGAAGAAGTTCCTTTCGGTGAAGAAAGATATTGCCCAGATTCATGATCTGACAGGAGAATTTTACAGAACAAAGAATCCGGATATTATGAATGAGATTGAAACGATTTCAAATCAGATACTAGAGGAGCTCTAATATGGCATTTGACAGTTTATCAGAAAAACTGCAGAACGTATTCCGGAATCTCCGCAGCAAGGGAAGGCTTACTGAGGATGATGTCAAAGCAGCACTGAAGGAAGTTAAGATGGCTTTACTGGAAGCCGATGTTAACTTTAAAGTTGTGAAACAATTCACAAAGAGTGTGCAGGAGCGTGCAATTGGTCAGGATGTCATGAACGGTCTGAACCCGGGACAGATGGTGATCAAGATCGTAAATGAAGAAATGGTCAAGCTCATGGGCTCTGAGACAACGGAACTTGCGTTTCGTCCGGGAAAAGAACTGACCGTGATCATGATGGTTGGTCTTCAGGGTGCTGGTAAGACAACTACCACAGCCAAAATAGCCGGAAAGCTGAAATTAAAAGGCAAGAAAACACTGCTTGCCGCATGTGATGTTTATCGTCCTGCTGCAATTGAACAGTTGCAGATCAACGGAGAGAAACAGGGCGTGGAAGTGTTCACAATGGGTGATAAAAATAAGCCGGTGAACATTGCAAAAGCTGCTGTGGAACATGCGCGGAAGAATGAATTTAATGTGCTTATCATCGATACTGCCGGAAGACTTCATGTGGATGAAGATATGATGGCGGAACTCGAAGAGATAAAAGAACAGGTTGATGTATTCCAGACAGTGCTTGTTGTTGATGCAATGACAGGACAGGATGCAGTCAACGTTGCCGGAACTTTCGATGAGAAGATCGGAATTGACGGTGTAATACTTACGAAGCTGGATGGTGATACCAGAGGTGGTGCAGCGCTTTCTATCCGTGCTGTAACCGGAAAACCAATCCTTTATGTAGGTATGGGAGAGAAACTCTCAGATCTTGAGCAGTTTTATCCAGATCGAATGGCGTCCCGTATCCTTGGTATGGGCGATGTGCTTTCGATGATTGAGAAAGCACAGGAGAACATTGACGAGGAGAAAGCCAAAGAACTTGAACAGAAGATGCGCAAAAACGAATTCGATTTTGATATGTATCTTGAATCAATGAGTCAGATGCGCAAAATGGGCGGTTTTTCTTCATTGCTCGGAATGCTTCCGGGAATGGGGCTTGGCAATGGCAAGATGCCGGATATCGATACCGACGAGGCTGAGAAGTCGCTTGCCAGAACAGAGGCGATCATCCATTCGATGACGAAGAAGGAGAGAACCAATCCTTCCCTGCTTAATCCAAGCAGGAAACAGCGTATCGCAAAAGGCGCTGGTGTAGATATTTCAGAAGTCAATCGTCTGGTCAAACAGTTTGAACAGATGAAGAAGATGATGAAGAAGATGCCTGGTATGATGGGCGGCAAACGTGGTAAAAGAGGAATGTTCAAAGGACTTCCTTTTTAAATAAAATTTAGCAAACCTATGAGGAGGTGACAGTAATGGCAGTTAAGATCAGATTAAGAAGAATGGGACAGAAAAAGGCTCCTTTCTATAGAATCGTAGTAGCAGATTCCAGATCCCCAAGAGATGGAAGATGTATCGAAGAGATCGGAACTTATGATCCAACAAAAGATCCTAGCGAATATCATGTAAATGAGGAATTAGCTAAAAAATGGTTAGCAAACGGCGCTCAGCCTACAGAAACCGTTAGCAGAATTTTCAAGAAAGCTGGTATCGAGAAATAGGATTCGTGAGGTGGACGTAATGAAAGAATTGGTAGAAGTAATTGCAAAATCACTAGTCGATTACCCGGATGAGGTAGTTGTTACTCAGACCGAGAATGAGAAAGCAATTGTTTTGGAATTACGTGTTGCACAGTCTGATATGGGCAAAGTGATCGGTAAACAGGGAAGAATTGCGAAAGCAATTCGTTCTGTTGTAAAAGCCGCAGCCTCAAAAGAAGACAAAAAGGTTATTGTAGAGATTATGCAGTAATCTTCTAAGCCGTCTCGTTTTCGGGACGGCTTTTTTCTTAGTTTACAGAAAAAAGAAATTTCTTATATAAAGAAAACTCTGCATGAATGCAGCTCGAAAGTAAATAAGGGAACAGGAGAAAAGTATGGAAAATTTATTGCAGGTTGGCGTGATCACTACTACACATGGAATTCGCGGTGAAGTGAAAGTGTTTCCAACGACAGATGATCCAAAGAGATTCCTTGATCTGAAAAATGTAATACTGGATGATGGAAAAACAACGCTTGATCTTGAAATTCAGAATGTGAAATTCTTTAAGAATCTTGTCATTCTGAAATTTAAAGGGATAGATAATATAAATGATATTGAAAAATATAAAAAAGCAGGACTGTATGTCACAAGAGAAGACGCAGTAGAACTTGAAGAAGATGAGTACTTTATTGCAGATCTGATCGGAATGGATGTTATCTCGGACGAGGGAGAGCAGCTGGGCACAATATCCGATGTTTTACAGACGGGGGCAAACGATGTCTATGTGATCAGCAGCAAGGGACAAAAAGACCTGCTTCTTCCTGCAATCCACGAATGTGTTCTGGATGTAAATGTGGAAGAACGCACAATGAAAGTGCATTTGATGCCGGGATTAAGAGATTAACAGAGGGATGATTATGAATTTTCATATTTTAACGCTTTTTCCGGAAATGGTGATGCAGGGGCTTATGACAAGCATAACCGGAAGGGCTGCAGAACAGAATTATATAGGGATAGAAGCTGTCAATATCAGGGATTTCAGCCAGAACAAGCACAAAAAGGTGGACGATTATCCTTATGGCGGTGGAGCTGGAATGCTGATGCAGGCGCAGCCGGTGTTTGATGCCTGCCAGAGCGTGTTTGGACGGATACCGGAGAATCACAGGAAAAGAGTGATCTATGTCACTCCACAGGGAACACCGTTTCATCAGGATATGGCAGCAGAACTGGCTGAAAACGATGATCTTGTTTTCCTCTGCGGTCATTATGAGGGAATTGATGAACGTGTACTTGAGGAGGTAGTCACAGACTATGTATCCATTGGTGACTATGTGCTGACCGGCGGTGAGCTTGCTGCGATGGTCATGGTGGATGCAGTTGCAAGACTGGTTCCCGGTGTCTTAAATAATGAGATGTCAGCAGAAACGGAATCATTTCATCAGGATCTTTTGGAATATCCACAGTATTCAAGACCGGAAAGCTGGCATGAAAAGAGTGTGCCAAAGGTTCTGCTGTCCGGAAATCAAAAAGAGATCGATGCATGGAGACTGCAGGCATCGATCAGGCGTACAAAAGACAGAAGGCCTGATCTGTATAAGCGTTATGAGGAACTTCAGGAATGTAAAGATATTCTGATGAAACAGAAACTTCTGCATATTGATATGATCGAGGCGATTAACAGAGGACGGGCAAAACTGGTCGCACGTGAAGGGGCAAACATTCTTCTTATGGAGCCTAAGAGCCATGTGTATTATTTTACGGCGCTGGATGAAACCGCAGATCCGATGGAGGTTTTCCGCGGACTTTCTGAGAAGCAGAAAGAAGATATTGATCTTTTGGTGCTTCATCAGGAGCAGCCGGCAGAAAAACTTTCGGATTTTCTTGGTATGAATCTTTTGTTCGGATGTAGACAGGTTGTTTATACAAGACGGGAACAACTGCCGATCAGTGGCCTTTACCGGGGAGATGGACAGCCGACGGAGCAGGGGTTAGTGATTCGGCCGCTGACATTTGCGCATCTGAAAATCGTTTGCGACCATTATGAGCATATGGATGATACGGTATACATCAAGAACCGGATTGCAAGTGGTGAAATGTTTGGAGCATTTGTAGATGGACAGCTTGCAGGTTTTGTTGGAACCCACGAAGAAGGCAGCATCGGTCTTCTGGAGGTCCTTCCGGAGTATCGTGGCCGGAAAATTGGAAAAGCACTGGAAACTTATATGATCAATTATTCACTCAGACTGGGACACATCCCTTACGGTCAGGTAATTGAGGGGAATGACCGCTCGATGAAACTGCAGGAATCATTGGGACTTTATACTTCAAAGAGTACGGTATACTGGATGGAAAAACCGGAAGAAAATAATTAAAAAACAGCTTGCTTTTACAGTTGATTTATGATAGATTATTAATGTTGTGAATAAAAGTGATGGTCCTCTGTTGCACAGATTGCATTAAGAACATCAAAATAATAGGAGGTCACAAAATGAACGCAAGTGAAATTATTAAGAACATTGAAGCAGAACAGTTAAGAGCTGACGCTCTTGAGTTCAACGTTGGTGATACTGTAAAAGTTTACGGTAAGATCAAAGAGGGAAATCGTGAAAGAATTCAGGTTTTCGAAGGCGTTGTATTAAAGAAACAGGGCGGAAGCAACCGTGCTACTTTCACTGTTAGAAAAATCTCTAACGGTGTAGGTGTTGAGAAGACATGGCCATTACATTCTCCAAACGTAGAGAAAGTTGAAGTTGTACGTAAAGGTAAAGTAAGACGTGCAAAACTTTACTACTTAAGAGATCGTATCGGTAAAGCAGCAAAGGTTAAAGAGTTAGTAAAATAAGACTGGCTTCAAAGGGTGGATGCTTCGGCATTCGCCCTTTTTTTTTCACCTGAAGTATAGTACAATAGACAATGTAATTTACGCAGTTAGGAGATAAAACCGTGAGCAGACGAAGCAATGGACTGAACTTTAACCGGAGGAGAAGAAAGTTTAATCTGCCTCTTTTCAAGGAAATCATAACATGGACGATCGCAGTCGCAATTACCGTTTTTCTGGCATTTGTAACGGTATATTTCTTTGGACTTCGGACAACCGTTGTAGGACAGGCGATGGAAAGTACCTTGTCGAATGGGGATAATATTCTGATCAACCGTTTTGGATATATGCTTGGAAAACCGAAGCAGGATGACGTTGTGGTGTTTTTGCCGAATGGCAATGAAAAATCACATTATTATGTGCGGCGTGTTGTTGCGGTTCCGGGAGATACAGTTCAGATCAAGGATGGGGCGGTATACGTGAATGATGAACTTTATAACGTGCCGTCAGGAGTAGCATCCATTGATGATCCGGGACTTGCTGCAGATCCGATTACTTTGGGTGATGACGAGTATTTTGTGCTCGGAGATAACAGGAACAATAGTGAAGACAGCAGATATGCCAATATTGGCAATATCAAAGAAGAATATGTGATAGGGAAAGCCTGGTATCGTATCACGTCATTTGGTGATATGGGGCGGATCCACTAGGATAAAGGAGACAATTATGAATTTTCAATGGTACCCGGGGCATATGACAAAGGCAAAACGTCAGATGCAGGAGGATATGAAACTGATCGACCTTGTGATCGAACTTGTGGATGCAAGAATTCCGCTTAGTAGCCGCAATCCGGATATTGATGATCTTGGGAAAAATAAATATCGTCTGATTCTGATGAACAAATCCGATCTTGCAGACAGAAAACAGACAGAAGCCTGGAGCAGCTATTTCCGAAGCAGGGGATTTTTTGTGGTATGCCTGGATGCAAGAAGTAAAAACGGTATGAAAAATGTGACAGATGTAATTATGGAAGCGTGCAAAGAAAAGATGGAGCGTGACAGGAAGCGTGGCATAAAGAACCGCCCTGTCCGGGCTATGGTTGTAGGAATTCCGAATGTTGGAAAGTCAACATTTATTAATTCATATGCAGGAAAGGCATGTGCCAAAACAGGGAACAAACCAGGTGTGACCAAAGGAAAACAATGGATCCGCCTGAATAAGAATGTAGAGCTTTTGGATACGCCGGGCATTCTCTGGCCAAAATTTGAAGACCAGATGGTGGGACTACGGCTGGCACTGATCGGTTCGATCAAGGATGAAATCCTGAATACAGACGAGCTCGCAATGGAGCTGATCCATATATTGACAGATATGTATCCGGGTGTCTTAAAGGAACGTTATGGCGTTGATGAAGAACAGAAAGATACAGATATTCTTTGCGAGATAGCGGAGAAACGAAACTGTCTTTCAAAAGGAAATGAACTTGACTACAGTAAGGCAGCAGCACTTTTGATCGATGAATTCCGTAGTGGAAAACTTGGGAAAATCACATTGGAAACGGTATAATAACGGGAATCGCAGAGGAGGGAAGGAAATGGGACTTCGGACAATTCGTAAAATTTTAGGAATCATATTATATGTTTTTGGTATTTTTGCAACGGCATGGCTGATCGTGCATTTTGTTGCCCAGCGTACGGTCGTGGATGGTCCGTCGATGGAGACAACCTTAAATGATGGAGACAATCTGATCATTGATAAGATCAGCTATCGTTTTGAAGATCCAAAGCGTTTTGATATTATCGTTTTTCCATTTCAATATAAAGAAAACACGTTCTATATCAAAAGAATTATTGGACTTCCAGGAGAAACGGTATCGATCACGGACAATGGAATCATAATGATCAATGGAGAACCACTTCAGGAATCTTATGGAAAAGAAGTAATCCGTGATCCGGGAAGTGCAAAGGATCCGATCACATTGAAGGATGGAGAATATTTTGTACTGGGGGACAACAGGAACAACAGCAGTGACAGTAGGGATCCATCGGTTGGTATTATAAAACGTTCTGACATAGTAGGCAGGGCATTTATGCGGTTATATCCGTTTGACCGTATTGGATTTTTACATAAGAATGCGTGAGGAACAGGAAATGGAACGAAAGACAATCGGAGAGATCAGGGAGTTGTTTGCCGGGACAAAGACAGAACAGCTTCCTGATATCATAGAAGTGTATCAGCAGGATGAGAGAAGTGGAGTACAAAAGCTTGTAGAACAGGCGAAGAAACGCATTCATAAGCTCGAGGCGGAAAAAGAACGTATCTGGAATCTTCAGAAATTTGAACGGGAATACAGTGATTATCATTACATCTGTGGAATTGATGAGGTGGGACGTGGACCGCTTGCCGGTCCGGTAGTGGCAGGCGCTGTGATTCTGCCAAAAGACTGCGATATTTTGTATATCAATGATTCGAAAAAACTCACTGCGGCAAAAAGAGAAGAACTGTATGACGAGATCATGCAGAAGGCGGTAGCAACAGGAGTTGGAATGGTTTCGCCGGCAAGAATTGATGAGATTAATATTCTGCAGGCAACCTATGAGGCGATGCATCAGGCAATTATGCAGCTGAAAACGGCTCCGGATCTGCTTTTGAACGATGCGGTTACCATACCGGGGATTACAATCAGACAGGTTCCGATTATCAAAGGAGATGCAAAAAGTATTTCCATTGGTGCGGCGAGCATTATCGCCAAGGTAACAAGAGACCGGTTGATGGAAGAATATGATAAGATTCTTCCGGGATATGGGTTCGCATCCAATAAAGGATATGGATCAGCAGAGCATATAGAGGCTTTAAAACGCCTTGGACCGACACCGATCCACAGAACAACCTTTATCCGGAATTTTATCGAAACGGGAGCGTGATAGAAGATGCAGATCTCCGATTTGCTGGGACAGTATACACAAAATACGCAGACTGCAGTTTCTGATTCATCAGGAGTAAAGAGCGTGGAACAGCTTGTTTCCACAATCCGGGAGATGGCAGCAGGAACTATTTTTGAAGGTACGATCAACGAAATCCAGAATGGACAGGTTCTTCTTGGACTGTCGAATGGAGAACAGATTTCTGCAAGAATGGATGGACAGGTTGCACTTTTGAAAGGGCAGTCTATGTTCTTTCAGGTAAAAACAAACGATGGAACGACTGTGGCGATCCGGCCTTTTATGGTCGATGGACAGTCTGGTAATCTGACGCTGTATGATGCCCTGAAGGCGGCTGGGCTTCCGGCTGATTCAAAGAATCTGAACATGGTCAACGGCATGATGCAGGAACAGCTTCCAATCGATAAAGGACATCTTGGTGATATGGCAAGGCTGGTTCAGAAATATCCGAATGCGGATTTGCGGACGATTATCCAGATGACAAAATTGAATCTTCCGGTCACAGAAGAGAATCTGTCCCAGTTTGAAAACTATCGTATGGATGAACGAAATATTCAGGCAAAAATGGAACAGATCATAGAACAGCTTCCAGAGGTAATGGATCATCCCAATGCAGCAACCGGGCAGTTAGCTGACAAGAGTGCCAGGATTCTTATGGTGATTGCGGGAAACGGAATGCAGGAAACAGAGACGATGACACCGGACCTGCAGGATCCTGCACAAACACAGACAACTACGGCACAGCAGGAATATATATCAGAACCGCTGGTATCCAAGGATGTTTTGCAAAAACTGATTCCACAGCTGGAAAACATCGGTATGGATTGTACCAAATTTCAAAATATGCTGGAAAGAAAACTGGAAGTCGCAAATCCAGAGGGTGTAAATCCGGAAACTGCAAGTGCAGATACTGGTATGCCAGATACCGATTTTTTGCGGGAATTGGCTGAATTTTTGAAAACTCCGGACACGCAGAGTGCAATATCGAAGAAGGCATTGCAGACACTTTTGAGTGGCAGGGAACTGCAGGGCATTCTGAAAGAAACATTGGAAAGCCAGTGGGAACTGCGCCCACAGGATCTGACAAAAGAACATTCAGTAAGACAGTTATATGAAAGACTGGACAGGCAGATGCAGCAGTTGGAAGAAGTAGTGAAAGCACAGGGAAATACACGTTCCGGACTGGAGCAGACAGTGGCTGATATCCGGGCAAATGTTAATTTTATGGATCAGCTCAATCAGGTATACCACTATGTCCAGCTTCCTCTCAGAATGTCAGGACAGCGTGCAAACGGCGAATTATATGTGTATACAAATAAAAAGGCATTACAGGAGGCAGATCAGGAGATTACAGCGTTTTTACATCTTGATATGGAACATCTTGGTTCTACAGATGTTTCACTCCGGCTGTGGCAGAAGGAGATCACAACCAATTTTTACATAGAAGATGATCTGTCGTATGCGGTGCTGTGTGAACATCTTCCGGAACTTGAAAAGCGTCTCGAAGAAAAGGGATATACGTGTAATCTTAAAGTAACGAATGAGCCAAAGAAGATTGACTTTGTGGATGATTTTCTGAAAAAAGATCAGCCGCCAACAGGAAAACTGAGAAGATATTCATTTGATATGAGGGCCTAGAAGAATGGAAGAGAAAAAAGACAAAACGGCGGTTGCAATCGCATACGATCCGGATGACTCAGCACCTAGAATTCTGGCAGCCGGGAAAGGGCAGCTCGCAGACCGGATTATTGAGAGCGCAAAAGAAAATGAAGTTCCATTATATAAAGATCATAAGCTCGCAGACACATTATCCAGACTGAAAATCGGAGAAATGATCCCGCCAGAGCTGTATTCGGTTGTTGCGGAGATACTGGTATTTGTAGATGATATGGATCGGATGAAGGCAAAGATCGAGCATAAGATGTAAGAAATACAATGGGGGATAAATGAATAAAAGAAGGATCGGGGCGGAATATGAACAGATTGCAGCAAATTATCTGACAGAAAACGGATATCAGATCGTAGAACGGAATTTCAGAAACCGGTTTGGCGAGATTGATATTATCGCAAAGGATGCAGAATATCTGGTGTTTGTAGAAGTGAAATTCCGTGGCAGTCAAAGCTGTGGAACTCCGGTGGAGGCCGTAGATTTCAGAAAACAGAGAATCATAACCAAGGTAGCATGGTACTATTTGCTGACGCATGGAGGAAATGAATGGACACCGTGCCGGTTTGATGTACTCTCTATCGCAGGAGATACGATCAGACTGTATCAGAATGCATTTGAGGCATATCATAAATAGAGATAATAATAGGAACAGGAAATAAGATGCAGTATCAGGATTTTAAGAAAAAGAATAGCAGTGAGCCACTCATGCTTATAAAAAAAGAACTGAAACGTGGCGGAAACCTGCCACTTTTAAAATTCCGCATGCTTGAAGAGTGCGGAATCGCAGAGCATTGCTTTACAACGAGAGAGGGAGGCACAAGTAATGGGATTTTTTCCTCACTCAATCTTAGTTTTACACGGGGGGATCATGAGGATGCGGTACGTGAGAATTATGAGAGACTGGCTGAGGCACTCTCTGTCTCTATTGGGGATTTTGTGTTTACGGAGCAGACGCATACGACCAATGTCATAAGAGTTAGTGCACAGGATAAAGGAAAAGGAATTTTAAAAGAAAGAGATTATCATGACGTGGATGGGCTTGTAACGAATGAACCCGGCGTTGTGCTTTCCACTTTTTTTGCAGATTGTGTGCCGCTTTATTTTGTGGATCCGGTCCATAAAGCGATCGGAATGAGCCATTCCGGATGGCGTGGGACGGTAAAACGTATGGGGCTTGCTACAATCCGGAAAATGCATGAGGAATTTGGCACAGATCCGGAATCCGTTCTTGCGGCAATCGGACCGTCAATCTGCCAGGATTGTTACGAGGTGAGTGAAGATGTGGCAGAAGAATTCAAACGTGCATTCCCTGGGAAAGAGGATGCGATCCTGTTGGATAAACAGAATGGTAAATATCAGCTGGATCTCTGGAAAGCGAATGAAATTGTACTTTTGGAGGCAGGCGTTTGTCCGGAGCATCTTGCAGTAACGAATGTCTGCACCTGCTGCAATCCGCACCTGCTTTTTTCGCATCGGGCAAGCCATGGAAAACGTGGCAATCTTGGTGCATTTATGTATATAAAGAAAGAATCATAAGAAACGAGGTAAGAACATGAATCAGGAAAAATATTTAGATTATATCGTAGAAGAAACACAGAAGGTACTGGCCATTGACAGCCCAACCGGTTATACAGCCAGTGCAGCAGAATTTGTCATGGAGGAATATCGCAAACTTGGTTATGAGCCTCAGATGACAACAAAAGGTGGTGTATTTGTTGACCTTGGAGGAGAAAACAAAGAGGATGGACTGGTTCTTGCAGCACATATTGACACACTAGGAGCAATGGTCTGTGAGGTAAAGAGCAATGGAAACTTAAAAGTATCTCCGTTAGGAGGAATGAATCCAAACAACGCAGAGGCTGAGAACTGCCGCATCGTAACCCGTTTTGATGGTGTATATTCCGGAACATTCCAGCTGAATAATGCATCAATCCATGTGAATGGGGAATACAATGATACTCAGAGAAAATATGATGACATGGAAGTGGTTTTAGATGAGAACGTTTCATCTGCTGAAGAGACCAAAAAACTTGGCATTATGACAGGGGATATCGTCTGCTTTGATCCGCGTACTGTGATCACGAAATCTGGCTATATCAAAAGCCGTTTCCTTGACGATAAGCTGAGTGTTGGAATCCTTCTTGGATTTGCAAAATATCTGAAAGAGGAACATATCACGACAAAACAGAGAATCTATCATCATATAACGGTTTATGAAGAGGTAGGACATGGTGGTGCCGCTTCCATGCCGGATGGTGTAAAAGAAATGATCTCGGTAGATATGGGATGTGTGGGAGAAGGACTTGCATGTACAGAACGTCAGGTTTCGATCTGTGCGAAAGACAGTAATGGTCCGTACAACTATGATGTGGTAACGAGACTCATCAAAGCCGCAAAAGAAGAGAACATTGATTTTGCAGTGGATGTATATCCGCATTATGGATCGGACGTGGATGTTGCCCTGGAAGCGGGGTATGACATCCGGCATGGATTGATAGGTTCCGGGGTTTACGCATCGCATGGATATGAGAGAAGCCATAAAGATGGGGTACTCAATACATTCCGCCTGCTTTGTGCATATGTAAAATAAGGAAATCTTAAGAAAATATTTGAAAGAAATACATTTATTCAAGCGGCGCTTCTGGTATAGTATGTGTATGAAGAATGATAGTACACTTATTAGAAGGAGGTGGCCGCTTGATTCAGGTAAATTATCGGGATGTAAGACCAATCTATGAACAGATCATAGAAGGCATACAAAAACTTATCATCACAGATGCGCTCTTACCGGACGAAAAGTTACCATCCGTGAGGGAACTTGCGTCAAAGCTTGCAATCAATCCGAATACGATCAGCCGCGCATATCGTGAATTGGAGAGGGAGGGATATGTATATTCTGTATGCGGCAGGGGGACTTTTGTGGCAGATAACCGTACTCTGAAAACAGAGCATGTCAGGGCGCTTTTGCAGGATTTTGATGAGACTGCAGCAGAACTGATGGATTTATCGGTGGAAAAAGAAGCTCTACAGAAGAGACTTGACAGGATAGGGAAAGGAGTTTGGAATGATACAGGTAAATAATGTAGTCAAGAATTTTGACGGATTTCGTGCTCTGGATGGCGTGAATATGAAGGTGGAAAAGGGAAGCATCTATGGACTGGTGGGTCCAAATGGTGCTGGAAAATCAACATTGATCCGTCATTTGACGGGAGTGTATCAACCGGATCAGGGAGAGATACTGATTGAAGGCGAACCAATCTATGAGAACCGCAGAGTCAAAGCGAGGATCTCGTATATACCGGATGATTTGTTTTATTTTCTTCAGGCAGATACGATGGTTATGATGAAATATTATCGTGGAATATATCCAGATTTTGATGAGAAGATGTTTTTCCGTATGCAGGAATTTTTCCCTTCGATTGATGTAAAACGGAATATTCGCCGTTTGTCGAAAGGAATGCAAAAGCAGGTGGCATTCTGGCTTGCAATCTGCTGTCGTCCGGAACTGATGATCCTGGATGAACCGGTGGATGGATTGGATCCGGTTATGAGAAGACAGATCTGGAGTATTCTGATGTCGGAAGTGGCAGAACATAAGATGACAGTTCTTGTTTCATCGCATAATTTAAGAGAGCTGGAAGATGTATGTGACCATGTTGGGATTATGAACAAAGGAAGTATTATGATCGAACGGTCACTGATGGAACTTCAGGGAAATATCTCGAAAGTCCAGATCGCATGTCAGACAGGAATGCCGAAAATGCCAAAGGAATTTGAAGTGTTACATATGTCCAACTCGGGAAGAGTATATACGATGATCGTGAAAGGAAATCCCAAAGAGGTAGCACGGGCAGTCTCCGCAGAGGAAGACAATCTTGCAATTGTGGATATCCTTCCACTTACTCTGGAAGAAATTTTTATATATGAGATGGGAGGTGCGGATTATGAAGTCAAAGACATTCTCTTTTAATAAGACCATTTTTCATAAAAATGCAACATTATACTGGCCTTTATGGGGAATTTACACATTAATCCTTCAGTTGATACTGCCGTTAAGTCTGTGGGGGGGATTTCACAATGCTTCACGCACCTTTCAGGGTGGACCGACAGTAGACGAGGCAAGGTTTGAAGTATTGGCGAATGTATTGGAATTACAGATTCCGATGCTTTTGGTGTTTGTAATGGCAGCTGTATTTGCAATGGCTTTTTTCAGTTATCTTTTTAATGGAAGGAGCTCGAACATGATCCATGCACTTCCGGTTACAAGAGCAGATCTTTATGGAACGAATCTGATTACAGGTCTTGTGTTTCTGATCATCCCGCAGGTGATCGCATTTATGCTGAGTGTACTGGTATGTCTCGCCTATGGGGTGTCCCATGTACAATATCTGGGAATCTGGATCCTTGCAATGGCAGGTTTTTCCATTGCATGCTATGGAATGGCTGTTCTTTGTGTGATGCTTACCGGGCAGATGCTTGCAGTGGCAGCATATTATGTGATCGGCAATTTTTTATATGTCGGAGTGAGAACCATTGTTTCGCTGATCATTTCAATATTTGCATTTGGAATTGACTATTCGGATGTGGTACAGGCGATTCATCTGGAGTTTTTATCTCCATTTTATTATGCGTTCCGTCTGGTTGATTTTCATAAGAGAACAGAATGGGTGAATAATGTATATACTGCGGTAACGGGAATCCGTTTCAGCGGTGCACATATCGTGGCTGGTTATACAATCATGGGAGTAATGTTTCTCGTTCTGTCCTATTTCTTATATAAGAAAAGACAACTGGAATCCGCAGGAGACTTTCTGACATTTCCTGTTTTAAAACCGATTTTCCGTTGGGGTGTTGGTTTTTGCGGAAGTTTTTCTCTTGCATGCCTGACAGCAGGAATCCTTGCGACTATGAACATTGGTGAAGAATTGCCAATATTTATTGTAGGTATTATGATATACGGAATACTGTTCTTTTATGTTGCAGAGATGCTGGTCTGCAAGTCTTTTAAGGTATTTCGTAAAAAAAGATGGGGCGAATGTGCGGTATATACAGTATTTTTACTGGCTTCTTTTGGCTGTATGATGCTGACTGCTGGAAAATTTGAAAGTTTCTGCCCAGATCAGGACGATGTTCAGACCGCATTTGTATATCTGGATTATCCAATCGAATATGGAACTGAAGATGTAAAGCAGGTACTGGATCTTCAGAAACAGATTTTAAGCAATAGCAGGGAACTTAAGAAACTGGACAGAGAATCGAATGAACAGGCAGTTATAGATATTCTTTATCGTACCAGTAAGGGAAACTGGATATCCCGTGAATATACGGTACCTCTGAAAAGCGAACAGTTCGATTACGCAGCGCAGATCCAGAAAAAGGAGTTGGAAAAGGATCCGTTTATGAAACAGCTGGTGTGCTATGATTATGAGGATATTCAGATCAAAGGCGGCACGCTGGAACGGTATGATCAGGATATGAACTATCAGGGAGACCGGGAGATCAGCCAAAAGCAGGCGCAGAGCATTTATGATGCACTTTGCGAAGATGCGGAAGAGGGAAGCCTGCAGAAGTATAATATGCCATATTGTGAAGAAGATGGTGAAGATGACGAAACACCGTATTCCTATCAGCTTTATCTTGAATACCAGCTTCCGGAAGGGGCTACCTATGAAAATATCTATGAGCGCTGTCAGGGAAATTCCGGATATTCCACCTCTGTTATGGAGACCGTAAGAGAAGGGATTTATTCCAGCAGAACTGTTTATGATGCCGATGAAGATTCCGGTGGTTATGGACCGGTGCCATACTCTTACAAGAGAGATGGAACATGGACAATTCCTGTTTCAATTGGAAAAGAATGTACCAATACAATGCGGGCATTGATCGAAAATGGTGTCATCAGTTCAGAAGAACAATAGTTGTTATTCCTCTGCTTTTATAGTATTATATATGGGAATCGCTGAAAAATTAGAAAGGGAGAGCAGAATGAGTAAACCAGTTGTGGCTATAGTTGGCCGCCCAAACGTTGGAAAATCAACCCTCTTTAATACACTTGCAGGAGAACGTATTTCAATCGTGAAAGATACTCCGGGTGTAACAAGGGACCGTATATATGCAGATGTAACGTGGCTGAATTATAATTTTACCCTGATTGATACCGGTGGTATCGAACCGGAAAGCGGGGATGTAATTCTGTCGCAGATGAGAGAACAGGCAGAGATCGCAATTGCAACAGCAGATGTTATCATGTTTATTACCGATGTACGTCAGGGATTGCAGGATGCAGATTCCAAAGTTGCAGATATGCTGCGCAGATCGAAAAAACCGGTTGTGCTTGTAGTCAATAAAGTAGACAGTTTTGAAAAATACATGGCAGATGTCTATGAATTTTATAATCTTGGAATTGGAGATCCGCATCCGGTATCGGCATCATCCATGCTCGGACTTGGAGATATGCTGGATGAAGTTGTAAAAAACTTCCCGGAAGGAGCCGGCCTTGAGGAAGAAGACGAAAGACCAAAGGTTGCGATCATTGGAAAACCAAATGTTGGAAAATCATCTCTGATCAACAGACTGGCGCAGGAAGACAGGGTAATCGTATCTGATGTTGCGGGAACAACCAGAGATGCCATTGATACAGATATTAAATATAATGGAAAAGAATATGTTTTCATTGATACGGCAGGATTGCGGCGCAAGAATAAGATTAAAGAAGAAATTGAGCGTTATAGTATTATCCGTGCGGTGACAGCAGTTGAGAAATCCGATGTAGTCATTATTGTGATCGACGCAACAGAGGGCGTTACAGAACAGGATGCAAAGATCGCAGGAATTGCGCACGAAAGAGGAAAAGGCATTATTATTGCAGTAAATAAATGGGATGCGATCGAAAAGGATAATACATCTGTGAAGAAGCACACAGAGAAGATCCGGCAGATCCTTAGTTTTATGCCATATGCGGAGATCCTTTTTATCTCTGTAAAGTCAGGTCAGCGTGTGAACAAATTGTTTGATCTCATTGATGTTGTGATCGAGAACAATTCTATGAGAGTCCAGACCGGTGTATTAAATGAGATCGTAGCAGAGGCAGTTGCAATGCAGCAGCCACCATCCGATAAGGGAAAACGTCTGAAGATCTATTACATTACACAGGTTGCGGTGAAACCACCGACATTTGTTATTTTTGTAAACGATAAGGAACTGATGCATTTTTCATATACCAGATATCTGGAAAACCGTATCCGGGATACCTTTGGTTTTCGTGGAACAGCACTAAAGTTCATAATCAGGGAACGAAAGGAAGAGAAATAAATGATAGCTGCACGTTTGATCGTACTTGTAATTGGTTATTTTCTTGGGACATTTCAGACGGGATACATTTATGGAAAGAGCAAGGGGGTAGATATCCGTCAGCATGGAAGCGGTAATTCGGGAACAACGAATACGCTTCGTACCCTCGGCTGGAAGGCTGGAGCAATTACATTTGCAGGGGATTTGTGTAAGGCAATCCTCGCAGTTGTAATTGCACATTTTCTATTTGTCAACCGTTATCCGGATGCGGTGAAAGTACTTGAAATGTACGCTGGATTTGGTGCGGTTCTTGGACATAATTTTCCTTTTTATCTGAAGTTTAAGGGGGGAAAAGGAATCGCATGCACAGCTGGTGTGATACTGACCGTGTGTCCTCTGGCAGTACCGGTGTGCCTGGGATTATTTATTGTTCTTGTCGGAATTACGAGATATGTATCTCTTGGTTCAATCTGTATGCTGATTGCATTTTTGATACAGGTCATATTGTTTCATCATATGGGATTGTTACATATTGGAGCAGACTGGATTATAGAGTTTGACATTCTGACCGTTTGTTTTGCAGCAATGGGAATCTGGAGACACCGTGCAAATATTGTACGTCTGTTAAACGGAACAGAAAATAAATTTGGACAGAAAGCGAAATCATAAAATGGAGAAGATAGGTGTAATTGGAGCAGGAAGCTGGGGGACCGCATTATCCCTTGTTCTTGCGAATAACGGAAAAATGGTTACATTGTGGTCGATCGTTGAATCAGAGATCGCAATGTTAAAAGAAAAACATGAACACACAGATAAGCTTCCAGGAGTTATTTTGCCGGAAAGCATTACATTTACAACAGAATTGGAAGAGACCATTGAGGCATCTGAGATGCTGATCCTTGCGGTTCCTTCGGTATTTACACGGAGCACGGCCAGGATGATGGCTCCTTTTGTAAAAGAAGGGCAGATCATAGTCTGCGTGGCCAAAGGGATTGAAGAGAACACTTTGATGACTCTTTCGGATATTGTAGAGGAAGAGATTCCGTGTGCGGATGTTGCTGTTATGTGTGGACCTTCTCATGCAGAGGAAGTTGGAATCGGACTGCCGACAACCGTTGTTGCGGGAGCAAAGACGAGAAAGACGGCAGAATGCATACAGGATGCATTTATGAATGAAGTATTCCGTGTATATACAAGTCCGGATATTCTTGGAATGGAACTTGGTGGTGCTTTAAAAAATGTTATTGCACTTGCAGCAGGTATGGCAGACGGTCTCGGATATGGAGATAACACAAAGGCTGCGCTGATTACTAGAGGGATCACAGAAATTGGACGGCTGGCTATGAAAATGGGCGCAAGAAATGAGACCATCTTCGGACTTACAGGGATCGGGGATCTGATCGTTACCTGCGAAAGCAAACATAGCAGAAACCGGAAAGCAGGAATGCTGATGGGACAGGGATATACAATGGAAGAAGCAACCAAAGAAGTAAAGATGGTTGTAGAAGGCATTTATTCAGCCAAAGCGGCTCTGGCACTTGCGGCCCGGTATGATGTGGAGCTTCCGATCATTCGGGAAGTGAACAGGGTATTGTTTGAAAATAAACCGGCGAAGGAAGCAGTTTCGGATCTTATGCTCCGCGATAAAAGAGTGGAAAACGAGATCCTTGACTGGGAGATATAGGAGATACAGATGGAAACAATTCGCATCAAATATTTTACAGACGCAATCGAAAAGCTGGATTATATAGAAGGAAAATCAGACTGGATCGATCTGCGTGCATCAGAAGAAGTAGAACTGAAAGCGGGAGAGTATAAGATGATCCCGCTTGGAGTGGCAATGGAACTGCCAGATGGATATGAGGCACATATTGCACCAAGAAGTTCAACCTTTAAGAACTGGGGTTTGCTTCAGACAAACAGTGTCGGAGTGGTGGATGGTTCTTATTGTGGGGACAATGACATGTGGAGAATGCCGGTTTATGCGACAAGAGATACAGTGATCCATGTCAATGACAGGGTGGCACAGTTTCGGATCATGAAAAATCAGCCAAGGATTAGCTTTGAGGAAGTAAAAAGTCTTGGTCATGCTGACAGAGGTGGATTTGGAAGTACCGGTGTAAAATAAACAAAAAAGGGGGCTGATCCGTGGATATATCCGGGGTCAGCCCTGTTTCGTTAAAATGACAAAGAAGAGGAAAAATCTTTGGCACTTTGCCAATAGGCAAGATGGGGCATGTCATGTATGATAAATATATCAAATGAGTCCGGCAGGACGGACAATACTACAAGAAAGACACTCAGGGAGGTTTTAAAATGGCAAGTTTATCATTAAAGAACATTTGCAAAGTATATCCGAACGGCTTTGAAGCTGTTAAAGATTTCAATCTTGAAGTTGAAGACAAAGAATTCATCATTTTCGTAGGACCATCAGGATGTGGTAAATCTACTACATTACGTATGATCGCTGGTCTGGAAGAGATTTCTTCCGGTGAACTGATCATCGATGGAAAACTTATGAACGATGTTGAACCAAAAGACAGAGATATCGCTATGGTATTCCAGAACTACGCATTATATCCACATATGACAGTATTTGATAATATGGCATTTGGATTAAAATTAAGAAAAGT